>NZ_RAZS01000006.1:0-556827 GCF_003626545.1 Micromonospora musae
CGGCCTCCCGGCCTCCCGGCCTCCCGGCCTCCCGGCCTCCCGGCCTCCCGGCCTCCCGGCCTCCCGGCCTCCCGGCCTCCCGGCCTCCCGGCCTCCCGGCCTCCCGGCCTCCCGGCCTCCCGGCCTCGGCCTCTCGGCCCCCGGCCCCCGGCCCCCGGCCCCCGGCCTCCCGGCCCTCGGCGTGCGGCGGCGCTGCGAGATCAACTCGACTTCCTTGAGGTCGGGGCATCCGCCGACCCGGACACCGCGACGTCAAGGAAGTCGTGTCGATCAACGGTCCGGCGGCGGCGTTTCGGTGGTCCGGTCGTGGCGACCAACGGCCCGGCCGCGGAGATCAGTGGTCCGCCGGCCGCACGGTTCGGACATCTGGTCCGGTACGGACACGGACGGGACGTGAACTCGGCGCGGCGGGTTGTCGCCGGTCAGCTGGTCGCCCGTCCGCCGGTTGCGGCAGTGGATGTACGGGTAGGCGGGGGCGGTGAACCGCCGCGTCGTCGCACGTCCGGCCAGGGATTCGGTCCGGTCGTCGCGTCGACTCGGTCGTTCGCTCAAGTTCAGTGATCGTTTACCGGGCTTTCGCGCACACGCGATGAGCGAAACTGGGTTAGGCTGCGGACCATGTGTGGAATCGTGGGTTACGCCGGCGCGCGGCCGGCGCTCGGCATCGTGCTCGACGGGCTGCGGCGGCTGGAGTACCGCGGCTACGACTCGGCGGGCGTCGCCGTGGTGTGCGACGGGCAGCTGCTGACCGAGAAGAAGGCCGGCAAGCTGGCCAACCTGGAGAAGGTGCTCTCCGAGCGCGCCGCCGAAGATCCCACCTCCTGTGCGGCCAGTCCGATCGGCATCGGTGACGGCACCACCGGCATCGGGCACACCCGCTGGGCCACCCACGGCGGTCCCACCGACCGCAACGCCCACCCGCACGTCGCCCCGGACGGCCGGGTGGCCGTGATCCACAACGGCATCATCGAGAACTTCGCGAAGCTCCGCGCCGAGCTGGAGGCCGACGGCGTCCAGTTCACCAGCGACACCGACACCGAGTGCGTAGCCCACCTGCTCTCCGCCGCGCTCACCGAACTGCGCGCCGCCGGCCAGCCGGACGCTCCGCAGCTGCTCGCCGCCGCCATGCGGGTCGTCTGCCAGCGCTTGGAGGGCGCGTTCACCCTGCTCGCCGTCGACGCGGGCGTACCCGGTGCCGTGGTCGGCGCGCGGCGCAACTCCCCGCTCGTGGTGGGCCGGGGTCAGGGGGAGAACTACCTCGCCTCCGACGTCGCCGCGTTCATCGAGCACACCCGGGACGCGGTGGAGCTGGGGCAGGACCAGATCGTCCTGATCACCGGCGACACGATCGAGATCACCGACTTCGACGGCCAGCCCGCCAGCGGCAAGGACTTCCACATCGACTGGGACTCGTCGGCCGCCGAGAAGGGTGGCTACGACTGGTTCATGCTCAAGGAGATCGAGGAGCAGCCGCAGGCGATCGCCGACACCCTGCTCGGCCGGCTCACCGAGTCGGGCGAGATCGCGCTCGACGAGGTCCGCCTCAGCGACCAGGACCTGCGGGACGTCGACAAGATCTTCATCGTGGCCTGCGGCACTTCGTACCACGCCGGCCTGGTCGCGAAGTACGCCATCGAGCACTGGACCCGGATCCCCTGCGAGGTGGAGCTGGCCAGCGAGTTCCGCTACCGGGACCCGGTGCTCGACCGGTCCACCCTGATCGTGGTCATCTCGCAGTCCGGCGAGACGATGGACACCCTGATGGCGCTGCGCCACGCCAAGGAGCAGAAGGCCCGCGTGCTCGCCATCTGCAACACCAACGGCTCCACCATCCCGCGCGAGTCCGACGCCGTGCTCTACACCCACGGCGGCCCGGAGATCGCCGTGGCCTCCACCAAGGCGTTCCTCACGCAGGTCGTCGCCTGCTACCTGATCGGCCTGCACCTGGCCCAGGTACGCGGGATCAAGTTCGCCGACGAGGTGGGCGCGGTGGTCGCCCAGCTGCAGGAGATGCCGGGCAAGCTGCGGGAACTGCTCGACCGGATCGAGCCGGTCCGCGAGCTGGCCCGCGCGCTGAAGTCCGAGCCGACCATCCTCTTCATCGGCCGCCACGTCGGCTACCCGGTGGCGCTGGAGGGCGCGCTCAAGCTCAAGGAGCTCGCGTACATGCACGCCGAGGGCTTCGCCGCCGGCGAGCTGAAGCACGGCCCGATCTCGCTGATCGACAAGGGCACGCCGGTGATCTGCGTAGTGCCCTCGCCGGTGGGCCGGGGCATGCTGCACGACAAGGTCGTCTCCAACATCCAGGAGGTCCGCGCCCGGGGCGCCCGGACCATCGTGATCGCGGAGGAGGGCGACGAGGCGGTCGTCCGCTACGCCGACCATCTGATCTACGTGCCGCGGACGCCCACCCTGCTCTCGCCGCTGGTCACCACCGTGCCGCTGCAGGTGCTCGCCGCCGAGATCGCCGCCGCCCGGGGGCACGACGTCGACCAGCCGCGCAACCTCGCGAAGTCGGTCACCGTCGAGTAGCCACGACGACCCGTCCGGTCCCGGTCCGCCGCACCCGGTGGGCCGGGACCTCGGTGTTTCGGGAAGCCGCCTGCGCACCTCGTGCGCGCCGGTGACCAGCTTCGACGCCGAACTACGCCGGCCGCCGGCAGGTCGTGGTGGCTGGCCCGGAGCTGCCGGCGGTGGTCGCCCCGGCCGTCCGAGACCGTGGCCCGGCAGTCAGCGGCCGAGCACGATGCGGGCCATGCCGTCCAGCGCCGGGTTCTCCGCGTCCCAGTAGCCGGTGTGGCCGCGCGCTCCGCTGGCGAAGATCCGACCGCCGAAGCCCGGCGTCGCCGGATCCCGCCCGAACCACAGCTCGTGCCCACCCTGCCCCGGCCAGCCGAGCGCCGCAGCCAACGGCGAGGCGTGGAACATGGCCCGCCGGGCCAGGTCGTCCGGGGAACGGGCCAGCCGGATCACGTCGTCCGGCGCGCTGCTCGCCCAGACCTCGCCGGAGGGCACGCGCAGCTCGGTGGCGTGCCCCACACCGACTCCCGGCGAGCCCACGAAGACGAGGGCGTCGGCGGCCAAGCCGTGCTCCCGGGCGGCCGTGCCCACCACCAGCGACCCGTAGCTGTGCCCGAGCACGGTCTGCCGGGCCGGCGGGCCCTCGTGGGTGGCCCGCAACCCCTCCTGGAAGTTGTGCAGGGTCGGCCCCGCGTCCCGCGCCTGGCCGGCCGTGACCGCCTCGTGCAGGAAGTCCGGAGCGTCGTAGTCGAGCCAGAGCACGGCCGCGCTCCGTTCGTCGGGCGCCAGCTCGGCGCAGCGGGAGAGCACCTGTGCCGCCCGGCCGAGCTCGCCGGGCGCGTCGTCGAGGCCGGCGGTCATCCCCGGCACGTACGTCAGCACCCGGTCGGAGTGGTCCGGGTCGCCGAGCGCGACGACCACCCGCCCCTCCCCGGCCGGGTCGAGCCCGAGCAGGTACGCGCGCGGCCCCGCCGCCCCGGTCAGCCGGTCGGTGAGCGCGTCCAGGCCGGTCAGCCGGCCGGCGAGCCAGCGCAGCCGGGCCGCCTCGACCGGGCCGGTGGGCACCCGGCCCAGCAACCGCTCCCGCTGCGCAACCAACTCCGCCCGGTGAGCGCCGAGCAGGAGGCGGTTGGCCTGGTCGCGGGCGGTCACCGGCACCCCGTCCAACCGGCCCACCAGCGCCGGCTCGCGCGCCACCAGCCAGCGCCGCTGGGCCGGCGTCAGCCCCGCCCACCAGGCCCGGACGAGCGCCGGGTCGGCGTCCGGCCCGGGCCGGACGGGCGGCGGCGGCTCCTGCCAGCCCGCCGTGGCGGCCCCCGCGAGCGCGGCCAGCTTCGCCGCCGCCGCCCGGTCGGCGGCACCGGCCGACTCGAGCGCCTCCCGCAGGGCCGCCGTCACGCGGGCCGCGGCCGGGCCGTCCCGCTCGCTCGGCCGGATCCGGGCCGGATCCGTGCTCACCCGCCCCTCGCGGTCGATCGCCAGCCCGGACGCGTCCGCGACGGCCACGGCGGCGGCGAGCTGCCCCTTCGCGGTCGCGATCCGTGCCGCCAGCTCGGCGAGCACCTGGTCGGCCTCGATCAGTGCCGGCGTCACCGAGGTCAGGTCGGCGCGGAGGTCGGTGACCCGCGCGCCGGCCGCGGTGGCCGCCGTGCCCGACCACCCCTGCGCCAGCGCCGCACCCCGCGCCGCCAGCGCCGCCGAACGCCTGTCGACGAGGGCCGTCAGCCCGGCCCACTCCGCGCCGGCGGTGCGCCAGGCGCCCGGATCGGCCGCCCAGAGCTGGGCGTAACCGATCGTGGTCATCGGGGCAGGACGGCGAGCCGGCGGGCGGCGCGGTCGTCGACCGCCTGATATCCGTCGACCGACGCCCGGACCGCTCCACCCGCCTCGGCCACCCGACCGCCGAGCCGGCCGAACCAGCCGTGCACCGCGACCTCCAACGCGTCCAGCGCCGCGGCCGTCGACCAGCCGGGAGCGGCCACGGTCAGCCCCGGCGTGCCGGCCAGCCCGTGCGCCAGCCGGTAGGCGTCGTCGTCCAGCGCCCGCGCCGCCTCCCGCAGCACCTCCGGCCGGACCGTGAACTGCTCCTCGGTCATCCCCGCACCCCCCCCGCGTCGATCGGCGTCGACAGCGTGACGTTAGGCGGCCGGAGGCGCGTTCCGGGTGCCCTGTGGACGGCGTGCGGCGGTCGTACGCCCAGGTCGTCCACAGGCGTTGTCCGGCGCGGACCCGGCGGCTAATCTGCGCGGTTCTCCGCCGGTAGGGTGAAGTGGTGATCGTCGCTGTCGGCATCGACGTCGTGCTGGTCGACCGGTTCGCCCGGGCGCTGGAGCGGACGCCGCTGCTCGCCGAGCGGCTCTTCACCGAGGCCGAGCGGTACACCCGCGCCGGCAGCCCGCGCCTGCCGGAGTCGCTCGCGGCGCGGTTCGCCGCGAAGGAGGCGGTGGCCAAGGCGCTCGGCGCGCCGGCCGGCCTGAACTGGCACGACTGCGAGATCGTGCCGGATCCGGGCGGACGGCCCTGGCTCTCCGTCTCCGGCACGGTGGCCGCGGCGGCGGTCGAGCACGGGATCAACCGCTGGCACCTCTCGCTGTCGCACGACGGCGGGATCGCCTCGGCGATGGTGGTCGCGGAACGCTGAAGGTCGGTCGGGCCGATCGGCCCGGGACGTGGGACGGGAGACGGTGCCGTGAGACCGGTGTGGCGGGTGGCGGACGTACGCGCGGCGGAGGCCGGCCTGCTCGGCACCCTCCCGCCCGGGACCCTCATGCAGCGCGCGGCCGCCGGGTTGGCCCGCCGCTGCGCGCTGATCCTCGCCGACCGGGGTGGTGTCTACGGCTCCCGGGCGCTGGTGCTGGCCGGCTCGGGCGACAACGGTGGCGACGCGCTCCTCGCCGGCGCCCACCTGGCCCGGCGCGGCGTCGCGGTGTCGGCCCTGCTGCTCACTCCCGGCCGGGCCCACGCCGAAGGGCTCGCCGCGCTGCGCGCGGCGGGCGGCCGGGTCGTCGACCGCCCGCCGGCCGTGCTCGACCTGGTGCTGGACGGGATCGTCGGCATCGGCGGCACCGGCGGGCTGCGGGAGACGGCGGAGCAGTTGGCCGCCAGCCTGGCCGGCTGCTGCGGGCGCGACGGCCTGCGGGCCACCGTGGTGGCGGTGGACGTGCCGAGCGGGGTCACGGTCGACACCGGCCACGTGCCGCTCACCGCCGCCGGCCGGCCGAACGCGGTCCGGGCCGACGTGACGGTGACCTTCGGGGCGTTGAAGGCCGCCCTGGTGGTGGGCCCGGCCGCCCCGCTCGCCGGTGAGGTCGAGCTGGTCGACATCGGGCTCGGGCCGTGGCTGCGCGGCACACCGGCGCTGCGGGTCACCGAGCGGTCGGACATCGTGCGGTGGTGGCCGAAGCTCGGCCCGGCGTCGGAGAAGTACACCCGGGGAGTGGTCGGGGTGGCGACCGGCTCGGCCACGTACCCCGGCGCGGCGGTGCTCTCCGTGGGTGGGGCGTTGGCCGGGCCGACCGGCATGGTGCGCTACGCCGGCGGCGCCCGGGACGAGGTGCTGCGCGAGCACCCTTCCGTGATCGCGACCGGGCGGGTCGCCGACGCCGGACGGGTGCAGGCGTGGGTCTGCGGCTCGGGGCTCGGCACCGGCGAGGACGCCGCCGCCGAGCTGCGCGCGGTGCTCGCCGCGCCGGTTCCCGCAGTGCTCGACGCCGACGCGCTCACTCTGCTCGTGGACGGCTCCCTCGCCGAGAACCTGCGCAAACGGGACGCCCCGACCGTGGTCACTCCGCACGACCGGGAGTTCACCCGGCTCTGCGGGGAGGAGCCGGGCGCCGACCGGGTGGGGGCCACGCTGCGGCTCGCCGCCTGGATGAACGCCGTGGTCCTGCTCAAGGGCGACCGGACGGTGATCGGCACGCCCGACGGCCGGGCGTACGTCAACCCGACCGGCACCCCCGTGCTGGCCACCGGCGGCACCGGTGACGTGCTGGCCGGGCTGCTCGGCTCGCTGCTCGCCGGTGGCCTGCCCGCGGAGCGGGCGGCGGCCGCGGCGGCGTACCTGCACGGGCTGGCCGGCCGCGAGGCGGCCCGGAGCGGCCCGGTGATCGCACCTGACGTGGCCGCCGCGCTCCGCCCGGTGATCGCCCGGCTGGGCTGATCGTCCCGCGGTGTCGTGGGCGCGGCCCGGGTCGGCCCCCCACCGGGGCGGCGTTGCGGGCGGTCGGGCACGGCGCTGGTCACGCACGCGTGCGTCCAGCCGCGCGTTGATCACACCGGAAAGTACGCTGGGCACATGTGGCAGGCCGAGGTACGCGTCGATCTTGACGCGATCCGTGAGAACGTGAGCCGGATCCGGTCCGGCACCACCGCAGAGGTGATGGCGGTGGTGAAGGGCGACGGGTACGGGCACGGCATGGTTCCGGCCGCCCGCGCGTCGCTGGACGGCGGGGCCTCCTGGCTCGGCGTCTGCACGCTCGACGAGGCGCTCACGCTGCGCCGGGCCGGGATCACCGCGCCCGTGCTGGCCTGGCTGCTGGCCCCTGGGCTGCCGCTGGACGAGGGGATCGCCGCCGGGGTCGACCTGGCCGCCGCGAGCCTTCCGCAGCTCGACGAGATGATCCAGGCGAGCCGGCGCGCGGAACGTCCGGCGCAGCTGCACCTGAAGATCGACACCGGGCTCTCCCGGGGCGGGGCGACCGTCGCGGACTGGCCGGCCCTGCTCGAGGCGGCCGCCAAGGCGCAGTCCGACGGGTTGATCGAGGTCGTCGGGGTGTGGAGCCACTTCGTCTACGCCGACATGCCCGGTCATCCGACGACCGACCGGCAACTGGCCGTCTTCCACGAGGGGCTGAGCATGGCCGAGGAGGCGGGGCTGCGTCCCCGCTACCGGCACCTGGCCAACTCGGCGGCCGCCCTGACCCGCCCCGACACCCACTTCGACCTGGTCCGACCCGGGCTGGCCGTCTACGGTCTCTCCCCGGTGGCGGGGGAGACCTTCGGTCTGCGCCCGGCGATGACGGCCCGCGCCAAGGTGGTGCTGAGCAAGCGGGTGCCGTCCGGCAGCGGCGTCTCGTACGGGCACACGTACACCACCGAACGGGAGTCGAACCTGGCCGTGGTGCCGCTCGGTTACGCCGACGGGGTGCCCCGGCACGCCTCCAACTGCGGTCCGGTGCACCTCGGCGGCGTGCGACGGACCATCTCCGGCCGGGTCTGCATGGACCAGTTCGTGCTCGACTGCGGGGACGACCCGGTCGAGGCCGGCGACGTGGTGACCCTCTTCGGCAGCGGCGCCGACGGCGAGCCGACCGCCGACGACTGGGCCGAGGCCGTGGGCACCATCAACTACGAGATCGTCACCCGGTTCGGCAGCAGCCGGGTGCCCCGGGTCTACGACGGCGAACGACCGTGAGCGGCGAGTCGGGCTCGCGGGCCCCGCGATCGCGAGCGAAGGTAGCGACTGTGGGTGTGAGGAGTGCGCCAGGCCTGCGAGCCGGGGTCGCGCCGTGACGCCGTACCGCATCCCCCGGCCGCGGAGCGCGGCCGGCCGGGTCGCGGGGGTGGTCGGTGCCGCGGTGGGGGTCGCCGCCGCTGGTCTGGCCGCCGGCGTCGCCACCGAACGCGTACTGGTCCGCCGGCTCAAGTCCCGTCCGGCCGATCCGTACGCCGACGAGCAGTTCGGCCAGCAACCGTACGACGAGGCGTTCCAGCTGGAGCTGCCGGACGGTACCGACATCCACGTAGAGGTCGTCGAGCCGAAACGCGCGGCGCCGCGCCGGCCGACGGTGGTGCTGGTGCACGGCTTCTGCCTGGACATGGGGACGTTCCACTTCCAGCGCAAGATGCTCACCGAGCGCGGCGAGCACCGGGTGGTCGCGTACGACCAGCCCGGCCACGGCCGCTCCGGCAGGTTGGAGACCGGCGAGTACGACCTCACCCTGCTCGGCCACACCCTCCGCCGCGTGATCGACCGGACCGCCCCGGAGGGGCCGCTGGTGCTGATCGGTCACTCGATGGGCGGGATGACCATCATGGCCCTCGCCGAGTTGTTTCCGGAGATGTTCGGCGACCGGGTCGTGGGCACGGTGCTGATGGCCACCTCCGGCGGGCTGCTCGCCGAGACCAAGCTGGTGGCGCCGGCACTGATCGGCCGGGTCGGCGGGCCGGTGCTGCACATGATGAGCAACGCCACCCGCTACGGCGGCACGGTCATCGACAAGGCCCGCAAGTCGACGTCGAACGTGGCGTGGCTGCTCACCCGCAAGTACGGCTTCGGGGGCCGTAGTCCCAGCCCGGCCCTCGTGTCGTACGTGGAGACGATGAACTCGCGCACCTCGGCGGACACGGTCACCCGGTACCTGCGTACGCTGGCCACGCACTCCCGGTACCCGGCGTTGGCCGCGCTGGCCGGCACGCCGGTGCTGGTGGTCGTCGGTGACAAGGACATGATCACACCGGTGACCCACTCGGAGGAGATCGTCCGCCGGCTGCCGCACGCCGAGTTCGTCAAGATCCCCGACAGTGGCCACGTGGTGATGCTGGAGCATGCGGACGAGGTCAACGCCGCGGTGGCGAGGTTCCTGGAGGAGTGTTGAACAAGGTCGTCGTGAAGCTGCCCACCGTCTCCGACACGCAGGAGTTCGGCCGCCGGCTGGCCGACGTGCTGCGCGCCGGTGACCTGGTGCTGCTGACCGGTCCGCTGGGCGCCGGCAAGACCGCGTTGACCCAGGGCATCGGCGCCGGCCTCGGCGTGCAGGGTGCGATCACCTCGCCGACCTTCGTGATCGCCCGGGTGCACCGGCCCGATCCGGCCGGCGGCGGCCGGGTGGCGCTGGTGCATGCCGACGCGTACCGGCTGGGAGACGCCGCGGATCCGCGCGCCGAGATCGACGACCTGGACCTGGACGCCTCGGTGGACGAGTCGGTGACGGTGGTCGAGTGGGGCGAGGGGCTGGTCGAGCAGCTCACCGACGCGCACCTTCGGGTACGCATCGACCGCCGCGAGGACGACACCCGGATCGTCGAGCTCGAGCCGGTGGGCGGCGACTGGCCGCAGCGCCTCGACGCCCTGGCCTGAGCGGCTCCTTCCCACGCCGGCCACCCGAGCGGCGGTCTCCCGCCGCGGCGGTGTCGGGGGCGGCTGGTAGGAAGAGGGCCGACCGACTGCGAAAGGTTGCCGATGGCCGACGTTCCCGCCCTGGACCTGCCGGCGCTCCTGCCGGAGGAGTGGCGCTCCCTGCTCACCCCGCACCTCGATCCGGCCCGCACGGCGGCGCTGGGTGAGTTCGTCGCCCGCGAGTACGCGGCCGGGCCGGTCTTTCCGCCCCTGGAGGACCTCTTCTCCGCCTTCCGGCTCTGCCCACCGGGCGCCTGCCGGGTGCTGATCCTCGGGCAGGACCCCTACCACCGGGCCGGGCAGGCCCACGGACTCAGCTTCAGCGTCCGCGAGGGCGTCTCCGTCCCGCCGTCGCTGCGCAACGTCTTCAAGGAGCTCGGTGAGGACGTCGGAGCGCCGAAGCCGCGCAGCGGCAACCTCGCCGGCTGGGCGGCCCAGGGCGTGCTGCTGCTCAACAGCGTGCTCACCGTCCGGCAGGCCACTCCCGGCTCACACGCCAACCAGGGGTGGGAGGAGTTCACCGACGCCACCATCCGGGCGCTCGACGCGCTCCCCGAGCGGGTGGTCTTCCTGCTCTGGGGCGGCTACGCCCGCAAGAAGGCGGCGCTGGTCACCAGCCCGCAGCACGTCGTGCTGGAGGCGGGTCATCCCAGCCCGATGAATCCGCGTGGCTTCCTCGGCAGCCGGCCGTTCAGCGCGGCCAACAAGGCCCTCGCCGACGCCGGCCGTCCCACCGTCGACTGGGAGCGGTCCGCCGGCTGACCGGTCACGCCGGGTGGTGGCCGGTGCGCGGGCGCAGCTGCCCTTCGCGGTAGCGGTGCAGGAGCGCCGCCGTGCGGGGATCGGTCACGTCCAGCTGCACCAGGGGCACCACCCGGTAGCTCCGGCCACCGTGCCGGACCTCGACGGTCTCCGGCAGCTCGTCGCACATGACCGCGCGGATCTCGCCGTAGCGGGGTGCGCCAGCGATGCTCGCCCGGCTCCTCGGGTTCGAGGTGCGGCCCGCCGAACTCTTTCCACCGGGCGTTCCACCGCTGGCCGTACGCCTTCTCCAACCAGCGGGTCAGCCGGGCGGAGTCGCGCCAGCGGATCGCCAGCTCCGGGGCGTCGACCGGTAGCGGCGCCCCCTGGAGCAGCGCGGCGGTCGCCCCGGTGATCGCGTTCGGCAGGTCACCCAGCCGGTCGAGCAGCTGGTCCAGGTTGAGGCGCTCGATCCGGTCGGCCAGTGGGCGGCCGGCCAGGGCGGCCAGCTCGGCGTCCAGGTGCGCGTCGAGCGGCTCGACCGCGACCGTGAGCTGTCCGCCCATCGCGGCGAGCAGGTTCTCGAGCACGGGCAGGGTCGGGGTGCGGTCGCCGCGTTCGATGCGGGCGACAGTGGCCTGGCTGAACCCGGCCAGCTCCGCCAGCTGCCGCTGGGTCAGCGCACGCGACTCGCGCTGCTGTCGGACGGTACGGCTGAGGATCCTCACGAGGCGGGTCGACATGGCGGCAATCGTGGGGCAGGCCGCTGCCGTGGCGGTACCGCGGCGGCGACTACCCGACTCGACCGATCCCGCCAGGCCCGCCGCCGATCGGGTCCGACACACCGAACCACCCACAGATGCGTCACAAGACCCATATTTATGCCTGTGAGGTATCAAGCTCGCGAGTAGTTACGGCACCGACGGTGGTGGTCGCGGCGACTCGCGGCACGAATCGGCGCGGGCGGAGACGTTCGGGGGACGGCAACGACGAACGTCGGTACGGGATGTGGGACGGCGGGTGGGGCGTCACCGGGCGTGACGAGAGGTCCGGCTAGGCTGGCATACCGTGCTCGTACTCGTGGTGGACAGCTCGACCCCTGCGGTCACCGCGGCGCTGGTCGAGGTCTCGGCGGACGGCGTCGCGTTGCGGGCGCACCGGTGCACGGTCGATGCCCGGGCGCACGGTGAACTGCTCGCCCCGGAGGTGGACGCCGTCCTCGCCGAGGCGGGCGCCCGCCCCGCCGACCTCGCGGCGATCGTCGCCGGGCTCGGCCCAGGTCCGTTCACCGGGCTGCGGGTGGGCCTGGTCACGGCCGCCACGATGGGCCAGGTGCTCGGCGTACCCACGTACGGTGTCTGTTCGCTGGACGGCATCGGTCACCCGGTGGCCGCCGGCGAGCCGGTGCTGGCGGTCAGTGACGCGCGCCGCAGGGAGGTCTACTGGGCGGTCTACGACGGCGCGGGCCAGCGGATCGCCGGGCCGGAGGTGAGCGCCCCCGCGGTCGCCGCCGAGCGGGCCCGCGACCTCGCGGCCACCGTCGCGGTGGGCGACGGCGCGCACCGGTACGCCGATGTCCTGGGGCTGCCGGTCCGCGCCGAGCCCCGCTTCCCGGACCCGCTCGAACTGGCCCGTCTGGCCGCCGAGCGGATTCGCGCCGGCGCGCCCGGCGAGCGGCTCACCCCGCTCTACCTGCGCCGCCCGGATGCCGTGGCGTCGATCGCCCGCAAGCCGGTCCTCCCGTGAGCGCGAGGAGTGAGCCGGGCCTGCGAGCCCCGCAGTCGCGAACAAGGGTTGCGCCGTGAGCACCGTGCGGCTCGGCAGCTTCCGCTGGTGGCACATCGACGAGGTGCTGCCGATCGAGGCGGACCTCTTCGGCGCCGAGCAGTGGTCGGCGGCGATGTTCTGGAACGAGCTGGCCAACGGGCACTACTACCGCATCGCGACCGGCGACGACGACGTCGTGCTCGGCTACGCCGGGCTGGCCGGGGCCCCACCGGACGAGGTGTGGGTGCAGAACATCGCGGTCCGGCGGGACGCCCAGCGTCGGGGCGTCGGCCGGCTGCTCCTGGAGGACCTTCTCGCCGAGGCGACCCGGCGTGGTGCGCGCAGCACCCTGCTGGAGGTCGCCGTCGACAACGCCCCCGCCCAGCGGCTCTACGCGATGTACGGCTTCGAGCCGATCGGGGTGCGGCGCGGCTACTACCAACCGAGCAACACGGACGCGCTGGTCATGCAGCGGAGCGAGGACTGATCCATGGCTGACGAACCGCTCATCCTCGGCATCGAGACCTCCTGCGACGAGACCGGGGTCGGCATCGTCCGCGGGCACACCCTGCTCGCGGACGCGCTGGCCTCCAGCGTCGAGGAGCACGCCCGCTTCGGCGGTGTGGTGCCCGAGGTGGCCAGCCGGGCCCACCTGGAGGCGATCGTGCCGACCATGGACCGGGCGTTGACCGAGGCGGGCGTGACCATCGCGGACATCGACGCGATCGCCGTCACCTCCGGACCGGGGCTGGCCGGCGCGCTGCTCGTCGGCGTGGCCGCCGCCAAGGGGTACGCGCTCGCCGCCGAGAAGCCGGTCTACGGGGTGAACCACCTCGCGGCGCACGTCGCCGTGGACACCCTGGAGCACGGGCCGCTGCCGGAGCCGGCGATCGCGCTGCTGGTCTCCGGTGGGCACTCGTCGCTGCTGCTCGTCGACGACCTGGCGCGCGGGGTCACTCCGCTCGGCGCCACCATCGACGACGCGGCCGGCGAGGCGTTCGACAAGGTGGCCCGGCTGCTCGGGCTGCCCTTCCCGGGTGGTCCGCCGATCGACCGGGAGGCTAGGGCCGGCGACCCGGCGGCCATCGGCTTCCCGCGCGGCCTCACCGCCGCCAAGGACCTCGCCGCGCACCGGTACGACTTCTCCTTCTCCGGGTTGAAGACGGCGGTGGCGCGCTGGGTGGAGGCCCGCCAGCGGGCGGGTGAGCCGGTGCCGGTGGCCGACGTGGCGGCCTCCTTCCAGGAGGCGGTCTGCGACGTGCTCACCGTGAAGGCGCTGGAGGCCTGCCGCGCCAACGGGATCGAGACGCTGGTGATCGGTGGGGGAGTGGCGGCGAACTCGCGGCTGCGGGCGATGGCCGAGCAGCGGGCCGAGAAGTACGGCGTCCGCGTCCGGGTGCCCCGGCCCAAGCTCTGCACCGACAACGGGGCGATGGTCGCCGCGCTCGGCTCGCACCTGGTCGCCGCCGGGGTGGAGCCGAGCCGGCTGGACCTGCCGGCCGACTCGGCGATGCCGCTGACCGTCGTCAGCGTCCCCGGGGACGTGCGGTGATCGTCCGGATGTGGGAGGTGCGGGCGGAGTCGTACGGCCTCGCCGACCTGATCACCTGGGTCTGCGACACGGCCCTGCCGGAGTTCGAGCACGATCCGCGCCACCTCAGCAGTGAGGTCTTCTCCTCCACCGATCATCGGCTGGTGGTGATCTCGAAGTGGCGCAGCGATCCGCCCGCGTTCCCGGATCCGCCGCCGATGCTGGTCGCCCGACCGCCGCACGCCTGGGACTTCACGCAGGTCGATCGCTGACCCCTGGGGTGCCGAAGAACACGTCCGTCAGCTGGTAATTGGTTCGCACGGGCAACCGCCGGCCGCCTAGCGTCGACGGGCCATGCGTTTCTCACCGGCCGGAGATCCCGGCGTACCCGATGACCGGTCGGCGACCCGCTACCTGATCTGGTTGGCCGGCCGGCAAAAGCTGATCTTCGCGACGGGCATCCTGCTCGGCGTGACCTGGATGGTCGCCCAGGCCCTGATGCCGGCCGCCGTCGGTCGGGCCGTCGACGGGCTGAGTCGTCGGGACGACGGCGCGTTGCTCACCTGGGGTCTGGTGCTGCTCGGTCTCGGCGTGCTCCAGGCCGTCGCCGGAGTGCTGCGGCACCAGTGCGCCGTACGCAACTGGCTCGCCGCCGCGTACCGGACGGTGCAGCTCACGGTGACGGCCGCGAACCGGCTCGGTGCCGCCCTGCCGCGCCGGGTGGCCACCGGCGAGGTGGTGAGCATCGGCACCTCCGACATCAACCAGATCGGGCACGCCGTCGACATCACGGCCCGGGGCACCGGAGCCCTGGTGGCGATCGTGACCGTGGCGGTGATCCTGCTCGGCGCGTCGGTACCGCTCGGGTTGGTCGTGGTGCTCGGCGTGCCGGTGCTGATGGCGGTGGTCGGCCTGCTGATCCGGCCGCTGCATCGGCAGCAGCACGCGTACCGGGACGCCGAGGGGAAGTTGACCACTCGGGCCGGTGACATCGTCTCCGGCCTGCGGGTGCTGCGCGGCGTCGGCGGCGAGCCGATGCTCTCGGCCCGCTACCGGGCCGAGTCGCAGGCGCTCCGCTCGCACGGCGTACGGGTGGCCCGGGTCGAGTCGCTGCTGGAGGCGGCGCAGGTGTTGCTGCCCGGCGCGTTCCTGGTGCTGGTGACCTGGCTCGGGGCGCGGTTCGCGCTGGACGGTCGGATCAGCCCCGGCCAGCTCGTCGCCTTCTACGGCTACACGGCGTTCCTGGTCAGCCCGCTCCGGCAGCTCACCGAGGCGGTGGACAAGCTGACCCGGGGGCACGTGGCGGCCCGGCGGGTGGTCCGGCTGCTCCGGCTCACCCCGGACCTGGTCGACCCGGCCCGACCCGCGACAGTGCCGGACGGGCCGGGGGAGCTGGTCGACGTCGAGTCCGGGGTGCGCGTGCCGCCGGGCCGGTTCACCGCGATCGCCGCCACCACCCCGGAGGAGGCCGCCGCGATCGTCGACCGGCTCGGTCGGTACGTCGACTCGGACGCCACGCTGCACGGCGTACCGCTGCGGGAGCTGCCACTGGCGACGGTGCGGGAGCGGATCCTGGTGGCCGACAACGACGCGCGCCTCTTCACCGGCCCGCTCCGGACGGAGCTCGACCCGCGTGACCTCGGCGACGCCGACGCGCTCGACGCGGCGCTGCGGGCGGCGAGCGCCACCGACATCGTCGAGGCGCTGCCCGACGGGCTGGACAGCCGGGTCGCCGAGCGCGGCCGGGAGTTCTCCGGGGGGCAGCAGCAGCGCCTGCGGCTCGCCCGCGCGCTGGTCGCCGCCCCGGAGACGCTGCTGCTGGTCGAACCGACCAGCGCCGTCGACGCGCACACCGAGGCGCGGATCGCCGCCGGGCTGGGCGCGGCCCGACCCGGCCGGACCACCCTGGTCTGCACCACCAGCCCGCTGCTGCTCGGGCACGCCGAGCACGTGATCTTCGTCGAGGACGGCAAGGTCGTGGCCGAGGGCAGCCACGCCCACCTGTACGACAGCGAGCCGCGCTACCGGGCCACGGTCAGCCGGGGGGAGAACTGATGGCCGCCGCGCTGCCCGTCGCCGACGCCACCCAGGTGCGCCGCTACGCGCGTACGTTGATCCGCCGGCATCCGCGGGCCCTCGCCGTGGCGCTCGGCCTGCACGCCCTGGCCGCCGCGGCCGGTCTGGTCGCCCCGCGGTTGCTCGGCGACCTGGTCGAGGGCATCTCCCGCGGTACGTCCCAGGTGACGGTGGACCGGGTGGCCCTGCTGATCGCCGGGTTCGTGGTGGTGCAGGCGGTGCTGGTCCGCTTCGCCCATCTGGCGTCGGCGCGGCTCGGCGAGCGGGTGCTGGCCCAGCTGCGGGAGGAGTTCGTCGACCGGGTGCTCGCGCTGCCGCTCTCCACGGTGGAGCGTGCGGGCACCGGTGACCTGCTGACCCGTACCTCGCGGGACGTCTCGGCGCTGTCCCGGACGGTCCGCCTCGCGGTGCCCGAGACGCTCGTCGCGCTCGTTACGGCCGCCTTCATCATCGGCGCGTTGCTGCTGGTCAGCCCGCTGCTCGCACTGCCCTGTCTGATCGCGGTCCCGGTGCTGTGGGCCGGCACCCGGTGGTACCTGCGCCGGGCGCCCGCCGGATACCTGCGGGAGAACGCGGCCTACTCGGACATCACCGACGGGATCAGTGAGACGGTCGAGGGCTCACGGACCACGGAGGCGTTGCGCCAGCAGGCCCGCCGCCGTGCCCGCACGAACGCCGACATCGCCCGGTCGTACGCCGCCGAGCGCTACACCCTCTTCCTGCGTACCGTCTTCTTCCCGGTGGCCGAGATCGGCTACGTGGTGCCGGTGGTGGCGACCCTCGTCGTCGGCGGCTGGTTCTACCTCAAGGGCTGGGTGAGCCTCGGTGAGGTCACCGCCGCCACGCTCTACGTGCAGCAGCTGGTCGACCCGGTGGACCGGCTGCTGTCCTGGTTGGACGAGCTGCAGGTCGGCGGCGCCTCGATGGCCCGCCTGCTGGGCGTCGCCGAGCCCTCGCCGGCGGGCGCCGCCGATCGGGCCGCGCCCGAGGGGCGGGACGGCGTCACCGATCGGGCCGCTCCCGAGGGGCGGGACGGTGCCGTGGTCGCGGCCGACGACGGCGGCGACGAAGTGGCGGGCGAACGGCGGCTGGTGGCCCGGAACGTGCGGTACGCGTACCGGGCCGGGCGGGACGTACTGCACGGCGTGACGTTGGTGCCCGAGCCGGGGGAGACGCTGGCCGTCGTGGGGCCGTCCGGCGCCGGCAAGTCGACCCTCGGCCGGCTGCTCGCCGGGGTGCACGCCCCGCACAGCGGCACGGTCACCGTGGCCGACCGCCCGCTGGAGACCCTGCCGCTGGCCGAGCTGCGTTCGCACGTCGCGCTGGTCACCCAGGAGCATCACGTCTTCATCGGTACGCTCCGCGAGAACCTGGCGATGGTCCGGCCCTCGGCCACCGACGCGGACGTACGGGCGGCGTTGTCGGCGGTGGCCGCACTGGACTGGGCGCAGGCGCTGCCGGACGGGCTGGAGACGCCGGTCGGCTCGGGCGGGCATCCGCTCTCCCCGGCGCAGGCGCAGCAGCTGGCGCTGGCCCGGCTCGTGCTCGCCGACCCGCACACGCTGGTGCTGGACGAGGCGACCTCGTTGATCGACCCGCGTGCCGCCCGGGAGCTGGAGCGCTCCCTCGCCGCGGTGCTCCAGGGGCGCACGGTGATCGCCATCGCGCACCGGCTCTTCTCCGCCCACGACGCGGACCGGGTGGCCGTGGTCGAGGACGGGCGGATCACCGAGCTGGGCTCGCACGACGAGCTGGTCGCCGCCGACGGCTCGTACGCCGCCCTCTGGCGCTCCTGGCACGGCACTCCCTGACCCCGCGGCGCTGGTCCGGCCTGGGTCAGGTGCGGCGGAGGAGACGGTAGGTGGCGACGCCGCCGGTGCCGAGGGCGGCGAGGAAGACCAGCCAGACCACCGTGCTGCTCACCCCCGCGTTCGGGCCGGTGTTCGCGGAGGCGGCGGCGAGCAGACCGTCGGCGCCGGGGGCGGGCAGCGCCGCCGGCGGCAGCTCCGGCCAGCGGACCAGGTTGGTGCTCTCCAACATCTGCATGTGGTGCAGCACGAACCGGTTGGCGTCGTCGCAGAGCTTGCGGACGGTGGCGTCGCGGGTGCTCGCCCGGACCGCGCCGATCACCGGGAAGATCTTGCCGTGCGCCACCCGGAGCCGGGTCACGAAGATCTGGTCGAACCGGGCCCCGGAGGCGTTCTGCATTTCCTTGAGCCAGCCCTTCTGCTCGTCCGTGGGCTCCGACGGGATGCTGGCCCGCAGCTTGTTGGCGGCGTCCACGACGAGCTGGTCGAGCTCCTGGTGCTCGGTGGCGATGCCCGCCCCGATCTCCCGTACCTTGGCCGACTGGCCCTTCTCGGCCGCCATCTGCCCGGCCGGCATCTCCCAGAGCCCGGCCAGTCGCACCCCGTTGAGCAGGGTCATGTCGGCCGCGTTGAGCTGCTGGCCACTCGCCGGCGCGGCGACGGCCGCCCCGGGCAACACCCCGAGCGTCGCCAGGATCGCGACGAGCAGCAGCGCCGCCCGGTGCGGGCGGTGTCCCGGGCGGCTACGGGCGGTTCTGAGCGCGGCCATGTCTGCGGTGCCTCCTCGGTGCGGGCCGAACGTGCCGGGGCCGGGCCGCCGGTTGAGGCGGCGGCCCGGTCGGAGACTGGTACGGACCGATCGCCGTTTCAGTTCACGAATCCTCGGCGCGGCGCGCGAATCGGTGACGTCCGCGGTGCCCGGGAGTGGCCGCCGTCAGCCGATGTCGAGCGGATCGGCCAGCAGTCGTTCGAAGGCCAGCTCGGCGGCGCCGACGAGGGCGGCGTCGTCGCCGAGCTTCGGGGTGCGCAGTCGTACGTGCTCCACACAGGCCGGTAACGCGTTGGCGTTGAGTCGGCTGCGGATCTGGGCGGCCGCCGCGAGGTAGAGGTCGCGCATGGTCCCGCCGAAGATGACCATCTCCGGGTTGAAGAGGTTCACCAGGTTCGCCACGCCGAAGCCGAGCCAGTCGCCGGCCTGCCGCACCGCCGCGCCGGCCCGGGCGTCGCCGCGATCGGCCGCGTCGAAGACGGCGAGCAGCGCCTCCCGCCCCTGCGCGTCGGAGCGGCCGGCGTTGCGCAGCAGGCCGTACTCGCCGATCTGGGTCTCCCAGCAGCCCCGGGAGCCGCACTCGCAGCGCTCGCCGTCGCGGACCACCTTCATGTGCCCGACCTCGCCGCCGTACCCGCCGTGCCCGGTGACCCGCCGGCCGCCGGCGATGATGCCGGCGCCCACGCCGACGTCGCCGTACAGGTAGACGACGTTGTCGCAGCCGGCGGCGACCCCGCGGGCGTGCTCCGCGAAGGCGGCCACGTCGGCGACGTTGCCGACCGTGATCGGCACGTCGACACCGAGCTCGGCGCCGAGCGCCGCAGCGACCGGCTCGTCCACCCAGCCGGTGGTGGGGGCGAGCCGAACCAGTCCGTCGTCGCGGCGGACCATGCCGCAGACCGCGACGCCGGTACCGACGCAGACCGCGTCGGCGGGCACCCGCTGCTGCATCTCCTTGACCGCGCCGGCGAGCAGCGGCGCGGCCTCGGCGACGAGCAGGCCCCGAGGCCGGTCCAGCTCCCGGCGGTCGAGCACCACGCCGCCGAGGCCGACGCGGGCGGCCCGCAACCGATCCACCTCGATGCTGTAGGCGTACGCGTGGATCCGGGTCGACTCGGGCCGGACGACCGGCGACGGTCGCCCGGCCCGGCCGGTCTCCTTCGGTGCGCCCTCGCTGACCAGCCCCGCACCGGCGAGGTCGGCGGTCAACGCGCCGATGGTGCTGCGGTTCAGGCCGAGCGCGGTGGTCAGTTCGGCGCGTGAGGTCGCCCCGTGGACGTGGACGTGACGCAGCAGGGCACCGAGGTTCTGCCGGCGGATCTCGTCCTGGCTCGGTCCTGGGGGCATGTGCGGCTCCGGTGGCGCGGGGTCAGCGGGTGCCGGTCGCGGCGGAGCGGCGGCGGGAGAAGGCGTCCACGGTCGCGGCGAGCAGCAGCACCACGCCGGTGAGCGCGTACTTGACGCCCGAGCTGTACCCCATCAGGCCCATGCCGTTGTCGATGACAGCGATCACCGCGCCGCCGAGCACCGCGTCGAGCACCCGCCCCTTGCCACCGAAGAGACTGGTGCCGCCGATGACCGCCGCCCCCACCGCGTAGAGCAGCACGCTGCTGCCGCCGGTGTTCGGGTCCACCGAGTTGGCCCGGCTGGCCGCCACGATGCCGCCGATCGCCGCCATCGAGGAGCAGATGACGAAGACGGAGATGCGGATCCGGTCGACGTCGATGCCGGCCCGGCGGGCGGCCTCCCGGTTGCCGCCGACCGCGTAGACGTGCCGGCCGTAGCGGGTGCGCTGGAGCACGAAGGTCCAGAGGACCAGCAGCACCGCGATGACCGGCACCACGATCGGGACGCCCTTGAGCGAGGTGATCAGGACGTTCCGGCTGCGCTCCAGGTTGAGGATGAAGACCGCCACGCCGAGGATCAGCGCCAGGCCGCCGATCCGGGCGAGGACCACGGCGATCGGGTCGGTGACCAGCCCGCGGGCGGCCCGGTTGCGGTGCCGCAGCAGCTGCGCCGCGCCGTAGCCGGCGACCGCCACGAGCGCGAGCAGCCAGCCGAGCAGCGGGGGGAGGTTGCGGTTGGAGATGGCCACCAGCACGTCGTCGCGGACGGCGATGTTCTTGCCCTCCTCCATGAGCATCAACGCGATGCCCTGGAAGGCGAGGAAACCGGCGAGGGTGACCACGAAGGACGGAATGCCGATCTTGGCCACCAGGAGGCCGAGCAGCGTACCGATGACCACGCCGGTGACGACCGCCGCGAGCACCGCGACGTACCAGGGGTAGCCGAGCACCGTCACCACGTTGGCCAGTACGGCCGCGCAGACGCCGCTCGCGAAGCCGGCGGAGAGGTCGATCTCGCCGAGCAGCAGGACGAAGATCAGCCCCATTGCGATCAGCGTGGTCGCCGCGCCCTGGGTGAGCAGGTTGGCGAAGTTGCCGGCGGTGAGGAACGACGGACGGGCGATCGAGAAGACCGTGCAGAGCACGACCAGTCCGAGGACCGCGGGGAGCCCGCCGATGTCGCCGCCGCGTACCCGGCTCCAGTAGTTGCGCGCGTGACCCGCGACGGTCGGCGGCGGTGTGACGGCCGCCGGGCCCTGCTCCTGTACGGCTGTGGTGGTCATCGGTCGCCTCCTGCGGTCGAGCCGGCCGGCTGCCCGCCGTTGCCGGTGCCGTTGCCGCCCTGGCCCGGCTCGGCGGTGAGACCGAGGCCGCCGGAGCGGCCGGCGGTGATCAGCTCGACCACCTGGGCGTGGGTGATGTCGGTGGTCTTCACCTGGGCGACCATCTGGCCGAGGTAGAGGGCGGCGACCCGGTCGGAGACGGCGAAGACGTCGTTCATGTTGTGCGAGATGAGTACGACGGCCAGACCGTTGTCGGCGAGCCGGCGGACCAGTTCGAGCACCTGCGCGGTCTGCGCCACGCCGAGCGCGGCGGTCGGCTCGTCGAGGATGACGAGGCGGCTGTTCCAGAGCACCGCCTTCGCGATGGCCACCGTCTGGCGCTGCCCACCGGAGAGGCTGGAGACGTGTTGCCGCAACGACTTCACCGTGCGTACGGAGAGGCCGGCGAGCGTCTCCGCGGCCATCTGCTCCATGGTCGGCTCGTCGAGGACGATGCCGCTGCGCTTCTCCCGACCGAGGAACATGTTCTGCACGATGTCGAGGTTGTCGCAGAGCGCGAGGTCCTGGTAGACGACCTCGATGCCGAGCGCGGCGGCGTCCCGGGGGCTGTGGATCGCGACGGGGCTGCCGTCGAAGAGGAACTCGCCGGCGTCGGTGGGGTGGATGCCGCTGATGCACTTGACCAGGGTCGACTTACCGGCGCCGTTGTCGCCGACGAGCGCGGTCACCTCGCCGGCGTGAGCGGCGAACGCGACGTCACGCAGGACCTGGACGGGACCGAAGCTCTTGTCGATCCCGCGTAGCTCCAGCAGGGGAGTTGCGGACACGGGGGGTCTCCTTCGGATGGACGGCGGATCTTCCTCGGCCCGTCCGGCGAGTGCCGCCCGGCACGGGAGGCGACTCCCGTGCCGGGCGGCGGTTGCGCCTCGGCGGGTGCGGCGTCAGGTCAGCTGATGCCGGCGTCGGCGCAGAGCTTCGCGTACGCCTCGGTGCAGACCTCGTCCTTGGTCACGTAGCCGTCGGCGATGACGTCCTTGACGGTCTCCTTGTAGATCGCCTTCGGGGTCAGCAGCACGGACGGGACGTCCCGGCCGCCCTCCGGGTCCTTCACCGTCTGGCCGGTCTCCTTCCGCTCACCCTTGGCGAGCCCGATGGCCAGGTCGGAGGCGGCCTTCGCCTCCTCCTTCACCGCCTTGTAGACGGTCATGCACTGGTCGCCGGCGAGGATGTTCTGCAGGCCCTCGGGGGTGGCGTCCTGGCCGGTGACCGGGACCCGACCGTTGAGCTTGTTCTTCTTCAGGATGGAGATGGCCGCGTTGCCCAGCCCGTCGTTCGCGGCGAGCACGCCGTCGATCTTGCCGCCGGTCTTGGTGAGCTGCTGCTCGAAGATCGTGGCGGCCTGGGCGTTGTCCCAGTCCGGCACGGCGTCGTCGGCGGCCTTCGTGTACTCCTTCGAGTCGAACTTCGGCTTGAGCACCGAGTCGTACCCGCTCTTGAAGAGGGTGGCGTTGTTGTCGGTCGGCGAGCCGTTGAGGTAGGCGACCGCGGGGCTCTTCACGTTCTTGTCGGTGAGGCACTTGACCAGGCCCTCGCCCTGGAGCTTGCCGACGGCCACGTTGTCGAAGCTGACGTAGTACTCCGCCGAGCCGCCGAGGGTGAGCCGGTCGTAGTCGATGGTCGCCACACCCTGGGACTTCGCCTTGTCGAGTACGGCCTTGCCGGTCCCGGAGTCGAGGTTGACGATCATCAGCACGGTCACGCCGCTGGTGATCATCTGGTCGGCGATGGTCTGGAACTGGGTCTTGTCGCCCTGGGCGTTCTGGATGTCGTACTGGACGTCGGCGGCCTTGAAGGCCTCCTCCAGGAACTTGCGGTCGGCGCCCTCCCAGCGGGCGGAGGACTTGCTGTCCGGCAGGATCACGCCGATCTTCGGGGTCTGGCCGGAGCCGGCCTGGTCGTTCCCGCCGGAGTCGTCGCCGCAGGCGGCCAAGCTACCCGTCGCCAGCAGGCCCACGGTGGCGAAGGTGAGGAGCCCTTTACGCATGTTCAGGGTCCTTTCGGAGGGTGGGGGAAGGTGTTGTTTTGTTGTGCCCGGCAACGTATGGCGGTTGTGAGGCCGCACACAAGAGAGCCGATGGGGCGTTTTTGTTGGGGGCAGTAACAATTCAGCAACGCGCCCCTCACCCTGCGGTCACCCAGGCGCAAGCCGCCGGTGGCGCGGTCGGTCGCCGGCACGCGATCGGCGCGGCCCGGGAACGCTCAGCCGGCGGCGAGCGGCGCGGTGTCGGCGTCGGTCAACGCCACCAGGTCAGCCGGCGTGAGCTGGAGCTGAAGCCCGCGACGGCCCGCCGAGACGTAGATCGTCGGAAAGGTCAGCGCGGACGAGTCGAGCACGGTCGGCAGCCGCTTGCGCTGGCCGAGCGGGCTGATGCCGCCCCGGACGTAGCCGGTGGCCCGCTCGGCGGCCGCCCGGTCGGCGAGCGTGGCCCGCTTGCCGCCGACCGCCGCGGCGAGCGCCTTCAGGTCCAGCTCCCCGGTGACCGGCACCACCGCCACGGCGAGCGCCCCGTCGACCACGGTGACCAGGGTCTTGAACACCCGCTCCGGGGGTACGCCGAGCGCGGCCGCGACCAGCGCGCCGTAGTTCGGCGCGTCCGGACTCACGTCGTACGGGTGGGTGCTGTGCGCGACCCTCCGCTTCGTCAACAGCGCCGTCGCCGGTGTGCCCTGTCCCGCCACGATCGGAAATCTAGCCCCGCACCGGTTGGCAGACCAGCACGGTCGGCGCGCCGGCGACCCGGGTGAGCACGAGGCTCGCCGCCGCGTCGCCGGCCAGCCGCAGGTCCCGCCGCAGCTGCTCCGGGGTGAGCGCCGAGCCACGCTTGAGGATCTCCACCCGGCCCACACCCCGCTCCCGCAGGAGCGCGCGCAGCCGCTTCAGCGAGAACGGCAGCACGTCGGTGATCTCCAGGCAGCGGGCGTACGGTCCCGGCGTCGGCTCGTCGGCGTAGAGGTAGGCGATGGCGGGATCGGCGAGGGTGGCGTCCAACTCGTCGGCGAGCTCGGCGACCAGGTGCGCGCGTACGACCGCCGGATCGGGGTCGTGCAGGAACCGGCGTACCGGGCCGACCTCCGCCTCCCGATCCCCGGCGCCCGTCAGCCGGTTGCCCGGGTGTCCTTCCTGCGCACTCAGCAGGGTGGCTCGGCGGGGGACCTCGGCCAGTTCGCCGCACCAGAGAGCCGCCTCGACCAGGTCGCCGTCGACGCTGACCCACTCCGCCTCGGCGCCCGCGGGGATCAGGCCGTGATCGATCCCGGGGGCGACCTTCACCACCGTCCGGGGCACCCGTTCGGCGAGCCGCGTCACGAAGTCCCAGGGCGGTGAGTAGGCGTTCGGATCGAAGATCCGCCGGCCGGTGCCGCCGGCCCGCCGAGCCGGGTCGCAGAAGACCGCCTCCACCCGGTCCACGTCGAACTTCGTCGCGTCACCGCACTCCACCGTGAAGAGGTCGGCCACGCCGGCCGCCTCGGCGTTGGCGGCGGCCATCGCGGCGGTCAGCGGGTCGGCCTCCACCCCGTACACCCGGATGCCGGCTCGGGCGGCAGCGAGCGCGTCCGCGCCCAGCCCGCAACCGAGGTCGGCCAGCGTGCGTACCCCGGCGGCCCGCAGCCGCGCCGCGCGCCGCGCGGCCACCACGCCCCGGGTCGCCTGTTCGAGGCCGGCGCGGGTGAGGAACATCCCGGCGGCCGCCGCCCCGAACTTGGCCGTCGCCCGGCGGCGCAGCTCGACCTGGGTCAGCGCCGCCGCGGCGAGCCCGGCGGGCACCCCGGCCGCGCGGAGGGCGGATGCGGCGGCCAGCGGGTCGCCGGCGCTCACCCGGGCCGCCGCGTCGAGCGCGGCGACTCCCTCGGCGGTACGCAGGGCGGCCAGCTGATCGAGATCCACCCGGTCATTGTGGTGGTCGACCTCGACGCGCCGCCCGGTGGGTTGGCACTCTCCTTGACGGAGTGCTAGCCACGGAATAACCTGCGATTAGCACTCTCAACCTGAGGGTGCCAGCTCCCGGGTCGATCCGACCCGAGCGCTGAACGCCAGGCGGACCGGCACCCGCGACGACGGCCCCGCCCGGTGGCATGTGGCAGATTGACGCTGGTCGGCCCAGTCGACCAGCACAGGAACCAGTACCCCAGGAGGGTATGCCCGTGACTACCGCGACCAAGGTTGCGATCAAGCCGCTCGAGGACCGGATCGTGGTCCAGGCGAACGAGGCTGAGACCACCACGGCGTCGGGCATCGTGATCCCCGACACCGCCAAGGAGAAGCCGCAGGAGGGCACTGTCCTCGCTGTCGGCCCGGGCCGGATCGACGACAAGGGCAACCGCGTCCCGATCGACGTCAAGGTCGGCGACACCGTCCTCTACTCGAAGTACGGCGGCACCGAGGTCAAGTACGCCGGCGAGGAGTACCTGGTGCTCTCCGCCCGCGACGTCCTCGCGGTCATCGAGAAGTAAGCAACCGATCAGTGTCGTTGCCCCGGTCCGGTTCGCCGGGCCGGGGCAGCGCCGCTTGAAGGGACATTGATGGCGAAGATCCTGAGCTTCTCGGACGACGCCCGACACCTGCTCGAGCACGGTGTCAACGCCCTCGCGGACGCGGTGAAGGTCACCCTCGGCCCGCGCGGGCGCAACGTCGTCCTGGACAAGAAGTTTGGTGCGCCCACGATCACCAACGATGGTGTGACCATCGCCAAGGAGATCGAGCTCACCAACCCGTACGAGAACCTCGGCGCGCAGCTGGTCAAGGAGGTGGCGACCAAGACCAACGACGTCGCCGGCGACGGGACCACCACCGCGACCGTGCTGGCCCAGGCGATGGTTCGCGAGGGCCTGCGCAACGTGGCGGCCGGGGCCAACCCGACCGGCCTGAAGCGCGGCATCGACGCGGCGAGCGCCAAGGTCTCCGAGGCGCTGCTGGGCCGGGCCGTGGAGGTGGCCGGCAAGGAGGCGATCGCGCACGTCGCGACGGTCTCCGCGCAGGACGCCACGATCGGCGACATGATCGCCGGGGCGATGGAGAAGGTCGGCCGCGACGGTGTCATCACCGTCGAGGAGGGCTCCACCCTCGCCACCGAGCTGGAAGTGACCGAGGGTCTGCAGTTCGACAAGGGTTTCGTCTCGCCGCACTTCGTCACCGACGCGGAGTCGCAGGAGGCGGTCCTCGAGGACGCCTACATCCTCATCACCACGCAGAAGATCTCGGCGATCGAGGAGCTGCTGCCGCTGCTGGAGAAGGTCCTCCAGAACAGCAAGCCGCTGCTGATCATCGCCGAGGACGTCGAGGGCCAGGCGCTCTCGACGCTGGTGGTCAACTCCATCCGCAAGACCCTGAAGGTCTGCGCGGTGAAGGCCCCCGGCTTCGGTGACCGCCGCAAGGCGATGCTGCAGGACATGGCGATCCTGACCGGTGCCGAGTTGGTCGCCCCGGAACTGGGCTACAAGCTCGACCAGGTCGGCCTGGATGTGCTGGGCTCCGCCCGGCGCGTCGTGGTCGACAAGGACAACACCACGATCGTCGACGGCGGCGGCCAGTCCGCCGACGTCGCGGACCGGGTGGCCCAGATCCGCAAGGAGATCGAGGCCTCGGACTCCGAGTGGGACCGGGAGAAGCTCGCCGAGCGACTGGCGAAGCTCTCCGGCGGCATCGCCGTCATCAAGGCCGGCGGCGCGACCGAGGTCGAGATGAAGGAGCGCAAGCACCGCATCGAGGACGCCATCGCCGCGACCAAGGCCGCGGTCGAGGAGGGTACGGTGCCCGGCGGTGGCGCCGCCCTGGCGCAGATCCTGCCGGCGCTCGCCGACGACCTCGGCCTCACCGGTGACGAGAAGGTCGGCGTCTCGATCGTCCGCAAGGCGCTCGTCGAGCCGCTGCGCTGGATCGCCGAGAACGCCGGTCACGACGGCTACGTGGTGGTGCAGAAGGTCGCCGCCGCCGAGTGGGGCAACGGCCTGAACGCCGCCACCGGCGAGTACGTCGACCTGGGCAAGTCTGGCATCCTGGACCCGGTGAAGGTGACCCGCAACGCGGTCGCCAACGCCGCTTCCATCGCCGGCCTGCTGCTCACCACGGAGAGCCTCGTGGTGGAGAAGCCGGCCGAGCCGGAGCCGGCTGCCGCCGGCGGTCACGGCCACTCGCACGGCCACGGCCACCAGCACGGCCCGGGCTTCTGACCCACGTCGTACGCCCGGTCGGGGCACACCGTCAGCCGACGGTGTGCCCCGACGCGTTCGTGGCGGTGGTTACCGAACGCTGACGTCACTACCGGCCGGCCCGGTCGATCGGAAACACTGGGCCGATGAGCACCACCACCCGCCGGTTCGCCGCGCTCGCCGGGATCACCTCCGCCGCCGTGGCGATCGGCGTCGCCGAAGTGGTCGCCGTGTTGACCGGCCCCCGCTCCGCGCCGCTGGTCGCGGTGGGCGCAGTGGTCGTCGACACGGTTCCGGAGCCGCTCAAGCAGTTCGCCATCGACGTCTTCGGCCGGCACGACAAGCTCGCCCTGCTCATCGGCACGGCCGTGCTGCTGGCCGGCTTCGCCGCGCTGCTCGGCGTGCTCGCCGTACGCCGCCTCGCGATCGGCCTCGCGGGGGTCGCCGCCTTCGGGGCGCTCGGGGTGGCCGCCGCCCTGACCCGGCCCGGCGCGGACCTCGTCGACGCGCTGCCGTCGCTGGTCGGCGGCGGTTTCGGGGCGCTGGTGCTCTGGGCGTTCATCGCCGGCCCGCTGGAGCTGAATCCCTGGCCGTGGAGCCCGCCCGGCGACCAGCTTCCGCCGCCCGGACCCGCGGCGGCGCGGAGCGCCGATCCCGTGGCGGCGGCGCCCGCGACGCGGGAGCGGACCGTGGCCGCGGACGCGCCGCTGGAGCGGACCGATCCGGAGTCCCGGCGGCGGTTCCTGACCGGCACCGGTGCGCTGCTCGGCGCGGCGGCGGTGGCCGGGTTCGGCGGGCGGTGGTTGGCGGGCCGGCGTGGGGTGTCGGCGGCCCGGGAGGCCGTCGTGCTCCCCGCCCCGGCGTCCCCCGCCCCCGCGGTGCCCGCCGGAGCCGACCTGTCCCTGACCCAGCTCGCCCCGTACGTCAGCTCGAACTTCGGTTTCTACCGGATCGACACCGCGCTGGTGGTGCCCCAGGTCGACCCGGAGACCTGGCAGTTACGCATCCACGGTCGGGTCCGCAATCCGATCACGCTGAGCTTCGCCGACCTGCTCGCCCGGCCGCTGGTGGAGCGGTACGTCACCCTCGCCTGTGTCTCCAACGAGGTCGGCGGCGACCTGATCGGCAACGCCCGGTGGCTCGGCGTGCCGATCCGGGAGCTGCTCGACGAGGTCGAGCCGGAGGAGGGCGCCGACCAGGTCGTCGGGCGGTCGGTCGACGGTTGGACCTGCGGCACCCCGACGGCGCTGCTGCGCGACGGGCGGGACGCGTTGCTGGCGGTGGGGATGAACGGCGAGCCGCTGCCCGTGGAGCACGGCTTCCCCGTCCGGATGGTCGTGCCGGGCCTCTACGGCTACGTGTCGGCCTGCAAGTGGGTGACCGAGCTGGAGTTGACCAGCTTCTCGGACTTCGACGCGTACTGGGTGCCGCGGGGCTGGTCGCCGGAGGGGCCGATCAAGACCCAGTCGCGGATCGACACGCCGCGCCCGCGCAATCGGCTGACCGCCGGGCCGGTGACGGTGGCCGGGGTGGCCTGGGCGCAGCACCGCGGCATCCGTCGGGTCGAGGTACGCGTCGACGACGGCCCCTGGCAGGAGGCGGAGCTGGCTCCGGCGGTCTCCGTGGACACCTGGGTGCAGTGGTCGTGGCGGTGGGCGGCCACGCCGGGGGAGCACCGGCTCCAGGTGCGGGCCACCGACGCCACCGGTCGGACGCAGACCGACCGCCGGCAGGACGTCGTCCCGGACGGCGCCACCGGCTGGCACACCGTCCGGGTCACCGTCCGCCCCGCCGCCTGATCGACGCGAACGACGGCGCCGCGCCCCGGGTAGGGACGCGGCGCCGACGTTCGATGTGGGGCCGGGGGTGAGAGGTCAGGCGACCTTGCGTTGGGTGGGCACGGCGCCGCCGGGCGCGGGGGCGATGCTCTCGGCCGACTTGTGCGGGCGGCCCAGGCGGGCTTCCAGCCGGGCGACATCGACCCGGGTGTGCCGGCGGTCGGCCAGGTCCTCCCAGCCGGTGGCGAGCAGCCGCAGCCGCTCGGATTCGCTGAAACCGCCCCAGACGCCGTACGGCTCGCGCACCGCCAGCGCGTGCGCGGCGCACTCCGCCCGTACCGGGCAGGCGCGGCAGACCGCCTTCGCCCCGGATTCCCGGCGCAGTCGGGACGAGCCCCGTTCGCCGTCCGGGTGGAAGAACTGGGCACTGTCGCGTCCCCGGCAGGAGCCGAGCCGCTGCCAGTCCCAGAGATCGACGATGGGTCCGGGCAGTCTACGTACGTTCGACATCAGCACCCCTCCTCCCTCGCGGCACCGCGAGAATCTTCGTGGCCGGCCTCCGGGCGGCGGTCCGCACAGGCGCACCGATCCCGGCCTGGCACTCCCGTACCCGAACGCCTCAGAACTCACACGTGTGTGATCCAAAACCTTTAACGGTTTGCCGCATATGCCCCTTCTGTCGGAAAAGTTCGAAGGATTGCCGGGAACCCCCTCCCGGACCGACCCGCTCATGGTCTGCTCGTTGGCGGAGAGGAGACCCCACAGTGCGTACGGTTCTTGTCTGCGTCCGGACACCACTTGCGGCGCAACACCTGACCTCCGCGGCAGCCCGCCTCGGACTGTCCGCGGTCGTTCGTACCGCCGTCTCCGATCCCGAGGTGATGCTGCGGCTCGCCGAACGGCAACCCGACGTGGTGCTCGCCGACACGGCGCTCACCCGCCCCGACAGCGCCGGCTTCGTCCGCCGGGTGCTGGCCCGCGCGCCGCAGGCCGCCGTGCTGCTCTTCGGCGCCGAGGAGTCCGAGGCCGCCGCCGCGACCATCAGCGCCGGAGCCCGGGGCCTCATCCAGGGCGCCGACCACGATCTCACCAGCGCGGTCGCCAAGGCCCTGCTGCTGCTCTCCGCGCCCGGCCGGGCGGCCCGGCACCGGGTCAACGACCCCGCGCGGGACACCGCGGCGGTCGGCGGGACGAGCCGCTCCGCGCCCGCCGGTCGTTCCGGCGGCGACCCGGCCGCTGGCTGGTCGGCGGGGCCGGCGGAGGGGCCGAACGGTGGGCCCTCCGTGGTGCCGGTGCAACGCGGCGACGACGGGCCGGAGGGCAACGGCGGTGAGCCCGAGGGCACGCCCAAGGACGGGCAGCGACCAACGCCGAACGCCCGCGCCGCGCGTGCGTCCGTCGGGCTGACCGAGCGCGAGCTCCAGGTGCTGCTCGGCATGGCGGAGGGCAAGAGCAACGCCGAGATCGGGCGGGAGCTGTTCGTCTCGGAGGACACCGTCAAGACGCACGCGCGTCGGCTCTTCCGTAAGTTGGGCGCCCGGGACCGGGCCCACGCCGTGGCCGCCGGCTTCCGCGCCGGACTGGTGGCCTGAGCCCCGCCGCATTGGCGGCGTGCGCGGCGCTGGGCTGGTGGTTCGAGCAGCGCCGGGCTGGCGGTGCGCGCTGCGCCTGGCTGGTGGTCCGTGCCGCGCTGGGGCCGATGCTCTGAACCTTGCGGGGCTGGCGGTGCGCGCTGCGCCCGGCTGGTGACCCTGGGGCCCAATGCAAACCCTTGCGGCGACGCTTCAGAGCTGATGTCGCAAAGGAGTCGCCGGCGGACGCGGTAGCTGATCTGTCAGACGGTTGCCCGGCTTCCCGAAAGGCTGTACGGCCCCCGCACCGCTCGCAATCACCGGTGGGAACGATCGGTGAGCTTGTTCAACGGGATCGCCGACGGCGCGCCCGGCCGCTGATATCGCCGGTGGTAGCGGGCCGCTGGTGTCGCCGGTGGCGGCCGTGATGCTGTTGTCGCCGGTGGGCGAAGGTGGCCGCTGGGGTCGCCTTTGGGTTCGTCAAGGGATAGCCGATGGCGGCAGTGGCTGCTGAAATCGCCGGTGGCAGTGGCAGTGGCAGTGGCAGTGGCAGTGGCAGTGGCAGTGGCAGTGGCAGTGGCAGTGGCAGTGGCAGTGGCGGCGGCGGTGGCGGTGGCGGCTGGTATCGGTGGTGACGGCAGTGGTCGGCCGATGTCGCAGATGATTCAGCTCTAAAGCGTGCCCGAGGGGGATCCGCTGCCGCGGAGGTGGCGCAACCGGGTTCGCGCTCGTGCGGCGGGCCCGATGCCACGCGAAGCACAGGCCGCGCGGGGCCGGTTCATCTACCGGGCCGGCGGTCTACTACCTCGGCCGTCGGGATGTTCCACGCCGGCGGCCCGGCCACGATTGCGGCCCGAGGCCACCGCTTACATCTCGAACCGCCCAAACTACCCCAGACAGGCCGACCAGGCCCGGCCTGCCCCGCACCCGAATCGGACGTCGCGGCACGTTGACCCCAGCCGCGCTCGTGATCGACTCGGGTTCCTTGAAGTCGGGCCATTACGCGGCCGGGACACCCCGACATCAAGGAAACCGAGTCGGACCCCAGCACGACCAGCACCGGCGTCGGCGCTTCGGCGGCGGTCGGGCTCCTGACGCCGGTCGGCCTTCAGCGGAGGTCGGGCTCCTCGCGTCCGTTCCCCTCGCGCCCGGGCTCCTCGTCGTTGCCGCCGGTCAGCGTGTCGTGCACGCCGTCGGCGTAGCCCCGGGCGTACTCCCAGGTCACGTAGTGGTCCGGGTCGGGGTCGTAGGCCGGCTCGTGCACGCGGGGACGGCCCGAGCTGAGCAGGTGGCGCAGGTTACCCCGGAGCAGGTCCCAGTCGAAGTAGTGCGGCTCGCGGCAGTCCTCGCACTCGATCACCAGACCGCGCACGCCCACCGGGGCCAGCAGAGCCTGGTAGATCTCCAGGTCGGCGAGATCCTCCAGCACGTCCTGCCGCTCGACGTCGGTCAGTGCGTCCAGCGGTGCGTCGTCGCCCGGGTCGTGCAGGCCGGCTGCCGGATCGGCCGGGTCGCCGTTGAACGGGTCGATGGGCTCGTCGTGCACCTCCTCACCGTAGACCCAACGCCGCGACGACGCCCGCCCCCGCACCTGCGCGGACCGGCCCGGCGCGACGAGGGCCAGCTCAGCCGGATGGGTACGATGGAGCGACGCGCCGCGTGCGGCGCTCCTCCGGTGCTCGCCGCGCCACCTCGCTGAAGCCCGTTCGACCAGCTCAGGGGAGCAATCGTGGAAATTTCGCCCAGCACCGATCTTCCGGCCGGCGCCGATCACGGCGAGCTGGGCGGCCACCTGCCAGAGCTGCCCGCCGGCTCGGCCCGGGTGGTACCCCTCGGCCTCACCTTCGACGACGTACTGCTCCAGCCCGGCGAGTCGGACGTGGTGCCGAGCCGGGTGAACACCGTCACCCGGTTGACCCGCAACGTCACGCTCTCCGTGCCGCTGCTCTCCAGCGCGATGGACACGGTGACCGAGGCGCGCATGGCGATCGCGATGGCCCGGCAGGGCGGCATCGGCGTGCTGCACCGCAACCTCTCGGTGGAGGACCAGGCGCTCCAGGTGGACCTGGTCAAGCGCTCCGAGTCCGGAATGATCACCAATCCGGTCACCGCCAGCCCGGACGACACCCTGCGTGACGTCGACGCCCTCTGCGGCCGCTACCGGATCTCCGGGGTGCCGGTCGTCGACGGAGACGGTCAGCTCGTCGGCATCGTGACGAACCGCGACATGCGGTTCGTCTCCGACCCCGGCACGCCGGTTCGCGAGATCATGACCCAGGCCCCGCTGATCACCGCGCCGGTCGGGGTGAGCAAGGACGAGGCGCTGGCCCTGCTGCGCCAGCACAAGGTGGAGAAGCTGCCGATCGTGGACGGCTCCGGCCGGCTGCGCGGGCTCATCACCGTCAAGGACTTCACCAAGAGCGAGCAGTACCCGGACGCAACGAAGGACGACGCGGGCCGGCTGCGGGTGGCCGCCGCCATCGGTGTCGGTGAGGACTCCTACAAGCGGGCCCGGGCCCTCGTCGACGCGGGCGTGGACGTGCTGATCGTGGACACGGCGCACGGCCACCAGCGGGCCGTGCTGGACATGGTCCGCCGGCTCAAGAAGGACGTGACGATCGACATCGTGGGCGGCAACATCGCCACGTACGCCGGCGCCCGGGCCCTGGTCGAGGCCGGCGCGGACGGTGTCAAGGTCGGCGTCGGCCCGGGTGCGATCTGCACCACCCGGATCGTCGCGGGCGTGGGCGTCCCACAGATCACCGCGATCATGGAAGCCGCCCGGGCCGCCCGCCCGGCGGGCGTGCCGGTGATCGGCGACGGCGGCATCCAGTACTCCGGCGACATCGCGAAGGCGCTGGTGGCCGGTGCCGACACGGTGATGCTCGGCAGCCTGCTGGCCGGCTGCGAGGAGAGCCCCGGTGAGCTGATCTTCGTCAACGGCAAGCAGTTCAAGGCGTACCGGGGGATGGGCTCGCTCGGCGCGATGCAGTCCCGGGGGCAGGCCAAGTCGTACTCCAAGGACCGCTACTTCCAGCAGGACGTGACCAGCGACGAGAAGCTGGTCCCGGAGGGCGTCGAGGGTCAGGTGCCCTACCGCGGGCCGCTCTCCCGGGTCGCCCACCAGCTGGTCGGCGGCCTGCGGCTGGCGATGGGCTACGCCGGCGCGGAGACCATCCCCCAGCTCCACGCGCGCGGCCAGCTGATCCGGATCACCGCGGCCGGGCTCAAGGAGAGCCACCCGCACGACATCCAGATGACCACCGAGGCGCCCAACTACCACACCCGCTGACCCCCACCACCCCCGACAACAACTGGAGTGAGCCATGCGTGACGTGGTCGAGATCGGGTTGGGCAAGACCGCGCAACGCGGCTACCACCTGGACGACATCGCCATCGTCCCGAGCCGTCGGACCAGGGACGTCGACGACGTCTCCACCGCCTGGCAGCTCGACGCGTACCAGTTCGGCATCCCGTGCGTCGGGCACCCCTCCGACGCCACGATGAGCCCCACCTCCGCCGTCCGCCTCGGCGAACTCGGCGGGCTCGGCGTGCTCAACGTCGAGGGGCTCTGGACCCGCTACGAGAACCCGACGAAGGTGCTCGAGGAGCTGGCCGGGCTGGACGAGGACGCGCGGGCGACCAAGCGTCTCCAGGAGGTGTACGCCGAGCCGATCCGGCCGGACCTGATCGCCGAGCGCGTACGGGAGCTGCGCGCCGGGGGCGGCACGGTGGCGGTGCGGGTCTCCCCGCAGCACACCTTGGCGCTCGCCCCGGTGATCCTGGACGCCGGGGTGGACATCCTGGTCATCCAGGGCACGATCGTCTCCGCCGAGCACGTCTCGACCACCGACGAGCCGCTGAACCTGAAGGAGTTCATCGCGGACCTCGACCTGCCGGTGATCGTGGGCGGCTGCACCGACTACAAGACGGCGCTGCACCTGATGCGTACCGGCGCGGCCGGCGTCATCGTCGGCATCGGCGGGGACGACTGGTCGACCACCGAGTCGGTGCTCGGCATCCGGGTGCCGATGGCCACCGCGATCGCCGACGCGGCGGCGGCCCGCCGGGACTACCTGGACGAGACCGGTGGCCGTTACGTGCACCTGATCGCCGACGGGGACATCCAGACCCCCGGCGACATCGCCAAGGCGCTCGGCTGCGGCGCGGACGCGGTGATGCTCGGCGAGCCGCTCTCCCGCAGCGAGGAGGCGCCGGCCGGTGGCGCCTGGTGGCACTCGGCCGCCAGCCACCCGTCGCTGCCGCGCGGGGCGTTCGAGGCGGCCAGCGCGCCGATCGGCTCGCTGGAGCAGGTCCTCTTCGGCCCGGCCGACGAGCCGGACGGCCAGCTCAACCTCTTCGGCGGGCTGCGCCGGGCGATGGCCAAGTGCGGCTACCGCGATCTCAAGGAGTTCCAGAAGGTCGGCCTGGTTCTCGACCGCTGACCTGCGCGAATGCTTCGTGTCGCACCGGCCGCGCCGTTAGGCTCGGCCGGTGCGACGTAGCTGGCCCCGGATCCTGCTCGCCGCCGCGCTGGCGGTGGCGCTCGCGGCGGGCGGCTGCACCCGGTCCGATGAGGACGGCGGGTTCCGGCCGGGCAGCGCCGATCTCGGCGACCCGTACGTTCCCGGGCACGGCAACGGCGGGTACGACGTGGCGCACTACGCCCTCGACGTGCGGTACGAGCCGGCGACCGACCGGCTCACCGGGCGGGCGGTGCTGACCGCGACCGCCACCCAGGGGCTGTCCCGGTTCAACCTGGACCTCACCGGCCTGGAGGTCGACCAGGTGATCGTCGACGGCGCCACGGCGAAGCACCGACGGAGCGGGAACGAGCTGGTGGTGGAGCCCGCCCGGCGGGTTCCGCGCGACACCCGGTTCACCGTCGAGGTGGCGTACGCCGGGGTGCCCAGCACGGTCACCGACACCGCGCTCGGCTCCGGTGGTTTCCTGCACACCGGCGACGGCGCGATCGCGCTCGGCCAGCCCGACTCGGCGGCGACCTGGTTCCCGGTCAACGACCACCCCTCGGACAAGGCCACCTACGACATCGCGGTGACCGTTCCGGAGGGGCTCGCCGCGCTGAGCAACGGGGTGCCCGGCCCGAAGCGCAGCGACGACGGCTGGACCACGTGGCGGTGGAGCGAACGGTCGCCGATGGCGAGTTACCTGACCACGTTGGTGGTCGGCGACTACCGGGTGACCACCGGCACCCACGACGGCCGGCCGATCGTCACCGCCGTTCCGTCGGGCGAGCCGCCGAACGGTCCGGCCGCCGCCTCGCTGGCCCGCACCGGCGAGATCGCCGACTTCCTGGCCGGCTACTTCGGTCCGTACCCGTTCGAGTCGTACGGCGGGGTGGCGATCGCCGACGAGCGGATCGGGTACGCGCTGGAGACCCAGTCCCGGCCGGTGTACGGCCCGGGCTTCTTCGCCGACGGCCGCCCGAACCCGACGGTGGTGGCGCACGAGCTGGCCCACCAGTGGTTCGGCAACAGTGTCTCGTTGAGCCGGTGGAGCGACATCTGGCTGAACGAGGGCTTCGCCACGTACGCCGAGTGGCTCTGGCAGGAGCACGACGGCGGCCGGAGCGTGCAACGTTCGTTCGAGGCCCAGTACGCCGCCACCGACTGGTCGCAGCCCTCGGTGAACCCGGGCCGGGAGGCGATGTTCGGCACCGCCGTCTACAAGCGCGGTGCGCTGGCCGTGCACGCGCTGCGTCGCACCGTCGGCGACGACGCGTTCTTCCGCGTCCTGCGAGAGTGGACGACCGAGCGACGTGACCGCAACGGCACGACAGCCGACCTGGTCGCCCTCGCCGAGCGGGTCTCCGGCCGGCAGCTGCGGTCGCTGATGGACGCCTGGCTGGTCGGCGGTAACGCGCCGGCCCTGCCGTAGCCCCGGCCGCCGGCCCGCGCCCGGCCGAGTGGCGACGACGGGATCGATCCTCGGTAGGCTGCCGCGAACGGACCGGGCGAGAGCGCGGACGGTACGGGTCTTGCGGCGGCGGCTCGCCGGCGGATGGGCGGGATGCCCGCCGGCAATCGGGAGGACGAGGCGATGAGGCAGCCACGGCGGTCTCTGCGGGCGAAGGTCGGTCTGCTGCTGGTCGGGGCGTTGCTGACCGGGTGCGGTTCGACGCCGGACGCGGCCGAGCCGGCCGGCACCCCGTCCCAGGCGGCGCAGCGGCAGTTCAAGCCGGGTGCCGCGGGCGCGGGCGACCCCTACTTCCCCGGCTACGGCAACGGGGGCTACGACGTCAGCCGGTACACGGTCAAGGTCCGGTACGACCCGGCGAAGGACAAGCTCACCGGCACCACCACGGTGCACGCCTCGGCGACCAGCGACCTCTCCGCGTTCAACCTCGACCTGGCCGGGCTGACCGTGCGTTCGGTGACCGTGGACGACGAGCCGGCCAGGTACACCCGCAAGGGCGACGAGCTGACGGTGACCCCGGCCAAGGGGCTGATCACAGGGAACGGCTTCGTCGCGGAGATCCGGTACGACGGAAAGCCGGAGCCGCTGGAGAACGAGCTGCTGGGCGGTGGCGGCTTCATCCACACGACGGACGGCGCGATCGCGCTCGGCCAGCCGGAGTCGGCGAGCAGTTGGTTCCCGGTCAACGACCACCCGTCCGACAAGGCCACCTACGACTTCGAGATCACCGTGCCGGACGGGCTGACGGCGGTCAGCAACGGAGTGCCGGGCGGGAAGGCCAGTCGCGCCGGTTGGACCACCTGGAAGTGGGCCGAGCGTGCGCCGATGGCCAGTTACCTGAGCTTCGTGGTGATCGGCGACCTCCGGGTGACCACCGGGAAGCACAAGGGGCGGCCGATCTACAGCGCGGTCCAGACCGACGTGCCGGAGGGTGCCGCGGACGACTCGATCGCCGAGACCGTGAGGGTGGCCGACTACCTGGAGACGGTTTTCGGCCCGTACCCCTTCGAGGCGTACGGCGGGGTGGTGATCTCCGACCCGCGGATCCGGTACGCGTTGGAGACCCAGTCCCGGCCGGTCTACGCGGTCGACTTCTTCCGGCAGGGGGTGAACACCGAGGTCGTCGCGCACGAGTTGGCCCACCAGTGGTACGGCGACAGCGTGTCGCTGACCCGTTGGCAGGACATTTGGCTCAACGAGGGGCTCGCCACGTACGCCGAGTGGCTCTGGACCGAGCACCGCGGCGGCCGGAAGGCCGAGGAGTCGTTCGCCTCCCGCTTCCACGGTTCGTCGGACCAGGTCTGGCGTACGCCTCCGGGCAAGCCGGGGGTGGAGAACCTGTTCGGCAACTCGGTCTACCAGCGGGGCGGGATGACCGTGCACGCGCTGCGGGTGGCCGTCGGCGACGACGCGTTCTTCAAGCTGTTGAAGACCTGGTCGGCGGAGCAGCGCAACGGCAACGGCGGCACCGACGAGTTCGTGGCGCTGGCCGAACGGGTCTCCGGCAAGCAGTTGGACAAGCTCTTCGACGCCTGGCTCTACGGCACCGAACGCCCCGCCGAACCCAAACCCCTCTGACGGCGGCGATCCCCTGCGCCGCCGGACGGTCAGGTTTTGACGCGGAGGGTGGGGTTCTTGGTCAGGTAGGCGTCGGCGCGACCGGCGCGGAGCTCGGTGAGGAAACGGCGGCCGACCGGAGTGAGCTGCTCGCCCCGGTAGCCGCTGCCCGAACCGACCGACCTGCCGGGCAGGCCGACCAGCACGAACCGGTCGGCAGGTAGGCCGCCCAGGGCGTACGCGACGTCGATCAGCCGACGCCCGCCGACGTAGATCAGCGTGTCGCCGAGCGCGTCGACCACCTGCTGCACCCGGTCCGGGTCCCGGGCGAGCCCCTGGTCGAGGATCTTGCCGACGAGCGCCCGGATCAGCTGCTGCTGGTGGCGCTGCCGGCTGTAGTCGCCGCCGGGGATGTAGCGCTGCCGGGCGTAGTCCAGCGCCTGCCATCCGGTCAGGTGGCGGTTGCCCTTCTCGTACACCATCTGCGGGCCGGTGTAGCCGCCGGGCGCGCTCTCCCGGTGCCGGCCGTCGGGTTGCCGGTGCCGGGAGACGACCCGCTGGTCGATGTGGAGGTCCACCCCGCCGAGGCTGTCCACCAGCCGGTCGAAGCCGGCGAAGGTGACCACCGCACCGGCGTCGATGCGCAGTCCGGTGTAGCCGCTCACGGTGCTGCGCAGTAGCTCGTACCCCTGGGCGGCGCTCGGCTGCTTCGGGCGGCCGGGCACCCGGCTGCCGTAGCTCATCGCGTGGGTCAGCTTGGTCCGACCACCGCGGTAACCCGCCTTCGGGAACGCGGGGATGTCGACCACCAGGTCGCGGGGGAGTGAGAAGAGGTACGCCCGGCCTAGCCCGCGCGGCACGTGCAGGACGAGCACCGAGTCGGCGTGCGGCTCCCAGCCGGGGACGCTGACCCGGGTGTCCACCCCGACCAGCAGGAGGTTGAGCGGGCCGGTGATGTCGGCGCCCGGCGGGGGTGGCGGCGGGCTGGGGCTGGCGGTCGGCGGGTTCGTGGCCGACGGGCTCGCCGGCGCGGCGCCCCGCTCGGGGCCCGACCCGCCAACGAGGCGGCTGACCACGACGCCGCCCACCGTCACCAGCACGACTGCGGCGAGCAGCAGCACGATCAGCGTTCGGCTACGCCGGGCCGCGCCTGCACCGAGGCTCATCTGGGCCTCCTTCCACCCGTACTCGAACAACGCGCCGACGGGGGTCTGGGGTTGCGGCCGGGACGCCGGTGCGGCGGGTGGAGAGCATGATCGCGCGAATCGTGGCCCTGGCGCGACAGCTACCGGCGGGTAATGATGCGGGGATGCGGTACGACGTGGTCGTCATCGGGTCCGGCTTCGGCGGCAGCGTCACCGCGCTGCGGCTGACCGAGAAGGGTTACTCCGTCGGCGTCCTGGAGGCCGGGCGGCGCTTCGCCGACGACGAGTTCCCCCGCACCTCGTGGCGGGTACGGCGCTTCCTATGGGCGCCGCGGCTCGGCTGCTACGGCATCCAGCGGATCACGCTGCTGCGGGCCGCCGACCGGCGAGCCGGCGGCGGGGTGCTGGTGCTCTCCGGCGCCGGCGTGGGCGGCGGCTCCCTGGTCTACGCGAACACCCTCTACGAGCCACTGCCCGCCTTCTACGCCGATCCGCAGTGGCGGGACATCACCGACTGGCGCGACGAGCTGGCCCGCCACTACGACCAGGCGAAGCGGATGCTGGGCGTCGCCACGTACCCGGTGGAGACCGGGGCGGACCGGGCGATGCGGGCGGTGGCCGAGCGGATGGGGGTCGGGAACACCTTCCACGCCACCCCCGTCGGCGTCCACCTCGGACGCCCCGGCGAGCGGGTCGCCGACCCGTACTTCGGGGGCGCCGGCCCGGAGCGCACCGGCTGCACCCACTGTGGCTCGTGCATGACCGGCTGCCGGGTCGGGGCGAAGAACACGCTGGTCAAGAACTATCTGTGGCTGGCCGAACGGCTCGGCGCGCGGGTGCATCCGCTCACCACGGTGACCGCCGTGCGCCCCCATCCCGACGGCGGGTACGAGGTGCACACCGTCCGGACCGGCGGCTGGCTGCGCCGGCGGCAGGTGATCCGCGCCGACCAGGTCGTCTTCGCGGCCGGGGCGCTCGGCACCCAGCGGCTGCTGCACGAGATGAAGGCCACCGGCGCGCTGCCCGACCTCTCGCCCCGGCTCGGCGAGCTGACCCGGACCAACTCCGAGGCGATCCTGGGGGCGTCGGTGCCGCGTCGGCAGGCCCGGGCCGCGGGGCTCGACCTCACCGAGGGCGTCGCCATCACCAGCTCCTTCCACCCGGATCCGCAGACCCACATCGAGCCGGTCCGCTACGGCCGGGGCTCGAACGCGATGGGGCTGCTCCAGTCGCTGCTGGTCGAGGGCGGGCCGCACCGCGTCCGGCGCTGGCTCGGCAGCCTGCTGCGCCAGCCCGGCACCGCCGCCCGGTTGCTCTCCGTACGGCGCTGGTCCGAGCGGACCGTGATCGCCCTGGTCATGCAGGCGGCCGACAACTCGCTCACGCTCCGGTTCCGGCGCGGGCGGTGGCGGGGGCGGCTGGTCGGCGGCCCCGGGCACGGCACTCCGAACCCGACCTGGATCCCCGCCGGCCACACGGCGGCCCGGTTGCTCGCCGAGGAGATCGGCGGTACGCCAGGCGGCGCGCTGACCGAGCCCTTCGACATCCCGATGACAGCGCACATCCTCGGCGGGACGGTGATCGGCGCCACCCCGGTCGACGGGGTGATCGACCCGTACCACCGGGTCTTCGGGCATCCGGGGCTGCACGTGGTGGACGGGGCGGCCGTCTCGGCGAATCTCGGGGTGAACCCGTCGTTGACCATCACCGCGCAGGCCGAGCGGGCGATGTCCCTCTGGCCGAATCGGGGCGAGGAGGACCCGCGACCGCCCCTCGGCGAGCCGTACCGGCGGATCGATCCGGTGCCGCCGCGCAGTCCCGCGGTGCCGGCGTACGCTCCCGCCGCGTTGCGACCGTGACGTCGGGCCGAAAAGGGGACGTCCGGGGCGACCGCGGGGCGCGGCCGGGGGCGGCCGGAACAGTAGGTAGGCTTTCTCCACATGAGCACGCCTCGCCCCGTCCTCGTGGTGGACTTCGGAGCCCAGTACGCCCAGCTCATCGCGCGCCGGGTACGCGAGGCGAAGGTCTATTCCGAGATCGTCCCGCACACCATGCCGGTCGCCGAGATGCTGGCGAAGAACCCGGCAGCGATCATCCTCTCCGGCGGCCCGGCCAGCGTCTACGCGCCGGGTGCCCCGCAGGTCGACGCCGGCATGTTCACCGCCGGGGTGCCGGTCTTCGGCATCTGCTACGGCTTCCAGGCCATGGCCCAGGCGCTCGGCGGCACGGTGGCGCACACCGGCAACCGCGAGTACGGCGGCACCCCGTTGCAGGCCCGCCCGGAGGCGGGCGTGCTGCTCAAGGATCTCCCCGCGGACCTGCCGGTCTGGATGAGCCACGGCGACTGCGTTACGGAGGCGCCGGCCGGCTTCACGGTGACCGCCGAGTCCGCCGGCGCGCCGGTCGCCGCCTTCGAGGACCTCGTCGGGCGGCGGGCCGGCGTGCAGTTCCACCCGGAGGTCGGGCACACCGCGCACGGCCAGGAGATGCTCACCCGGTTCCTCTACGAGATCGCCGGCATCGAGCCCACCTGGACGCCGGAGAACATCATCGACGAGCAGGTCGCCCGGATCCGCGAGCAGGTCGGCGAGAAGGAGGTCATCTGCGGCCTCAGCGGTGGCGTCGACTCGGCGGTCGCGGCGGCGCTCGTGCACAAGGCCGTCGGCGACCAGTTGACCTGTGTCTTCGTCGACCACGGTCTGCTCCGGGCCGGCGAGGCCGAGCAGGTCGAGAAGGACTACGTGGCGGCGACCGGCATCAAGCTCAAGGTGGTCGACGCGCGGGACCGGTTCCTGGGCGCGCTCGCCGGGGTGACCGACCCCGAGCAGAAGCGCAAGATCATCGGCCGGGAGTTCATCCGGGTCTTCGAGGCCGCCGCCCGGGAGATCGCCGCGCACGGTGACGTCGAGTTCCTGGTGCAGGGCACCCTCTACCCGGACGTCGTCGAGTCCGGTGGCGGCACCGGCACCGCCAACATCAAGAGCCACCACAACGTCGGCGGCCTGCCGGAGGACCTGAAGTTCGCGCTGGTCGAGCCGTTGCGCGCGCTCTTCAAGGACGAGGTCCGCACCCTCGGGCTCCAGCTGGGGCTGCCGGAGGAGATGGTCTGGCGTCACCCGTTCCCCGGCCCGGGGCTGGCGATCCGGATCATCGGTGCGGTCGACGAGGAGCGGCTCGCGCTGCTCCGCAAGGCCGACCTGATCGCCCGCCAGGAGTTGACCGCCGCCGGCCTGGACCGGGACGTGTGGCAGTTCCCGGTGGTGCTCCTGGCCGACGTACGCAGCGTCGGGGTGCAGGGCGACGGGCGCAGCTACGGGCATCCCGTGGTGCTGCGCCCGGTCTCCAGCGAGGACGCGATGACGGCCGACTGGTCCCGGCTGCCCTACGACGTGATCGCGCGGATCTCGACCCGGATCACCAACGAGGTGGCCGAGGTCAACCGGGTGGTGCTGGACGTGACCAGCAAGCCGCCGGGCACCATCGAGTGGGAGTGAGCGGCGCTCAGCCCGCGGTCGGCGGTACGGGCCCGCTCGGCGGGACCGGCGCCGTCGCCTGCGGCGCGGTGCCGACGGGCTCGGCGGCCGCCGCCGGCGGGTAGTAGGGCGGCGTCGGGGCGTACCCCGGCCGGCTCGTCGCCGTGGTGGTCGGCGGCGGAGGCTGCGGCGCGGCACCCGCGGGGTGCGGCCAGGCGGGGGCGCCGGGCGGCTCCTCCGGCATCAGGAACCACATGACCGGGTACGCGAGCAGCGCCAGCCCGCCGGTGAGCAGGACGGCGACCGCGAAGAGCACCCGGATCATGGTGGGGTCGACGCCGAGGTAGCGACCGACGCCACTGGCGACACCGGCGACCATGCGGTCGGTGGTGGGGCGCCGGAGCTGCTTGTACGGGGCCTGGGGAGGGGTGTTGGTTGTCATGTCTCCACCCTCCGCGTCGGCTGCGGCGGCGACCTCGGTGAGCGCCCGGATCCTTACCCTGACCGCTCCCTGAGTCGCGAGCCCTGTGTCAGCAATCTGACTCTTTTCGATGCCGGTAACCCGCCCGAGGGAGAATTTTTTTCCGTGACCACCGCGCTGACGCCGCTCCGCAGGATCGCGGCATACGCAGTTTGTGCCGATTCGGCTGGCCGGGTTCTCCTGGTTCGTGCCTCCCCACGCTCCGGCACCCCCGGCCGATGGTCGCTGCCCGGCGGCGCGGTCGACCACGGCGAGGATCCCAACCACACGGTGGTCCGGGAGACGGCGGCCGAGACGGGGTTGTCGGTCTCCGTGACCGGGCTGCAGGACGTGCTGGCGGACATGCGGGCGCTGCCCGAGCGGGGCATCACGATCCACACCGACCGGCTCATCTACCAGGTGTCGGTGCGGGGCGGGACCCTCACCGACCGGGTCGACCGGCCGACCGACCTGGCCCGGTGGTTCACCCGGGAGGAGGCCGCCGAGCTGCCGCTGCGCTCGTTCACCTCGCGCGCCCTCGGCCTGCCCGCGTCCTCGGGCGACGTGGTTCCGGACGAGCCGCCCGAGTTCCCCTCCTTCTACGCGGTGCCCGGGCCGGACGGGCTGCACCGGGCGCAGCGCTTCGCCGCGTACGCGGTCTGCACCGACCCCGAGGGCCGCGTCCTGCTCACCCGCGTCGCCGACGGCTACCCCGGCGCCGGCTGCTGGCACCTGCCCGGCGGCGGCACCGACTACGGGGAGCAGCCCGGCGCGGCGCTCATCCGTGAGCTGGTGGAGGAGACCGGGCAGGACGGGCGGCTCGTCGAGCTGCTCGGCGTGGCCAGTCACCGGGACGCCGCCTCGCTCGGCCCGGAGGGCTACCCGATCGACTGGCACGGCGTACGCGCCTTCTACCGGGTGGTGGTCGACCGGCCCGCCCCGCCCACCGTCGCCGACGTCGGCGGTTCCACCAGCGAGGCCCGCTGGTTCGCCCCCGCCGAGCTGGGCGCCCTGCCGGCCGAACGCCTCACCGAGGTCACCGCCGAAGCCGTCCAAGCCGCCCACCTCACCTGACCCCTACTCCCACCCCCACCTCCGCCCGGCCTGTGGTGATCATGAGGTTATTGTCGGGACACGCCGGGATGGACGGCGATAACTTCATGATCGACCAGACTGGGACGCGGGCGGGGGCCACGGGATGCAGCAGCGGCGGCAGGTGGGTGCGTACGGGCTCTGCCGCGACGACGGGCGGGTGTTGCTCGTACGCGGCTCCGCCGCCGCCCAATTCCCGGCGGTCTGGCACCTGCCCGGTGGCGTCGTGCCGCACGGCGAACACCCCGCGCACGCCGTGCTCCGCGAGGTGGGCGAGGAGACCGGGCTGACCGTCGAGGTGACCCGACTGCGCGCGGTGCTCGCGGACGTCGTCCCGTTCCCCGACGCGGACGTGTCACTGCATACCGATCGGCTCGCCTTCGACCTGGCCGTCACCGGGGGAGCGCTGCGCGACGGGCCGGCGGGGGTGACCGACTCGGCCCGCTGGTTCACGCCGCGGGAGGCGGCGGCGGTGCCGCTGGCGCCGTTCACCGCCGAGCTGCTCGGCCTGCCGGTCTCCCCGTTGCCCGCGGGGCACGCGGGACCCTCCTCCTTCCCGCCGCTCGGCGACCGCCGGCTGCGCTTCGCCGCGTACGGGCTGGTCACCGACCCGCAGGGGCGGGTGCTGCTCACGATGATCGCCGAGGGGTATCCCGGCGCCGGGCTGTGGCACCTGCCCGGCGGCGGCACGGACCACGGTGAACAGCCCGAGCCCGCGCTCCTGCGCGAACTGGTCGAGGAGGCCGGGCAGCTCGGCCGGGTGATCGAGCTGATGGGCGTGGACAACCTGCACAACCCGGCCGCGTTCGGGCCCGAGGGGCGCCCGCTCGACTGGCACGGGGTACGGGTGATCTACCGGGTGGTGGTCGATTCGCCCACCGAGGCCCGGGTCACCGAGGCGGCCGGCGGCTCGACGGCCCGCGCGGCCTGGTTCACGGCCGACCAACTCGACGACCTGCCGTTGACGGACGTCGCTGCCTGGGCGACCGGACAGCGAGTCGGATAAGCCGCACCGCCCGAGCCGGTTCGGGCCCGTTGGGCTACAGTCGAGGTAGGGAATGATGGATAACGGGCGATGAGGCCCGGGATGCGAACGAGAGAGCCGTCTGAGCGGTATATGGAGATATAAGCCCGCCGACAGCTATCGCCAAGCGCCGTTCCCTGTGTAATGGTGTACTCCGCACAACGGCTGCCGGGCCGAGAGTGGTCCGGTACGAGACAGCCGGATGCACGTCCCGAAGACTCATCCGGTGATGGAGGAAGCGTGCCGAGAGCCCCATGGCGCCGGCGTCGTACGACTGACAGTCCGCGCCCCGCAGGGCGTCGCTGGGCGGGCCGGCTCCGCCGCAGCGGCGCGTTCGCCCGGCAGGTTCTGCTGGTCCGGGTGGGCCGGCGTGACGGCGAGCTGACCACAGGCACCGAAACCGCTCTGGTCGAGCCCCGCTACCGCAGCCGTCGTCGCCGCTACGGGCTGGACCGGTTCAGCCGGGCACAGGTCGAGTCGGTCATGCCGGTCAGCCCGGCGCTGCCGCCGATCAGCCCGGCGCTGCCACCGGTGACCGCGCCCGACGACACGGCGGCCGGGTCGATCCCGCTGCTCCCCGGCGAGCGCACCGTCACCCGCCGGGTGAAGTTCGCACTGGTCAACGCGTGCACCCTGAGCAGCCTGACCCTCGGCATGCTCGCCATCTTCCTGGCCATGCAGGGCGAGGTGCGCATCGCCGCGCTCTCCCTCATCGCCTGCGTCGCGTTCGACGGTCTCGACGGGGCGCTGGCCCGCAAACTCGGCGTGGCCAGCCCGTTCGGCGCGCAGATGGACTCGCTGGCCGACATGTGCTCGTTCGGCCTCGCCGCGCCGGTGGTCGTCTACGCTTCGCTCGCCGGCTCCGTGTCGACCGCCGCCGCGGCCGTCGCGTGCGCGCTCGTCGCGGCCTGCGCCGCGATCCGGCTCGCCCGGTTCAACGTCAGCCCCAAGGACGGCCGATTCTTCTGCGGCGTGCCCACCACCATGGCCGCGGCCGTGCTCGCGGTGACCGTGGCCATCGGGTTGCCCGTGCCCGGTCCGGTCCTCCTGGCCGGGGTGGCGCTGCTGGCCTTCGCGATGGTGTCCAGCTTCCCGTACGCCAAGCTCGCCCGGCTGGTGAAGCTGCCGCCGTGGCTGTGGCTCGCCCCGGTGATCGGCGCGCTGGTCGACATCCGGCTCACCTTCGCCCTGATCGTGGTGGGCTACCTGGTCAGCGGGCCGGTGCTCTGGCTGCGCCAGCGGCGAGCCGCCTGACCGGGCGCAAGAGCCGCCACACCCCGTACCGGAAAAGAGAGAGGCGCCGCGATCCGCGGCGCCTCTTCTCGTCGTTCGGCTCAGAGCCAGCGGGCGATCACCGTCGTGCCACCGACCACCTTGTCGCCGGGGCCGACGAGCGGCTCCGCCGCATCGGCCGGCAGGTAGACGTCGGTACGCGAGCCGAACCGGATCAGCCCGAAGCGCTCGCCCTTGGCCAGCAGCGACCCGATGGGCACCCGCTGCACGATCCGACGGGCGATCAGGCCGGTGCGCTGCGCCACCACCACCGTGCCGTGCACCGTGTCCAGCACCGTGTACGCGGCCACGTTGTGCTCGGCGTCCGGCTTCATGGCGTTGACGAACCCGCCGTCGGCCACGAAGTAGTCGACCACCTTGCCGGCCACCGGAGCACGGTTGACGTGCACGTCGAGCACCGACAGGAAGACCGCGACGCGTAGCCACTCGCCGTCGCCGAAGCGCTCGTCGTGCAGGCGCTGCACCGACAGCACCTGGCCGTCCGCGGCGGCCACCACCGCCGCCGGGTCCTCGGGCACGTCCCGCTCCGGGTCGCGGAAGAACGCGGCGACCGGTGCGGCGGCGAGGGCCGGCAACAGCCAGAGCTTCGACTTCGGCCGGGTCAGCCGGGCCAGCGCGGCCAGACCGAGGCTGATGCCGGCCGCCGCGACCCCGTTGGAGTCGATGTGCATGGTCCGGGTCAGCGGCACGCTCGACGGCCGGTGCGCGGCGGCGAGCCGATCCGCCGTGGCCGGGCTCGCCGGGCTGAACCGGAGCCGGTGCAGACGTACCGGCGGCGAGTTGCGCAGCACCAGGTCGACGCCGACGCCGTGCAGGGCGCTCTGCCGCTCGAGCTCCGCCGCCGCGCCCAGGGTCCGGCCCGGCCCGGCGGCGGTCGCCACGCTGAGCACCGCCCCGGCGTTGAGGTACTTGGTGAGGGTCTCGATCGTGGTGCGGGTCTCGTCGGCGGCGCCGAGCAGCGGCTCGGCCGCGATCACCACCTCGGCGGGGTCGGCCTCGGTGAGGGAGTCGACCACCCGGACCCGGTCGGCGACCCACCGACCCTGGGCGGTGACGTGTTCGCGCAGGGCGGCGGTGGACCCTCCCTCGGCGGCCACCACGGTGAGCCGGTCACCGGGCAGCAACGCCTCGATCGCCGCGGCCAGCACCGCGGACTGCGGGTTCACGCCGACCAGCAGCGCGGCCTTCGAGTCGTTGAGCCGGGCGAGCTCGGTGACGAGGGTACGGGCGGCTCGCTCGCCGATGCGGACCGGACCGGGCCGGCCGGGGGTACGCACGGCGGGGGACTGGGTCATGTCGGACGGGCTCCTGACGGGGTAGACACGGCAAGCGCGGGACGGGCCGCCGCGGCGGGGTGGGATCGACCCACGAAGGCGGAAACTCCATCGGCCAGCATAGGCGTCCCCGCGTGCCGATCGCACCGCCGCCGAGGGGCCGGGTCGAGCACTTTCCCCGCCGGGCCGAGGGTCTGTTTCATAAGGCTCGCCCGAACCTTGTGAAACAGACCCCAGGTCAACGCCGCGGGTCGTCCCCGTCGTCGGGGCGAGTCGACCCGGGAGCGCCCACGCCCTCCGGGCCACCGCCCGACCGCTGCTCGGCCGGCCCGCCGACGACAGTCCCGGTCGGCCGCTCGTCGACGCCGTCCCCCCGGTCGGGACCGGCAGCCGTCTGATCGATGGTGGTCGTGCTGACCTCCGCCCGGTCGAGGGCAATCGTGGCCGGGTCCGCCGGTTGCCCGTCGTCGTCCGGCCGGATCTCGGCCGTGCGGTCCACCTGCCAGGCCGGATGGATCGCGCCGGTGGCCGGCTGGTCCGGCTCCCAGCCGGGGAGGATCCCGCCGGAGACGGGCTGGTCCGGGTGCCATCCGGGGTCCACTCCGGTGGCCGGAAGGTCGGCCCGCGGCTCCCCGGCGGCCGGCGCGCTCGCCCGCTCGGCCGCGGTCACGTCCGCGGCCGGTTGGGCGTCGGCCGGGGCCACCTCCCGGTCGGCGTGCCGGCCCGAGCGGAGCGCGCCCACCAGACCGAAGACCCCGATCAGGATCAGCCCGCCGGCGAGGAACCAGCCGACCGGGGGTAGGGCGAGCCCGAGGATCTTGCCGGAGAGCCACCAGGCGGCGAGCGCCAGGAAGAGCAGCCCGAAGGCGAAGGAGACGAGATCGGTACGGTGCGCCTTCATCGGGTCACCACCAGGCTTCCGGCATTGATGTGGACGAAGAGGCGCAGGGTGCCGCCGCCGGCGCCGTCCGCGCCGAGGTCGCTGAACTCCCGGGATCCGCCGGCTGCCCCGGCCTGGTGTTGCCCGAAGACTGTCGCGTCGCCGGCGTTGACGTCGGTCACCGTGGTCACGTCGACGTTCTGCGGCACCACGACCGTGCCCTGTCCGAAGTTCACCGAGACGGTGATCTCGGCGTTGTGTCCGGCGAAGTCGACCGAACGCAGGTCCAGCACCGCGTCACCGAAGCTGTTCTCGTAGCGCGTGGCGAGGTCCTGGTAGCTCGACGGAGCCCAGGTCACCGCGCCGTCGACGCCCCGGAACCGGTCGTACGACTCGGCCACCGTCGCCACGGCGAGCGCGGCGGCGGTCACCAGACCGAGCGCGATCAGCCAGCGGGCCCGGCCGAACCAGGTGCCGACCAGCAGCCCGACCCCGATGGTGGCCAGCGCCGCGGCGAAGTACGCCGACGCGCCGACGTCGAAGACGTTGAGCAGGTCGAGGATGACGACCAGGCCGAGCGCCAGGAAGATCAGGGAGAAGGTCACCGCGCCGAGCGCCGAGCGCTCCTTCGGGCGCTTCGGTGGCTTCGGCGGTTTCGGTGGCTTCGCCGGCGGAGCGGCACCCGGGGACTGGGTCGCGTACGGGCCGTGCGGGGCGAACGGCGGACGGTAGCCGGTCGGCGGCATCGGAGCGGTGGGGGTGTGCCCGCCGCCCGGCTGGCCCCCGCCGAAGGGGTCGGACGCGGGCCCGGTCGGCGCCGGCCAGCCGGGTGCCGCCGGGGCCCCCCACTGGGGTGCGGTCGGCTGGGCCGGCGGCCAGCTGGGCAGCTCGGCGGTGCGGTCGGCGGGCTGCCCGGAGACCGGTGCGCCGGCCTGGGGCTGGGGAGCGCTCCCCCCGTGCGGAGCGATCACCTCCCGGGCCTCCGGCCCCGGCGAGGGCTGGGGCTGCGGGCCGACCCCGGGCGCGGGCGCGCCGGGCATGGCGCTCAGGTCGGCGGTGGGTGGTGCGGCGTACTGGGTCGGCGCGGGGTAGCTGACCGGGGGCACCGGGCCGGGCGGCGCGGGTGGTGGCCCGGCCGGGGCGGGCTGGGAGCGTCGGTGCCCGCGGTTCAACAGCAGCGCCCCACCGATCAGGATGGCCGCGCCGAGCAGCACCGCGCGGAAGGCGTCGGTGACGATGTAGCCGAAGCCGACGGCCGCGACGATGCCGAGCACGATCACGGTGACCGGCGACATGCTGGACCGGCCGCGGCCGAGCATCGACTCGATCGGTGACGCGGTGTCGCCCTCGCCGGGGATGATCAGCCACGCGGCGATGTAGACCAGGATGCCGACCCCGCCGAAGAAGCCGAGCACCGCGAGGAGCACCCGCCAGAGCACCGGGTCGGTGTTGGTGGCGCGGCCGATGGCGGCGCAGACACCGGCCAGGTAGCGCCCGTCGCGCGGGCGGACCAGCCCGTACCGCGTGGTGAATCCGAATGCGCCGGGCGGGGGGCCACCGGCCGCGCCACCCGGGCCGCCCGGCGGTGGCGGCGGGGTACCCCCGCCCCCGCCCCCGCCGCCGGCGAACCCGAAGGCCGGACCGGGGTCGCCGCCTCCTGACCCGAAGGCCGGACCGGTGCCGCCGCCACCGAATCCGGAGGCCGGCCCGGTGCCGCCGCCTCCGGGCCCGAAGGCCGGACCGGTGCCGCCACCACCGAATCCGGAGGCCGGCCCGGTGCCGCCGCCTCCGGGCCCGAAGGCCGGACCGGTGCCGCCCGGGCCGAAGCCCGGGGTGGGGCCGGCGCCGGCCGTCTCCGGACCCGGTCCGTACCAGGCCGGTCCCGGCCCGGCGTCCGTCGGTCCGGGCCCGGGGCCCGCGCCGGGCGGCGGACCGGCCGGTGCGGGTCCCGTCCAGCCGGGGGAGCCGGGCGGAGGCGTCGCTCCGCCCGGCGGTGCCACCCCTGCGCGGGGCGACTGGGCAGCTTCCTCGGTCATGCTTCCGATCCTGCTGCTTCACCCGCCCGAGTGACCTCAGGAGCCGACCCTGACGGCACCCTGAGATCCCGGGGCGGGAATGTCGGGGGCGTCCCCGTGGTCGAGACCCGTCGCAGCGTGTGACGATCGAGCGGTACCACCGTCAGGTGCCGGCCGCACCGCCACGGCCCGGCGCCGTCGCCGCGACGAGGGAGCCTCCGATCAGCAGCGTCAGCCCGCCACCGCGCCTCTACCGCGCCCCGGAGCACCGGATGGCCGCCGGGGTGGCCGCCGGTATCGCCGAACATCTCGGCATCTCGGTGCTGCGGGTACGGGTGGCCTTCATGGTCCTGCTCGGGCTGAGCGGGCTCGGCCTGCTGCTCTACGCGGCCTTCTGGGCGGTGGTGCCGCTGCGACCCGGTGACACCGGCGTGCCGCCGCGTCGTGACGTGGCGCAGCTGTTGCCGTTCGTGGCGATCGGGCTCGGTGTCCTGCTGGTCCAGGTGATGGTCTTCGACTCGATCGGCGCGGCCGGCACCGCCGGCTGGCTGGTGGCGATCATCGCGGTGGGCGCGGGGGTGATCTGGCACCAGTCGGCGCCCGAGCGGCGTCGGCGGTGGGGCGAGTCCCTGCCGGTGCCGTGGCTCGGCGCCGTGGTCGAGGAGAGCGACCGGCGGGCGTTCGTGCTCCGCTTCATCGGTGGCGGGGTGCTGGTCGCGGTCGGCATCATCGGGGTCGCCGCCGTCTACTCCCCGGCCCAGAACCTCGACGCGGTGATCAACGGCGTCATCTTCGCGCTGGTCGGCCTCGCCGGGGTGGGCGTGGTCGCCGCGCCGGTGCTGTGGCGGACGTACAACCAGCTCCGCTCGGAGCGGGAGGGACGCATCCGCGAGCAGGAGCGGGCCGAGCTCGCCGCGATGGTGCACGACCAGGTGCTGCACACCCTGGCCCTGATCCAGCGCAACGCCGGCGACGTCAAGACGGTGCAGCGGCTGGCCCGGGGTCAGGAGCGGTCGCTGCGCAACTGGCTCTACAAGCCGACCGCGTCACCGACCGAGCGGTTCGCGGCCGCGTTGGAGCAGGCCGCCGCCGAGGTCGAGGACACCTTCGCGATCAACGTCGAGGCGGTGGTGGTCGGCGACCGGGAGACCGACGAGCGGGTCGGGGCGCTGGTCGCCGCCGCCCGCGAGGCGCTGGTGAACGCCGCCCGGCACGCCGGGGTGCAGACCGTATCGCTCTATGCCGAGGTGGAGCCCGAACAGGTCAGCGTCTTCGTCCGGGACCGGGGGAAGGGATTCGACCCGGATACGGTGGAGGACCACCGGCACGGGGTACGTGGTTCGATCGTCGGACGGATGAGTCGGCACGGCGGGCGGGCCGAGATCCGGTCCGCGCCGGGGGAGGGCACCGAGATCCGGTTGATCCTGCCGATCTCCCGGGACTCGTCCACAGCGGAAAGGGACAGATGACGATGGCCGAGCAGCCGATGGAACCGGTCGACGGGGCGGGTGTCCGCGCCGAACGGCTGCGGGTGTTCCTCGTGGACGACCACGCCATGTTCCGCGCGGGCGTACGAGCCGAACTCGGCGCCCACGTCGAGGTGGTGGGTGAGGCGAGCACGGTGGCCGAGGCGGTCAACCGGATCGCCGCGACCGTGCCGGACGTGGTCCTGTTGGACGTGCACATGCCCGACGGGGGCGGGCGCGCGGTGCTGGAGGCGATGCGGCGTACCCACCCGCAGGTCAAGTTCCTGGCGCTGAGCGTCTCGGACGCCGCCGAGGACGTCATCGGCCTGATCCGGGCCGGGGCGCGGGGTTACGTCACCAAGACCATCTCCCCGGACGAGCTGACCGCGGCGATCCGCCGGGTGGCCGACGGGGACGCCGTGTTCAGCCCCCGGCTGGCCGGTTTCGTGCTCGACGCCTTCGCGGCCCGGCCGGACGCCCCGGTCGCCGACCCCGAGCTGGACCAGCTCACCAACCGGGAGCGTGAGGTGCTCCGGCTCCTCGCCCGGGGGTACGCGTACAAGGAGATCGCCAAGGAGCTGTTCATCTCGATCAAGACGGTCGAGACGCACGTCTCCAATGTGCTGCGCAAGCTGCAGATGTCCAACCGGTACGAGCTGTCCCGCTGGGCGGCGGACCGCCGGCTGGTCTGAGCGGCGGCTCTTCCTCACTCGGTACGCAGCACGGTGTACGCCTCGACGAGGCGACCGGGTGGCAGGCCCGCGTTGTCCGCGGCGGTGGTGAGCCGGTCCCGGATCCAGCTCTCCACCTCGAAGTGTCCGGTCTGCGAGCGGTGGGCGCGCATCGCCGCCAGCTTGCGGTCGAACCGGTCGGTGATGTCGACCGCGTGGTCCGGGGCGGGGCCGCCCGCGTACCAGACCTCCCGGACGACCCACGGCTCCAGCCCCTCGGCGATCAGCTCCGGATGGGCGAACCGGTTGCGCGCGTCGGGGTAGACGGCACAGGTGGTGGCCTCGCCGACGGCCAGGTGGTCGGGGTGACTCGGCCCGGTGAGCTGCTCCCAGCGCCGCAGCGGGGCGTGGGTCAACACCCGGTCGGGCCGGAACCGGCGGATCGCCGCGGTGATGTCGCGACGTAGCGCCAGGGTGGGGGCGAGCGCGCCGTCCGGGTAGCCGTCGAGGTGCTCGACCTGTTCGACACCGAGCGCCGCGGCGGCGGCCCGCTGCTCCGCTTCCCGCAGCCGGGGTATCTCGGCGCGTTCGGTGTCGTCGAAGCCGCCCGACTCCCCCCGGGTGACGATCAGGTAGGCGACCTCGATACCCTCATCCCTCCAGACGGCGATCGTGCCCGCGCAGGCGAAGTCGACATCATCCGGATGGGCAAAAACCGCCAGCGCGCGACGGACGTCGGCGAGTGCCGGAGCGGACGCGGGAAAGCTCACAGAGGCCGAGACTACGCGCGCAACGGGCGTGTCGGTGGGACAAGGTCTTACCTGCTCAGAGCGGCATGAGCTGCGTTTTTCATGATCTTTTCTCAAGTATCGGCAACGTGGCGGCCAACTAACGTCTTGATAACGGCACCTTCACGGAACCGGCCGGTTGGTGTCACAGTGGCAGCACCTCGCCTCCCGGTGTGAGGCACCCCGCACGACCTGACCCCCACGCCCACCGCTGAGGACCGCGGCGCCGTGGGGGCGACGCGTGCCCGGTGTCGATCCCGAGCGGGTGGGGCGGCCCGGCGGATCGGTGCACCAGGGGGTGTCCCGAATTCCCAGTGGTGTTCGGCGGTCTGCGGTAACAGGTCGCCGTTGCGTCACCCCCCAAGACGTGCGTGATACCCACGACGGAACCAGGTTAGAAAGAGGAGGCCCCTCGGAATGAGAGTCTCGAAGCGGACGAGCGGCGCGGTTGCGCTGGGCGCAGCGGTCGCGCTCATCGCGTCCGGCTGCTCCGGCAGCGACGACGGCGGCGACGCCGGCAACACCGCAGACGGCGCCATCGTCATCGACGGCACCCAGCCGGAGGTTCCCCTGGTTCCGGCGAACACCACCGAGACCGGTGGTGGCGCGATCATCGACTACCTGTGGACCGGGCTGGTCGAGTACCCGAACAACGGCGGCGCGCCGCAGAACGCCGTTGCCGAGTCGATCGAGACGACCGACTCCAAGGTCTACACGATCAAGATCAAGAAGGGCCTGAAGTTCCACGACGGCTCCGAGGTGAAGGCAGCGAACTTCACCAAGGCCTGGAACTGGGCGGCCTACTCGCCGAACGGCGCGCAGAACTCCAGCTTCTTCGCCGACATCCAGGGCTTCGCCGACGTGCAGTCGGAGGACCCGGACGCCGACGGCCCGCAGAAGGCGCCGCCGCCGAAGGCCAAGGAGCTGACCGGCCTGAAGGTCGTCGACGACTACACCTTCGAGGTCACCCTCGCCGCGCCGACCGCGGTGTTCCCCACCAAGCTCGGCTACAGCGCCTTCGTGCCGCTGCCGGACGTGTTCTTCACCCAGACGCCGGAGGAGTTCGGCAAGAAGCCGGTCGGCAACGGCCCGGTGAAGTTCGTGTCGTGGGAAGACGACGTCTCGATCAAGCTGACGCGCTTCGACGACTACACGCTGCGCGACAAGATGAAGATCAAGGACGTCGACGTCAAGCTCTACCAGGAGGACACGGCGGCGTACAACGACCTCCTCGCTGGCAACCTCGACTTCCAGCAGCAGGTCCCGGTCTCGGCGCTCGCCGGTGACAAGTGGAAGAACGACCTGGGCGAGCGGGCGATCCAGTCGACCACGCCGTCCACGGGCATCATCGCCTTCCCGATGTACGACGCCAAGTTCAAGGACCCGAAGCTGCGTAAGGCCATCTCGCTGGCCGTCAACCGGCAGGAGATCACCGACAAGATCTTCTTCGGCAACCGCACCCCGGCCGACAGCTGGGCCAACCCGCTCACCCCGGGCGCCGTGGCCGGCAACTGCACCGCCTGCCAGTTCAACGCCGACGAGGCCAAGCGGCTCTTCGCGGAGTCCAGCGGCTACCAGGGCGAGATGGTCTTCTACTACAACGCCGACGCCAGCCACAAGGACTGGATGGAGGCCGTTGCGCAGAGCGTGAAGAACGTGCTGGGCATCAACGCCCGGGCCGAGGGCATCCCGACCTTCGCGGTCTTCCGCCAGCAGATCAACGCCCACAAGATGACCGGCCCGTACCGTGCCGGTTGGCAGCAGGACTACCCGGACGTGGAGAACTGGGTCAACCCGCTCTACGTCAAGGGTGGCTCGTCGAACGACGGCCTGTACAGCAACCCGCAGGTCGACACCCTGGCCAAGGAGGCCAGCGGCGCCGCCAACCTCGACGAGGCGCACGCCAAGTTCGCCGAGGCTGTCAAGATCATCGACGCCGATGTCCCGTCGATCCCGGTCTACTTCCAGGGTCAGCAGTCGGGCCACTCGGACAAGATCAAGAAGGTCGAACTGACCAACGTCGGCGAGATCGACATCACCTCCGTCGAGCTCTGATCCGTACGGTCTGACCCAGGTCGGGCTCACCACACCAGGTGAGCCCGACCTGGGGCCGTTCCACGAGGGGTGCACAAGACCCCTCGACGTCACCAGCGTGTCGCTCGCCGACGCGCCCCCTGTCTGGAGGACCACCCCATGGGCCGTTATCTGTTGAGACGGCTGCTCCAACTCGTCCCGGTCTTCATCGGAACGACCTTCCTGATCTACTGGCTGGTCTGGGCCGTACCCGGCGACCCGTTCGCCGGCAAGTGCGGCGAACGGCCGTGCCCGCCGGGATTCGTCGCGATGATGACCGAGAAGTTCCAGCTGGACCAGCCTCTCTACGTGCAGTACGCCACGTACATGAAGAACCTTTTCCAGGGGGACTTCGGCACGACCTTCGGCAACCGCTCGATCAACGAGATCATCGCCACGGCCTACCCGAACACGCTGAAGCTGGCGGTCGTGGCCCTGGCGATCGAGGCGATCATCGGCCTCACCGCCGGTGTCGTGACCGGGCTGCGTCGTAACGGCTTCCTGGACAACCTGGTCCTGATCTCCACGCTCTTCCTGATCGCCCTGCCGATCTTCGTCATCGGCTTCGTGCTCCAGTGGGTGCTCGGTGTTCAGCTGAACATCGTCGAGCCCACCGTGTCGAGCGAAATGCGACTCTCCGAGCTGATAGTGCCCGGCTTCGTACTGGGCAGCATCTCGATGGCATACATCGCCCGGGTGGCCCGTACCAGCATCTCGGAGAACCGTCGCTCCGACTACGTCCGTACCGCGATCGCCAAGGGCCTGCCGATGCGGCGGGTCGTCGGTGTGCACCTGCTGCGCAACTCGCTGATCCCGGTGGTAACCCTGCTCGGCACCGACCTCGGTGCCCTGATGGGCGGCGCCATCGTCACCGAGGGCATCTTCCAGATCAACGGCATCGGCCGGATCGTCTACCGGTCGATCGTCACCAAGGAGAGCGCCACCGTGGTCTCCATCGTGGTGATCCTGGTGCTCGTCTATCTCCTGATGAACCTGCTGGTGGACCTGCTCTACGCCGCCCTGGACCCGAGGATCCGCTATGAGTGAGCGAAGCGAACGAAACATCAACGCCGTGTCCCGGGCCGCTCAGGGCGGCACCGAGCGGAGCGAGGTGGCGGCATGAGTGACCCGACCGCTGCTGCGATCGTCGGCGCGCCGCCATCGCACCAGCCCACCGAGATCGGCGGCCCGACCGACGCCGGGCAGCCCGCGCACGCCAAGCAGGAGAAGCCCCGCGGCCTGCTCGGCGACGCCTGGCGCGACCTGCGGCGCAAGCCGCTCTTCTGGATCTCCGCGGTCTTCATCCTGATCTTCGTCGTGATGGCCGCCTTCCCCTCGCTCTTCACCTCGGCCGACCCGACCGCCGGTGAGCTGAGCCGCAGCCTCGAGAAGCCGTCCGGGCACGCCTGGTTCGGCTACGACATCCAGGGTCGCGACGTCTACGCCCGGACCATCTACGGCGCCAACGCCTCCATCGTGGTGGCGCTGCTCTCGGTCCTCGGCACGCTGCTGATCGGCGGCACCATGGGCATGATCGCCGGCTTCCGTGGCGGCTGGGTGGACGCCCTGCTCTCCCGGATCGCCGACGTCTTCTTCGGCCTGCCGTTCGTGCTCGGCGCGATCGTCATCCTGACCACCTTCAACGGCTCCGGCACCAGCAACAGCGAGTGGGAGGTCAAGGGCCTCGTCATCGCCTCGCTGGTCGTGCTGAGCTGGCCGGTCGTGATGCGGCTGATGCGCTCCTCGGTGCTCGCCACCAAGGAGGCCGACTACATCGTGGCGGCCCGGGCGCTCGGCGCCGGCAACGGCCGGATCATCCTCAAGCACCTGCTGCCGAACACCCTGGCGCCGATCCTGGTGTACGGCACGATCATGGTGGGCTCCTTCATCGGCGCCGAGGCGACGCTCTCCTTCCTGGGCGTCGGGCTGAAGTCGCCGGTGGTCTCCTGGGGCATCATCATCAACGAGGCGCAGGACCTGATCCGGGTCGCCCCGTACCTGCTCTTCTTCCCCGCCGCGTTCCTCGTCGCGGCCGTGCTGAGCTTCGTGATGCTCGGTGAGGCCGTCCGCGAGGCCCTCGATCCGAAACTCCGCTAGGGGAGATTCAGTTGTCCGACATTCTCGTGTCCGAGCAGTCCGCCGCGGGAGCCTCCGGGCGCCCCGCCGGCCGCCTGCTCGAGGTCGACGACCTCCGGGTGGAGTTCCGTACCCGGGACGGCGTCGCCAAGGTCATCAACGGGGTCACGTACCACGTCGACGCGGGGGAGACCCTCGCCGTGCTCGGCGAGTCCGGCTCCGGCAAGAGCGTCACCGCGCAGACCATCATGGGCATCCTCGACACGCCGCCCGGCTTCGTCACCGGCGGGCAGGCGCGCTTCCACGGCAAGGACATGCTCAAGATGTCCTTCGAGGAGCGTCGCCGCATCCGCGGCGAGGGCATCGCGATGATCTTCCAGGACGCGCTCTCCGCGCTGAACCCGGTCTTCACCGTCGGCTTCCAGATCGCCGAGCAGTTCCGGGTCCGGCGCGGCATGAGCCGCTCGGACGCCAAGAAGCGCGCGATCGAGATGCTCGACCAGGTCAAGATCCCGAACGCCAAGGGTCGGTTCAGCAACTATCCGCACCAGTTCTCCGGTGGTATGCGGCAGCGCGCGATGATCGCCATGTCACTCGCGCTCGACCCCGAGGTGCTGATCGCGGACGAGCCGACCACCGCGCTCGACGTGACCGTGCAGGCCCAGATCATGGACCTGCTGGCCGAACTCCAGCGCGAGCGGCAGATGGGCATGATCCTGATCACCCACGACCTCGGCGTGGTCGCCGACGTCGCGGACCGGATCGCGGTCATGTACGCCGGCCGGATCGTCGAGGAAGCCGACGTGTACGACCTGTACGCGAAGCCGGCGCACCCCTACACCCTGGGCCTGCTCAACTCGATCCCGCGGTTGGACGAGAAGGGGCAGGAGCTGCGCACCATCAAGGGCCTCCCGCCGAACCTGATGAACATCCCGCCGGGTTGCCCGTTCAACCCGCGCTGCCCCATGGCGCAGGCGGTCTGCCGGGAGAAGCTGCCGCCGTTGCTGCAGATCGGCGCCGGCCGCGCCAGCGCCTGCCACTTCGCCGAGGAGCTGGTGAACCGTGACTGAGAACATCCTCGAGGTCCGCGACCTGGTCAAGCACTACCCGATCCACCGCGGCGTGGTGTTCAAGAAGACCATCGGTCACGTCAAGGCGGTCGACGGCGTCTCCTTCGAGCTGCGTCAGGGCGAGACGCTGGGCGTGGTCGGCGAGTCCGGCTGCGGCAAGTCGACGCTCGCCCGGGTGCTGATGAACCTGGAGAAGCCGACCGCCGGCAGCGTGCACTACAAGGGGCAGGACATCTCCAAGCTCTCCGGTGGGGCGCTGCGTCGCCTGCGCCGGCAGATCCAGCTGGTGATGCAGGACCCGTACACCTCGCTGAACCCGCGGATGACGGTCGGCGACCTGATCGGCGAGCCGTTCGAGATCCACCCCGAGGTGGCGCCGAAGGGCAGCCGGCGGGGCAAGGTCAAGGAACTCCTCGACCTGGTGGGCCTCAACCCGGAGCACATCAACCGGTACCCGCACCAGTTCTCCGGTGGTCAGCGGCAGCGCATCGGGATCGCCCGGGCGCTCGCCCTGCGTCCGGAGATCATCGTCTGCGACGAGCCGGTGTCGGCGCTGGACGTCTCGATCCAGGCTCAGGTGATGAACCTGCTGGAGAAGCTCCAGGCCGAGTTCGGCCTCTCGTACGTCTTCATCGCGCACGACCTCTCGGTGGTGCGGCACCTGAGTAACCGGGTCGCCGTCATGTACCTCGGCAAGATCGTGGAGGTCGGCACCGAGGACGAGATCTACGAGCGGCCGACCCACCCGTACACCCAGGCGCTGCTCTCCGCGGTGCCGGTGCCGGACCCGACCGTTCGGGAGCACAAGGCGATCATCCGGCTGACCGGTGACGTCCCGTCGCCGGCCAACCCGCCGTCGGGCTGCCGGTTCCGGACCCGGTGCTGGAAGGCGCAGGAGGTGTGCGCCCGCGAGGTGCCGCTGCTGCAGATCCGGTCGGGCTCGGACCACCCGAGCGCCTGCCACTTCGCCGAGAAGCGGGAGATCGTGGCGACCCACGAGGCCGCCTGACGTACCCCTCGAACCGCCTGCCGGTGTCCCCTACACCGGCAGGCGGTTCTCTCTTTCCCACCCCCCGGCCCCCGGGAACTCCGACCCGTTGATCATGGGCTTGACGGGCTGTTCGATCACCGGAACAGCCGTCAACCTCATGATCAACGAGGCGCGGCGGCAGGGGGTGCGGGGTGGGGTGAGGTCAGAGCGGGCCGCGGCCGGCGCGTAGCAGCAGCAGCGCGAGTTGGGTGCCGTCGGGGCCGAGCGCCGCCCGGAAGTGCTCCAGGATCTCGCGCTCGCGGGAGAGCACCAGCCGGGTGCCACCGGAGGCCCGCCGCATGGCGCCGACCTCCTGGGAGAGGCCCGCCCGCTCCTGCCAGAGCCCGATGATCGCCTGGTCGATCTCGTCGATCCGGGTGCGGATCTCCCGGATCCGAGCCGCCGTCATCGGCTCCTGCGTGCCGGCGTCCAGCACCCGACCCGAGGCCCGCCCGGCCCCCGAACTCTCCGCCGCGTCCGCGGAGGCCGGCGGGCCGCCCGCCGACTCGTCGGGCTCCTCGTCGCCGCCCCGCACCGAGCCGCCGTTCTGCTGCACCACGTCTGTCATCTTCGCCTTATCCCTCGGACGTCGTGCCCCGGTGGTCGGAACCCGGGAACGAGAAAGCCCCGGGCTCCAGAAGCCCGGGGCGTTTCGCAGGTCTGTCGTTCAGGCGCGACCTACGGCTGCCGGACTCCCGGTGCCGTAGTAAAAGTAGTAGCGCTGAGCGAACACGTCGTCGAGTATGCCCACGTCGCAGGCCGGGGCGCAAGGATTCCCACCAGCCGGACCGCGGCCGGGCGACCGGCCGGGTCCGGCGTCGCGAGCGCCGAACCGCCACCTTCCCGTCGGAGCGGTCGGGCGTGCGCGGTCGGGGAGTGTCCGGCCGGCGGCATAGACTCGCCGTGCGATGCATCCTCTCTTCGACATCCCCGCGTCCCCGCCCGCGCCGGAGCCGGCCCGCCCGCACCGACCCGGGCCCGCCGGTCGCCGCCTCGACCCCCAGGAACTGCTCACCGGGCTGAACGGGCCGCAGCGCGACGCGGTCACCCACTCCGGCTCGCCCCTGCTGATCGTGGCGGGCGCCGGCTCCGGCAAGACCCGGGTGCTCACCCACCGGATCGCCCACCTGCTCGCCGCGCGGGACGTGCACCCGGGGGAGATCATCGCGATCACCTTCACCAACAAGGCCGCCGGCGAGATGAAGGAGCGGGTCGCCGCCCTGGTCGGCCCGCGGGCCCGGCTCATGTGGGTGTCGACCTTCCACTCCGCGTGCGTACGGATCCTGCGCGCCGAGCACGAGCACGCCGGGCTCAAGTCCACCTTCTCGATCTACGACGCGGACGACTCCCGTCGGCTGATGCAGTTGGTCACCCGGGAACTCGACCTCGACCCGAAGCGCTACCCGGCGCGTGGGCTCGCGGCCCAGGTCTCCAACCTGAAGAACGAGCTGGTCGACCCGGAGGAGTTCGCGACGCGGGCGAAGGGGCCCAACGAGCGGGCGCTCGCCGAGGCCTACACGCTCTACCAGCGTCGGCTGCGCGAGGCCCACGCGCTCGACTTCGACGACCTGATCATGACGACGGTGCACCTGTTCCAGTCGCACCCGCACGTCGCGGAGACCTACCGCCGCCGCTTCCGGCACGTGCTGGTCGACGAGTACCAGGACACCAACCACGCCCAGTACGTGCTGATCAAGGAGTTGGTCTCGGGTACCGAGGGGCTGGCGCCGGCCGAGCTCTGCGTGGTCGGTGACGCCGACCAGTCGATCTACGCGTTCCGGGGCGCGACCATCCGCAACATCCTCGAGTTCGAGCGGGACTACCCCGACGCCCGGACGATCCTGCTGGAGCAGAACTACCGCTCCACCCAGACCATCCTCAACGCCGCCAACGCGGTCATCGACCGGAACACCTCCCGGAAGCCCAAGCGGCTGTGGAGCGACGCGGGGCACGGCGAGCAGATCGTCGGCTACGTCGCCGACACCGAGCACGCCGAGGCGGACTGGGTGGCCCGGGAGATCGACCGGCTCGTCGACGACGCCGACATCCGCCCCGGCGACGTGGCGGTCTTCTACCGGACCAACGCCCAGTCCCGCGTCTTCGAGGAGGTGTTCATCCGGGTCGGCCTGCCGTACAAGGTGGTCGGCGGGGTGCGCTTCTACGAGCGCAAGGAGGTCCGCGACGCGCTGGCCTACCTGCGTGCCGTGGTCAACGACGACGACACGGTCAGCCTGCGCCGGGTCCTGAACACCCCGCGTCGGGGGATCGGCGACCGGGCGGAGGCGTGCGTCGAGGCGCTCGCCGGCCGGGACCGGATCTCCTTCGGCGCGGCGCTGCGCCGGGCCAAGGAGGCTCCGGGCATCTCCACCCGCGCCGCGAACAGCATCGCCGACTTCGTCGCCCTGCTCGACGGTGCCCGCGAGCTGGCCGAGACCGGCACCCCGGAGGAGGTGCTGGAGGCGCTGCTGACCCGCTCGGGCTACCTGAGCGAGCTGGAGGAGAGCATCGACCCGCAGGACGCCGGGCGGGTCGACAACCTCCAGGAACTGGTGAGCGTCGCCCGGGAGTACACCGAGCGGATCGAGGCGACCGGTGAGGAGGGGGAGCGGGCCACCCTGGCGGGCTTCCTCGAACAGGTCGCGCTCGTCGCCGACGCCGACCAGGTGCCCACCGACGACCCGGAGCATCAGGGTGTGGTCACCCTGATGACGCTGCACACCGCGAAGGGGCTGGAGTTCCCGGTGGTCTTCCTGACCGGCCTGGAGGACGGCGTCTTCCCGCACCTGCGCTCGCTCGGTGACACCCGCGAGTTGGAGGAGGAGCGGCGGCTGGCGTACGTCGGGATCACCCGGGCCCGGCAGCGCCTCTACCTCTCCCGCGCGGTGACCCGTTCGGCCTGGGGGCAGCCGGCCTACAATCCGCCGTCGCGGTTCCTCGAAGAGCTGCCGCCGGAACTGGTGCGCTGGGAGCGCACCGAGGGGTCGTACACCTCGTGGGCCGGTGGGGGAGGCGGCGTCGGCGGCCGCGCGGACCGCGCGCCCGGCGGGCGCGGCGGCTTCACCGGTGGTACGCCGAAGGCGGCTCAGCTGGCGCGGCGGCTCGGCGTGGACGCCAGCCGGCTGAGCACGGCGAGCGAGCTGCCGCAGGCGCCGAAGGTGGCCGCCGGCGACCGGGTCAACCACCAGCGTTACGGGCTGGGGCGAGTGCTCGTCGTCGAGGGGCAGGGCCCCAGCGCCCGCGCGCAGATCGACTTCGGCGATCAGACGCTCTGGCTGGTGCTGCGGCACGCCCCGATCGACAAGATCTGACCGGGCCGGTTCGGCCGACCACGGGCTGACGAAACAGGCCGGAAGCCCGGCCCGGCCTACTCGCCGGACCGGGCTCCGCGCCGCCGTGTTCTCAGCAGTTCACGTCGATGCCCCGAGCGCGCAGGAAGGGCGCCGGGTCGATCTGGTTCCACATCTGACCCTGGTGCACCTCGAAGTGCAGGTGCGGGCCGGTCGCGTCGCCGGTCGCGCCCTCGTAGCCGATGACCTGGCCGGCGGTGACCTTGTCGCCGACGCTGACGACGAGCCGGCTCTGGTGCGCGTAGTGGGTCAGGTAGCCGTTGCCGTGGTCGATGAAGACCGAGTTGCCGTACCCGTCGCCGGCGTCTCCCGCCTTGACCACGGTGCCGCCGAAGGCGGCGTGGATCGGGGTGCCGGCGGGCATGGCGAAGTCGATGCCCTGGTGCTGGGTGCCCCAACGGGGACCGAAGCACGAGGTGATCGTCGCGCCCTTCATCGGGATGACCCAGGTGGGCTTCGGCTTCGCGGTCTTCTTCGGCTTCGGCTTCGCCTTCGTGGTGGCGGGCTTGGTCGAGGGCGACGGGCTGACCGTCGTGGCGCTCGGTGCGGGGCTCGCCGACGGCGGGACCGGGACGCTGGAGGAGCGCACGGAGCGGTCGGCGCGGGCGGCGGCCTCGGAGCGGGCCTGGGCGTCGAGCGAGACCGGGGCCGGAGTGGGGTCGTCCCCGGTCGTGACGATCGCGGCGCCGGCCACGCCGAGCCCGACCAGGGCGACCGCCCCGACCACGAGCAGCCGGACCCGACCGGCCGGCCGCCGGTGCTGGACGACGTCCGCCTCGGTGGGCTGCTCGTTCTGGGTGGTGCTGTCTTCCTGCACGGGTGGACCTTCGGGTGTCGAGGGGCTGGGACCCGACCGATCCTGGTGACCTGCGGCGCGGTGTCGACCGACGGGGCGGACCGCACCGCCCGTCGTCCCGCCCCACCCTGCCCGGATACGTCCTGGTCCGGGCGGTCTGACCCGCTAAGTGATCATGGGTTCCGGTGTCGCCGGCCACACTCCGACGTGTGAGCCAGGTTACTTCCGGTGAAAAGAAACCGCCCGGATCAGCCGATCCGGGCGGTCAACGGTCGATACGCAGCGTCAGGAAGCGGCTACGTCGTTGTAGTAAGCCTCGACTTGTAGCTCGATGTCCACTCCGCGTTCCTTGAGGAACGGCTTCGGGTCGATCGGCTCGCCCTTGACATGGAGCTCGAGATGCAGGTGCGAGCCGTAGGCGTGGCCCGTCATGCCGATCAACCCGAGCTGGTCGCCGGCCTTGACCTGCTGGCCCTCCCGCACGTTCAGGGCGGAGGAGTGGCCGTAGATCGCCTCGCTGCCGTCGGAGTGCTTGACGATCACCGCGTTGCCGTAGCCACCGAACCAGCCGGCCTTGGTGACCGTGCCGTCGTGGATCGCGACGTACGGGGTGCCCTCGGGCGCGACCAGGTCGACGCCGGTGTGCAGCTTGCCCCAGCGCTCCCCGTAGGACGACTCGAGGTCGTAGCCCTGGAAGGGGAGGAGCCAGACGTCGGACTCGGCGGAGGCTTCCTGTCGGTCGTTGCCGCGGGAGGCGACGTCGGCGGATTCGGCACGGGCCGCCGCGTCCTGACTGGTCACCGCGGCCTGGCGGACCTCGTCCAGGGCCGCCTGGTTGATGTCCTTGGCGTCGGGCAGGGCGCTCGCGCCGAGCGCGACGACACCGGCGCCGACGAAGGCGGTGGTGACGACGGCGGCGTAGCGGCTCCGAGGTGGGGTGGGTACGCGGCGGCGGCCGCGATATCTATCGGGCTCAGACGACAGGCGCTGGCGCACGCACACCCTCCGTTGTCGGGGTACCGAAGCAGCCGCTGGACATTCGGTGACGCTCAGGTGAACGTCCGCCGGCTGCGTCGTCACCCGTCCATGGACTCGATGACAACCGTGGACACGTTAGCCAACCGCCACACGAGTCACAAGCCAAAGCGCCGAATCGGCGCGTCAATCTGTCCGCTTGCGTCCGGTATTGCGCCCCCTTGCGTCGCTGTTCGATGAGCCGATAACTGTCCGTTCGTCGCCGAGCGTGACCGGTACGGCGGAGTCGTCCGGCTTGACGACAACCGGCCGACCGTGCCGCCGCCCGACCGGCACCCTGCTCGGGCCCGGTGACCAAGGAGTCCTCGCCCGTGCCCCGTCCACCCCGCCCCACCGAGGACTCCGGCCCGGATTTCCGGACCCCCCGCGCCCGGGTTACCGTTCGTTCAGGTGAATGGCCGCGGAGCCGGTGAAAGGTGTGCGCTGATGAGCTCTCGTATTCGGGTCGTCGTCGCAAAGCCAGGTCTGGACGGCCACGACCGAGGCGCGAAGGTGGTCGCCCGGGCCCTGCGGGACGCGGGTATGGAGGTCATCTACACCGGCCTGCACCAGACCCCCGAGCAGATCGTCGAGACGGCAATCCAGGAGGACGCCGACGCGGTCGGGCTCTCCGTGCTCTCCGGCGCGCACATGACTCTTTTCCGCCGGGTGCTCGAGCTGCTCGCCGAGCGCGACGCCGGCGACATCGTGGTCTTCGGGGGCGGCATCATCCCCGACGGCGACATCCCCGAGCTGGAGCGACTGGGCGTCGCCAAGATCTTCACGCCGGGCGCGACCACCACGTCGATCGTGGAATGGGTGCGACAGAACGTCGCCCAGCCCGTCAGCTGACCTCGCCGGCGGGAGCCCGCGAGGGCCGCGAGCGCCGGGGTCGGCAGTTTCCGGAGACGGGGGAGGGGCCGGACGCACCCCTCACACGTCCGGCCCCTCTATGCACGATGCCCCGCCGCCACCCCTCGACCGACAGGGCATCGGCCGTCTCCCGTCATCGCGCTGATCAGCGCTCCGACACCTGACTCAACGACGTCCCGACGGAGGGGTTACGCACTCCCGGCAACATCGCCCGGACGACTGAATACGCGGCGAGAGGCACCGCCGCGGCGCGGTTGTGCATTACCGCACACCGCGCACCCGCTCGGTTGCCGCCGGTGCCCACCTCGCTAGGCTGCGCCCAATGGCCTGTTTCAACTGATGGCAGGCGTCAAACTGTTTTCTGAACGCTGGTGGCGGCGCGACGGCGCGCCGCGGAGACGGGACGGGACGCGCAATCGTGGACCTGTACGAGTACCAGGGGCGGGACCTGTTCGAGCGGCACGGTTTGCCCGTGCTCGCCGGCGGCGTCGCCACTACCCCGGAGGAGGCCCGCGCGATCGCCGAGCGCCTCGGCGGCCGGGTGGTCGTCAAGGCGCAGGTGAAGGTCGGCGGCCGGGGTAAGGCCGGCGGCGTGAAGCTGGCCGAGGGCGCGGAGGAGACGGTGGCCCGCGCCACCGACATCCTCGGCATGGACATCAAGGGGCACACCGTCCACAAGGTCATGATCACCGTGACCGCGGACGTGGCCGAGGAGTACTACTTCTCCTACCTGCTCGACCGGGCGAACCGCACCTTCCTCTGCATCGCCAGCGTGGCCGGCGGCATGGACATCGAGCAGGTCGCCGCCGAGACCCCGGACAAGGTCGTCAAGGCCCCGATCGACGCCGTCAAGGGTGTGGACGAGGCGAAGGCCCGCGAGATCGTCGCCGCCGCCGGCTTCCCGGCCGAGGTCGCCGACCAGGTCGTCGAGGTCGCGGTCGGCCTGTGGCAGGCGTTCGTCGCCGAGGACGCCACCCTGGTCGAGGTGAACCCGCTGGCCAAGACCGGCGAGGGCAAGCTGCTGCTGCTCGACGCCAAGATCAGCCTGGACGAGAACGCCGGGTTCCGGCACCCCGACCACGAGGGGCTGGTCGACCAGGCCGCGGTGGACCCGCTGGAGCAGGCCGCCAAGGAGAAGGACCTCAACTACGTCAAGCTCGACGGCGAGGTCGGCATCATCGGCAACGGCGCGGGTCTGGTCATGTCGACCCTCGACGTGGTCGCGTACGCCGGGGAGCGGCACGGCGGCGTCAAGCCGGCCAACTTCCTCGACATCGGCGGCGGCGCGAGCGCCGCGGTGATGGCGAACGGCCTGGAGATCGTCCTCTCCGACCCGTCGGTGAAGAGCGTCTTCGTCAACGTCTTCGGTGGCATCACCGCCTGCGACGCGGTCGCCAACGGCATCGTGCAGGCGCTCGCCCTCCTCGAGCAGCGTGGTGAGAAGGTCACCAAGCCGCTCGTCGTCCGGCTCGACGGCAACAACGCCGAGGCCGGTCGGGCGATCCTCGACGACGCGAACAACCCGCTGATCGAGCGGGTCGACACCATGGATGGCGCGGCCGAGCGGGCCGCCGAGCTGGCCGCTGCGGGAGTCTGATCATGGCAATCTGGCTGACCAAGGACTCGAAGGTCATCGTGCAGGGGATGACCGGTTCCGAGGGTTCCAAGCACACCAAGCGGATGCTCGCGGCCGGCACCAACGTCGTCGGTGGCGTGAACCCGCGCAAGGCGGGCCAGTCCGTCGACTTCGACGGCACCGCCCTTCCGGTCTTCGCCTCCGTCGCGGACGCGATGAAGGAGACCGGCGCGGACGTCACGGTGATCTTCGTTCCGCCGCAGTTCACCAAGGGCGCGGTGATCGAGGCGATCGACGCCGGGATCGAGCTCGCCGTGGTGATCACCGAGGGCGTGCCGGTGCACGACACCGCCGCGTTCTGGGCGTACAACGTGGCGAAGGGCGAGCGGACCCGGATCATCGGGCCGAACTGCCCCGGCATCGCCTCCCCGGGCGCCTCCAACGCCGGCATCATCCCGGCCGACATCACCGGCTCCGGCCGCATCGGCCTGGTCAGCAAGAGCGGCACGCTGACCTACCAGATGATGTACGAGCTGCGCGACATCGGCTTCTCGACCTGCGTGGGCATCGGTGGTGACCCGATCATCGGCACCACCCACATCGACGCCCTCGCCGCCTTCGAGGCCGACCCGGAGACCGACGCGATCGTGATGATCGGTGAGATCGGTGGCGACGCCGAGGAGCGGGCCGCCGAGTTCATCAAGGCCAACGTGACCAAGCCGGTGGTCGGCTACATCGCCGGCTTCACCGCCCCGCCCGGCAAGACCATGGGCCACGCGGGCGCGATCATCTCCGGCTCCGCCGGCACCGCCGACGCGAAGAAGGCGGCCCTGGAGGCGGTCGGCGTCAAGGTCGGCAAGACGCCGACCGAGACCGCCCGCCTGATGCGGGAGATCATGTCCGCCAACTGAGCGGAGCACCTGGTGAGGGGGTCGACCGGAACGGTCGGCCCCCTCAGCCTTCTCCGGACGGCACCGATCGGCACCGGCGGCGTGCTCCCGAGCGCCCGGCGGCCCAGCCACCGAGGCGGCCCGCCCGGCCGGCCGACACACCCGCCCTCGACCCGGTGCCCGAGCGTCGGCGCGGCCGGAGACTCGCGAACCACACCGGGGCGGTATCGGACTGCCGTCGGGGACGCGACGTGCCAGAGTAGACCCCGATGTCCTCCGACACCCCTGAGCAGACACGCCGTTCCGGTGCGGTCGCCGCTGCCGACGAACGGCCGGCCGACCGTGCCGCCGGCAGGCGGGTGCCGGCACCGCGCTCCGACGGGTCGCCCCGAACCCGGGCACCGCTGGCGGTGGCCGCCGCGGTGGCCGCCGTCGGGGCCGCGCTCACCTCGTACCTGCCGGTCGCGGTCGTGCTGGGCCTGGCGCAACTCACCGAGGACGCCGGCTCGCCGACCGGCGCCCTCCGGGCCGGGCTGACCGGCTGGCTGCTCGGGCACGGCGTGCCGCTGCGGACCGACGCCGGGCCGATCGGGCTCGCCCCGCTGGCGCTCACCGCCCTGGTGGTCTGGCGGCTGGCCCGCGCGGGTGTCCATGTCAGCCGCGCGACCGGTGCCCGCGGCGGTCGGTCGCCGCGCCAGGCGCTCGTCTCGGCCGGCGCGGTCGGCGCCGGCTACGCGCTGCTCGGCGTCCTCGCCGCCCTGCTCACCGGCGGAGCCGCCGCACCGCTTCGCGCGGGGGTGAGCCTCGCCCTGCTGGGCACGCTCGCCGCGCTGGTCGGCGCCGTGCGGATCACCGGGGTCGCCCGGCTCTTCGCCGAACGCGCTCCGGCGGTGCTGCGCGACGGGGTCCGCACGGGCCTGGTCGCCGGGCTGCTGCTGCTCGCCGCAGGGGCCGGCGCGGCCGGGCTGGCGGTGGCGACAGGTGGCGGCGACGCGGCCGACATGATCGGGGCCTACCGGACCGGAGTCGCCGGTCAGGCGGGGATCATCCTGGTCAGCCTCGCGTACGCGCCCAACGCCATGATCTGGACGACGAGTTACCTGCTCGGTCCCGGGTTCGCGGTCGGCGCCGACACCGCCGTACGCACCAGCGAGGTCTCCGTGGGCGCGCTGCCGGCGGTGCCTCTGCTCGCCGGGCTGCCGCGCGGCCCGATGGACGGGCTCGGCGCGGGCCTGCTCGCGGTGCCGGTGCTGGCCGGGATGGCGGCCGGTTGGCTGCTCGCCCGCCGCGTGCTCCGGCTCGCGGCCGAGGAGCGCACGCCGTCCGGGTGGGGTTCGCTGCTCGGGCCGGCGGCGATCGCCGGTCCGGTGGCCGGCGTCCTGCTCGGCGTGGCGGCGGCGCTCTCCGGCGGGCCGCTCGGGGGTGGCCGGCTCGCGGAGATGGGTCCGGTCGCCTGGCAGGTGGGGGCGGTGACCACGGCGGTGGTCGCGGCGAGCGCGCTGCTCGGCGCCGCGGCGACGCGCGTCCTCACCCGCCCCGCCGCCCGCTGACCGGCCGCGCCCGGCGGGGCGTCGCCCCGGTCAGCGGCAGCACCGAGTGCAGCCGCCCGGAGGAGAGCAGCGGTCACCCACGCCGACGTGGCGCGGCCCTCATCCGGATCCATGACGCCGCGGTTCGGTCACGTCGCGGGCCTGGCCGGGGCGCCGGCGGGTCGCGGCGTGAACGACGAGGGGGCGTTCCGCCGCACGCGGAACGCCCCCTTCGCTCAGCCGCCGGTCAGGGCTCGGTCGGCAGGCTCACGTTCGCGATGACGCCGAGGATGATCACCAGGATGCCCAGGACCACAGCGACGGCACCGCAGATCAGACCGGCCTTCGCCTGCCCGCCGTTGCTCGCCTGCCCCTGGTCGGCCTTCTGCTTGGCCAGGTAACCGGTGATGATGCCGGCGATGCCGACGGGGATGCCGAGGTAGAAGCAGCACACCAGCGGGATGGCCGCGATGCCGAGGATCATCGACACCAGGCCGAGCGTGTTGTTCTGGCCCGACGGCTGCGGGTAGCCGGCGTTCGGGTACGTCGGCGCCCCGCCGTACGGCTGCTGCTGGCCGTAGGGGTCCTGGTACGGCTGGCCGTACGGGGGCTGCGGGTTCTGGGGGTTCTGCGGCTGGCCGTACGGCTGGCCGGGGGTGGGCTGCTGCCCGTAGGGAGCGGCCGGCGGCGGGCTGTACGGATCGTGCGGCTGGGCGGTCGGATCCTGGTTGGGCTGCTGGCCGTGGGGGTCCTGACCGGGGTAACCGGGCTGCATTCGACGAGGCTCCTTGGCTGTGTCCGTCGGTTCGTGTCGGTGTTGCTACTCATGATCGCGCCGATGTCCCGGGCACGCACCACCCCCAACACGTGATGCCGGTGATCCGGGTTCACCTGCGGCGGCGGTCGAGGGTGCGACCAGCGGGCCGGTCACCCCGTCGGGAGGTCGTTCCGCCGCGGGAACGGCCGTCGCGTCGGGCCGTGGGGTGGCGGTCAGCCGGCGTCGGGGATGTTCACGGCGGTGGGCGACCTCCTGTCGTCGACGCGGCGGGTCGGCGACGCGGGACGCGTGGCGGAAAGACGCGCCGACCCGGGGCGAGCGGCAGCGTACCGCCTGAACGCCGCCCGGGTCGGCGGCGCGCCGCCCAGACGCCGATCACTCTGACCTGCCCGATAGGGTTGCCGGGTGCCCGAGCCCGTGCCCGCCGCCCGCATCGTCGTTCTCGTCTCCGGATCCGGGAGCAACCTCCACGCGCTGCTCGACGCGGCCGCCGACCCGGCGTACGGCGCGCAGGTGGTCGCGGTCGGCGCAGACCGCGACGGGATCGGTGGGCTGGACCACGCCGCGGCGGCCGGGCTGCCGACCTTCGTGGTGCCGCTCAAGGCGTACGACACCCGGGAGGAGTGGGACCGGGCGCTCACCGCGCAGGTCGCCGAGCACCGCCCCGACCTGGTCATCTCCGCCGGGTTCCTGAAGCTGGTCGGGCCGAACTTCCTCGCGGCCTTCGGCGACCGCTACCTGAACACGCACAACACGCTGCTGCCCGCGTTCCCGGGCATCCACGGCCCGCGCGACGCCCTCGCCTACGGCGTGAAGATCAGCGGTGCCACGCTCTTCTTCGTCGACGCCGGGACGGACACCGGCCCGATCGTCGCGCAGGTGGCCGTGCCGGTGCTCGACGACGACGACGAGGAGACGCTCACCGAGCGCATCAAGTCGGCCGAGCGGCGCCAGCTCGTCGAGCAGGTCGGCCGCCTGGTACGGAACGGCTGGACGATCATCGGAAGAAAGGTCACGATCCCGTGAGCTCCACTCAGGACGAGCGCCGCCTGATCAGGCGGGCGCTGGTCAGCGTCTACGACAAGACCGGCCTGGTCGAGCTGGCCCAGGCGCTGCACGCGGCCGGCGTGGAGATCGTGTCGACCGGAAGCACGGCGGCGACGATCGCGGGAGCCGGGGTGCCGGTCACCGCGGTGGAGACGGTCACCGGGTTCCCCGAGGTCCTCGACGGTCGGGTCAAGACGCTGCACCCGAAGGTGCACGCCGGCCTCCTGGCGGACCTGCGCAAGCAGTCGCACGTCGACCAGCTGGACGAGCTGGGGGTGGCCGCGTTCGACCTGCTGGTGAGCAACCTCTACCCGTTCCAGGCGACGGTCGCCTCCGGCGCGAGCCTGGACGAGTGCGTGGAGCAGATCGACATCGGTGGCCCGGCGATGGTGCGTGCGGCGGCGAAGAACCACGCCTCGGTCGCGGTGGTGACCGACCCGTCGGGGTACTCGGCCCTGCGCGCCGCCCTCGACGCCGGGGGCTTCACCCTGACGCAGCGCCGGGCCCTGGCCGCCCGGGCGTTCGCCGACATCGCCGAGTACGACGTGGCGGTGGCGAACTGGTGCGCGGTGCAGCTGGGTGGGGAGCCGGAGTGGCCGGCCTTCGCCGGGTTGGCGCTGCGCTCCGACCGGGCACTGCGCTACGGCGAGAACCCGCACCAGGCGGCGGCGCTCTACACCGACCCGGACGCGCCGGCGGGGCTGGCCCAGGCCGAGCAGCTGCACGGCAAGGAGATGTCCTACAACAACTACGTCGACGCGGACGCCGCGTGGCGGGCCGCGAACGACTTCACCGACCAGCCGGCGGTCGCGATCATCAAGCACGCCAACCCGTGCGGCATCGCGGTCGGCACGGACGTCGCCGACGCGCACCGCAAGGCGCACGCCTGTGACCCGGTCTCCGCGTACGGCGGCGTGATCGCGGTCAACCGGCCGGTCTCGGTCGAGCTGGCCCGGCAGGTGGCCGACATCTTCACCGAGGTGCTGGTGGCGCCGGAGTTCGAGGCCGGCGCGGTCGAGGTCCTCCAGGCGAAGAAGAACCTCCGACTGCTGCGCGCCCCGGCCTGGAACCCGCCGCCGGCGGAGTGGCGGCAGGTCAGCGGTGGCGTGCTGGTGCAGCTGGCGGACCGGATCGACGCGGACGGCGACGACCCGGCGAGCTGGCGGCTCGCGACCGGCGAACCGGCCGACGAGGCGACGCTGCGCGATCTCGCCTTCGCCTGGCGGGCGGTCCGGGCGGTGAAGAGCAACGCGATCCTGCTGGCTAAGGACGGGGCGACCGTCGGGGTCGGCATGGGCCAGGTGAACCGGGTCGACTCGGCGCAGCTCGCCGTCCGGCGGGCCGGCGCCGACCGGGCGAGTGGTTCGGTCTGCGCCTCGGACGCGTTCTTCCCGTTCGCCGACGGTCCGAAGATCCTTCTCGAGGCCGGCGTCCGGGCCATCGTGCAGCCCGGTGGCTCCATCCGTGACGAGGAGGTCATCGCGGCCGCCAAGGAGGCCGGCGTGACCATGTACCTGACCGGCACCCGCCACTTCTTCCACTGACTCCTCGCCCGACCGGGCCGCCCGTGCCTTCGGGTGGTCCGGTCGTGCTCGGCCGGTGGGCCTCTCCGCATACGACGCGCCCCGCGGGCCACGAACCCTGTCTCGCAGGGCGTGGCACGCGGGGCGCGAACGTCGGGCGGGTCAGGCGGCCGTGGGGCGCACCTCGGCGAAGTGGCAGGCCGAGGGGTGCGGGTCGGCGGCCCGCGCGATGGTGAGCGGCTCCTCCCGGGCGCAGATGTCCTGCGCCTTCCAGCACCGGGTGCGGAAGCGGCAGCCCGACGGCGGGTCGGCCGGCGAGGGGACGTCACCGGTCAGCCGGATGATGTTCCGCTCGTGGCGTACCTCCGGGTCCGGCACCGGCACGGCGGAGAGCAGCGCCTGGGTGTACGGGTGGGTGGCCCGCTCGTAGATCTCGTCCTCGGTGCCGATCTCCACGATCTTGCCGAGGTACATGACGCCGACCCGGTCCGCGATGTGCCGCACCACGGACAGGTCGTGCGCGATGAAGATGTACGAGAGCCCCAGCTCGTCCTGGAGCTGTTCCAGCAGGTTGATCACCTGGGCCTGGATGGAGACGTCCAGCGCCGACACCGGCTCGTCGCAGACGATGATCTCTGGACGCAGGGCGAGCGCCCGGGCGATCCCGATGCGCTGCCGCTGACCACCGGAGAACTGGTGCGGGTACCGGTTGATGTGCTCCGGGTTGAGCCCGACCAGGTCCAGCAGCTCCTGGACGCGCTTGCGGCGGCTGCCCTTCGGCGCGGCGTCCGAGTGGATCTCGAACGGCTCGCCGATGATGTCGCCGACCGTCATCCGCGGGTTCAGCGAGGTGTACGGGTCCTGCATGACCATCTGCATGTTCCGCCGCAGCCGGCGCAGTTCGCCGCCGGAGGACTTGAACAGGTCCCGCCCCTCCAGGGTGGCGCTGCCCGAGGTCGGCGTCTCCAGCCGCATCAGCATCCGGGCCAGCGTCGACTTGCCGCAGCCGGACTCGCCGACGATGCCGAGGGTCTCGCCCCGGCGCAGCTCGAAGCTGACCCCGTCGACGGCCTTGACCGCGCCGACGTGCTTCTTGAACAGCACGCCCTGCGTGATCGGGAAGTGCTTCATCAGGTTGTCAACCGAGAGGATGGTCTCGCCGCGGACCTTGGTGGGGCTAGCGGGCGCTGTCATCGAGCACCTCCTGCGCGAAGTGACATTCGCTGGTCCGGCCGTCGCCGAGGACCAGGCTGTGCGGCACCACGTCCACGCAGACCTGCTGCACGTACGGGCACCGCGGGTGGAACGGGCAGCCGGACGGGATCCGCATCAGGTTCGGCGGCAGTCCCTTGATCGTCGCGAGCTCCTGGCCCTTGACGTCCAGGCGCGGGATCGACTCCAGCAACCCCTTGGTGTACGGGTGCGCCGGCGCCCGGTAGAGCGAGCGGACGTCGGCGTGCTCGACGATGCGACCGGCGTACATGACCGCGATCCGGTCCGCCACGCCGGCGACCACACCCAGGTCGTGGGTGATCAGGATCATCGCCATGCCGAGTTCCCGGCGCAGGTCGGCGAGGAGGTCCATGATCTGGGCCTGCACGGTGACGTCGAGCGCGGTGGTCGGCTCGTCGGCGATCAGCACCTTCGGGTTGAGCGCCAGCGCCATCGCGATCATGACGCGCTGCCGCATACCGCCGGAGAACTGGTGCGGGTAGTCGCCGATCCGCCGCTCGGCGGCCGGGATCTTCACCAGGTCCATCAGCTCGATGGCCCGCTTGCGGGCGTCGGCGCGGGACATCCCCTCGCGCTTGCGCAGCGTCTCGGCGATCTGCCAGCCGACCGGGAAGACCGGGTTCAGCGCGGAGAGCGCGTCCTGGAAGATCATCGCGATCTCCTTGCCGCGCACCTGCCGGCGCTGCTCCTCCGACTGGGAGAGCAGGTCGCGCCCCTGGTAGAGGATCTGGCCGGAGCGGACGTGCGCGGGTGGGGTGTCCAGGATGCCCATGATCGCCTGGGCGGTCACCGACTTGCCGGAGCCGGATTCGCCGAGCACGGCGAGCGTCTCTCCGGCGTCGAGGTGGTACGACACCCCGTTGATCACCTTGGCCACGCCCTCGTGGGTGCGGAACTCGACGTGCAGGTCCCGGACCTCGAGCAGGTGGCCACCCTCCGGCGTCGCGGAGGCGGGTGTGGGTTGGACGACGGCGTCGGTCATGACTGGTCTGCCTTTCCGCTCGCGACTGCGGGGCTCGCTTCGCTCACTGCTCGCGTTGGCATCGACTCACCGCAGCTTCGGGTCGAAGGCGTCACGGATCGCGTCGCCGAGCATGATGAAGGCGAGCACGGTCAGTGCGAGGAAGGTCGACGGGACGAGCAGCGGCGTGGACGACTCCCGCATGTGGACCCGGCCGGTGTCGATGTCCTGACCCCAGGAGATGGTCTCCTGGCTGAGGCCGATGCCGAGGAACGAGAGGGTCGCCTCAGCGGCGATGAACGAGCCGAGCGCGATGGTCAGCACCACGATGGCGGGAGCGAGCGCGTTCGGCAGGATGTGCCGCAGCATGATCCGGAGGTGGCCGGCGCCGAGCATCCGGGCCGCCGCCACGTAGTCCTGCTCCTTCGCGGTGATCACCGAGGAGCGCACCACCCGGGCGGCCGTGGTCCAGCCGAGGACTGCCAGCACCACGACGACCGCGCCGAGCCGGAAGTTCGGGTTGTCCGTGCCGATCCGCTTGAGCAGGACGATCGCGGCGAGCAGCAGCGGGATGCCGAGCACGATGTCGATCACCCGGGAGAGCACCGCGTCGGCCCAGCCGCCGAAGTAGCCGGCGAGCAGCCCGACCGCGAGCGCGATGACGCCGGTGATCAGCGCGGAGAGCGCGCCGACGAGCAGCGACGCCCGGGTCCCGTAGACCGCCCGGGCGTACGTGTCGCAGCCCTGGAACCCGAACCCGAAGATGGCCCCGCCGGACGGGCCCTGGTTCTGCCGGTCGAGCGCACAGTCCTTCGGATCGCTGCCGGTGAAGAGGCTCGGGAAGATCGCCATCAGCGTGACGATCACGACCAGAAGCAGCGCGATCCAGAAGATCGGCTTGCGGCGCAGGTCGCGCCACGCGTCCCCGGCCAGGCTGCGCGGCTTGTTCGGGCCGACCTGGTTGGGCGTGCCGGGCTCACCCGAGGGACCACGCCGGGCGGCCTGGTTCTCGGTGGCGGCCACCGTTTCGAAGTCACTCATGCCTGCACCTCGCTCCGCTCTGTGCCGGCATGAGCGCCCAAGCACGCTGCGTTGATCATTCGTCCGCCGCACTCACTCGGCGCACCCCCTCGCTGCGCTACGGGGCGCGCCGAGCCGCGGGACACTGCGCTGATGATTCGCTCGCTGCGCTCACTCATAGCGGATCCTCGGGTCGAGTACGGCGTACAGGACGTCCACCACCAGGTTCGAGACCAGGTAGACCACGACGAGCACGCTGACGATGCCCACCACGAGGGGGCCGTCCTCGGTGCGGATGCCGCGGAAGAGGTTGAAGCCCACGCCGGGGATGTTGAACACGCCCTCCGTGATGATCGCGCCGCTCATCAGGTTGCCCAGCTCGACACCGAGGAAGGTGACCACCGGGATCAGCGAGTTGCGCAGCACGTGGACGCTGACGATGCGCCGCTTCAGCAGGCCCTTCGATCGCGCGGTGCGGACGTAGTCGGAGCGCAGGTTCTCCGCCACCGACGTGCGGGTCAGCCGCAGCGCGGTGGCCAGTGAGAGCGAGCCGAGCACGATGCCGGGCAGCAGCAGCGCGTAGAAGTCGGGCTCCGCGCCGGCGGTGGGCGGGAAGAGCTGCCACTTGACGCCCAGGAAGAACTGGGCGAGGGGAGCCAGCACGATGGTCGGGATGCCGAGCACCAGCAGCGTCAGCACCAGCGTGGAGTTGTCGAAGATGCCGGCGCGGCGGATGCCGGCGATCACGCCGGCCGTGACGCCGAAGATCACGGCGACCGCGAGCGCGATGAGGGCGAGCTTCACGGTGACCGGCCACGCCTGCTGGAGGATCTCACCGATCTTCCGGCCGGTCAGCGACTGGCCCAGGTCGCCCTGGAGCAGGCTCCTGATGTAGTCGAAGTAGCGGTAGAAGAAGCCTCCGACGCCGGTCGCGTCGAGGTGGTACTTCTCCGTCAGGTATGCCCGCTGAGCGGCCGTCACCGGTCGCTCGCCGGCGAGTGCCTGGATCGGGTCGCCCTGGCCGGCGAACATCAGCGCGTAGACGATCAGCGTGGTCCCGAAGAAGGCCAGGACCATCTGTAGGAGGCGCCGCAGGATGTAGCGGAACATACTTTCCAGTCTCTCCGGAAAAAGGCGAAAGGGTCGCGAGACGACATCTCTGGTCGAACCGGAAACACCTGCGACCCGGTCCTCGGCCCCGACCGGGGCCGGCGCCGGAACCGGCCCGGACGCCGAGCGACCGGGCCGGTTCGGATGTGCCCGGGCCACCCGGGCTTCCCCGGGTGGCCCGCGCCGCAGTCAGCTCAGCTGGCCGCCTCGACCTTCAGCAGGTTGACGCGCTGGAACAGGTCCATCTCGACGCTCTTGACCTTGGACGAGTGCCCGAACACGTTCTCGCCGAAGCGGAGCGGGATCACCGGCATGTCCTTGGCCAGGATGTCCTCGGCCTGCTGGTACTTCTTGATCGCCTCTTCCTGGGTGGGCGCCGCGGAGCCCTCCTTGACCAGGCGGTCGAACTCCTTGTTGCTGTAGCCGTAGTAGTTCGACGAGCCGTTGGTGCTGTACAGCGGGCCGAGGTAGTCCTCCATGGACGGGTAGTCCATGACCCAGCCCAGCCGGAACATGCCCACCGGCTGCTTCTTCTCGACCTTGTTCAGCAGGTCGGCGAACTTCGGCTCGGCGGAGCCGACGACCTCGACGCCCAGGTTGGCCTTGAGCTGGTTGGCCGTGGCGTCGACCCAGTCCTTGTGACCGCCGTCCCCGTTGTAGGAGATGGTGATCTTCGCGGGGCCGCCGGCGGCCTGGTACAGCCGCTTGGCCTCGGTCGGGTTGAACTCACCGGCCGCACCCGCGGTGTTGTCCCGGTAGCCCGGGAGCACCGGCGAGACGAACGAACGGGCCGGCTGCTGCGAGTTCTTGAAGATCGACTTCGTGATCTCGTCGCGGTCGATCGCCATCGAGATGGCCTTGCGCACGTCCGGGTTCTGGAAGTCCTTGTCGAACGTCGGGAACGCCAGGAACTGGAACGACGACATCGGGCTGGTCTGGTACCGGTCGCCGAGGTCGGTCTGCGCGGTGCTCAGGCTCTCCGTGGGGATCGTCGGGAGCACGTCCAGGTTGTCCGCCAGCAGGTCCGCGTACGCGGCGGTGAGCTGCTGGTAGATCCGGAACTCGATGTTCTTCGCCTTCGGCTTGTCGAGCGGGTACGCGTCGTAGCGCTCGACCTCGATCTTGCTGTCGTGCTGCCAGGTGCCCTTCATCTTGAAGGGGCCCTGGCCGATCGGCGCCTGCTCGTAGTCGCTCTTCAGCACACCGGGCGCGGAGAACGCGGCGTCCGGCAGCGGGTAGAACGCGTTGTAGCCGAGCATCGTCTTGAAGTCGATGTACGGCGCCGACAGGGTCACCTGGAAGGTCAGGTCGTCCAGCTTCTTCAGGCCGGACATGGTCTTGGCCTTCGGGTGCTCGCCCTGGAGGTCCTCGTAGCCGGCGATCTTCTCGAAGAAGTAGCTGCCGCCCTGGCCGTTCGGCGCGTAGGCGCCGTAGTTCCAGGCGTTGATGTAGTCGTCGGACGTGACCTTCTCACCGTTGTGGAAGGTGAAGCCGTCCTTGAGCTTGATCGTCCAGGCCTTGTTGTCGGTCGACGTGACCGACTCGGCCGCGACCTCGACGGGCTTGTTCTGGGCGTCGTAGTCGACGAGCGGGCTGAACAGGCCGGAGACGACCTGGGAGCCGGACGTCTCGGTGGTGTTGGTCGGAACCAGGTGCTGCGGCTCGGCGATCTGAATGCTGACCGTGTCGGAGCCACTGCCGCCGGAGCCACCGTCGCCGCCGCTGCCGCAGGCCGCGAGGCCCAGCGTCACCGCAAGCGGGAGGGCGGTCCAGGCGGCGAGCCTACGAACTCGCATGAAGCCTCCTCATCTCCTCACACTGCGCAGTCGAGCCCGACGCTGGGTGACGCTGCGCAACGAGCGGCAACGGTAGGCCGTTAACGCGACTTCGGCAACGACTTGATCACAACCTGGTAACGGAGCGGCTGGCCGGCTTCTGCTCCGGGGTGCCCATGCTGTTAGAGGCACCCCGGTCGATTCGGCTCTGACGAGCGTTTTTTCGTCTGGATCAAGGCTGATGAGGTCTCGGTTCCTACCCGGATGGGCGAATCTTGGAGTACGTGTCCAGATTGTTGCCCAAAGAAACTAACCGTCCCGACGAGTTGTGACGCAGACCATAATCGACACGAAGAGTGACCTAATTCATGTCACGCACCGTTACCAATGGGCGAACCGGAGGCAGACCGCCGGTGGCGGCGGTCATCGGGTCGTCGCAACCGGGGCGTGCCGGCCGTGAGACGATCTGCTCGTGACGGCGACGCTTCTGGACGGCAAGGCGACTGCGGCGGAGATCAAGGACGAGCTGCGTACGCGGGTCAAGGCTCTGGCCGAACGGGGCATCACCCCGGGGCTGGGCACGGTGCTCGTCGGCGCCGACCCCGGATCGCAGGCGTACGTCAACGGCAAGCACCGCGACTGCGCCGAGGTGGGCATCGCCTCCATCCGGCGTGAGCTGCCGGCCGACGCCACCCAGGAGCAGGTCGAGCAGGTGCTCGCCGAGTTGAACGCCGACCCGGCCTGCCACGGTTACATCGTCCAGCTGCCGCTCCCGGGCCACCTCGACACCCAGCGGGTGCTGGAGCTGATCGACCCGGCGAAGGACGCCGACGGCCTGCACCCGGTCAACCTCGGTCGGCTGGTGCTCGGCTACCCGGGGCCGCTGCCCTGCACGCCGCGCGGCATCGTCGAACTGCTCCGCCGGTACGACGTGGCGCTCAGCGGCGCGAAGGTCGTGGTGGTCGGTCGCGGGAACACCGTCGGCCGCCCACTCGGCCTGCTGCTGACCCGCCGCAGCGAGAACGCGACCGTGACGCTGTGCCACACCGGCACCCTGGACCTGGCCTCGCACACCCGGGCCGCCGACATCGTCATCGTGGCGGCCGGCGTACCCGGCCTGCTCACCGCCGACATGATCAGCCCGGGCGCGGTGGTGGTCGACGTCGGCATCACCCGGGTGGTCGGTCCGGACGGCAAGGGCCGCTACACCGGCGACGTCGACTCCGGCGTGGTGGAGGTGGCCGGCGCGCTGGTCCCGATGCCGGGCGGGGTCGGGCCGATGACGCGGGCCATGCTGCTCACCAACGTGGTCGAGCGCGCCGAGCAGGGCTGACAGCCGGGAAGCGGCCCCCGGCAACGGATTCCGGGTGGCGGAGCCCCCGCTGCCCCCAACGGGGTCATAACCGTCCGCCCCTGGCCTGATCGGTGCCAGGATGACTGATACGGTCCGGAAAACCGACTGGTATCAGGGAGTGGGACGACCATGGGTAAGAAGGTCACTGTCGTCGGCGCCGGCTTCTACGGCTCCACCACCGCACAGCGCCTGGCCGAGTACGACATCTTCGACACCGTCGTTATCACCGACATCGTCGAGGGCAAGCCTGCCGGCATCGCACTGGACCTGAACCAGTCGCGATCGGTCGAGGGTTTCGAGACCAAGGTGGTCGGCGTGACCACCGGCCAGAACGGTGAGGGCTACGACGCCATCGAGGGCTCCGACGTCGTAGTGATCACCGCCGGTCTGCCGCGCAAGCCGGGCATGAGCCGGATGGACCTGCTCGAGACGAACGCCAAGATCGTCCGTCAGGTCGCCGAGAACGTGGCGAAGTACGCACCGAACGCCGTGGTCATCGTGGTCTCCAACCCGCTCGACGAGATGACCGCGCTGGCCCAGATCGCCACCCAGTTCCCGCGTAACCGCGTGCTCGGCCAGGCCGGCATGCTCGACACCGCCCGGTTCAGCAACTTCGTGGCCGAGGCGCTGAACGTGCCGGTCAAGTCGGTGAAGACCCTCACCCTCGGCTCGCACGGCGACACCATGGTGCCGGTGCCCTCGCAGAGCACCGTCAACGGCAAGCCGCTGCGTGACGTGATGCCCGCGGAGCAGATCGAGGACCTCGTCGTCCGGACCCGCAACGGTGGCGCCGAGGTGGTCGCGCTGCTCAAGACCGGTTCGGCGTACTACGCGCCGTCGGCCGCCGCCGCCCGGATGGCCAAGGCGGTCGCCGAGGACTCGGGCGAGGTCATGCCGGTCTGCGCCTGGGTCGACGGCCAGTACGGCATCTCCGGCGTCTACCTCGGCGTGGAGGCCCAGATCGGCGCCGAGGGCGTCAAGCAGGTCGTCGAGACCGACCTCGACGCCGACGAGCTGGCCAGCCTCAAGGAGGCCGCCGAGGCCGTCCGCGCCAAGCAGGCCGACATCTCCAACATGTGACCTGAGCACCACCCGGGAGGGGCGCGCCGCACACGGCGCGCCCCTCCCGCCATCTCCCCACCCCCTGATCCCACCCCCTGATCCCACCCCCTCCGACCCCAGCCACCCCCGTTGATCAAGAGATTTGCGTCATCCCGGCGCCGGATCCTGACGCAAATCTCTTGATCAACGCGGCGGGGCGGGTGGGCCGGGCGCGCCGGGGCCGGGGCGGGCCGGGGCCGGGGGCGGGTGGGCCGGGCGTGAGGGAGGGGTGGGGGTTAGAGGGGGTGGAAGGGGGTGCCGAGGTGGGGGGTGGCCAGGGTCGTGGGGCCGGCCTCGGCGAGGGTGCGGAGCAGGGCCGTGCGGGAGGTTCGCGCCGTGTCCGGGTCCGCCTCGTGGGCGTACGCGAGCTCCGGGTCGACCAGCTGGACGGCGTGCACCAGCAGGTCGCCGGTGAGCAGTAGCCGCTCCTCCCGGCCGTCCAGCAGCACGCACTGGTGTCCCGGCGTATGCCCCGGCGTCGGCAGGAGGCGTACGCCCGGCCCGATCGAGGCCTCGCCGTCGACCTCCCGCAGCTGGCCGGCGGCGCGCAACGGCGCGACCAGCCCGGCCTCCAGCTGCGGGTTGACCCGGTCGACGGCGGCTGCCTCGGCGCGCTGCAGCAGGTAGGTGGCGTTGCGGAAGTACGGCGTGCCGGGAGAGCCGGTGACCGCCCAGCCGATGTGGTCGGTGTGCAGGTGGGTCAGCACCACCGTGCGGACGTCGGCCGGGTCGATGCCGGCGGCGGCGAGTTCGGTGGGGAGGCGACCCGGTACGGGCGCCCAGCTCGCGGCGGGGGAGTCGGCCGGCCCGATCCCGGCGTCGACCAGGGTGACCGGTCCGTCGCCGGCCCGGATCGCGAAGCAGCGGAAGCCCAGCCACCAGCGTCCGTCGGGGGTCACCGCCGCCGGGTCCCGCCGGTCGGCCTCCCGCCACTGTCGCGCCGTGGCGGCCGGGAACGCCGCCGTGCGGGGCTCGAAGAACGGCCCCTCGCCGTCGGTGATCGCGGTGACCGTGATAGACCCGAGGCTGCGGCTCAGCGGCATCGGGCGATGATGCCACTGATCTCCCGCGCCGGTCGTGGATTTTCCCTCCACCGAGGCCGGCTGGGGGGTGCCGGCAACTTTCCAGTACGCTCGTACTGCTTGAGCACGTGTCCCCCGAGAGGAGCGCCGGCCGATGGCGAAGATCAAGGTAAACAACCCGGTCGTGGAGCTCGACGGCGACGAGATGACCCGGATCATCTGGAAGCAGATCCGGGAGCAGCTGATCCTGCCCTACCTCGACGTCGACCTGCACTACTACGACCTGTCGATCCAGCACCGCGACGAGACCGACGACCAGGTCACCGTCGATGCGGCCAACGCCATCAAGGAGCACGGCGTCGGCGTGAAGTGCGCGACGATCACCCCGGACGAGGCCCGGGTGGAGGAGTTCGGCCTCAAGAAGATGTGGCGGTCGCCGAACGGCACGATCCGTAACATCCTCGGCGGCGTCGTCTTCCGCGAGCCGATCATCATGTCGAACGTGCCGCGCCTGGTCCCCGGCTGGACCAAGCCGATCATCATCGGCCGGCACGCCCACGGCGACCAGTACAAGGCCACCGACTTCGTGGTGCCCGGCCCCGGCAAGGTGACCGTCACCTACACCCCGGCCGACGGCTCCGCCCCGGTCGAGATGGAGGTCGCCAACTTCGCCGGCGGCGGTATCGCCATGGGCATGTACAACTTCGACGAGTCGATCCGGGACTTCGCGCGGGCCTCCTTCCGCTACGGCCTGGACCGCAACTACCCGGTCTACCTGTCGACGAAGAACACGATCCTGAAGGCGTACGACGGCCGGTTCAAGGACCTCTTCGCCGAGGTCTTCGAGAACGAGTTCAAGGCCGAGTTCGACGCCGCTGGCCTCACCTACGAGCACCGGCTGATCGACGACATGGTCGCCGCCGCGCTCAAGTGGGAGGGCGGCTACGTCTGGGCCTGCAAGAACTACGACGGTGACGTGCAGTCCGACACCGTCGCGCAGGGCTTCGGCTCGCTCGGCCTGATGACCTCGGTGCTGCTCTCCCCGGACGGCCGCACCGTCGAGGCCGAGGCCGCCCACGGCACTGTCACCCGGCACTACCGGCAGTACCAGAAGGGCGAGAAGACCTCGACCAACCCGATCGCGTCGATCTACGCCTGGACCCGGGGCCTGGCCCACCGGGGCAAGCTGGACGGCACCCCGGCGGTCACCGAGTTCGCCAACACGCTGGAGCAGGTCATCGTCGACACCGTCGAGGGCGGCCAGATGACCAAGGACCTCGCGCTGCTGATCTCGCGCGACGCCCCGTGGCTGACCACCGACGAGTTCATGAACGCGCTCGACGAGAACCTGGCGCGCAAGCTCGCCGCCTGATCTCGATCAGCAACGACGAAGCCCGCCGGCAGCGCGCCGGCGGGCTTCGTCGTACCCGGAGGAGTGATTTTCCGTCACTCCGCTCGGCGCGCCTCGTTGACCAGGGTGGACGAGATGCCAGTCGCGTCCTGGAAGGTTGGCCGTGGTGACCGCGCGGCACGAGTGCCGATCAGCCAGCCTTCCCGGCTGTCGTGCACAGCCAGCCGTCCCTTCCCTGCGGGGGGCCCTGTCCCGGGCCCCCCGCGCCCTGTTCGGGGAGCTTCACTGGCGCGCACCCGCCGCGGCGGCGGTGTTCAGGCGGCGCGGAGGAGTTCGGCGGCGCGCTCCGGTGCGACGTCGTTGATGAAGGTGCCCATGCCGGATTCCGCACCGGCCAGATACTTCAGCTTGTCCTTCGCCCGGCGGATGCTGAACAGCTGCAGGTGCAGGTGGCCGAGTTCACGGTCGATCCGCACCGGCGCCTGGTGCCAGGCCGCGATGTAGGGCATGGGCATGTCGAAGAGCCCGTCGAAGCGGCGCAGCAGGTCCAGGTAGAGCGGCCCGAAGGCGTCCCGCTCGGCGTCGTCGAGCGCGGGGATGTCCGGCACCGGCCGGTTCGGGGCCACGTGCACCTCGAACGGCCAGCGGGCGGCCGCCGGGACGTACGCCGTCCAGTGCTCGTTGGCCAGGACCACCCGCTCGCCGGCGGCCCGCTCGGCGGCGAGCAGGTCGGCGTAGAGGTTGCCGCCGCCGGTGCGCTCGGTGTGCCGGCGCGCGGCGGCGAGCATCGTCCGGGTCCGCGGCGTGACGAACGGGTACGCGTAGATCTGACCGTGCGGGTGATGCAGGGTCACGCCGATCTCCACCCCCCGGTTCTCGAAGCAGAACACCTGCTCCACACCGGGCAGCTCGCCGAGGGCCACGGTCCGGTCGGCGAGCGCCTCGAGCACCGTACGGACCCGGGTGGGGGAGAGGCTCGCGAACGAGGCGTCGTGGTCAGAGGTGTAGCAGACCACCTCGCAGCGGCCGAGCCCCGGCCGGACCGGCGTGAACGGCGTGATCTCTCCGGGCGTGTCGGCGGCCCGGCCGCTCAGGGACGGAAACCGGTTCTCGAAGACCACCACGTCGTAGTCGGGCGCCGGGATCTCGGTGAGCCGGTCACCCACCGACGGGTCGAGCGGGCACTCGTTCGCCGGCGGCAGGAAGGTGCGGGTCTGCCGGTGCACGGCGACCGCCACCCACTCGTCGGTCAGTGGGTCGTAACGCAGTTGGGACGCGGGCGGCGGAGGTGGCAGCTCCCGCCGGTCCGGCTGGTCGCGGACGGCGTCGTCCCGCTCGTCGAAGTAGATCAGTTCCCGGCCGTCGGCCAGCCGCATCTCGGTGCGCTTCACTCCGCCGCCCCTCTGTTCGTCGGCGTGCCCGTCGCCGTCACCATCACCAGTTCGCCCACGCGTTCGCCGAGCACCCGCCGCGCCTCGGACGACAATCCCTCGTCGCTGACCAGCGCGTGCGCGGCCGACAGTTCGACGATCGAGGAGATGCCGACCGTCCCCCACTTCGAGTGGTCGGCGAGCACCACCAGCCGGTCGGCGGACGCGACCAGGGCGCGGTCGGTGTCCGCCTCCATGAGGTTGGGCGTGGTGAATCCGGCCCGCTCGCTGATCCCGTGCACACCGAGGAAGAGCAGGTCCAGGTGCAGCGATCGGACCGCCTGCACGGCCAGCGGCCCGACCAGCGCGTCGGACGGGGTACGCACCCCGCCGGTGAGCACCACCGTCTGGTCCGGGCGTCCGCCGGCGTGCATGATCTCGGCCACCGGGAGCGAGTTGGTCACCACGGTCAGCCCGGGCACGTCCAGCAGCCGGCGGGCGAGCTCGGCGGTGGTGGTGCCGGCGGAGAGCGCGATCGCCGCACCCGGGCGGACCAGCTGGGCCGCCCGGTCGGCGATGGCCGCCTTCTCGGCCGGCTGTCGGACCGACTTCGCCCGGAAGCCCGGTTCGTCGGTCGAGCCCGGCCCGGCCACCGTCGCGCCGCCGTGCACCTTTGCCAGCAGGCCGCGCTCGTGCAGCGACTCCAGGTCACGCCGGATGGTCATGTCCGAGACACCGAACTCGGTGGCCAGTTCGCTGACGCGTACGCCGCCCGCCGCGCGGACCCGCTCCAGGATGGTCGCCTGCCGTTGCTGCGCCAGCATCCGCCGCACCTCCCGGCCATTTCCGGCACTCTCACGTGGTCAAACGAGTTTCAACAAGAATGAACATTAGCGCGTGGCCGGAACCGGTGGAAGCGGGGTGGGTCCAGCGGCCGGACGGCGGCCCGCCACCGTCGGCACCTGCGTGATCAGGCCCGCCGGTCGAACCGGGCCCGCCGGTCGGACGCACCGAGCGGGTCAGCCGCCCGCCGGGCGCACCGCGCCGCACCGAGCCGCGCCGCACGGAAACGCCCCGAGCCGCGGCGCACCGAGCCGCACCGCGCCCAGCCGGGACGCGGGCTCAGAGCGGTGGCAGCTTCGGTTCGACCCAGCCGGTCTCGGTGAGGTGGTGCAGCACCGCCTGGACCGCCTCGTCCACGGCGAGATCGCTCGTGTCCAGCACCAGGTCGGCGTCGGTCGGCTCCTCGTACGGGTCGTCGACGCCGGTCATCCCGGTGAGCAGGCCGGCGCGCGCCCGGGCGTACAGGCCCTTGCGGTCCCGCCGTTCGCAGATCTCCAGCGGGGTGGCGACGTGCACCAGTACGAACCCCGCCCCGGCCGCGAGCGCCATCTCCCGGGCGGTTGCCCGGGCCGCCGCGTACGGGGCGATCGGGCAGCAGATGGCGACCCCCCGATGCCGGGCGATCTCGGAGGCGACCCAGCCGATCCGGCGTACGTTCGAATCCCGGTCGGCCTTGCTGAACCCGAGCCCCGCCGAGAGCTCCCGGCGGGCCACGTCACCGTCGAGCAGGGTGACCGTACGCTCACCACCCTCGCGCAGGGCGTCCGAGAGCCCCCGGGCGATGGTCGACTTGCCCGAGCCGGAGAGCCCGGTCAGGAAGACCACGAGCCCACGGTGGCGGCGCGGCGGGCGGGCCCGGGCCAGCTCCCTGGCGACCGCGGGCGGGGTGTGCCACTCGGGCAGCGGGAAGCCCCGGTCCAGCAGATCGTCGATCTCCGCCTGGGTCAGCGCCAGCCGCCGGTTGCGCGGGGGGATGTCCTCCCGCCAGCGCCACTGCCCGTCCCGACTGTCGTAGGCCAGCTCGCGCGGCACCAGCACCCGCAGCCCGGCCCCGGAGAGCATCTCGCCGGTGGAGAGCAGGTGGGTCACGCCGTACGCGGCGGAGACCCGGGCCCGCAGCAGGGCGTCGCTGATCTCGTCGCGGCGTCGGGAGAGCGGCACGGTGACCAGAGTGGCCGGTGGCATCCGGTCCCGGGCGGCGAAGACGGCGCGTACCAGCGACTCGGGCGGCAGCCCGCCGGTCCCGTCCTCGCCGACGGGTATCAGCACGAGCAGATGTGCGCCGAGGGTGCGGGTGGCGTGCGCGATCTGGGCGAGCTGCGGCCGGTGCAGTGGACGATCGGCGATCACCCCGAGCACCCGGCCGGGGGGCAGCAGCGCCCGCACCTCCTCCGGGGTGCGGCGCAGCCGCTGGAACGGCCCGTGGCCGCCGTCGCCCAGCCGGCGCAGGGTGCCCCCGACCCCGGCGACTCCGTCGCGGACCGGCCACGCGTCGGCCACCTCCAGTGCGGCCACCGGAGCGCCCTCGCCGTCGGTGAGCACCAGCGCCCGCCGGGCCGGGTCCCGTGGATCGAGCCCCTGGGCGAGCGCCGTCGGCACCTGGAGGGTCACCGCGACCTGCCACGGGGTGCCGTCGGCGAGCCGGGCCCGGCGACTGACGGAGACCAGGTCGGCGCGCGTCATGAAGCCGGTGAGCGGGGCGTACGCCCCGGTCAAGAGCAGCTCAAGGTCGGCCAGCTCCGCCGGGCGCGGCGTGTACGCCGGCGCGTCGCGGAGCACCTCGTCGGGCAGCACCCACCCGTTGCTCATCACACCCCCACTCGCTGATCGGCACACAGTTTCGCAGCAGAGCGGCGATCGGTCGAGGGTGCCACTCCACGAGGGAGCCTGAGCGGGCACCCGGCCGCCGCGCCGGCGAGCGCCGGTCAGCCGCGTCGGCCCCGGGGCGAGGGCCGGACGAGCAGGCCGGCCGGTACGCGGCGGCGGACCACCTGGCGCAGTCGGAAGAGGAACGCGGTCTCGTCCACGACCCGCGGCGTCGCCCCGTCGGCGGCGCACCGGACCAACAGCGGCAGGCGGACGTCCTGCGTCCGGGCCAGGCTCGTCACCCGCGCCTTGAGTCGCCAGGTGCCGGCCGTGCGGCCGGCGTTGACCGTCCGGTAGTCCACGGTGACCGTCCCGCGGTGGACGGCGTGTGCGGTCCCGTCCGGCCCTACCACCCGCTCGACCGTCGAGGTCACCGGCAGGAAGACCTCGTCGCCGCCCTCCTGGTGACGGGCCACGACGTCCACCCGGCCCGCGCCGAGGGCCGTCGTCACGTCGCGCAGCTCCGCGGGGACGTCCGCCACCGGCAGCACGAGCAGGTCCCGGTCGCCGTCGCGGCCGACGGCGACGGGCCCGTCGCCGGACTCCAGCCAGGCCGCGACGGTGAGGGTCAGGGTCGAACCGGCGAGGGCGTGGCCTTCGATCCGGGCCGCCGCGCGCAGTGTCCTCTCCCACTCGGCGAGCCGGCGCAGATCCGCCAACCGGTCCCGCTCGGCGAGGTGGGCCAGGATGCGGTACATCGGTGGCAGCCCGGCGGCCACTCCCGCGGCGAACCGCTCCCGGATGATGTCCCGGACCTGCGCGGCCACCTGTTCCGCCCACTCCGCCGGCGCCTCCAGCAGCCGCCGTCCGCGCAGCCGGTCGAGCATCTGGTGCCGCAACCAGCGTCGGTGCAGCCGGTCACGCAGCGGGCCGGGCTCCACGTGCGCGTCGACGACGTCCAGGGTCTCCCGCAGCGCGGTGAAGTACTCCTGGGGGTCCAGCCGGCCGGCGGTCACGTTCCCGCTGTCGTCGCGGCGGTTGTGGTGGTAGCAGGTGTAGTCGGAGAGCACGCACGTCCGCTTCGACAACAGGTACGCCCGCACCACCATGCGGTGGTCCTCCAGGCGCCGTGGCCACCCTTCGGGGAAACGCAGCTCGTGCTCGTCGAGGAACCCTCGGCGGAACATCTTGTGGCAGGTCAGGCTGTCGATCAGCGGCGAGTTCGCCAGGGTCGCGTCGGCCCGGTTGCGCCGGAACAGCTCGCGCGGCACCCCTCGGCCCCCGTGGCCCGCCATCCGGCCGATCACCACGTCGGCGCCGTGCGTGGCGCCGTAGCCGTACATCCGCTCGAGGGCCTCGTCGCCGAGCCAGTCGTCGTCGTCGACGAACATCACGTACTCGCCCCGGGCGTGGGCGACCCCGATGTTGCGGGGCCGTGACGGCCATCCCGAGTTCTCGATGTGCACGACCCGCAGGTGCGGGTGGGCGGCCGCCAGCGCGTCCAGCCGAGCCGGTGTCCCGTCGGTCGACCCGTCATCGACGAAGACGGCCTCGAACCGCGACGCCGGCATCGACTGCCGCAGCAGCGAGTCGACGAGCTTCTCGATGTGCGGGCCGCTGTTGTAGGCGGGCACCACGACGCTCACCTTCGGGGACTCGCTCGTGCCGTCGATCATCTTTCTCCCAGCTGCCTCTGCGTGCCGGATCGGTGACCGGTCCGACCGGAATCGATACCACCGTGCATGGGACTCCCTCGCTCCTTCCAAGGTTCCCTCATGTCCGGTCTCCTTAGGGGGCGGGCGGGGGGAGGATCAGGGGTGGACCGGGGGCGCGGCGGGCCCCACGACGCGCCGCTCCTGCCTACGCTGGGCTGCGTGACACTGATCGCGACCGAGTCGCTGACCAAGACGTACGGGGGTGTGGTCACGGCGTTGGCCGACCTCACCGTGGCGGTCGAGCCGGGGATCATCGGGTTGGTCGGCGCGAACGGCGCCGGCAAGTCGACCCTGATCAAGATCCTGCTGGGCCTGCTCACGCCGACCAGCGGCCGGGTGCAGGTGCTGGGCCTGGACCCGACCACCGACTCCGCGGCCGTCCGCGCCCGGGTCGGCTACATGCCGGAACACGAGGCGCTCCCGCCGGACCTCACCGCCGCCGAACTGGTCACCCACCTCGGGCGGATCAGCGGCCTGCCGCGTACGGTCGCCCGGGAACGGGCCTCCGAGGCGCTGCGGCACGTCGGGCTCTACGAGGAGCGCTACCGCCCGGTCGGCGGCTACTCCACCGGCATGAAGCAGCGGGTGAAGCTCGCCCAGGCGCTGGTGCACGACCCCGACCTGCTGCTGCTCGACGAGCCGACCAACGGCCTCGACCCGGCCGGCCGGGACGCCATGCTCGCCCTGGTGCACCGGATCGGCACCGAGTTCGGCATCTCCGTGCTGGTCTGCTCCCACCTGCTCGGCGAGGTGGAACGGATCTGCGACACGCTGATCGCCATCGACGGCGGACGGCTGCTGCGGGCCGACCACATCTCGGCCATGACGACGAGCACCGACGTTCTCGCCGTGGAGGTCAGCGAGGGCACCGACGATCTCGCCGCGCGGCTCTCCGCGCTGCAGCTGCCGGTGACCCGGGACGGGCGGCTGCTGCTCGTACCGCTCGCCGACGACGCCACCTACGATCTGATCCTCGGCGCGGTCGCCGAGCTGGACCTGCCGTTGCACCGGCTCGACCAGCGCCGGCACCGGGTGGCCGAACTCTTCGCCACGAGGGAGCCCAGCCATGTCTGAGCCGACCGGCGTCATCCACGACATCGGCTACCAGCGCTACACTGGTCCGCGGCTGGGCCGCCGGCAGGTCTTCGGCGCGCTCTACCTGCACGGGCTGCGTACGGCGTTCGGGCTGGGCCGGAGCGCGAAGGCCAAGATCTTCCCGTGGCTGGTGGTCGCCATCGTCACGGTGGTGGCCGCCGGCGTCACCGCGGTGCGCAGCCAGATCGGCGAGGTCGTCATGACGTACGCCCAGTTCGCCGACAACATGAGCTGGCTGGTCATCTTCTTCGCCGCGGTGGTCGCCCCGGAGCTGGTCTCCCGGGATCTGCGCAGCGGGGTGCTGCCGCTGTACTTCTCCCGGCCGATGCCCCGGTCGGACTACCCAATGGCCAAGCTGCTGGCGATGATCACCGCGCTCTGGCTGCTGCTCGGCGCGCCGCAGCTGGTGATGTTCCTCGGTGCCGCGTTCACCACCGGCGACGGTATGAACGGGGTCTGGAAGGAGCTGCTCGACCTGCTGCCGGGCCTGCTCTACGCCGGGCTCTGGGCGGCCGTCTTCGCCTCGATCGGGCTGCTGGTCGCCTCGCTCACCGGCAAGCGGGCGTTCGCCGCCGGTGGGGTCGTAGCCGTCTTCCTGATGACCACGCCGATCGTCGGCACCCTGTCGATCATGCCCTCCCAGACGCTGAACGAGCTGGCCGGTCTCGCCTCCCCGTCCACGCTGGTGCAGGGGGTCGGTGCGTGGTCGCTCGGCGACCTGCTGATCACCGGCGACGCGGCCGAGGCGACTCACTCGCTGATCGGCGACTTCGGCCCGGTGTACGCGGTCGCCGCCGTGCTGCTCATCGCCGGCTGCGTCACCCTGTTGCTCGCCCGCTACCGGAAGGTGGCCACCCGATGACCACGACGAGCCCCGCCACCGTGGCCGGAGCCCCGACCGTCGCCGCCAGCACGCTGGACCTCGCCGGGGTCTCCCGCTGGTACGGCAACGTGGTCGCCGTCAACGACGTCTCCATGCGACTCGGCCCGGGCGTCACCGGGCTGCTCGGGCCGAACGGCGCGGGCAAGACCACCCTGCTGCACATGATGGCCGGCTTCCTGGCCCCGTCGCGCGGCACGGTCGCCCTCGACGGCGCGCCGACCTGGCGCAATCCCGAGGTCTACCGCCGGCTCGGCCTGGTGAGCGAGCGGGAGGCGGTGCACAGCTTCCTCACCGCGTACGAGTTCGTGCTGGCCAGCGCGAAGCTGCACCGGCTGCCCGATCCGAAGGGGGCGGCCCGCCGGGCGATCGCGCTGGTCGAGATGGAGGACGCGCAGAACCGGCGGATCGGCACCTACTCGAAGGGCATGCGGCAGCGGACCCGGGTGGCCGCGGCGCTGGTGCACGACCCGCAGGTGCTGCTGCTCGACGAGCCGTTCAACGGAATGGACCCGCGTCAGCGGCTGCACATGATGGAGCTGCTGCACCGCCTCGGCGGCGCCGGCCGGACCATCCTGTTCAGCTCGCACATCCTGGAGGAGGTCGAGCAGGTCTCCGGCACCGTCCAGGTGATGGTCGCCGGCCGGCTCGCCGCCTCCGGCGACTTCCGTACGATCCGCCGGCTGATGACCAACCGGCCGCACGTCTTCGCGGTGCGCTCCGCCGACGACCGGGCGCTCGCCGTGGCGCTGATGGCCGAGCCGTCGGTCACCGGGGTCGAGCTGGGCCGGACCGGCCTGACCGTGCGGGCCGGTGACTACGGCGCCTTCACCCGGGCGCTGCCCCGGATCGCCCTGGCGAAGGGCATCCGGGTCCAGCAGCTGGTGCCCGAGGACGAGTCCCTGGAGAGCGTCTTCTCCTACCTGGTGGAGGCCTGAGATGTCGACCGTTTCCTGGATCACCGCCCGGGGCCTCTTCGGCCGCCGCCGGTTCCTGATGCTCTTCCCGCTCCCGGTGGTGCTGGTGCTGCTCGCCGTGCTCTCCCGTTCGCTCGGGGTGGATCCGGGCGAGTGGGGGCCGCCGGTGCTGGTCGGCCTCGGGTTGGCCGTGGTGCTGCCGGTGGTCGCGCTGATCGTCGGCACCGGCGTGCTCGGCGCGGAGATCGACGACGGCACCGTGGTGCACATCCTCACGAAGCCGCTTCCGCGCTGGCAGATCGTGCTGCCGAAGCTCGCGGTGGCGACCGGGGTCACCGCGGTCACCGTCGCCGTGCCGATCTACGTCGCGGGCGTGCTCGCCCACTCGGTACGCCTCGGCCTGGCGCTCGTCGTCGCCGCGTGCCTCGGCGCGCTGGCGTACTCGGCGCTCTTCCTGGCGCTCAGCCTGGTCACCCGGCGGCCGGTGCTGCTCGGCCTGGTCTACGTGCTGATCTGGGAGGGGCTGCTCGGCAACTTCGTGAGCGGCACCAAGGTCCTGTCGATCCAGCAGTACGTGATCGCCCTCGCCGACCGGCTGGCCCCGACCGGGCTGCTGGAGACCACCGTCTCGGTGCCGGTGGCGGCGGTGATGACGGCCCTGTTCAGCGTCGGCTTCACCGTCCTGGCGATCGACCGGCTGCGCTCGTTCAGCGTGGCGGGCGAGACGAGCTGAGCGTCGCCTGTTCGTGGGTGGGCCCCTGTCGACGCGGTACGCGCGGCAGGGGCCCCGGCTAACCGGTCAGCTCAAGGTAGGGCTGGCCGGATGGACCGGGCCTGCCCGGTCGGCGAGGCTTGACCTGTGAGCGCAGAAGTGGGACAGGTCATGGTGGGGCGACCCGGTGCGAGTGCGGGGCGGCACTGGCTGGTGAGTCTCGCGGTGGCCGGGTTGGCCGCGGCGGTGATCACCACGATCGCCCGCAGCAGCGGGCACTTCAACTGGTGGGCGGGGTTCGTGCTGATCCCGGGCGCGCTGATCGCGGCCTGTGGCGGCCCGCTGCTGGCGCGGGGCGGCGGCCGGGCCTTCGCCGGGTACGTGGTGGCCTGCGCCGGCGCGCTGGTCTTCGCCACCGGCGCGCTGCTCATGTTCGGCGTCATGGGACGTGGCTGGCCCGTCATGATCATGGTGCCGTGTCTGGCGGTCGCCGGCACCTACCTGTGGCGCCCGGCGCATCCGCTGGCCCGGGGACTGCACCGGGCCGTGGCGCTGCTCGCGCTGACCGGGGCGCTGCTCGGTGCGACCTTCCAGCTGATCCGCGCCGGCGTCGTGGACTTCGGCGACACCGACTGGTGGGGCGCGTACCTGATGCTGGCCGGCGTGATCGTGCTCGGCAATGCGGTCGAGCTGACCCGGCACCGGATGCCGTACCGGCTCCAGGCGATCACCCTGCTGGTCGGCCCGGCCGTAGTCGCCTTCCTGCTCGGCCTCCGCTTCCTCCGCGGCTGGTAACCCCCCCCGGCCCCGCCCACCACCCGTCGCCGGTCGGGAACTCGTTCACGGAAAGAGTGGCCTTCCGCGCGCGAATGGCCACTCTTTCCGTGAAAGTGCGGGGACGGGTCAGAAGGCGGGGACGGGTCAGAAGGCGGAGGCGATCACCAGCTCCGTCGTCCGGTCGGGGAGGAGGTCCAGCTTGCCGATCCGGCCGGCCGACCGTAGGTCGTCGGAGACCAGGGTGAGCTTCTCCAGCAGCGCGGCCGGACCGAGCGCCTCGGCGAGCGGCACCTCCGCCTTCATCGAGAGTTTCCGCTCCGACTTGGCCCGCCGCACCTGACTGAGCGCCTCTCCGGCGAGCCGGAGCAGCTCCGGATCGCCCTCGCCCTCGATCGCCCGGCCCACCTCGTACGTCGTCGGCCACGGCGCCCGGTGCACCGAGCCGTACCGCCACCAGGACCACACCTCCTCGGTGACGAAGGGCAGCACCGGGGCGAAGAGCCGCAACTGCACGGAGAGGGCGGTGGCCAGCGCCGCCCGGGCCGAGTCGGAGGCCGACCCGGTGCCGTAGGCGCGCTCCTTGACCAGTTCGATGTAGTCGTCGCAGAAGCGCCAGAAGAACGACTCCACGGCCAGCAGGGCGGCAGTGTGGTCGTACGACTCGAAGGCGGTCGTCGCGGCGGTGACCACGTCGGTGAGCTCGGCGAGCATGGCCCGGTCCAGCGGCTCGGTGGCGGCGGCGCGCAGCGCGTCGGCGGCGCCCAGCCCGAGGGCGAACTTCGACGCGTTGAGCACCTTGGTCGCCAACCGGCGGCCGATCTTGATCTGGGCCGCGTCGTACGCCAGGTCCATGCCGGGCTTGCCGTTGGCCGCCCAGTACCGCACCGCGTCCGAGCCGTTCTGCTCCAGCAGCGCCATCGGGGTCACCACGTTCCCCTTGGACTTGGACATCTTCTTCCGGTCCGGGTCGAGGATCCAGCCGGAGAGCTCCGCGTCCCGCCAGGGGAGCACGCCGTGCTCCAGATGCGAGCGGACGATGGTGGAGAAGAGCCAGGTACGGATGATGTCGTGCCCCTGCGGGCGCAGGTCCATCGGGAAGACCTGGGCGAACAGGTCGGGATCAATCTCCCAGCCGCCGACGATCTGCGGGCTGAGCGACGAGGTGGCCCAGGTGTCGAGGACGTCGGGGTCGCCGGTGAATCCGCCCGGCCGGCCGCGCTGGGACTCGTCGTACCCGGCCGGGGTGTCGGTGGACGGGTCGACCGGCAGCGCGGACTCCTCCGGCGTGAGAGGCTGGGACCAGTCCGGCTCGCCAGCGTCGTCGAGCCGGTACCACACCGGCACCGGCACCCCGAAGAAGCGCTGCCGGCTGACCAGCCAGTCGCCGGTCAGCCCACCCACCCAGTGGTCGTAGCGGTGCCGCATGTGCTCCGGCACCCAGTGCAGCTCCCGGCCCCGGGCGAGCAGCTCCTCGCGTAGCTGCGGATCGCGTCCGCCGTTGCGCAGGTACCACTGTCGGGTGGAGACGATCTCCAGCGGCCGGTCGCCGCGCTCGTAGAACTTCACCGGGTGGGTGATGTCGCGTGGCTCGCCGATCAGGTCACCCGCGTCGGCGAGCATCCCGACGATCTCGCGGCGGGCGCCGTTGACGGTCTGCCCGGCCAGCGCCGCGTACGGCTGCGCCGGCACGCCGGCCGGCGGCTCCGGCAGCAACCGGCCGTCGCGCCCGATCACCACCCGGGTGTCGAGTTGCAGGTCGCGCCACCAGGTCACGTCGGTGAGGTCACCGAACGTGCAGACCATCACCATGCCGGTGCCCTTGGCCGGGTCGGCGAGCGAGTGGGCGTGCACCGGCACCTCGACCCCGAAGAGCGGGCTCCGCGCGGTGGCGCCCACCAGGTCGGCGTACCGCTCGTCGTCCGGATGGCAGACCAGCGCCACACAGGCCGGCAGGAGCTCCGGCCGGGTCGTGTCGATCAGCACCTCGCGCCCGCCCGGACCGGTGAACCGCAGCCGGTGGTACGCCCCGGGGCGCTCCCGGTCCTCCAGCTCCGCCTGGGCGACCGCGGTGGCGAAACCGACGTCCCAGAGCGTCGGCGCCTCCGCCTGGTACGCCTCGCCCCGGGCCAGGTTGCGCAGGAACGCCCGCTGGCTGGTGGCCCGCGCCACCCGACCGATGGTGGTGTACGTCAACGACCAGTCCACCGAGAGCCCGAGCCGCCGCCAGAGCGCCTCGAAGACCTGCTCGTCGGCGACGGTGAGTCGTTCGCAGAGTTCGATGAAGCTGCGCCGGGAGATCGGGGTCGGGTTCTTCCGGGCCTCGTCGCTGATCGGGGTGGCGGGCGGCCGCCAGGCCGGGTCGTACGGCAGCTCGGGGTCGCAGCGCACGCCGTAGACGTTCTGCACCCGGCGCTCGGTGGGCAGGCCGTTGTCGTCCCAGCCCATCGGGTAGAACACGGACTTGCCCCGCATCCGCTGGAAGCGGGCGACCGTGTCGGTGTGCGTGTACGAGAAGACGTGTCCCATGTGCAGCTCGCCCGATACGGTGGGCGGCGGGGTGTCGATGGAGTACACGTCCTCCCGGCGACCGGTGCGGCTCGGCGTATCCGACGCCGTGCCGCCTACCGGAACGGTCCTTCTCCGGTCGAACGCGTACGTGCCCTCCTCCTGCCAGCGGCGTGCCCACGTCTCCTCGATGCCGTCCAGGGTCGGACGTTCGGGGACGCCGGCACGGGCCGTCCTCGCCGTATCAGTCATCCTGCGATCGTAGGCAGCCCCCAACGGCCGGACCACGCGGTTTACGGCGTGACACGATGCAATTCGTGCCGATGCCTCCGCTGAGCCCCGACGAGCTGCTCACCACCACCCGTACGGTCCGCCGCCGGTTGGACCTGACCCGGCCGGTGCCGATGGAACTGGTCCGGGAGTGCCTGGAGATCGCGCTCCAGGCACCCAGCGGCTCCAACCGGCAGGGATGGCACTTCGTGCTGGTCACCGATCCGATGCTGCGGGCCGAGATCGGGCTGCTCTACCAGCGGGCGGTGCGGGCGTACCTCGACTCGGAGTCCTCGGCGGGTCGCCTCTTCGCCGACGACCCGGCCCGGTCGGCGGCGCAGCGCCGGGTGGCCGAGAGCGTGGCGTGGCTCGGTGACCGGATGGGCCAGGTGCCGGTGCTGCTCCTGCCGTGCCTGCGGTTGCCCGGCGGTGGCGAACTCGCCGCGGGCAACCAGGCCGGGCTCTGGGGGTCGCTGCTGCCCGCGGTGTGGAGCTACATGCTCGCCGCGCGGGCGCGTGGCCTCGGCACCGCCTGGACCACCCTGCACCTGGTCTACGAGGCGGAGGTGGCCGAGCTGCTCGGCCTCCCGGAGGAGGTACGCCAGGCGGCGCTGATCCCGACCGCCTGGTACGCCGGCGAGAGCTTCCGGCCGGCGACCCGGCAGCCGCTGGACGAGGTGCTGCACGTCGACCGCTGGTGATCGCCGCCGGTCGGCGCGGTCGCGTGCCCCGGCCGGGGTCAGCTCACCGCCGTCGGCCGCTCATGACCGAGCAGCCACCGCTTCACGTCGAGCCCCCAGCGGTAGCCGCCGAGCGTCCCGTCGGTACGCAGCACCCGGTGGCAGGGCACGAAGAGCGCTACCGCGTTGCGGGCGCAGGCTGCGGCGGCGGCGCGTACGGCCGGCGGTCGCCCGGCGAGCCCGGCGAACGCCGTGTACGTGACCGGCTCGCCCGGCTTGACGTCGCGCAGCACCTGCCAGGCGTGCGCCAGGAACGCGCCGTCGGTGCGCTGCTCGACCGGCACCGAGTCGATCGCGGTCAGGTCACCGTCGAGGTAGGAACGGACGGCTGCGGTGACCGGCCCCAGGTCGGCCCGGTGCCGCAGGGGCGCCCGTAGCGTCGGGTGCACCAGTGGCAGCAGGGCCTCCGGGTCGTCGGTGAAGCCGGCCGCCCGGACCGCCCCGTCGGGGCCGGCCACGATGCTCAGCGGGCCGGCCGGGGTGGTCAGCACCGAACTGTCTACTGTCGTCATACCGCTCTCCAGAGTCTGATCACCGCGTACGACCGCCAGGGCCGCCAGCGGTCCGCGTACGCGGCGAGGGTCTTCGGGTCGTCGGGCAGGCCGAGCGCGGCCGCGCCGCGCCGGACGGCCAGGTCGGTGGGGAGCAGGACGTCCGGATCGCCGAGCGCGCGCATCGCGACGTACCCGGCGGTCCAGGGGCCGATGCCGGGGAGCGCGACCAGCCGGCGAACGATCTCGGCCCGGTCCCCGCCGGGTGCGAGCTCCAGGTCGCCCTCGGCCACCGCCCGGGCCAGGCCCCGGATCGTCTCGCGTCGAGTGGCCGGCATCCGGAACGCCGAGTCGTCCAACCCGGCGATCTCCGCCGCGCTGGGGAACCCGCGCAACCCCCGCTCCGGTCCGCCGTCGGCCCGGTGATCATGAGGTTGACGGGCGTTTCGGAGATCCACTCCGTCGTCAACCTCATGATCACCAAGGTCGGGTGAGGGGGAGGGGACGGTGGGGGCCAGGAGGCGGGTGAGGGTGGTGCGGGCGGAGGTCACCGAGACCTGCTGGCCGACGATCGCGCGTACCGCCATCTCGAAGCCGTCCACCGCGCGGGGCAGCCGGATGCCCGGCTCGGCCGCGACCGCGGCGGCGAACGCCGGATCCGCGCCGAGCGTGCCGTCCACGGCTCCCGGATCGGCGTCCAGGTCGAGCAGGCGGCGGCAGCGGGCCACCGCCGGGGCAAGATCACGCATGTCGCTCAGCCGCAGCACCGCCGACACGTGACCGTCCGCCGGGGTCAACGCCGCCTCACCCGTGCCGTGCGGCAGCCGCAGCCCCCGGCGGTACGTGCCGTCCCGGACCTCCTCCACTCCGGGTAGCGCGCGCAGTGCGAGGAAGTCCAGCAACGCGGTGGCGTGCAGCGGCGGGCGGTAGGCGAGCCGGAGCGTGATCGTTCCCGCGCCGCCCGCGACCCGCCGCCCGCCGCGCGCCCGGCGCAGCTCGCTCGGCGGTACGCCGTAGACCTCCCGGACCGTGTCGTTGAACTGCCGTACGCTGCCGAACCCGGCCGCGAACGCGACCTCGGCCATGCCGAGCCCGGTCGTCTCGATCAGGATCCGGGCGGTCTGCGCCCGCTGGGCCCGCGCCAGCGCGAGCGGTCCCGCCCCGACCTCGGCGTGCAGCATCCGGTGCAGGTGCCGCTCGGTGTAGCCGAGCCGGGTGGCCAACCCGGGCACCCCCTCCCGGTCCACCACTCCGTCCGCGATCAGCCGCATGGCCCGGCCGACCACGTCGGCGCGTACGTCCCACTGCGGTGAGCCGGGGGCGGCGTCCGGCCGGCAGCGGCGGCAGGCTCGCAGCCCCGCCCCCTGTGCCGCCGCCGCGGACGGAAAGAAGCGGACGTTCTGCCGCTTCGGCGTGGTGGCCGGGCAGGACGGCCGGCAGTAGATCCCGGTCGACGTCACGCCGGTGTAGAACCAGCCGTCGAACCGCTGGTCACGGCTGTCGACCGCCCGGTAGCACCGCTCGAAGTCCAACTCCACGACACCGATGATGCCCCGTCGACGGGGTGCCGGCTGGCGGGAATCGGACGTGGGCGTGCCACCGCCCGGCCGCGCCGCTCCCGGCCCCGTCGTCACCGCCTCCGGCCGCCCACGCGGCCGCGGCCCGACCTGTCGTCACCGCCTCCGGTCGCCAACGCGGCCGCGCGCCGCACCGAGTAGCGCGGGGCGGAAGACGCCGTCCGGGTCGTACCGCCGCCACAGCTCCGCCACCCGCCGTCCGGTTTCGCCCGGGTAGATCCGGTCGAGGGCCGCCCGGTCCGGCCGGCTCTCGAAGTTGACGTACGCCCCGTCGGAGCGCCCGGCGATGCCCCGCCAGGCGGCGTCCAGCGCGGCGCCGCCCTGCGGCGGGAAGACCGAGCCGACGGCCAGGGTGTCCTGATGCCGGTGCGGGTAGGCGGTCGCCGTCGGGTCGACGTCGTTGACCGCACCGCCCACCGATCGCAGCTGCACCAGCGCCCGCTGCGGTCCGCCCGCCGCCCGCGTGATCGCCCGGGCGGCGGCGTCGTCCATGGTGAGCAGGCTGTTCGTGCTCAGGCTCGGCTGCTGTCCGACGTTCGCGTGCAGGTGACTGGTCGGGACCAGGGCGGGGTAGGGCACCAGGTCGGTGCGGTGGTCGAGCAGTCTGCCGATGGCGAGCAGCGGTTCGATGAGCGGGCGCGCCCGGCGCAGGCTCTCGGCGGCGACCACCGCGGTGATCTGCATGACCGTGGTACGCCCGTACGGGAGGAGCACGGCGGCGCTGCTCAGCTCCCGGGGCGCCTGCGCCAGGTACTCCGCCCACTGCCGCACCGGCGCGCCGTCCGGGGTGGCCTCGACGGCGAGCTGCGCCAGCCCGACGTTACGGATCTCCTCCGCCTCGATCTCGAACGCCACCACGACGCCGACCCCGGCCCCGGCGCCGCGAACGACCCAGAACAGTTCGGGCTCGTGCTCGGCGTCGGCGCGGATCAGCGTCCCGTCCGCGAGCACCACCTCCACCGCCCTGACCCGGTCGATCGTGAGCCCGAACCGGCGGACCAGCCAGCCGACGCCGCCGCCGGTGGCGAGCCCGCCCACCCCCACGTTGCCGTGGTCGCCCGAGCTGATCGCCAGGCCGTAGGGGGCCAGTGTCTTCGCCACCGTGGCCCAGCGCGCGCCCGCCTCGACCCGGACCAGCCGGGACCGTTCGTCGAGCACGTCGACCCGGTTCAGGCCGGAGAGGTCGATCACCAGGCCGCCGTCGTTGGACGAGGTGCCCGCGAGGCCGTGACCGCCGCTGCGTACGGCGATGGGCAGGCCGCGGTCCCGGGCGTACCGGACGGCGTCGACCACCTGCTGGGGCGTGCGCGGCAGCAGGACCCCAGCGGGGGAGTGCCGCGTCGTGTACGTCGAGCGCAGCGTCGCGTACCGGCCGTCGCCGGGGGTGACGAGCTTGCCCTTCAACGAGTCGGGAAGGGTCATCATCGCTGCTCCCTGATCTCGAGTACCTGCTCCAGGACGCCCGGGACCACCTGCTCGGCGAAGACCCGCAGCTGTGCGAGTGGCGACGCGATCGGCCAGAAGACGAACGTGTCGAGGCCGAGGTCGACCGCCCACCGGGTCAACGTGTCGACCCAGAGCCGGACGTCGCCGACGAGGCCGGTGCCGCCCCCGCGCGGGCCGATCGCGCCGATGACGTTGTAGACCCGACGGATCCGCGCCGGGTCCCGGCCGGCGGCGCGCGCGGCATCGTCGATGATCTGCTGCCGGGCCGGCACCTCGGCCGGCGGTACGTAGATGTTGAGTGGGGAGATCCAGCCGTCGGCGTACCGGCCGGCGACGGTCAGCATGCGGGGCCGCTGGCCGCCCAGCCAGAGCGGCACGGGCTGGGGCGGCACGGGGCCGGCCTGGTACCCCTCGACGGTGTGCTGCTCGCCGAGGTGCCGGACGGTCTCCCCGGCCAGCGCCCGGCGCATGATCTGCAGCCCCTCGGCGGTGTACGTGATGGTCTCCGCGCCGCTGCGGCGGGGTCCACCCATGGCCGCCACGGCGTCCGAGCTGGGGCCGCTGCCGACGCCGAGGACGATCCGGCCACCGGTGAGCACGCTCAGCGACGCGCCCGCCTTGGCGAGCATGGTCGGTGGGCGCAGCTGCAGGTCGGCCACGTCGGTGAGGAACGAGATCCGGTCGGTCTCGGCCGCGAGGTGGCTGATCAGTGTCCAGGTGTCGAAGTGTCCGGGCTGGTAGGCGTGGTCCTGTACGGCCAGGTATGCGAGCCCGCTCGCGTCGGCCGCCCGGGCCAGTTGTCGGGTTTCGGGTAGTTTCTCGCCCGACGGATCGAGGCTCACGCCGAAGGTGATCGGCTGGTGGTAATCGGTCATGGGGCCAAGCGTGGGGCCGGGGCGCCGGAGTGGGCAAACCCGAGGTTAGCTACTAACATTTGGTAAGTGACAAGCGCCGAGATCGCCGCTCTGCGGCACTACCAACACATCGACGACACCGGCTGCCGGGTCTTCCAGGACTCGCTCGAGCTGGTCGGCCGGCGGTGGACCGGGGCGATCCTGCTCGCCGGCGTGCGGGGAGCGCGCCGGTTCGGTGATTACCGGGCCGCCGTGATCGGCATCTCCGACCGGCTGCTCGCCCAGCGCCTCAAGGAACTCGAGTCCGACGGCTTGATCGAGCGAACGGTGATCCCGTCCTCCCCGGTCCAGATCCGCTACGCCCCCACCACCGACGGCCAGGAGCTGATGTCGCTGCTCCAGCCCCTTGTCGACTGGAGCCATCGACGCCGGCTCAGACCGCGCGGCCGGGCGCGGGCGGGAGCGGGGGCGGCCGGTTGACCGCCCGTTGTCCGGTCGGCGTCCCGTCCCGTCTGGGCGGTTACGCACCCGCCGTCGAAAGTGTCGGTAGTGGCGGGTACGGTCCGGCCACCAACTCAAGAAGGGGTGCGGCGATGGCGAGCGTGGCGGGTCCGGAAGCGACGCGGAGTGAGCTCCCTCCGTTGGACCGGGCCGTCCTGCAGGGCTTCTATCGCCGGATGCGGGCCGTCGCCCCCGCAGCCGTCGGCGCCATCGAGCGCGACCGTGCCGGTGAGCTCGGTGTGCCCTTCGTCGACACCGCCTGCGGCCGGCTGGCCCGGTCACTCGACGAGGACGGGCTGCGGGCGCTCGGCATGTGGGCGCACCACTGGTGCATGCGCTTCTACGACGACGACACCGGGCCCGGCCTGCGCCTCGTCCGGGAGATCGCCGGGCGGTCCCGCCTCGGCTGGACGGCCGACGAGGTGCGCTGGATGCTGCGCGAGTCACGGGTCGCCGGCCCGGCGGCCGAGGCCCGGTTCACCCTTCCGCTGGCGGCGGCCCGCGAGCTGGCGCCCGGGCAGCTGCCCGCCGCCGAGCTGACCCTCGCCGGGTGCCCCACCGGCGGGTCGACGGCGCTCGTGCCCCGCCAGCGACGCGCCTCCTGAGCGCCGGGGCGCGACGCCCGCCGGGCGAGGATGGCGGCCACTGGGGCAGGATGATCGGTGGCTGCCCTCGACGGAAGGACGATCGTGCCCGCCAGCGAACCGACCATCCTCGCCACCAGCATGGGTTTCTTCAGCCGCAAGCGCGGAACGTACGATCTGCGGCCCGGACCGATCTTCGAGTTCGGGGCGGAGCTGGCGCAGGCCGGCCCGGAACCGCGCATCTGCTACCTGGGGCAGGCGGTCGGCGACCAGCCCACCAGCTTCACCGCCCTGTACGGGGCGTTCGCGGGCACCCGGTTCCGCATGTCGCACCTGGCGCTCTTCCCGATGCCGAACGTCGACGACATCCGCGCCCACCTGCTCGCCCAGGACGTCATCTGGGTCGGCGGCGGCAGCGTGGCGAACCTCCTCGCGGTCTGGCGGGTGCACGGCCTCGACGAGATCCTGCACGAGTGCTGGCAGGCCGGGGTGGTCCTGGCCGGGGTGTCGGCCGGTTCGATCTGCTGGCACGTGGGCGGGGCCACCGACAGCTTCGGGCCGCAGCTGCGCGCGTTCACCGACGGGTTGGGCTGGCTGCCGTACGGCAACGGGGTGCACTACGACAGCGAGGAGCAGCGTCGGCCGCTGATGCACCGGCTGGTCGGCGACGGCACGCTGCCCACCTCCTACTGCACGGACGACGGCGTCGGCCTCGTCTACCGGGGCGACCAGCTCGTCGAGGCCGTCGCCGACCGGGAGGGCGTCTCGGCGTACGAGGTCAGCCGGGCCGAGGACGGCACGGTCCGGGAAACCGTCATCGCCCCGCGCCTGCTCGGCTGAGGCCACGGGTAAGCTGGCTCGTCGTGAGTCTCACCATCGGCATCGTCGGCCTGCCCAACGTCGGCAAGAGCACCCTGTTCAATGCGCTGACCAAGAACGACGTGCTCGCGGCGAACTACCCGTTCGCCACGATCGAGCCCAACGTCGGCGTTGTCGGGCTGCCGGACGAGCGGCTGCACAAGCTCGCCGAGATCTTCACCTCGCAGAAGGTGCTGCCCGCGCCGGTGTCGTTCGTCGACATCGCGGGCCTGGTCCGCGGTGCCTCGAAGGGGCAGGGCCGGGGCAACGCCTTCCTGGCGAACATCCGGGACGCCTCGGCCATCTGCCAGGTCGTCCGGGCCTTCTCCGACCCGAACGTGGTGCACGTCGACGGCAAGGTGTCCCCGTCCGACGACATCGAGACGATCAACACCGAGCTGATCCTCGCCGACATCCAGACGCTGGAGAAGGCGGTGCCGCGGCTGGAGAAGGAGGCCAAGCTCCGCAAGGACCGCGCCGCCGCCCTGACCGCCGCGAAGAAGGCCGTCGAGCTGCTGGACACGGGCGTCACCCTCTACGCGGGTGCCACTGACGCGGGCATCGAGCTGGAGCACCTGCGTGAGCTGCACCTGCTCACCACGAAGCCGTTCCTCTACGTCTTCAACGTCGACGAGGCCGAGCTCGGCAACGCGGAGTTCCTCGACGAACTGCGCGCGCTCGTCGCCCCGGCCGAGGCGATCTTCATGGACGCCAAGATCGAGTCGGAGCTGGTGGACCTGCCGGAGGACGAGGCCCGCGAGCTGCTGGAGTCGATCGGGCAGAACGAGCCGGGCCTGGACCAGCTGGTCCGGGTCGGATTCCGCACGCTCGGGCTCCAGACGTACCTCACGGCCGGCCCCAAGGAGGCGCGGGCCTGGACCGTCCCGATCGGCGCGACCGCGCCGGAGGCCGCCGGGGTCATCCACTCCGACTTCCAGCGCGGCTTCATCAAGGCCGAGGTGGTCTCCTACGGCGACCTCGTCGGGGCCGGGAGCATGTCCGCCGCCAAGGCAGCCGGCAAGGTCCGGATCGAGGGCAAGGAGTACGTCATGCAGGACGGCGACGTCGTCGAGTTCCGCTTCAACGTCTGAACTTCCAGGCCCTACCGCACGCCGTACGCCTGCCGGCTCCTAGCCACCCCTGACCCACGTCAGCATCTCCCGCCAGTGGGCCGGAGACGGTGTGTGGGCGGCGTCCTCACCGATGCGGACCTCGGCGTCAGGCATCCGGGCGGCGATCAGTGGCGCGTCGGCGACAGCTCTGCCGGGGTCGTGTCGACCAGCCCAGACGAGGACGCGGCAGGGCACGTCTCGGAGGTGGAATCCCCACGGACGAATGTCCGTCGCCAGCCAATCGCCGACCAGGCCGGCGGCTCCCTGGCGGGCGCCTTCGAGGTTGGACTCCCCACTCGGCTGCAGCCAGGTGTCCTGGCCGGTCGCAAGCAGTTCTCGGTGCTGTTTGAGGGGGTCTTCGGCGTACCAGGCGGCAGCCCGGGTCACGTAGGAGCGACCGAGTCCCGGGATGTTGCGAATCGTCCACGCTTGCAGCCGCTGTCGGCCGCGTACCGTCTGCAGCTCCCGGTACGGACCGGTGAATCCGGCGGCGACGACGCCGGTAAGGCGTTGCGGGAACCGGGCACCACAGGCCACGGCGTACGGTGCGCCACCGGAGAACCCGACCACTCCGAACCGCTCGATTCCCAGCGATGCCATCAGCGCACCGACCGCATCGGCCACGCCGAAGAGCGTTGGCCGCCGGACAGGTGTCGACCGGCCATATCCGGGCCGGTCCACGGTTATCAGGCGAACGTCGACCAACGCCGTGTCGTCCGGGCGGCTGAGCCGAGAACCGGGCGTGCCGTGCAGGTACACCACGGGCACCCCGGCCGGATCGCCGTACTCCGCCCAGCCCAGAACCCGATTGTCCGGTAGTGCGAAATCCATGTCGCTCCTCGCCTCCAGCAGAAAACCGCGGTCGCCGCCACCGGCACTCGGCCGAGTGCCACGCATCATGTGACGCCAAGCCAACCGTCGCGGATCAAGTGGAGTACGACAGCCGGCCGCCCGGAGCGCCGGTGCTGCCGTAACGGCGGCGCCCCGAACGCGGCACGGGGCCGTCTGCGACGATCTGCCGATGCACGACACAAGGCAGCGCCGGCTGGCCGCCCAGGCCGCCTCCGACCGAATCCTCTCCGGCGCCCGGCCGGCGACCATGCGGGAGCACCTCGCCGAGCTGGGTGCGGGCGCGGACCTGGACGGTCAGCCCGACTACTACGGCGACGGACCGGTGGCCGCGCTGGAGGAGCGGGTGGCGGAGCTTCTCGGCACCGAGGCCGCCGTCTTCTTCCCCACGGGAACGATGGCCCAGCAGGTCGCCCTGCGCTACGGCGCCGACCGCAGCGGGCATCGCACGGCGGCCCTCCACCCGCTCGGGCATCAGGAGGTACACGAGCGGCACGCCTACGCCCAGCTGAGCGGCTTGCGCAGCACCTGGCCGACGACCGCGCCCCGCAACCCCACGGCCGAGGAGATCAGCGCGCTCGCCGAGTCGGTGAGCACCGTGGTCATCGAGCTTCCGCTGCGTGACGCCGGCTTCGTGCTCCCCTCCTGGGACGAGCTCGTGGCCGTGTCCGCCGCGGCGCGTGCCGTCGGCGCGCGCGTGCACTTCGACGGCGCCCGGATCTGGGAGTCCACGCCCTACCTGGGGCACACCCTCGGCGAGATCGCGGGCCTCGCCGACAGCACCTACGTCTCGTTCTACAAGTCGCTCGGTGGCATCAGCGGCGGCGCGCTCGCCGGCAGCACCGAGCTCGCGGATTACGCCCGGGTCTGGCGGCACCGCTACGGCGGGCAGGTGTTCCAGCCGTGGCCTGCCGCCCTCAGCGCCCTTGCCGGCCTCGACCGGGTGCTGCCGCGCCTCCCCGAGTACGTGCGGCACGCCCGGACGGTCGCCGCGGCCCTCGCCGCGCTGCCCGGGGCGCGGGTGTATCCGGACCCACCGCACACGCACCAGTTCCGGCTCTGGCTGCCCCATCCGGCGCAGGCGCTCAACGAGGCGGCGCTGGCGCTCGCCGAGAAGGAGAAGGTGTGGTTCGTGGCCGGCTGGCAGGAGACCGAGGTGCCGGGCGTGTCGAGGACCGAGGTGACCGTCGCCGCGCCCGGCCTCGAGTGGAGCGCCGAGGAGGTCGTCGAGGTCGGTGAACGGTTCCTGCACGTCGCCGGCGCGCTGCGGGACTGACCGGTCCGCCGGTGGCCGTCAGGCCGGCTGCCAGCGGAGCCACTGCTCGTCGTGCTGGAAGCCGACCCGCTGGTAGAAGCGCACCGCGCGCTCGCTGGAGTGGACCGTCACGTGCTCCAGGTCCAGCTTGCCGGCCTCTTCGAGCACGGCACCGAGCAGCTCGCCGCCGATCCCGCTGTCGCGCAGCTCGGGCACCACGTACACCGACTGGACGTCGCCGCTGCGCCGGGCCCGGTCGGCGGGCGTGGGCACCCGGTCGGCGACCATCAGCCACGCCATCCCGACCACCGAGCCGTCGACCTCGGCGAGGAAGGGGAGATGGCTCGACAGGTGGTCGGCGGCCCAGGCGGCGAACGACCGCAGGAACGCGTCACGGTCGGTGCCGGTGTAGCCGCTCTCCTCGGTGACGCGGCGCCACCGGAGCCCGCCCAACGTCTCCGCGTCCGCCACCGTCGCGGCCCGTACGGTCACCTGCATCTGCCACCCCTGTGCGCTCGCGCGGACCAGCCCGGTGCGGCGGCGGCCGCCCCGACAGTGGATCTTAAGGGCTGCGGCGGAAGCGTCAGTTCTCGCCGAAGACCGCGAGCGCGACCTGGTAGCAGTCGAAGGCGCGGGCCGCCCCGGCGTACGCGGCGAGGTGGATGAAGAGTTCGACGATCTCCTCCTTGCTTACGCCGGAGTGCAGGGCGATCCGCAGCTGCCCGCGCAGCGGCTCGTGCGTGCCGAGCGTGGCGGCGATGGCGACGGAGACCAGCGCCCGGCTCCGGGTGTCCAACCCAGGGCGCGGCCACGACTCGCCGAAGGTCTGCATCGTGGCGAGGCGACGGAAGTCTTGACCGACCTCCGGCTCACCGGGGGCGAGCGGGAGCGTGAGAGGCGCCCCCAGAAGCCGTTCGGCGGTGTCGAGCGCCTGCTGGTAGCTCTCCGATTGGTCGGCCATCGTCGCCTCTCCCGAAACCCGTACCTGCCGCGCGACCGAACTGCGACCGGTCGCGCTCCGCGCCGGCCAGACCGACCGGCGGGGCGATCGTCTCCTCTTCCCGTTCCGCCGCCGGCTATGCCCGTGCGGGCTGCCGTCTTCGTGGCCGCTGATCGCCCGCACGGGGTCAGAGCGGCGTCGCTGAGCCGCTCGCGCGGGCGACGACGACGAGTTCCCCGTCGCCCGCCCCGACCGGCTCGCGCCGCCAGCCACCGAAGACGTGCTCGACGGAGAATCCGGCCGTCAGCAGCGAGTCGCGCAGTTCCCGTTCGCTGCGGAACCGCAGCGTGGCGGTGCTGGACAGCTCCTCCCGGCCGGGCAGGACGTAGTGGTGCACGATGCCGACGGTGCCCTCCGAGATCGCCGTCACCTCGGTCCAGGCCCGCACCTCCCGGCCGTCCGGCAGGGTGACCCGGCGCCGCGAGTCGACCGGGTTCCACCGCTCCCAACGCCGGTCGGCCGGGTCACGGGAGTCGAAGAGCAGCCGGCCGCCGGGCACCAACGCCCGGCGCAGGTCACCGAGGGTGGCCGCCCACTGGGCGCGGGTCGCGAAGAACTGAGCCACATGGCTGGTCATCACGGCCACGTCGTACGTCCCGGTCGGGAGCGTGGCCGAGGTGCCCTCGACCCAGGTGACCCGGTCGGCACCGGGCTTACGGCGGGCGGCCGCGAGGGAGGCGTGCGCCGGGTCGACGCCGGTGACCCGGTGACCGGCCGCCGCCAACGCGACGGTCAGCCGCCCGGTGCCGCAGCCGAGGTCGAGCACCCGCGCCCCGGGCGTCTCGCCGACCGCGGCGAGGAAGAAGTCGTCGTCGGGGCCCCACGTGCATTCGGCGTCGTACACCTGCACCAGCCGCGGGTCCTCGAACTCCCGGTGCCTCACCGGTCCGACCTCCGGCCCGCCACGCCGCCGCCTCTCGCTCGTCTCCGCACGCCGCACCGTCGCGGTCAGGAGATGTAGTGCAGGATCACGTTGTGCACGTGGTGGCTCTTCTGCGCACCACGGAACTCCACCTCGTAGGTGTGTGTGCCGACGTGGATCGCGATCGCACCCGTGGAGAAGAACGAGCCGCCCCACGACTTGTTGCTGACCACGCTCACGCTGGTGATCTTCGAGTACGGAATGCTGGTGATCGCGTACCGCTTGCCGATGAACGAGCGGTCCTGGATGATCACGCGCCGATCGGTGAGGCCGATGAAGCCGGTGCCGGTGCCGACGGCGTCGTAGACGGCGATTATCTGCTCCCCGTCGAGGAGCCCGCTCTGGATCTGCTGCAACTGCTCCTTGCGGTCGTACGTCGCGTTCGCCATGCGGGTCACGGTAGGCAGCGGGTGCCAGCCGTCGGGACGGCGCGGGTCAGCGCTCGACCGAGTCGGCCGCGGCCCGGACGAACTCACGGACCCGCGCCGTGGTGTTCGACTCCACCCAGACCGGGCCGCGCCGGATCGGCGGGGCGTCATGGATCGGCACGTAGGCGACGTCGGGGCGGGGGTAGTACCGGCGGGTGTGCTCGCCGACCGGCAGCACACCCCGCCCGAGCGCCACCAGCGACAACATCTCCGAGAACGTGTTGCCCGCCGGCCCCTTCGGCACCGGACGGCCCGACGGGGTGTGATCCGGGGTCCGGTCCCGCTTGAACCCGTCGGAGGTCGCCGCGGGGTACTGCACGACCGGGTGGTCGGCCAGCACCTCGAGCGAGACCGACTCCCTGGTGGCCAGCGGATGCCCGGCCGGTACGGCCAGTACCCGGTCCTCGGTGAGCAGCACCGGGCCGGTCGCCATCCCGTCGAAAGGGTACGCGGCGACGAGCACGTCGACCGACCCGTCGAGCAGGCTGGGCCGGGAGTTGAAGAGCTGCACCTCGCGTACCTCGACCGCACAGTCGGGATGCCGCTCGCTGAAGACGGCGACGGCCTTGAGCAGCACCGGGGCCGTCCACTCGCCGAGGAACGCGACCCGCAGCGTTCCGGTGACCCCGCGCCCGGCGTCGACGGCCCGGGCGAGCGCGTCCTCGATCCCGGCGACCAGCGGCCGGAGGTCGTCGGCGAGCTGCCGCCCGATCGGGGTGAGCCGGACGACGCGGCTGGTCCGCGCGAAGAGCGGAGCGCCGACCCGACGCTCCAGACGCTTGATCACATGGCTGACCCGGCCGGTCGTCAGCCGCAGCCGTTCGGCGGTACGCCCGAAGTGCAGCTCGTCGGCGAGGGTCAGGAACGTCTCGACCTCGTACCGCTCCAGCATCGCGCCGTCCCATCGTTGCGTCAGGGGCAACGATCGTAGCCCGAACCCGTCTTGGTTGCCGCCGACGATCGGCGGAGGCTGGAGTCGTTCCCAAGCGAGAGGCACGCCATGAGCAGCACCACCATCGAGCAGTACCTGACCGATCTGCAACCGCCCCTGCGGGAGGTCGGCGAGAAGCTCCGTGCCGTCATCGACGCGGCCCTGCCCGACGCCACCGCTGGGATGTGGCACGGCCATCCGGTCTGGGGCCTCGGCGACAAGCCGGGTCAGCGACCGGTCGGCCTGGTCAAGGCGTACGGCACGTACGTCACCTTCGGGTTGTGGCGCGGGCAGGAGGTCGACGACCCGTCCGGGCGCTTGGCCCCGGGGGCCCGCCGGATGGCCTCGGTCAGGCTGCGCACGGTCGCCGACGTCGACCCGACCCTCTTCACCGGCTGGCTGGGCCGGGCGCGGGAGCTGGAGCGGTGAGCGGCGTGCGGGTCACCGGGTTCGACCACCTCGTGCTCAACGTGGCCGACGTCGAGCGTTCGCTGGAGTTCTACTGCGGCCGGCTCGGCCTCGCACCGGTTCGGGTCGACGAGTGGCGTGCGGGGCGGGTCCCGTTCCCCTCGGTACGGGTCAGCTCGGACACCATCATCGACCTGGTCAGGGGCGACCGGGGGGAGTCGAACGTCGACCACTTCTGCCTGGTGGTCGCCCCACTGGACTGGGCCGCTGTGATCGACTCCGGGGCGTTCACGGTGTTGGAGGGGCCGGTCGGGAGGTTCGGGGCGCGGGGCTCCGCGACTTCGATCTACGTTCGCGACCCGGACGGCAACTCCGTCGAACTGCGCTGGTATCCGGCGGACCGGCACGGCTGACCGCCTTCCCTGACGAAGCCCCGCCGGCGGCCGGATGCACGGCTCCGGCGGGGCGCCGTTCCGAGCTGCCGCCCGATCTCTCGGGTTCGGCCGCTCCTCGATCGCGCGACGGCCCGCCGGTCAGGCTTCGGTGACCGCCCGGTACGCGTCCTCGATCCGGGCGGCGAGCAGCACCTCGCCCTCGCTGAGCGGAGTGTTGCCGTGCCCGACCCGGATCAGGGTGTGGTCCACTCGGCGGCTGATCTCCGGACGCAGGTGCAGCGCGTCCGCGACCACCTTCACCCGCTCCGTCAGCGCGGCGTGCTGGCTGTCGTCGATCACGAGGGTGCGTCGGATCTGCTCACCGTCGCGGGTCCATCCGGGGAGCAGTGTGAGCGCATCGGAGAGGTAGTCCTGCTTCGCTCGGCCGTTGAACAGCGCGCGCATCACCGCACCTCCCAGGCGCCGTTGCCGGCTTGTGGCCAAATCGTCGCCGTCCCGTGTCTTGTCGGTGGCTTCCAGTCTTTCGCCCCGCGCTTCGTGTGTCCACGCCCACACTTCCGGGTCTTGCTGGCCTAGCGGCCGGATCCGGTATCCAAACCGCCGATTGATCTGGCACGCTGGACGGCCGTGCAGACCGAACGGGCGAGTGGTGGCGGGCAGGCCGCACGGCGGGACCTCAAGGTGGTCGTCGGCGCGGCGATAATCCGGGACGGACGGGTGCTCGCGTGCGCCCGCTCCGCGCCGCCGGAGGTGGCCGGCATGTGGGAGTTCCCGGGCGGCAAGGTCGAGCCGGGGGAGTCCGAGCCCGAGGCGCTGGTCCGGGAGTGCGTCGAGGAGCTGGCCGTGGACGTGGAGATCGGCGAGCGGGTCGGCCGCGACGTGCGGATGGCCCACGGCCGCTCCGTGCTCAAGGTGTACGCGGCCCAGCTGCTCGGCGACGCCCAGCCCCAGCCGCTGGAGCACTCGGCGCTGCGCTGGCTCTCCGCCGGGGAGCTGGACTCCGTGACGTGGCTGCCCGCCGATGCCCCCATCGTGGCCGCGCTCCGTCCCCTGCTGGCCGCGGACTGACCGGCCGCCAGCCGGATACCGGCGAGGCGCTCCGCGAGCGGCCACCACGGGCCGCCGAGGTTCAGGTTGCGCGCTCGGCGGGGGGACGACGCCGTTCCGGTGCTCCAGGTCGGGGAACCGGGCATCCGGGCACGATAAGGACGGGGGCCGGCGGCAAGTGCCGCGGCCCCCGTCATCGTCGTCGACGTGCTCAGTGCTTGTCCTGCTCCGGGTGGGCGAAGTTCAGGTGCTCCGGAGGGAGCGGGAACGTCACGTCGTCGCCGAACGGCGACGGCGCGGCCGCCCGGTCGAAGGTGAGCTCCGTGAGCGGCAACTTGCCCCGCTCGTCCACGGCCGGCGCGGTCGGGTGGGGAACCTCGCGGTGCCAGTTCACCCCGCTCTGCGCCTGGGCCTCGGCCTGCGGGTCGTGCGAGCCGCCGGCGTGCGAGTGCAATGAGCCCCCGACCGGGCCGGGCGTCGCCGGGCCGGCCGCGCGGGCGCTGGTCACGCTGGTCTGGGGCGTCTCACCCCGACGGAAGATCTTGCTACCAAGCCACACAAGGGGATCGTACCTGCGGTCGACGGCCCGTTCCTTCATGGGGATGATCCCGTTGTCGGTGATCTTGATGTGCTCGGGGCAGACCTCGGTGCAGCACTTGGTGATGTTGCAGTAGCCCAGGCCCATCTCCGCCTGCGCGTACTCCTTACGGTCGGTTCGGGTGTCGAGCGGGTGCATGTCCAGCTCGGCGGCGCGGATGAAGAACCGCGGCCCGGAGAAGGCCGGCTTGTTCTCCTCGTGGTCGCGGATCACGTGGCAGACGTTCTGGCAGAGGAAGCACTCGATGCACTTGCGGAACTCCTGCGAGCGCTCCACGTCGACCTGCTGCATCCGGTAGTCGCCGGGCGGCACGTCGGCCGGGGGTGCGAAGGCCGGGGTCTCCCGGGCCTTCTCGTAGTTGAACGACACGTCGGTGACCAGGTCCCGGATGACCGGGAACGTGCGCAGCGGGGCGACGGTGACGGTCTCGTTCTCCTCGAAGGTGGACATCCGTGTCATGCAGCCCAGACGAGGCTTGCCGTTGATCTCCATCGAGCAGGAGCCGCACTTGCCCGCCTTGCAGTTCCACCGGCAGGCCAGGTCCGGGGCGTCGGTCGCCTGGAGGCGATGGATCACGTCGAGGACGACCTCGCCCTCGTTCACCTCGACCATGTAGTCCTGCAGGTCGCCGCCGTCCTCGTCGCCCCGCCAGATGCGGAATTGGCGCTTGGTTCCCATCAGTTGCCCGCCTCCTCAGCGAGGGCGTCGAACTCCGTGAGTTCCTCGTCCGTCAGGTACTTGGCCAGCTCGGCGCGGTCGAACAGCCTGATCAGCTCGGGGCGCATCTTCGGCAGCGGCTTGCGGGCCAGGTTCACCGAGTCGCCCTCCAGCGAGCAGACCAGATTCACCCGGCGCCACTGCGGGTCCATGGCCGGGTGGTCCTCCCGGGTGTGCCCGCCGCGCGACTCCCGCCGCTCCAGCGCCGCCTTGGCGGTGCACTCCGAGACCACCAGCATGTTGCGCAGGTCCAGCGCGAGATGCCAGCCCGGGTTGTAGCGCCGCCCACCGGCCGCGCTCACCTTCGCCACCCGCTCCCGCAGCTCGGCGAGGCGGACCAACGCGTCTGCCAGCTCACCCTCGCGCCGGATGATGCCGACCAGATCCCCCATGACCGCCTGGAGATCCTGCTGGAGGGTGTACGGGCTCTCTCCCGTGTCGCGCTGCAACGGCGCCAGCGCCGTCTCCACCGCGGCCTCGACCGCCGGCAGCGCCACCTTCGGCCGCTCGGGCAGGCTGTCCGCGTACGAGGCGGCGTGGCCGCCCGCCCGCTTGCCGAAGACGAGCAGGTCGGAGAGGGAGTTCCCGCCGAGCCGGTTGGAGCCGTGCATGCCGCCGGAGACCTCACCGGCGGCGAAGAGGCCGCGTACGTGGCCCACCGCCGCCCCGCTGTCCGGCTCGACCTCGACGCCGCCCATCACGTAGTGGCAGGTCGGGCCGACCTCCATCGGCTCCTTGGTGATGTCGACGTCGGCCAGCTCCTTGAACTGGTGGTACATCGACGGCAGCCGTCGGCGGATCTCGTCGGCCGACTTGCGGCTGGCGATGTCGAGGTAGACGCCGCCGGCAGGCGTGCCCCGGCCGGCCTTGACCTCGCTGTTGATGGCCCGGGCCACCTCGTCACGCGGGAGCAGCTCCGGCGGGCGCCGGTTGTTGTCCGGGTCGGTGTACCAGCGGTCCGCCTCCTCCTCGGTCTCCGCGTACTGCTTGCGGAAGACGTCGGGCACGTAGTCGAACATGAACCGCTTGCCCTCGGAGTTCCGCAGCACGCCGCCGTCGCCGCGCACCGACTCGGTGACGAGGATGCCCTTCACCGACGGTGGCCAGACCATTCCGGTCGGGTGGAACTGGAGGAACTCCATGTTGATCAGGTTCGCCCCGGCGCGCAGCGCGAGCGCGTGACCGTCCCCGGTGTACTCCCACGAGTTCGAGGTGACCTTGTAGGAGCGGCCGACCCCGCCGGTCGCCAGCACCACGGCGGGCGCCTCGAAGAGGATGAACTCGCCGGACTCCCGGTAGTAGCCGAACGCGCCGGCCACCCGGTCACCGTCGAGCAGCAGCTCGGTGACGGTGGTCTCGGCGAAGACCCGGATCCGGGCGTCGTACGAGCCGAACTCGCGCTTGTCCTCCTGCTGAAGCGAGACGATCTTCTGCTGGAGGGTGCGGATCAGCTCCAGGCCGGTACGGTCGCCGACGTGCGCCAGCCGCGGGTACTCGTGGCCGCCGAAGTTGCGCTGGGAGATCTTGCCGTTCTTGGTGCGGTCGAAGAGCGCGCCGTAGGTCTCCAGCTCCCAGATCCGCTGCGGCGACTCCTTCGCGTGCAGCTCGGCCATCCGGAAGTTGTTCAGGAACTTCCCGCCGCGCATGGTGTCGCGGTAGTGCACCTGCCAGTTGTCGCGCGGGTTCACATTCCCCATCGCGGCCGCGGCGCCGCCCTCGGCCATCACGGTGTGCGCCTTGCCGAAGAGCGACTTCGAGATGATCGCCGTCTTCTTGCCGGCCAGCCGGGCCTCGATCGCCGCGCGCAGGCCGGCGCCGCCGGCACCGATCACGACGACGTCGTAGTGGTGTCGTTCGATGCGAGTGGTAGTCGTCATGTCCAGGCCCTCTAGTTGATGAACCGCAGGTCGGGGAACCACTCGGCCGCGACCGCCATGACGTAGAAGTCGGTCAGCGCCAGGGTGCCGAGCGTGATCCAGGCGAGCTGCATGTGCCGGACGTTGAGCCAGGACACGCCGTTCCAGGCCCGGTAGCGCAGCGGGTGCTTGGAGAAGTGCTTGAGCCGTCCGCCGATGATGTGCCGGCAGGAGTGGCAGGAGATGGTGTACGCCCAGAGCATCACCACGTTGGCGATCAGGATCAGGTTGCCCAGCCCGAACCCGAAGCCCTGCGGCGAGTGGAAGGCGAGGACCGCGTCCCAGCTGTTGATCAGCGAGATGATCACGGCGGCGTAGAAGAAGTAGCGGTGCAGGTTCTGCCCGAGCAGCGGGAAGCGGGTCTCACCGCTGTAGGTCTGGTGCCCGTCCGGTACCGCGCAGGCCGGCGGCGAGAGCCAGAACGACCGGTAGTACGCCTTGCGGTAGTAGTAGCAGGTCAACCGGAACAGCAGCAGGAAGGGCAGGGTGAACGCGGCCTCCGGGATGATCCACCAGTCGGGGAGGATCGTTCCGAAGTGTGCGGACCCCTCTACGCACCGGTCGGTGATGCACGGTGAGTAGAACGGGGTCAGGTAGTGGAACTCCTCGACCCAGTACCACTTGTGCATGTAGACCCGGACCGTCGCGTACGCGACCCAGGCGGTGAGTCCGACGACGGTGATCAGTGGGGCGAACCACCAGCGGTCGGTGCGCAACGTCTTCGCCGCGATGGCGGCGCGCGCCCGCGCTCCCCGCGGCCTCGTTGCCGTTGATGTCATTCGAGTCGTCTCCTCGACGGGCCCGCACCCGCGCGGGCGGAACTTCCTCCGGTCGGCACGCGGACCGGCGAAACCGCACCCGCTTGCCACGTCATGCGCACACCAACGACCACGCCGGCACACCGGCGCAGCTAAGTGACACACGTTACGCCGATCTTCGCTTGCCGTCCGTCCAAGGCGACGTCCCGTGTGTCCGACCGGCTCGAGAGCCCCCGGCACGATGATCGATGTGACGATGTTAAGAAGGTCTCTGTCCCGTCCCGACGCCGGGGTGGCCGAGCAGCGCCGAAGCGCCGACCGGAGGCGTCCGCCGGTCAGCCGGAGGCGCCGCCGGTGAAGTTCCACGCGGCGAGCCGCAGCGGTGGGGCCGTCCACCAGACACCGTCCAGCCGGTCCGGTTGCCGGACCGGCTCGCGGCCGACGCCGAGCACCCGACCGGGCCCCAAAGCCCGCGGGTACGACTCGGTGAACCGGAAGTCGCGTACGGCCGAGGTGACCTGTCCGTCCTCGACCAGCCAGACCCCGTTGCGGGTCAACCCGGTCACCACCAGGCTCTTCGGGTCGAGCACCCGGGTGTACCACAGGTCGCTGACCAGCAACCCCCGCTCGACCTGCGCCACCAGGGCCGCGGTGTCCCGGTCGGCGACCGCGCCGACGGTCGGCAGACCGGCCGCGCCGTCCGCGTCACCGTCCGTCCCGTCGCGCCCGAGCAGCCGCAGGTTACGGGGGATCGGGCCGAAGCTCGCGCCACCGGCGATGCCGTGCCCCGTGGAGTGCGTACCCGCGTCCGCGGCGGTCCGCCGATCGTGTACGACCGCGCGGGTGGTGCCGGCCTCGACGAGCGTCAACCGGCGGCGGGGCGTCCCCTCCACATCGAACGGCAGGTCGACCGCGCTGAGCGGATCGTCGACCACGGTGACGGCCGGATCGAACTGCGCCACGCCCGGTTCGGCGAACGACTGCCGCTCGGCGTGGCGCTTGCCGTTGAAGCCGTACCAGGAGAGGTTCTGGAGCAGGTCCGCCACCGCGGCCGGCTCGAACACCACCTCGTACCGCCCCGGGGTCAGCTCGACCGGGTCCACCGCCGCCCGGGCCTTGGTCGCCGCCCGCGCGCCCAGCACGGCGCCGTCGAGGTCGGCCAGCCGGTCCGCGCAGAGTCGGGCGACCCCGTCCGCGCCGCCGGCCCGGGCGATGCCGTCCATGGCCGCCTCGACGGCGTGCCCGTACGCCGAATGTCCCGCGCTGTTCGCGAACCCCGACGACCGGTGGGTGGTACGGCAGTAGCCGGCCGTCTCCAGTCCACCGGCCGCGTCGACGAAGGCGCGGACCCGCTCGGCCCGCTGGTCCGGGTCGGCGTACGCGGTGGCCTCGTCGGCCGGGCCGGACGACGGCGTCGGCGTGGCCGGGGTGAGCCCCGGCCAGGCCGGATCGGGCGGACCGAGCCGCGCTGCGGCGAGAGTCCGCTCGACCAGCGTACGCAGCCCCTCCGGGCTCACCGAGCTGCCGTTCGCCGCGGCGGTACGCCCGTCGACGTGCACCCGCAGCCGGACGCCCACGCCCGACTCGGCGACGTTCTGGTGGATGAAGGAGTTGGCGAACCGGGTCAACGCCAGATCCGCCCGGGTGACCACCGCCTCGGCCTCCGCGTCCGGGCCGCCGATGCGGCGGACCAGGTCGATCACCTGACCGGCGAGCTCCAACTCACTCCTCGCGCTCACGCGGACACTCCCACGCGGACGTTGCGGAACCGGGCCGGCGCGGCCGGGTGGCCGGTGTGCCCGGTCTGGCCGGGCTGCCCCTTCCCGCAGTTCGGCGTCCCCCAGGCGGTGGTCTCCGAGGAGAGCATGTCCATCGACCGCCAGAAGAGCGGGCCGATGCCGGTGTAGGTCGGGTTGCGCAGCATCCGCCCGCGCCGGCCCCGCTTCACCTCCCAGCCGATCTCGCAGCCGAACTGGAAGTTGAGCCGTTTGTCGTCGATCGACCAGGAGCGGTTCAAATCCATCAGCACCCCGTCGTCGGTCTCCGAGATGATCTCCTCAAGGGTGTGCGGGCCGGGTTCGAGACCCACGTTCGTCATCCGCACCATCGGCAGCCGGGCCCAGCCGTCGGACCGTACGCTCCCGCCGTAGTCCAGGCCCGCGACGGCGGCCGAGTCCCGGCCGGCGAGCACGCCCACCCAGCGGCCCTCGCGGACCGCGTCCCGCTTCACCGCGGGGGAGCCCTCGTCGTCGAAGCCGAAGCTGCCGAGCGCCCCCGGGATGGTCGGGTCGATGGTGATGTTCATCAGCTCGGAGCCGTAGCGCAGCGAGCCGAGCTGAGCCAGGTCCAGCCAGGACGTGCCGGCGAAGGCGGCCTCCCAGCCGAGGATCCGGTCCAGCTCGATGGCGTGCCCCACCGACTCGTGGATCTGCAACGCCAGCTGTTCGCCACCGAGGATCAGGTCGGTCTCGCCGGCCGGGCACGCGGGCGCGGTGAGCAGCGCCCGGGACTCGTCGGCGATCCGGGCGGCGTGCGCGGCCAGGTCCAGCGACTCCACGAGCTCCCAGCCGGTGGTGCCGTACTGGCCCCGGTAGCTGGGGTAGGAGCGGCGCTGCGTCTCGCCGTCGCCGATCGAGGTGGCGGAGATCCCGCCGCCGCACTCGCGGATGCGCTGGTCGATCCGGTGCCCCTCGCTGGAGACGAACCACTTGGCCGTGTCCCAGATCTGGTAGAGGCCCTCGGCCAGGTCGGCGCCGTGCTCCCGCATGGTCGTGGTCGCCCGGACCAGTAGGTCGCCCTTGTTGGAGAGCGGCACGCCGAGCGGGTCGATGCGGCACTCCGAGGCCCAGGTCGCGGTGACCGCCTCGGCGGGCGTCAGGTCGACGGGCGGGCCGGGCACCCGCGCGCTCGCGGCGGCGATCCGCGCGGCGCGCCGACCGGCGTCGCGGGCGGCGGCGTCGGAGAGCTCGGGTACGGCGTAGAAGCCCCAGCTCGACCCGACCAGCGCGCGTACGCCCAGGCCCGTGCTCTCGTGCTGGGTCAGCTCCTCGATCTCGCCGTTGCGCGCCGCCATCGACTCGTAGCTCCGGTGCATCACGCGCGCGTCGGCGTACCGGGCGCCGGCGTCCACAGCGGCCTGTACGGCGGCGGTCGCCGCGTCGAACTCGCTCACGGCCGCGCTTCGATCTGTTGATCGCTCATGCCGGCACTCCGCTGGCGCTGCGTGCCGGCATGAGGCACTTCCGCCCTGTGCTGATGATTCGCTCGCTGGCGCTCGCTCATGCCGGCACTCCGCTGGCGCTGCGTGCCGGCATGAGGCACTTCCGCCCAGTGCTGATGATTCGCTCGCTGGCGCTCGCTCATGCGACCGACCCTAGGCCAGCGGCCCGACCTGCGTCAGGGCAGCAGCTCTTCGGGCCGGATCGTGGCCCGGACCGGCTCGGTCAGCTCCAGACTCTCGCCGGCCTTCGTCACCGCCACTTCCCGATAGTGCCGGCCCTGCCGCCGGTAAAGGTGCAGCGTGCCGTTCTCCTGCTCCACCAGCAGGTACCACTCGATCCCGGCGGCCGCGTAGTAGTGCATCTTGAGCACCTTGTCGGTGGCGGCGTTGCTGGGGGAAATTATCTCGCACACCAGCCGTACCTCGCTGGCTTCGACGTTGACCTCGTCGAAGTTGATGGGGCCCGTAATCACCAGGTCCGGGATCGGGATACGCCCTGGCCTGAGGCGGACGTTGACTCCCTCAAGGACGTGCAACCCCGCCTCGCGGACGGGGCCGCGAAGAGCTGAGCGGAGTTCACCCGAAATGTTCTGGTGTCGTGGGGTTGGTGCTGGGGTCACGTGAAGGCTTCCGTCGAAGAGTTCGACGCGCTGGGACGTCTCGCCGAGGGAGAGGTACTCCTCTTCGGTCCACGGGCCTTCGTGGTCGAACACCGCCACGGTCATGGTCACCTCCACCTCGTGTCGGCGGGAATGCTTGCCTGACTGCCGCTGTCATCGTCGCACCAGAGGTGCGGTGACGTGGCGAAGCCGGCGAGTGGACTTCGTGAATGTGCTGGTGAGGGCTGTTCATGGACGTTGCCGAGTCGTTACGCTGACGGCCGCTGACAGCCCGCGACTTTGTAGCTTATTTTCACCCTCAGGGATTTCCTGTAAGTTCTCTTCGTCACTGGGGGAGGCGGTCGTGGGCAGGTCGGAGTCGGTGCCGTCCGGGCAGACGGGCGATCGTCCCAGCGTGCCGGAGCAGCGCTCCGGCGACGCGCCGTACCTGCGGGTGAACGACCTGCGGGTGCGTTTCGACACCGAGGACGGTGTGGTCCGGGCGGTGGACGGAGTCTCGTTCACGGTGGAGCGTGGCCGCACGCTCGGCATCGTCGGTGAGTCCGGATCGGGCAAGAGCGTCACCTCACTCGCCATCCTCGGCCTGCACAACGCCAAGCGCGCCAGCATCGGCGGCGAGATCTTCGTCGGCGGTCGGCAGTTGGTCGGCCTGCCGGAGGAGGAGGTACGCCGGCTGCGTGGCCGCGACATGGCGATGATCTTCCAGGATCCGCTTTCGGCGCTGCACCCGTACTTCACGGTCGGGCGGCAGATCGCCGAGGCGTACCGGGTGCACCACCCGCGCGCGGGCAAGCGGGAGGCCCGGCAGCGGGCGGTCGACATGCTCGGCCGGGTCGGCATTCCGCAACCGGCGCGCCGCTTCGACCAGTACCCGCACGAGTTCTCCGGCGGCATGCGCCAGCGGGCGATGATCGCGATGGCGCTGGTCAACGACCCGGACCTGCTCATCGCCGACGAGCCGACCACCGCCCTCGACGTCACCGTGCAGGCGCAGATCCTGGACCTGCTCGCCGATCTCCAGGCCGAGTTCCACTCCGCGATCATCCTGATCACGCACGACCTCGGCGTGGTCAGCCAGGTGGCCGACGACGTACTCGTGATGTACGGGGGCCGGGCCGTCGAACGCGGCAGCGTCGAGCAGGTGCTCCGCCGGCCGCAGCACCCGTACACCTGGGGGTTGCTCTCCAGCGTGCCCTCGCTGCACGGCGACGCGGACGCGGACCTGGTGCCGATCCGGGGCAACCCGCCGAGCCTGATCAACCTCCCCTCGGGCTGCTCCTTCCACCCGCGCTGCCGGTACGCCGACCGCAACGGAGACCGGTCCCGCAGCGAGGTGCCCGAGCTGCGCCCGGCCGGGGAGGAGGGCCACCTGGTCTCCTGCCACCTGGCCGCCGAGGAGCGGACGCGGCTCTACCGCGAGGAGATCGCACATGTGGGGGTCGCTCGGTGAGCGCGAGGAACGCAGCGCAGCGGAGTACCGCAGTCGCGAACGAAGGCGGGTGTCGGTGAGCGCGAGGAACGCAGCGCAGCGGAGTACCGCAGTCGCGAACGAAGGCAGGCTCCGATGAGTGAGGTGGGCACCGCGCCGGCGGAGGCCGAGCCGCTGCTGCGGGTACGGGGGCTGGCCAAGCACTTCCCGGTACGCACCGGCCTGCGCAGCCGCGGCGTGGTGCGGGCGGTCGACGGGCTGGACTTCGACGTGCGGCCCGGTGAGACGGTCGGCCTGGTCGGTGAGTCCGGCTGCGGCAAGACCACCACCGGTCGGATGCTGGTGCGACTGCTGGAGCCGAGCGCCGGCACGATCGAGTTCGACGGCCGGGACATCACCCACGCCGGCCGGCGTGAGCTGCGCCCGCTGCGCCAGGACCTGCAGATCATCTTCCAGGACCCGTACGCCTCGCTGAATCCCCGGCACACGGTGGGCCGGATCATCGCCATGCCGTTGCAGGTCAACGGCGTCGAGCCGGCGGGTGGCGTCAAGGCGCGCGTGCAGGAGCTGCTGGAGGTCGTCGGGCTGAACCCGGAGCACTACAACCGGTACCCGCACGAGTTCTCCGGCGGGCAGCGGCAGCGGATCGGCATCGCCCGGGCGTTGGCGCTGCGGCCGAAGCTCATCGTCGCCGACGAGCCGGTCTCCGCCCTGGACGTGTCGATCCAGGCGCAGGTGGTCAACCTGCTTCGCGAGCTGCAGCGGGACCTGGGGTTGGCGTTCGTCTTCATCGCGCACGACCTGGCCGTGGTCCGCCACTTCTGCCAGCGGGTCGCCGTGATGTACCTCGGCAAGATCGTGGAGATCGGCGACCGGACCGACATCTACGAGCGGCCGCAGCATCCGTACACCCGGGCGCTGCTCTCGGCGATCCCGGACGTCACCAAGCTCGGCCCCGCCGGCCGGATCCGGCTCACCGGTGACGTGCCGACCCCGCTCGACCCGCCGTCGGGCTGCCGGTTCCGCACCCGGTGCTGGAAGGCGCGGGAGATCTGCGCGACCGAGGAGCCGGCGCTGGTGTCGCGGGACGGCGGCGGGCAGGCCACCGCCTGCCACTTCCCGGAGTCCGGCCCGGTGGCGGGGGAGAGCGGCGGCACGGCCGGCGCGGCCGTCGAGGAGGTGTCGAAGTGAGCCTGTCCCCGGTGGAGGGTGTGGCGCTCGCCGAGATCGAGTCCGGCGGCGGCGCGGAGACTCCGGAGAGCAGGGACGTCGTCGGCCGCTCACCCGGCCGGCTCGCCTGGATCCGGCTGCGGCGCGATCGTACGGCGATGGTCAGCGGCGCGATGCTCCTCTTCTTCCTGCTGCTGGCGCTCGCCGCGCCGCTCGTCGAGCTGCTCTACGGCATCGGTCCGAAGGAGCAGTTCCAGAGCCTGCTCGACGGCTTCGGCATGCCGCTGGGCTATGCCGGTGGCGTCTCCGGCGAGCACTGGTTCGGCCTGGAGCCGGGGCTGGGCCGGGACATCTTCATCCGGCTGATCTACGGCCTGCGTACCTCGCTCTTCATCGCGTTCGCCGCGGCGGTCATCACCGCGACGATCGGGGTCGTGCTCGGTACGCTCGCCGGCTACCTCGGCGGGTGGCTGGACGCGGTGATCAACTGGATCACCGACCTGACGCTGGCCATGCCGTTCCTGGTCATCGCGCTGGCCCTGACCCCGACGCTGGTGCTGCGCTTCTACGGCGAGCGGGAGGCCGTCTCGCCGGCCTTCGGGGTGGCGGTGCTGATCGGCGTCTTCGCCGTCTTCGGCTGGACGAGCACCGCCCGGCTGGTCCGTGGCCAGGTGATCGCGCTGCGCGAGCGGGAGTTCGTGGAGGCCGCCCGGGCCAGCGGCGCCGGCCTGGGACACATGCTCTTCCGGCAGCTGCTGCCGAACATCTGGGCGCCGATCCTGGTCTCGTTCTCCCTGGCCGTGCCGCAGTTCATCACCAGCGAGGCGGCGCTCTCCTTCATCGGGGTGGGGCTGAGCGACGAGACGCCGAGCTTCGGCCGGATGATCTACCGCAGCCTGGACTACCTGCAGACCGACCCCGCGTACGTCTTCTTCCCGGGCATCGCGATCTTCGCGCTGGTGTTCGCCTTCAACCTCTTCGGGGACGCGCTGCGCGACGCGCTCGACCCGAAGTCGTCCCGGTAGGTGTCGAGATGAGCGTGCGGAGTGCGACGCCACGGAGTCGAGCGGTTGCGAACGAAGGGGTGCTCTGATGACGCGATTCCTGGTCAAGCGGCTCTTCTCCGCCACGCTGACGCTCTTCGCGGTGAGCGTGCTGACCTTCCTGATGTTCTTCGCCCTGCCCCGTGACCCGGTCACCGGCATGTGCCCGAAGAACTGCAACCCGGAGCGGCTGGAGCGGGTCCGGGACGAGTTGGGCCTGAACGACCCGCTGGTCACGCAGTACGCCGGCTACATGAAGGGCATCGTCACCGGTCGGGACCTGGGCAGCGCCCAGGGCGGCCGCTGCGACGCGCCCTGCCTGGGCTGGTCGTACGTCACCAACGAGGCGGTCTCCGACACCATCGCGCGGGTGCTGCCGGTGACGCTCAGCATCGTGATCCCGGCGGCGGTCCTCTGGCTGCTGCTCGGCGTGGGGCTCGGCATGATCTCGGCGCTGCGCCGCGGCACCTGGTTGGACCGGCTCGCCATCGGCTTCTCGCTCACCGGGGCGTCGTTGCAGCTCTACTTCGTCGGTGCGGTGCTGCTGCTGGTCTTCGTCTACAACCTGCGGATCCTGCCGGTGCCCAGCTACACGTCGATCTTCGACAATCCGCTGAAGTGGGCGAGCGGGCTGGTGCTGGCCTGGTTCTCGCTGGCCTTCCTCTTCTCCGCGATCTACGCCCGGCTCTCCCGCGCGCAGATGCTGGAGACGCTCTCGGAGGACTTCGTCCGCACCGCGCGGGCGAAGGGCCTGGCCAAGCCGAAGGTGTACGGGCGGCACGCGCTGCGCGCGGCGATCACACCGGTGGTGACGATCGCCGGGCTGGACGTCGGTGGCGCGCTCGGCGGCACGGTGATCACCGAGACGACCTTCGGCATCCAGGGGTTGGGTCGTACGGCCGTCGACGCGGTACGGGCCGGTGACCTGCCCACGATCATGGCCACCGTGCTGATCGCGGCGGTCTTCGTGGTGCTCGCGAACGTGCTGGTCGACCTCCTGTACGCGGCCATCGACCCCCGGGTACGGCTGCACTGACCCGAGCCCGGGACGCCGGGCGGTGCCGGGGCGGGGCGGACGAGGGTCGAGCCGCCGGCCGATGGTGAAATTTATCGACAACTGTTACACAATCCGTAGGTTTTCTTCTTTACGATCCTCGGGACGTCGGCGGTTCCACCTCCGGCGGACCCGCACGTCAGATGGGTGGAGGAGGTAGGAGATGCGACCACGCGTGGCGGCCGCCGCAGGCGGCGCGATCGCACTGGTTGTGGCGTTGGGTGCCTGCTCGAAGAACACGGGCGAAGGCACCACCGTGGACACCAACCGTACGCAGACCGGGGTGATCGCGACCGACCCGAAGGACTCGCAGGGCCCGGCCGCGGAGGTGGCCGGAGCGAGCAAGGGCGGCACCTTCACCATCATCCGGGAGACGCCCATCTCCCACCTGGACCCGCAGCGGACGTACTCGTTCGCCGGTCTGATGGCGAGCCCGCTCTTCGCCCGTTACCTCACCACCTGGAAGGACGACGGCAAGGGCGGCCTGGTCCTGGTCGGTGACCTCGCCGAGACGCCCGGCAACGACGTCAACAAGGACTGCAAGGTCTGGGAATTCAAGATCAAGGACGGGGTGAAGTTCGAGGACGGCAGCCCGATCACCTCGAAGGAGATCGCCTACGGCATCGCCCGCTCCTTCGACCCGGACCTCACCGGCGGCCCGACCTACATCCAGGAGTGGCTGGCCGACACCCCGCAGTTCGACACCAAGTGGGACTTCAAGAAGAACAAGGGTTCGCTGCCGCCCGGGCTGACCACGCCGGACGACAAGACGCTGCGCTTCGAGTTCACCAAGCCCCGCTGCGACCTGCCGTTCGCCGTCTCGTTGCCGACCACCGCGCCGCTGCCGCCCGCCAAGGACACCGGCGTGAACCTGGACAACAAGCCGTTCTCGTCCGGGCCGTACAAGATCGCTGACAACCAGGTCGGCGTGAAGCTGACCCTGGACCGGAACCCGAACTGGGACGCCAAGACCGACCCGGTCCGGCACCAGTACCCGGACCAGTTCGTCTGGAGCTTCGGCCCGACCCCGGACGCCGCCAGCAACCGGGTGATCGCCGACAACGGCGCCGACCAGAGCGCGCTCGCCTTCAACACCGTGCCGGCCTCACTGGTCGCCAAGGTGGCCGGCGACGCTGCGCTGAAGTCCCGCACCATCCTCTCGCCGACCCCGAGCGCCAACCAGCTGGTCATCAACAACCAGCGGGTCAAGGACCTGAAGATCCGTCAGGCGCTCAACTACGCGATCGACCGGGAGGGTCTGATCAAGGCGATGGGTGGGCCGACCGTCGCCGCGCCGCTCACCACGCTGATGCCGCCGTCGACCATCGGCTTCAAGGCGTACGACGCGTACCCGGCCGGCGCCAACGGGAACGTGGACAAGGCCAAGGAGCTGCTCGCCGGTCAGACCCCGGAGCTGGTCCTCGGCGTCTCCGACGGCGCGACCGAGCAGCTGCAGGGCACCCAGCTCAAGGCCAACCTGGAGCGGGCCGGCTTCAAGATCACGCTGCGGAACATCCCGGACGACGCCAAGCTCGACGAGATCAAGAAGAAGGACAACCCCTGGGACCTGTACATCGGTAACTGGGCGGCCGACTGGCCGAGCGGCGCGTCGATCCTGCCGGTGCTCTACGACGGGCGCACCATCAAGCCCGAGGGCAACAGCAACCAGTCGTACTTCAACGACCCGGCGGTCAACACCGAGATGGACCGGATCCTGGCGCTCTCCCCCGCCGAACAGGGCCCGGAGTGGGCCAAGCTCGACGAGCGGATGATGAAGGAGTACGCGCCGGTCGTGCCGCTCTTCGTCGACGTCGCCTACAACGTGCACGGCTCCAAGGCCGGCGGCGTCTTCATCTCCAGCGTCTTCGGCTACCCCGCCTTCGTGAACGCGTACGTCAAGCAGTAGTCCCGCCGCACGAACGGGCCCCCGGTCGACACCGTCGTCGGCCGGGGGTCGTGCGCACCCGGCGGTCGGGGGATTGTGCGTGCCCTCGGCGCCGGTCGGGGCGGCCCGCGCTATCCCAGGTGCGTGCGGAGGAAGTCCAGCTCCAGCCGGAGCAGGCGCTCGGCGGTGCCGCCGGCCGCCATGTGCGTCGCCCCGGTCAGCGGCAGCACCGAGTGCGGCCGCCCGGAGGAGAGCAGCGCGGCCGAGAGCCGCAGGGTGTGCGCGGCGACCACGTTGTCGTCCACCATGCCGTGCACCAGCAGCAACGGGCGGGCCTCCGCCGGATTTGTCACCGGCTCGGCGGCCAGCTCGACCAGCGAATGGTGCGCGTAGACGTCCGAGCCCTCGTCGGGCATCCCCAGGAAGCGCTCGCTGTAGGCGGTGTCGTAGAGACCCCAGTCGCTGACCGGGGCCCCGGCGATGCCGCAGCGGAACAGCTCCGGGTGCCGCAGCACCGCGAGCCCGGCCAGCCAGCCGCCGAACGACCAACCCCGCACCGCCACCCGGCTCAGGTCGAGATCCGGGTGCTTGTCGGCCAGCGCGGTGAGCGCGTCCACCTGGTCGAGCAGGATCACGTCGGCCAACCGCCGGTGGATCGCCTTCTCGAACGAGGGTGCCACCCCCGGCGTGCCGCGGTTGTCCACGACCACCACCGCGAACCCGGCGTCGGCCCACCACTGCCGCTCCAACCAGGCCGAACGCGCCGCGACCACCTCCTGGTGGCCGGGGCCGCCGTAGATGTCCAGCAGCACCGGCAGCCGGCGACCCGTGACGTAGCTGTTCGGGTAGAGCACCGCGCTCGGCAACCGCCGGTCGGTCACCCGTTCCAGCAGCGGCAGCGGCGAGTAGGGCGAGACGGCGGCGTGCGAGTTCAGCAACGCCACCTCCTCGTCGCCGCGCCGTACCGTCCACCGCGTTCCCGCGTGGTCGAGCGAGGCGCTGCCCACCACGAGCACGTCCCCGCCGACCGCTGCGGTGTGCCATCCCGAGTCGGAGGTCAACCGGCGGGCGTCGACCCCGCCGCCGATGGTCGTGCGTACCCGGAACAGGTGCCGCTCGCTCGGCTCGCCGTCACTCGCCTCGACCAGCAGGTCGGGCGCGCCCGCGCCGGTGCTGGGCAGCCGTCCCACGACGCGCCGGACGTAGAGCGAGGGCGGGGTGAGCAGCGTGCCGTCGGCGAAGAGACACCGCGCGTCGTACCCGTCGTGGGCCAGCTCACCACCGACCAGCACCCGCCCGTCGGGCAGGTGCGCCGGGGTGCCGGCGATCGGCTCGACCCAGCGCGGATCGGCCAGCTCGGCGTGGACCTGCGTCTCACCCGTGCGCGGATCCACCGCGAGCACCAGGCCGTGCTGCTGCGAACGACGCAGCACGGTGATCAGCGGGCCGCCGTCCGCCCAGCTGACCGAGGTCAGGTAGGGGTAGGTCTCCCGGTCCCAGTGCACGTCGACCCACCCGTCGTCCAGGTCGAGCAGGTGCAGGCTGACCTCGGCGTTCGGCCCGCCGGCCCGTGGGTAGGCGACGGTCGTCGGCGGGCTGGCCGGGTCGGCCGGGTCGTGCAGGTGCCACCGGTCCAGCCGGGACTCGTCGACCCGCGCGGCGAGCACCGAGCGGCCGTCCGGCGCCCACCAGTAGCCCCGGAACCGGGCGAACTCCTCGGCGGCGATGTGCTCGGGCAGACCCCAGGTGACGCCGGAGTCCTCCCCGGCGAGCATCGTGTCGGTGCCGTCGGCGTCGACCACGCGCAGCTCGCCCCGGCGGACTCCGTCCGCGGCGTCGGTGACGTAGGCGAGCCGAACGCCGGTCGGGTCCGGCCGGGGGTCGAGGACCGGTCCGACGGTGGTCACCTCCACCACGTCACCGTGCACCAGATCGGCCCGGAAGAGCCGGCCGGCGATCGCGAAGACCGCCACCCGCCCGGCGGCGTCCAGGGCGTACGAGCCGATGCCGTCGGCGCTGAGCCGCAACCGCTCGCGCAGCGCCCGCTCGCCGGGGGAGAGGGTGGCCGGGCCGCTGTCGGTCCCGAGCAGCACCGCCGGGTCGGCGACCAGCCGTTCCTCGCCGGAGGCGACGTCCAGGAGCCAGAGCGCGTCGGCCGGGTCCTCCGGGCCGGCCGAGCGCAGGAAGATCACCAGGGATCCGTCGTCGGCCACGGAGACGGCGCGCGGCGCGCCGTGGCTGAACCGGCGGGTACGGGCGGCCAGCTCCGGATAGTCCACGGCCAGATCGTAAGTCGGCTCCGGAGGTGATGTGGCCGACCTGCACGGACGCGTTGGGGTCGGCCGGACGGAACCGCCGGTTAGAGTGACGGGCGTGACGATGCTGCCCGACCGCCGCCTTCTGCTGGTCCACGCGCACCCGGACGACGAGACCATCGGAACCGGTTCGACGATGGCGCACTACGCCGCCACCGGTGCGCACGTGACGCTGGTGACGTGCACGCTCGGCGAGGAGGGCGAGATCCACGTGCCGGCGCTGGCGCAGCTCGCCGCCGACCAGGCCGACCAGCTCGGCGGCTACCGGATCGCCGAGCTGACCGCGGCCTGCGCGGCGCTGGGCGTCACCGACCACCGCTTCCTCGGCGGCGCGGGCCGCTACCGCGACTCCGGCATGATGGGGCTGGCCACCAACGAGCACCCCCGGGCGTTCTGGCAGGCCGACCTGGACGAGGCCGCCGGTCACCTGGTCGAGGTGATGCGGGAGGTTCGTCCGCAGGTCATGATCACGTACGACGAGAACGGCTTCTACGGGCACCCGGACCACATCCAGGCGCACCGGGTGGCGATGCGCGCGCATCAGCTGGCCGAGGCCGAGGGGATCGCTCCGGAGAAGGTCTACTGGACGGCCATGCCGCTCAGCGTGCTCAAGGCCGGCATGGACCAGTTCGTCGAGTCGTCCGACAACCCGTTCGCCGGGATCGAGGACGTCGCGGAGCTTCCGTTCGGCACCCCCGACGAGCAGATCGCGGCCCGGATCGACGCCACCGAGCAACACGCCGCGAAGCAGGCCGCGCTGCGCGCCCACGCCACCCAGATCCCACCGACCTCGTGGCTCTACACGATCGCCGGCGCCATCGGGGGCGAGTTCATGGGGCTGGAGTACTTCACCCTCGCGAAGGGGGATAAGGGTGCGGGCAGCGGCCCGTACGGCTGGGAGGACGACCTCTTCGCCGGGCTCGCCGACCACGGCCACGACCGGGCCCCGGCAGCGGTGGCCGGTCTGCGGTGACCCTCCCCACCATTCCCATGTCGGTAGCCCCGGACGAGACCAACCCGCCACCGGCGGGCCCGCCGCCGCGCCTGCTCGACCTCGGCCTGCGGGTGGCCGGCGGCCTCGTGGCGGTCGTCGCCGGTGTGGTGACCGGGGTGGTGGAGCTGCTGCTCGCCACGCTCCGGGTGGCCGGCCAGCTCGTCGGGGTGTCGGTGCTGGTGGCGGTCGGCGCGAACATCGCGCTCGGTTGGTTCGCCCACCGGACGGTCGGCCGCCGCTGGTCGGTGGCGCTGCCCGCGGTGCCGTGGTTCGTGCTGATGGCGGTCGCGGCGATCCGGACCGCCGAGGGGGACCTGCTCCTCGCCGGTGACAACTGGGTCGGCCTCGTCATGATCGTGGCCGGCGCGATGACCTTCGCCGTGATGGGTTTCCGGCAGATCCTCGCGCCGCCGTCGCACTCGCCCGGGTGATGACGGCACACAGGTTCGAGTGGTAGATATTCCTGCCAGGAAACCGTCCGAGGGGACGGTTGGGCGGGAGGTCGTGCGATGGCGAGGCGCTGGCGCGACATCGGGGTGCTCGCCGGGCTGCTCTTCGCGGTCAACGTGGTCGCTCGGTTGATCATCCACTTCGGCTTCGACGGCGACGACACCGCCGCCGACCGGGTGTCACTCGGCATGTTCGTGCTGATCGGGGTGATCCTCGCCGTGCTCGCCTTCGTCTGGGGGCGGCGTCGACCGCTGGGCGAATGGTCGGCCGACGTGGCGGGCACGGTGCTGGTCGCGATGCTCCTGACGGTGCTGGTCGGTCCGCTGCTGGTGGGCGACAGTCCGTTCGCCGGTGGCGCGGGCACCTTCTTCGCCCAGATCTGGCTCTACCTCGGCGCCGCCCTGGCGGGGACGCTGGTCGGCTACCTGGTGGCCACCGCGCTCGGCCTCGACCACCGGTCGCAGGGCCTGAAGCGCTACGCCGAGCTGAAGGCCGCCAAGCCCCGCAAGGTCGTCCGTCGCTGACCGGGCCGGATCGTGCCGCCCCGACGGGTCAGTGCGGGGGGACGCGGGTCAGGTACGTGTGGTGGGTGGTGAAGCCGAACCGGCGGTAGAGGGCGACGGCGGCGGTGTTGCGCTGCTCGACCTGGAGGAAGGCGTCAGTGGCGCCGGCCTCCGCGCCCCACTGCCCGAGCGCGCGGACGATCCGGCCGGCCAGCCCCTGACGTCGGGCCGCCGGCAGCACCTCGATGACGGTCAGCCCCAGCCAGCGGCCCTGTCCGGTCACCGTGCCCCGGCCCATCCCGACCAGCTCGCCGTCGGCGTACGCGTGCGCGAAGCGGACCTGCTCCACCGCGGTCAGCACGTGGCGGGCGGCGTCCGGCAGGCCGGCCTTGCGGTCACCCACGACCGCCAGCCACTCCGGTGCGGGGGCGGTCGCCAGCCGTATCGACGCCGACCCGCCCGGGCCCCGGGGCGCCGGTGGGGTCGGCGAGGCGGCGGTCACCAGGGGGAGCGGCGCGGTCTGCACCAGCACCGGCGGTCGGCCGCTCCAGCCCCGGGCGTCCAGCTCGGCGCCGACCGGCGTGGCGAGTGGCAGCGGGGTGTTCACCAGCGGGGTGAGGCCACGCTCGGCGTACCACCGCTCGACCGTGTCCAGGGCCGCCGGCAGCGGCCGGTCCGGGTCGCCGACGGGTAGCGCCGAGTTGGCCCGCCCGGTCCAGCCGTCGGCGGCCCGCAGCAGCCAGCCACCCAGCCGCTCGCGCGTGGGCGCCGACCAGGCCTCGTCGGCGGCGAGCTCCAGCTCGATCACGGCCGCCGCGGTGGGGCGGCGGGCCGGCGGCACCCGCTTGGCCCGGTGCACCTCGTCCCGGGGCACGCGCAGCGGGCCGTGTGCGGTGCTCAACGTGAGATGGGTCTCGTCCAGCTCGACCAACTCGCCGAGGGCGTCGGAGAACAGGGGTCGGCCTTCTCGAATACCGACAATCCGCCGAACCACGATCCGGTGTCCCACATCCTGCTGACCCAGCACGATCGACCCCCTCCCCGGCGAGATACTAGGCTCTTACCGTCGCGGAGATCGCGGCGCGTCTTGCGGAGGAGAAGACCGGTGACCTACATCATCGCCGAGCCGTGCGTGGATGTGCTCGACAAGGCATGCATCGAGGAGTGCCCGGTCGACTGCATTTACGAGGGCAACCGGATGCTCTACATCCACCCCGACGAGTGCGTCGACTGTGGTGCCTGTGAGCCCGTCTGCCCGGTCGAGGCGATCTTCTACGAGGACGACGTGCCGGAGCAGTGGAAGGACTACACGGGCGCCAACTACGAGTTCTTCGAGGACCTCGGCTCGCCCGGCGGCGCCTCGAAGATCGGCAAGGTGGAGAAGGATGCGGCGTTCGTCGCCGCGCAGCCGCCGCGCGGTGAGGGACACTGAGCCGGCCCGCGCCGATCTCGGCGCACCTGCCCGACTTCCCCTGGGACACTCTGGACGCGGCGGCCACCGTCGCCGCCGCGCACCCGGAGGGCCTGATCAACCTCTCCGTCGGCACGCCGGTCGACCCGGTGCCGCAGGTGATCCGGCAGGCGCTGGCTGACGCCTCCGACTCCCCCGGTTACCCGCTGACCGCCGGCACCCCCGCGCTGCGCGCGGCGATCACCGCCTGGGTGGTCCGTGCCTGCGGCGCCGGGGCGAACGGTCTGGGCGTGCTGCCGACCATCGGCTCGAAGGAGCTGGTCGCCTGGCTGCCGACCCTGCTCGGGATCGGGCCGGACGACGTGGTCGTGGTGCCGTCGGTCAGCTACCCGACCTACGAGGTGGGTGCCCGACTCGCCGGTGCCACCGTGGTGCGCAGCGACTCGCTGACGTCGGTCGGTCCGACCTCGCGGGTCCGGCTGGTCTGGGTCAACTCGCCGGGCAACCCGAACGGCAAGGTGCTGCCCGCCGCCCACCTGCGCAAGGTGGTCGACTGGGCGCGCGAGCGGGGCGCGGTGGTCGCCAGTGACGAGTGCTACCTACCCCTGGGCTGGTCGGCCGAGCCGGTCTCGGTGCTCTCGCCCGAGGTCTGTGGCGGCTCGTACGACGGGGTACTGGCGGTGCACTCGCTCTCCAAGCGGTCGAACCTCGCCGGCTACCGAGCCGGTTTCGTCGCCGGTGACGCGGCGCTGGTGGCGGAGCTGCTCGCGGTGCGCAAGCACGCCGGCATGATCGTGCCCGCGCCGGTGCAGGCGGCGATGGTGGCCGCCCTGCAGGACGACGAGCACGCCGTGGAGCAGCGGGAGCGTTACCGGGCCCGACGCGAGGTGCTGCGTCAGGCGTTCGAGGCGGCCGGCTTCACCATCGAGCACTCGGAGGCGGGCCTCTACCTCTGGGCGACCCGCGGCGAGGACTGCTGGAAGACGGTGGACTGGCTGGCCCGGCGGGGCGTCCTCGTCGCCCCCGGCCTCTTCTACGGTCCGACCGGTGGGCAGCACGTCCGGGTCGCGCTCACCGAGTCCGACGAGCGGGTCGCCGCGGTGGCCGGCCGGCTCGCCGACCAGTGACGTCGCGTCGTCGGTCGACGACGGTACGAGCGGGACACCGGGGTACGTGATGGTGCGCAGCGTGGGTCAGCGGCCGAGGGTCGCGGTGGTGGGTACCGGCCTCATCGGCGGGTCCATCCTGCTCCGGCTGCGGGAGGTCTACCCGGACGTCGTCGGCTGGGACCCGGATCCGGCCACCCGCGCCGTCGGCCGTGACCGGGGTGTCCGCTTCCCCGACGCGCTGGCCGACGCGGTCCGGGACCGGGACGTCGTCTTCCTCGCCGGGCCGCTGGCCAGCCTGCCGGAGACCCTGCTCACCGTCGCCCGGCACACCGGTGACGACTGTGTGGTCACCGACGTGGGCAGCACCAAGGACGCGGTGGCCCGCTTCGCGGTCGAGCAGGGCCTGACCGGGCGGTTCGTGCCCGGCCACCCGATGGCGGGCACCGAGCGGTCCGGGCTGACCGCCGCCGTGCCGGAGCTGTTCGACGGGGCGGCCTGGGTGCTCTGCCCGAGGCTCGACGGGATCGGGCCGTTCCGAATGCTCGCCGGCCTCCTCGTGACGGTCTTCTCGGCCCGGGTCGTGCCGATGTCACCGACGGTGCACGACTCGGTGGTCGCCCTCTCCTCCCACGTCCCCCACCTGCTGGCGGGGAGTCTCGCCGGGGCGGCGGCCGACGTGGAGATCCGGGACGCCGTGCTCGGCCTGGCGGCCGGGAGCTTCCGGGACGGCACGCGGGTGGTCGGCACGCCGGTGGAGCGCATCGCGGACATGCTCTTCCAGAACCGGGACGAGGTGCTCGGCCAGCTCGGCCAGGTCCGCGTGGTGCTCGACGCGCTGGTCGACGCGTTGCGCCGGGACGACGCGGACGCGCTGGTCGAGCGCTACCGGCGGGCGCAGGAGCTACGTCACGCGCTCCTCGACCGGGCGCTGGACGAGCAGCGGCGTGAGTTCCCGGTCGACGGGGACCACGCCGACGAGTTGGCGTACCTGCTGGAGCTGGGCTCGGCGGGCGGCCAGCTGACCGGCTGCGCCGCCGATGCGGACGTGGTGACCTACCTGGCGCGTCGCCCGCCGGCGTGAGCGCGAGCTGAGCGCTGCTCCGGCGCTCGGGCGCGGCCACGACTAGGGTGAGGGCATGGTGGACGGGCCGGTGGTGACGGTACGCGGGGAGGCGTACCGGGAGGTGCCCCCGGAGCTGGCCCGGTTCGCGGTCACCGTGACAGCCCGCGACCGGGAGCGGGAGGCCACCCTGACCAGGCTGGCCGAACGGGCCGCCGCCGTCCGCGTGCGGCTCGACGGCGAGGGCGCGGCGATCGACCGGCGGGAGACCGGGGAGCTGCGGGTGCGGCCGGAGACCCGGCGCGGCACCGAGCGGGTGGTCGCCTGGCACGGAAGTGTCACCACCACCGTCACGGTCAGCGACTTCACCGCCCTCGGCGAGCTGATGCTCCGCGTGGCCGAGCTGGACCAGGTCGAGATCGCCGGGCCGTGGTGGTCGCTACGGCCGGACAGCCCGACGTACCGCGAGGTCCGGCACGCCGCGATCGCCGACGCCCTCGCCCGGGGCCGGGAGTACGCCGAGGCGCTCGGTGCCCGTGTCACCGCGCTCGTCGAGCTGGCGGACACCGGTGTCGAGCGGCCGATGATGGCCCGGATGGCGTACGCGGGCGGCCCCGAGGGGGGCGGGGGGCCGGAGCTCGACCTCGATCCGCAGCCGCAGTCGGTGCAGGCCGCCGTGCAGGCGCGGTTCGCGATCTCCGAGCCGGTTCTGGGCTGATGGCGCCGGCACAGGTGCTCCCGGTCGAGGAGCTGATCGAGCGGGCGCGCTCCCTCGCCGAGGCCGGCCCCCGCCAGCTGCTCGGCATCGCGGGCGCGCCGGGCGCGGGCAAGTCCACCCTCGCCGAGCGGATCGTCGCCGGGGTCGGGTCGGCCGCCCGGTTGGTGCCGATGGACGGTTTCCATCTCGCCCAGGTGCAGCTGGAGCGGCTCGCCCGCGCCGACCGTAAGGGCGCTGCCGACACCTTCGACGCCAACGGCTACGTCTCGCTGCTGCGCCGGCTGCACCGGCTGGAGCCGACCTCCGTCTACGCGCCCGCGTTCCGCCGTGACCTGGAGGAGCCGATCGCCGGCTCGATCGAGGTGCCGCCGGAGGTGCGCCTCGTGGTGACCGAGGGCAACTACCTGCTGCTGCCGTTGACGCCGTGGGACGAGGTGCGGTCCCTGCTGCACGAGGCGTGGTTCCTCGACCTCGACGCCGAGCTGCGGCTGCGTCGGCTCACCGCCCGGCACGTCGCGTACGGGCGGTCCGAGGCGGCGGCGCGGGCGTGGGCGATGGGCAGCGACGAGGAGAACGCGACGCTTGTCGCCGGCACCGCCGGCCGGGCGGACATGGTGGTGCGGCTAGCCGAGGCCCCGCCGGGGTAGCGGGACCTCGCGCAGCAGCAGCCGCGTGACCCGGGCCCGCTCCTGCTGGAACTCCGGCGCCTGCGGGTAGCCGCTGTGGTTCCGGATGGGTGGGTCGGCCACCTCACCGTCGCTGGGGTGCAGCGCCTCCGGGTCGCGCACGGCCGTGTTCCGCTCGCCCGCGTCGACCGGCCAGCCGAGCGGGTCGGTGCTCCGCCAGAAGTTCGTCCAGCCCGACCGGCCGGCGGAGGTGGTCAACGCCCCGGTCAACGTGGGTAGCCGGTCCGGCCCGAAGTAGGCCGGGAAGACCCGCCCGTAGAGCCGGGTCAGCTGGCAGCCGTACGAGAAGAACCAGATCCGGCGCCGCCACCGGTCGGGCAGTTGCAGGATGACGGCCGCGCAGATCACCGTGCCCTGGCTGTGGCCGGAGACGATGATGCCCGCCATCCGGCGCGGGTCGTCGTCGCGGAGGGCGAGCAGCCCCGCGATCCTGGTCTGCAGCTCGGGCACGGCGCGCTCGGCGTAGCTCGGCGGGGCGAGCGGGTGGGCGGAGCGCGGCCAGAACGTGCCCACGTCCCAGATCACTCCGACGGTGCGCCGCACGGTGTCGTTACGGTAGACCAGCGCGCCGATCGCGGCGACCAGCACGGGCAGCCAACCGAGCATCGAGCCGCCGACGTCGGCGACGAACTTCACCACGGCCGCGCCCTCGGTGGCCCGCATCGGATGCGGTCGGGCGTGGGACAGCACGGCCGCGCAGCCGACGGTGGCCAGCCCGGCGGCGACCACGGCGTAGCGCCCGACGAGCCGGATCGCGTGCTCGCCGACCAGCCGGTGCAGGGCGTGGAAGAGGCTGACGTCGCGGCACCGGCGCAGCTCGTGCGGGGAGAGCGCGTGCCCGGCGGGCGTCAGCTCGGCGTACGCCTGGCGGCGCAGCCGGTTCAGCAGCAGGCCGGCGCGGGCGACGGTGACCGCGAGCGCGACGATCGCGACGGCGAAGGCGAGCCCGCTCCACAGCACCGGGACCGGTGGGGTGATCGTGCTCCGGCCGCTCGGGGTGGCCCCGTTGTTGAGCCGGTCGGCGACCCAGTAGAGCAGCCCCGCGCAGTTGGCGACGCAGAGCAGCCAACCGGCGCCCGCGATGACGGCCGGCCCCCGGCCACCCCACGCGACCGCGCTGTGTGGCGCGGCGGCCCGCTCGTCGACCGCGTGGGTGGGGGGCAGCGCCAGTCCGACGGCGGCGAGCGCGACGGCCGGCACGACGAGCATCCACACCTTCAGGGGCGCCGGCGCCTCCGGCACCAGGGGCAACCGGCCGTCGACCCAGGACACGCCGAGCACGAGCAGGCCTGCGGCGGTCATCGGTGGCGCCAACGCGCGGCGGCCGGCGCGGGCGACCGCGCCGATCGCGATCAGTAGCAGCAGCTGGCCCAGGCTCAGCCAGGAGACGATCCAGTCGTATCCGGGCAGCGACCTGTCGACGAGGCAGCCCGGCGTGCCGGGATCGCGGGCGCAGCCGGTCGGTGGGCGCAGCCCGGCGAGGGGGGTACCGGCCGGCCCGTCGGGCAGCAGCAGGATTGCCACGGTGCCGGTCACGGTGAGCGCGGTGAGCCCGGCGACCCCGACGGTCCACCGGCCGATCCGGGTGGCGCCGCTCCGCCGGGTGAGGCTGGGCCGGCCGAGCGCCACCACCACGATCAGCAGGGCCGCGCCGCCGGCCGCGGCGGTGGGCCAGGCGACCAGCGCGCGGATTCCCCGGGGCGGGTCCATGGCCAGCACCGTGCCGAGCGGCACCGAGGCGGCGACGATCGCGCCGGTGCAGAGGTGCAGCATGGCCGAGCGGCGTAGCTGCCCCTCCCCGTGCCAGAAGGTGCGGTCCTGCAACGGGTTCGTCGGCTCGGTAGGTGGCCGGTCGGGGCGGGGCTCCGGGTCGTCGGCCGGCGCGTCGGCGTGGATCGGCCGCGGCTGGCGGGGGAGGCTGCCGGTGCCGGGGCCGGCGGGCATCTGGGCTTCGTACTGGTACGTCCGCCAGGCGAGCAGCCCCAGCAGCGCGAGCAGCCCGATCGGGGCGACGAGCCCGACGGCGAGCGCGCGGGCACCCTCGCTCCACCACCCCTCGCCGAGGAACTCCCACGGTCCCGGGACCCGGCGCAGGCACTCCTCGTCGACGCACTGCCACCCGATCAGGTCGACGCCGATCCCGGTCACCGCGACGACCACCGTGCAGGTCAGGCTGAGGCAGAAGAGGCGGATCAGCCAGGCGGTCAGGCCGGGGCCGCTGGACCAGCGTTCCCGGTCCGACTCCGGGGGTATCGCGGGCCGGGCGTGCAGCGCGACGTTGGCGAGGGTGAAGGGCAGCAGCAGCGTCCAGAGGGCGCGCTCGACGTCGCGCGCGGTCCGTGCGCCGGAGGTCAACTGCCCCCAGCTGTACGCCTCGACGACGAGCGGGTCGTCCGTTCCGGTGCCGGGGGCGCGGTAGAAGCCGGTCGCCGCGCCGCCGGCGACCAGGCGCGGCTGGGGCGACCCGCCGGTCGGATCGGGGCGCAGGCCGAGGATCTGCGCCGGGGGCGTGTTGGACACCCCGTGCACCCGTAGCTCGAGAACCCGACCGATCATGCCGCCTCCCGATGAAGACGTCATTACCCACAGTGCCGGTCGTAGGGGGTGGCTGGCAAGCCGTGGAACGGTCGTTCGTGCAGGTGGAAGCCTTGATAACGACTATTCGACGGACCGTACGGCGCGGGCGGGGTTGCCGAGCGCGACGACGTTCGGTGGTAGGTCGCGGGTAACCACGGCCCCCGCGCCGACGACGGTGTTCGCCCCGACGTCGATTCCGGCGAGCACGATGACGCCGCCGCCGAGCCAGACGTTGTCGCCGATGGTGATCGGCCTGGCCGACTCCCACTTCGCCCGGCGCGGCTCGGGCTCCACGGGATGCGTCGGGGTGAGCAGTTGGACGTTCGGGCCGATCTGGACGTCCGCGCCGATGGTGATCGGTGCGACGTCGAGGAAGACGGCGTTGAAGTTGACGAAGCAGCGCGGCCCGATCCGAGTCCGTGAGCCGTAGTCGCAGTAGAAGGGTGGCCGGATCTCGGTCTCCGCACCCACCTCGCCGAGCAGGTCTCGCAGCGCCGCGAGCCGGGCGGCGGGATCGTCGGCGGGGCTGGTGTTGAAGCGCTCCATCAGGCGTACGGCGCGGGCCAGCTCGGCGACGATCTCCGGGTCGTCGGCCTGGTACAGGTCGCCCGCGAGCAGGCGCTCCTTCATGGACGTCACCGGTAGATCATCCCGGCCTTTTCGCCCTACTGCCGGAAAGTCAGTCAATTTTCTGACTCTTCACCGCATACCGCGTATGCAATGCTGACCGGCGTCGATGCCCTCATCGGTTACCACGCCCCATCAGGGAGGATCCGTTGCACCGAACACGGAAGTTGACCGGAACAGGCCTCGCGATCGCCCTCGTGCTCGCCGCGCCGGCGGTCGCCGTGGCCGCCCCACCGGGCGCCCCGGTGACGCCGGCGGCCGCCGGGCCGGCCTCGTCGAGGACCGCCGACCAGCCCGCCACGGTCACCCTGCTCACCGGGGACCGGGTGACCGTCAGCGCGTCCGGCGCAGCCAGCGTGCGGCCCGGTCCGGGGCGCGAACACGTACGCTTCCTGACCGGCCGGGACCACGGGCGGCTCTCGGTCGTGCCGCAGGACGCGCTGCCGCTGATCGGCGCCGGCCGCGTCGACCGGCGGCTCTTCGACATCACCGAGCTGATCGCGGCCGGCTACGACGACGCGCGCAACGACGACCTCCCGGTGCTGCTGCGCCGGGCCGCCGGGGCCGAGCGGCGCGCCGACACCCCGCCGGGCTTCACCGTCACCCGCGATCTGCCCGCCATCGACGGGGTGGCCGGCACGGTGCGCAAGGACCGGGCGGAGCAGCTCTGGAGGGTCCTCGCCGACCGAGCCGGGGCCCGGTCCGGTGCCGCCGCCGTCGACCGGATCTGGCTCGACGGCCGGCGGCGGATCACGCTGGAACACAGCGTCCCGCAGATCGGTGCGCCCGCCGCGTACGCGGCCGGATACACCGGCGCGGGCGTCCGCGTCGCGGTGCTCGACACCGGGGTGGACACCGATCACCCGGACCTGGCCGGCCGGGTGGCCGAGGCCCGCAACTTCACCGAGGACCCGGCCCCGGGTGACCTGGTGGGGCACGGCACCCATGTGGCCTCGATCATCGCGGGCAGCGGCGCCGCCTCCGGAGGCCGGTACCGCGGCGTGGCGCCGGACGCCACCCTGCTCTCCGGCAAGGTCTGCGAGACCGACTTCTGCACCGACTCCGCCATCCTCGCAGGCATGCACTGGGCCGCCGTCGAGCAGCGGGCGGACGTGGTGAACATGAGCCTCACCGGCATGGACACGCCGGAGACCGACCCGCTCGAGGAGGCGGTGACCCAGCTGACCGAGGAGACCGGCACGCTCTTCGTGGTCTCCGCCGGCAACGACGGGGGGTACGCCCCGGTCGGGTCGCCCGGCACCGCCGACGCGGCGCTCGCCGTCGGCGCGGTGAACCGCGAGGATGAACTCGCCGACTTCTCCAGCCGCGGCCCGCGGGTCGGCGACGAGGCGATCAAGCCGGACCTCACCGCACCGGGCGTGGAGATCGTGGCCGCCCGGGCCGCCGACGGCCAGATCGGCGACCCGGTGGGCGAGTCGTACGTCTCCATCTCCGGCACCTCGATGGCCGCGCCGCACGTCGCGGGCGCGGTGGCGCTCCTCGCCGACCAGCACGGCGACTGGACGGCCGGGCAGCTGAAGGCGACGCTGATGGCCTCGGCGAAGCCGCACCCGCAGCGGTCCGCCTACGAGCAGGGCGCCGGGCGGGTCGACGTGGCCCGGGCGATCGGTCAGACCGTCACCAGTGACCCGGTGAGCGTCTCGTTCGGGCGGGCACTCTGGCCGCACGGCGACGACACCCCGATCACCCGCCAGCTGACCTGGCGCAACGACGGCTCGACGGCGCTCACCCTGGACCTCACGCTCGACGTCACCGGCCCCGGCGGAGCGCCCGCGCCGAGCGGGATGTTCAGCCTGAGCACCGGCCGGGTGACCGTGCCGGCCGGCGGTACGGCGACCGCCACGGTCACCGCCGACACCCGGGTCGGCGACACCGACGGGTACTACACCGGGCGGGTCGTCGCCCGATCCGGTGACGCGGTCGCGGTCACCCCGGTCGCCGTGCACCGGGAGGTGGAGAGCTACCAGCTGACCGTCCGGCACCTCGACGACACGGGTGCGGCGACGGGCCAGCACGGCACCACGCTCGTCGACCTGGCCGACGTCACCAGTCACGACCTGTACGACCCGGACGGCACCGTGCAGGTCCGGCTGCCCAAGGGGCGGTACGCGCTGGTCAGCTACGTGTTCAGCGGTGACGAGCAGAACTCCCGGGCCGCCATGATCGCCCGGCCCGAGCTGATGCTCGACCGGGACACGGAGCTCACCGTCGACGCCCGACGGGCGAAGCCGGTACGCAGCACGGTGCCGGACCCGACGGCCACGCCACAGCTCGTCGACATCGGGGCGAACGTCTTCGTCGCCGACGTCGGCTCGTACAGCTTCAGCCTGCTCGGGTTCGACTTCACCGGCCTGTCCAGCGGCCAGCTCGGCCCGAACGGCTCGGCGGCGCGTTTCGTCGGCACGGTGAGCAGCCAGTGGGCCGACCGGGAGGCGGCCAGCAGCCCGTACCTCTACGCGCTCAGCGAGGGCTTCCCCGGCCGGCTGCCGACCGGCTTCGACCGGGACTACCGCGCCCGTGACCTGGCCACCGTCACCCACACGTTCCGCGGCGGGTACCCCGGCCTGGAGACCGAGCGGTTGGTCTTCCCGCAGCTGGAACCGGCCGTCGGCGGCTGGGCCGTCGGGCTGCCGACGGCGGTGCCGGGGCAGCGGGTCGAGCACTACAACACCCGGGGCGTGCGCTGGACCTCGGAGTTGACCTTCGGCGTGCGTACCGGAGACGGGTGGCTCGAACCCCGGGCCATGCTGGCCGGCGACGCTCGGGCCTACCGGGCCGGCAAGCACCTCCGGGAGGTCTGGAACGGCGCGCCGTACGGGCCGTCCTTCCCGGCGCCGCGCTGGCCCGGGCAGGGCCTCACCCGGCAGGGCGACGTGATCGTGCTGGACGTGCCGCTGCACAGCGACGTGTCCGGTCACGCCGGCGGTTCGCTTCCGGACAGCGCCCGGACGGCGCTCTACCGGAACGGGAAGCTGGTGGGGGAGAGCGCCGACCCGGGCTTCGGCCAGTTCGAGGTGCCGCCGGGGGGCGCCGGCTACCGGCTGGAGACGGCGACGAAGCGGAGCTTCACCGACCTGAGCACCGAGGTCGGCGCGGCCTGGACGTTCCGCTCCCGGCACGTCCCCGGCGAGGACTTCGCCGCGTTGCCCGCGATGGCCGTCCGCTTCGCGCCACCGCTGGACGCCGCGAACAACGCGCCCGCCGGCCGGAGCTTCGTCGTCCCGGTCCAGGTGCAGCGGCAGCCGGGCGCTCCCTCGGCGCGCGTCGCCGCGCTCATGGTGGAGGTCTCCTACGACGGCGGGTCGACCTGGCAGCGGGCGAAGGTCCGGAAGTCCGGCGACGGCTGGAAGGCCGCCGTCCGGCACCCGGCCGGGCCCGGGTACGCCTCGCTGCGGGCCACCGCGCGCGACAGCGCCGGCAACACGGTGACCCAGCACGTCATCCAGGCGTACCGGCTGAGGTGACGCCGGGCTCCTCCGGGTCGGTGGGTGACCGCCGGCCCGGAGGGCTCACCGGGTCAGTCGTTGGCGTGCAGTGCCGCGTTCAGCTCGATGCCCCGGCCGGTGCGCGGCCTCGCCTCCAGCGCCCCGTTGACCGAGTTGCGCCAGAAGAGCAGGCCGTCCACGCCGGAGAGCTCCCGTGCCTTGACCACCCGACCGTCCGGCAGAGTGATCTTCGACGCGGCGGTGATGTAGCAGCCGGCCTCGACCACGCAGTCGTCGCCGAGGGAGATGCCGACCCCGGCGTTCGCGCCGATCAGGCTCCGCTCACCGATGCGGACCTTGTCGGTGCCGCCACCGGAGAGGGTGCCCATGATCGAGGCCCCGCCGCCGACGTCGGAGCCGTCGCCGACCACCACGCCCTGCACGATGCGCCCCTCGACCATCGAGGTGCCGAGCGTGCCGGCGTTGAAGTTCACGAAGCCCTCGTGCATCACGGTGGTGCCGGAGGCCAGGTACGCGCCGAGGCGGACCCGGTCGGCGTCGGCGATCCGCACGCCGGAGGGCACCACGTAGTCGGTCATCCGGGGGAACTTGTCCACCCCGTACACGGCCAGGTGGCGACCGGCGGCCCGCTCGATGACCCGCAGCTCGTCGACCCGCTCCGGCGGGCACGGCCCGGCCGAGGTCCAGGCCACGTTCGCCAGCTTGCCGAAGATGCCGTCCAGGTTGAGCTCGTTGGGTCGCACCAGGCGGTGGGAGAGCAGGTGCAGCCGGAGGTACGCGTCGGCGGCGTCCTTGATCGGATCGTCCAGCGAGCCGATCTGGGTGACGACCTGGACGGCCCGCAGGCCGGGCAGGGTCCGCTCGCCGACCGCCGACGGCGGCAGGTCGAGCACGTCCGCCTTCTCCTCGCCGGCCACCAGCGGGAGCTCGCCGAGCCCCAGCTTGCCGGTCGGGTACCAGGTGTCGAGCACCTGATCGTCGGCGGCGACCGTGGCCAGGCCGATGCCCCAGGCGGATTGCGCGGACGTCACAGATTCACCCTTCGTTCGCGGGGTCGTGCGGGTGCAAGCTCACTCGGCACCCCCACCGGCTCTGACGGTACCGTGCGAAACATGGAGAACCCGCTGACCCCCGAGGTCCTCGCCGATCCGGTGGCGTTGACCCGCGCCCTCGTCGACATCGAGTCCGTCTCCCTCAACGAGAAGGCGATCGCCGACTGCGTCGAGGAGGTGCTCCGGGGTGTGCCGCACCTCACCACGTACCGGCACGGCAACACGGTGATGGCGCGAACCGAGCTGGGCCGGTCGCAGCGGGTGGTGTTGGCCGGGCATCTGGACACGGTGCCGCTGAACAACAACTTCCCGTCCACCATGCGCGGCGACCTGATGTACGGCTGCGGCACGTCGGACATGAAGTCGGGGGTGGCGTACGCCCTGCACCTGGCGGTGACGCTGCCGGACCCTCGGTACGACGTGACGTACTTCTTCTACGAGGCCGAGGAGATCGAGTCGAGGTACAACGGGCTGCTCCTGGTCGGCGAGGCGCACCCGGAGTGGCTGCAGGCGGACTTCGCGGTGCTGCTGGAGCCCACGTACGGCATCGTCGAGGCCGGTTGCCAGGGGACCATGCGGGCGAACGTCACCACGTACGGCGAGCGGGCCCACGCGGCGCGGTCCTGGCACGGGGTGAACGCCATCCACGGCGCCGTCGAGGTGTTGCGCCGTCTGACGGCGTACGAGGCACGCCGGGTCACCATCGACGGCTGCGACTACCGCGAGGGCCTCAACGCGGTGCGGATCGAGGGCGGGGTGGCCGGCAACGTCATCCCCGACCGCTGTGAGATCGAGATCAACTACCGGTACGCCCCGGACCGCGACCCGGCGGCCGCGGAGGCGCACCTGCGGGAGGTCTTCGCCGGCTTCGACCTGGTGGTGACCGACGCGGCGGCCGGCGCCCTGCCGGGGCTGGAGGCGCCGCCGGCACGGGAGTTCCTCGAAGCGGTGGGTGCCGCGCCGATCGGCAAGCTGGGCTGGACGGACGTGGCCCGCTTCGCGGCGCTGGGCATTCCGGCGTTGAACTTCGGCCCCGGTGATCCGAACCTGGCCCACCACAAGGACGAGCACGTCGAGATCGGCAAGATCCGTGACGGCGCGGCCACCCTGCACCGGTGGCTGGCCTCCTCCTGACCCCGTACATGGATCAGGAGGCTCGCGCCGGGTGGCGCGAGCCTCCTGATCGTTCCCGGCCTGGCCGGTTGGTCAGAGTGGGGCGGTGAGGGACGGGTCGGTGCTCTGGCGGGTGTCGGCGTCACCGGTCGGCTCGCCGGCCGGCTCCATCTGCCGTGCGCGGCGACGCTCGGCGACCACGTCGCGGATCCGTCGCTGCATCTGACGACGGATCCGGATCATCTCGCTGTTGCTGATCACGCTGGCTCCTCCCCCGAAGGCGCGCGCCGGGGCATACCCGGTATGTGAATAGTAAGACGTACGGGCGACGGTTTTGGTTGCCCAAGATCGCGAACTATTTCGACGCGTTCTCGGCCCGTGCACCCGGCGGGGGTCGCTCCACTACGGTTGCTTGCATGAGTCAGAGCAACGGGCGGGAGCCGGGCCGCAGAGCGGGGCGGGAGCGGCACCGGGGGGCTGTCACCCTGCGCCGGCAGGCCATCCCGGACAGCACCGCCGATCAGCGTCTGCTCGATTCCCGAGGGCGCGGCGACTGGAAGACCAGGGACGCCTGGCGGGCGCTGCGCATCCTCTCGGAGTTCGTGGAGGGCTTCGACACCCTCGCCGACCTCCCGCCGGCGGTCAGCGTCTTCGGCTCCGCGCGCAGCGGCCCGGACAGCCCCGAGTGCCGGCTGGCCGAGGAGCTGGGAGCCGCGCTGGCCCGGGCCGGCTACGCGGTGATCACGGGCGGCGGCCCGGGTGTGATGGAGGCCGCCAACCGGGGCGCCAGCGGGGCCGGTGGCCTCTCCGTCGGGCTCGGCATCGAGCTCCCCTTCGAGCAGGGCATCAACGACTGGGTCGACCTCGCCATCGACTTCCGCTACTTCTTCGCCCGCAAGACCATGTTCGTCAAGTACGCCCACGGGTTCGTGGTGCTCCCCGGCGGGTTCGGCACCATGGACGAGCTCTTCGAGGCGCTCACCCTGGTGCAGACCGGCAAGGTCACGCGGTTCCCGGTGGTGCTGATGGGCACGGCGTACTGGCAGGGGCTGATCGACTGGCTCCGCGACACGATGGCCGCCGACGGCAAGATCGGGCCGGTCGACCTGGAGTTGATCTGCCTCACCGACTCCGTCGAGGCGGCGGTCCGGCACATCGTGGAGGCCGAGGCGGCGCTCTCCGCCGAGCAGGAGGCGGTCCGGGAGGAGGCGGTGGCCCGCGTCGCCGCCGACCAGCGGGACGCGGCGGAGGCCGCGGACGAGCGTGACGCCGCCGATTCCGGTGGAGCGAGGGAGAGCTGAGCGAGTGGCTGCCATCTGTGTCTTCTGCGCCTCCTCCCGGACGATCGAGCAGCGCTGGCTCGACCTGGCGACCGAGACCGGCGCGGAGATCGCCCGGCGCGGGCACACCCTGGTCAGTGGCGGTGGCTGCGTCGGGATGATGGGCGCGATCGCCGACGGGGCGCGGGCGGCCGGCGGCCCGACCGTCGGGGTGATACCGCAGGCGCTGGTCGACCTGGAGGTCGCCGACCTGCGCTCGGACGAGCTGTTGATCACCGACTCGATGGCGAGCCGCAAGACCCTGATGATCGACAAGTCGGACGCGTTCCTCACGCTGCCGGGCGGGCTCGGCACCTTGGACGAGCTCTTCGAGGTCTGGACGACCGCCACGCTCACCCTGCACGCCAAGCCGATGGTGCTGGTGGACACCGACGGGTTCTACCGGCCGCTGCTGAACTGGCTCGCCGACCTCACCGACCAGCACTTCCTCAAGCCGGCCGGCCTCGACCTGCTGACGGTCGTCGACTCCGTCCCCGCCGCCCTGGACGCCCTCGAATCCCACCTGGCCTGACCGTCCCCGACCCTGCCCGGCACTTTCCCTGAAAGTGTTGCCTCGCCGGCCCGGAAGCCGACACTTTCGGGGAAAGTGCTCTCAGCCCCCTCCCGGCGGCGTCGGGCGGGCGGGGTGGCGTGCGGGGGGTGTCGTAGGGGCGTGGTGGGATGAGCTGATGCAGGCGTACCGGTTGGTGCGTCGGCCCACTGGGCCGACCGACGGGCTCAGCCGGCCCGGAGGGTCGGCCGCCGGGAACGGCACGTCGGCGCGGCCGGCGGGCGGCCCGTGGCGTCCGGGTGACGGGTCGACCTGGCGGGCCGACCCGGTGCAGGCGGAGGTGATCGGGCACACCGACGGGCCGATGCTCGTCACGGGCGGGCCGGGCACCGGCAAGACCAGCACGCTCGTCGAAGCGGTCGCCGCACGGGTGACCGAGGGGGTCGACCCCGAGCGGATCCTCGTGCTCACCTTCAGCCGCCGGGGCGCCACCGCGCTGCGCCACCGGATCGAGGCCCGGGTGGCCCGCGAGGGTCACCGGGTGCTGCGCGAGCCGTTGGTACGCACCTTCCCGGCGTACGCCTTCGGGCTGCTCCGGCGCGCCGCCGCCGAGCGGGGCGAGCCGTCACCCCGGCTGCTCACCGGTCCCGAGCAGGATCTGATCATCCGCGAGCTGCTGGACGTGGTCGGCGAGGAGCCGGAGGACGACCCGGTCGGCTGGCCGGAGGACATGCGCCCCGCCCTACGCACCCGGGCCTTCGCCGCCCAGCTGCGGGACCTGCTGATGCGCGCCGCCGAACGCGGGGTGGGCCCGGTGGAGCTGGCCCGCCTCGGCGAGCGGCTCGGCCGGGCCGACTGGCCGGCGGCCGCGCGGTTCCTCCGGGAGTACGTCGCCGTGCTGGCGCTGCGCGACGTGAGCAACCGCGGCTCGATCGCGTACGACCCGGCCGAGCTGGTCCGGGCCGCCACCGGGCTGCTGCGCGACGACGAGGAGCTGCTCGCGGCCGAGCGGCGCCGGCTGGCGTACGTCTACGTCGACGAGCTGGCCGACACCGACCCGGCCCAGCTGGAGCTGCTCGCCGTGGTGGCCGGGGGCGGGAAGCCGCTGGTCGCCTTCGCCGATCCGGATTCGTCCACGTACGCCTTCCGGGGTGCCGACCCGGCCGGGGTGACCATGTTCCCGCACCGGTTCCGGACGGTCTCCGGCGCGCCGGCGGCGCAGGTGCTGCTCGCCACCTCCTACCGGGCCGGCGCCCGACTGCTGACCGCGGCCGGCCGGATCTCCCGTCGGCTGCGTGGCCCGGCGGCGCACCGCCGGCTGCGACCGTTGCCCGACGCGCCGCCCGGCGCCGTGGAGGTGCACACCTTCCGCTCGGCGACCAGCGAGGCGGCCTGGCTGGCCCACACGCTGCGCACGGCGCACCTGCTCGACGGGGTTCCCTGGTCGGCGATGGCGGTGCTGCTCCGCTCCACCGCGCTCGCGCTGCCCACGCTGCAACGGGCGCTGCACGCCGCCGGGGTGCCCACCGTCGTGCACGGCGAGGACCTGCCGCTGCACCTGCAACCGGCGGTCGCGCCGCTGCTCCTGCTGCTGCGCTGCGCGCTCGAACCGGAGCGGCTCGACGAGGAGGCGGCCGTCGCGCTGCTGCACTCGCCGCTCGGCGGAGCCGACCCGCTGGCCGAGCGGCGGCTACGGCAGGGCCTGCGCGCCCTGGCTCTGGCGGCCGGTGAACGGCGTCCCTCCGGCGAGCTGCTCGTCGCCGCGCTGCGGGATCCGGCGGAGCTGGCCGGCATCGACCGGCGATGGGCCGAGCCGGCGCAGACCGTGGCGGCGCTGCTGGCGCGCGCCCGAGAGGCGGCCGAGCGTCCCGGCGCCACGGCCGAGGACGTGCTCTGGGCGGTGTGGCAGGCCAGCGGCCTGGCCGAGCGGTGGGCCGGCGCGATCAGCCGGGGCCGGCCGGTGCCCGGCGAGGGGGACGTCGCGCGGCGGCGTCGGGCCGAGGCCGCCGACCGGGACCTCGACGCGGTGATGGTGCTCTTCGACGCGGCGGCCCGGTTCACCGACCGGCTGCCAGGCGCGCGTACGGAGGTGTTCCTCGACCACGTTCTCGGCCAGGAGTTGCCGGCCGACACCCTCGCCCCGACCGCCGACCGGGGCGATGCCGTCCGGCTGCTCACCACGCACGCGGCGAAGGGGCTGGAGTGGGATGTGGTCGCGGTCGCCGGCGTCCAGGAGGGGGTCTGGCCCGATCTGCGGCTGCGGGGCAGTCTGCTCGGCTCCGAGCGGCTGGTCGACGTGCTCGCCGGCCGCGCCGTCGACGGCGGCAGGGTGGCCACGGTGGTCGGGCAGACCTCGGCCCTGCTCGACGAGGAGCGGCGGCTGTTCCACGTCGCGGTGACCCGGGCCCGGCGTCGGCTGCTGGTCAGCGCGGTCGCCTCGGCGGCGGTGGGCGGGGACGACCACGAGGAGCAGCCGAGCCGCTTCCTGCACGAGCTGGGGCCCGTCGACCCGCCCGGCGACGGCCCCACCCCACCCGCCCCGCGACCCACGCCCGACGGTGACCCGGAGGATCGCGACCCCGACGACCGACCGGGCGACCGGTCCGGCTCGGACCACACGACCGCCGGCCGGCCGGGCTCGCGCGACGCGGTCGCTGGCGGGCCCGACTCACGCGACGCGGTCGGCGGCGGGCCGGGCTCACGCGACGCGATCGCCGACGGGCCGCCGGAGCAACCCGCGTCACGCGGCTCGGACGACAGCGGCAGCGACCAGGAGGAACGTGCCGGCGCGGCGACCGGGTGGCCCGCAGCGCTGCCCGTCACCCGGCCTCCCCGGGCGCTCACGTTGCCCGCCGTCGTCGCCGAGCTGCGCACCGTGGTGGTCGACCCGGCGGTCCCGTACGCCCGGCGGCGCGCCGCGGCGGCCGAGCTGGCCCGGCTCGCGGCGGCCGGCGTGCCCGGCGCGCATCCGGACGACTGGTGGGGGCTGCGCGGGCTCTCCGACGACCGGCCGCTGGTGGACGAGGGGGATCCGGTCCGGGTGACTCCCTCGGCGATGGAGAGCGCGCTGCGGTGCAGCCTGCGCTGGTTGCTGGAGCGGCACGGCGGCAGCGCGCCGGCCAGCACCGCGCAGGGGGTGGGGAATCTGGTGCACGCCGCCGCGATGCTCGCCGAGGACGCCAGCGCCGACCGGGGCGCGCTGCTCGACTACGTGGCCGCCCGGTTCGACGCGATCGAACTGGCGGCCCGCTGGATGGCCGGGCCGGAGCGGTCCCGCGCCGAGGCGATGGTCGACAAGCTGCTCCGCTGGCTGGCCGGTAACCCCCGCCGGCTGCTCGCCATCGAGCACGAGTTCGCCGTACGTCTGGACGACCCGCACCACCCCGTCGAGCTGGTCGGCCGGGTCGACCGGCTGGAGGTCGACGCCGAGGGGCGGCTCGTGGTGGTCGACCTGAAGACCGGCAAGTCCACCGCGGTGACCGGGAGCGACCTGGCCGAGCATCCGCAGTTGGGCGCCTATCAGGCGGCCGTCGAGGCCGGGGCGTTCGCCGACTTCGGAGACGAGTCCGGTGGCGCCGCCCTGGTGCAGCTCGGCACCACGGCCAAGGACGCGAAGGAGCAGAGCCAGCCGCCGGCCGCGCAGGGGCCGGAGGCCGGCTGGGCGACCGCCCTGGTGCGCCGCACCGCCGATACGATGGCGGCCGCCACCTTCGCCGCCGTCGCGAACTCGAAGTGCCGGGTCTGCCCGGTGCGGACCAGCTGCCCGGTCTCCGGGCAGGGGCGTCAGGTCGTCGAACCGCCGGCCGTCCGCCGCCCGGGGCAGCCGGAACGCGGGGAGTGAGCTGACGAGCGTGAGCGCGAGGAGTGGCCCGACTGGCCCCGAGCCGCGAACCGAGGTGTCGCCGTGACCCAACCCGCCCTCTTCGGCGCCGCGACCCCGGCGCCCCGGGTGGCCGACGCCGGACCCCGCTACACCCCGGTCGAGCTGGCCCGCCTGCTGCGGCTGCCGGCACCCACCCGGGAGCAGGCGGCGATCATCGCCGCGCCGGTGGAGCCGCTGCTGGTGGTCGCGGGAGCCGGCTCCGGCAAGACGGAGACGATGGCCGCCCGGGTGGTCTGGCTGGTGGCCAACTCGTACGTCCGTCCCGAGCAGGTGCTCGGGCTGACCTTCACCCGCAAGGCCGCCGGGGAGCTGGCGCACCGCGTCCGTACCCGACTCGACCAGCTGATCCGGCGGCTCGGCCGGCGGCAGCGGGACTCGCTGGACGATCCGCTCGCCGGCGAGCCGACCATCGCCACCTACCACTCGTACGCCGGGCGGATCGTCACGGAGCACGGCCTGCGCGCCGGCTACGAGCCGTCCACCCGGCTGCTCACCGAGGCGTCCCGCTGGCAGCTGGTGGACCTGCTGGTACGCAACTTCGACGGCGACATGTCCGAGGTGGACCGGATGCCGAGCACCATCACCGACGCGGTGCTGGCGCTCGCCGGTGAGCTGGACGAGCACCTGGTGGGCCCGGACGAGCTGGCCGCCTGGACGGGCCGGTTCTTCGCGGAGGTGCAGGCCAGCTCCGGCCGGGTCTACGCCGACGTGCGCAAGGCGCTCCAGCTCCAGCAGACCCGCCTGAAGTTGCTTCCGCTGGTGCGGGCGTACGCCCGGCGCAAGGAGGACTTCGAGGCGATGGACTTCGCCGACCAGCTGGCCCGGGCGGCCCGGGTGGCCCGGGACCACCCGGGGGTCGGCGCGATCGAGCGGGACCGCTACCGGGTGGTGCTGCTCGACGAGTACCAGGACACCAGCCACGCCCAGGTGGTGCTCCTCGGCGCCCTCTTCGGCGGCGGGCACCCGGTGACCGCTGTCGGTGACCCGTGTCAGTCGATCTACGGCTGGCGGGGGGCGTCGGCGGGCACCCTGGACCGGTTCCCCGCCGAGTTCGCCCGCCGCGACGGCACGCCCGCCCCCGCGCTCGGCCTGACCACCAGTTGGCGTAACCGACCGGAGATCCTCGGGGTGGCGAACGCGCTGGCCACGCCGTTGCGGGCGGCGGGCGCGCGGGTGCCGGAGCTGCACGCCGCGCAGACCGTTCGCGATCCGATTCCGCATCGCAGCCCCCGCGGCGCGGCCGGCGGCACCGTGCACTGCGCGCTGCTCGAGACGTACGCCGACGAGGCGGCGTGGATCGCCGACAGTGTGCTGGCCGCCTGGCGGGGCGCGGCCCGGATGCCCGACGCGCTGCCCGAGCACATTCCGGTGCCGCTGCGGCCGACGACCGCCGTGCTGGTCCGGGTACGCAGCCAGATCCCGGCGATCGAGTCGGCGCTGCGGGAGCGGGGGCTGCCGGTCGAGGTGGTGGGCCTGGGCGGTCTGCTGGACACCCCGGAGGTGCGGGACGTGGTCTGCGCGCTGCGGGTGCTGGCCGACCCGACCGACGGCGCGGCGCTGCTGCGCCTGCTCACCGGCGCGCGCTGGCGGATCGGGCCGCGTGACCTGGTGGCCCTGCACCGCCGGGCCCGCGCCATCGCCGTGGCTCGGCGTCAGCTCGCCACCGACGATCTGCCCGAGATCACTCCGGATCAGCTGGACGAGGCGACGCTCGTCGAGGCGCTGGCCGACCTCGGCCCGGCGCAGGCGTACTCGGCGGAGGGCTTCGCGCGGCTGCGCGCGTACGGCCGGGAGTTGGCGTTGCTCCGCTACCGGCTGGACCAGTCGCTGCCCGATCTGATCGCGGACATCGAGCGGACCGTCGGCCTGGACGTGGAGGTGGCGGTCCGGGCCGGCCGGGACGGCACGGGCGACGCCGGCCTGGCCCGCGGTCACCTGGACGCGCTCGGTGACGTGGCGGCGAGGTTCAGCGGCGAGACACCGGGCGCGACGCTCTCGGCGTTCCTCGCCTACCTGGCCGCCGCGGAGGACGAGGAGCGGGGCCTCACCCCGGGCGAGGTGGAGGTCGTCGAGGGCGCGGTGCAGGTGCTCACCGCGCACTCGGCGAAGGGCCTGGAGTGGGACGTGGTGGCGGTCGCCGGCCTGACCCGCGGCGTCTGGCCGGGGCTGGTCCGCAACTCCGACCACTGGCTCGGCGGGCTGGGCGTGCTGCCGTTCCCGCTGCGCGGCGACGCCGACGGCCTGCCCCGGTTGGACCTCGGCGAGGTGACCGACCAGCGCGGGGTGGCCCGGGCGTTGACCGACTTCACCGACGACTGGCGGGCGCACGACGAGCGGGAGGAGCGGCGGCTGGCGTACGTCGCCGTGACCCGTCCCCGCCGGCTGCTGCTCTGCTCCGGCTACTGGTGGGGGGAGGGGACCAAGCGGGCCCGTGGCCCGTCGGTGTTCCTGCAGGAGGTGCAGGACGCCTGCGCGGAGGGCGGGTCCGGGCACCTGGTCGACGTCTGGGTCTCCGAGCCGGCGCCGGACGCGGGAAATCCGACCACCGAGGTGGTGCTCCGGGCGGAGTGGCCGGCCGATCCGTTGGGCGCGCGCCGCCCGGCGCTGACCGAGGCCGCGGCGATGGTCCGGCGGTTCCTGACCGGGGGACCGGAGGTCGACGCGGCGGCGGGCGATCCGCACGAGTCGCCGGACGACGAACCGGCCCCCGTCCGGGAGGCGCTCGACGGCGCGCCGGCCGAGGTGCGGCAGGGCGCGCGGGCCGGGGGCGACGCCGGGCCGGATCCGGTGGCGGACGACCCGGAGGTGGCGCGCTGGCGGCAGGAGGTCGATCTGCTGCTGACCGAGCGGGCCGAGCTGACCCGGGCCACGGGCGCGGTCGAGGTGGCGTTGCCCGGTCAGCTGAGCGTCACCCAGTTGGTGGCGCTGCGTCGCGACCCGCACGGGCTGGCCCGTACGCTGCGCCGTCCGGTGCCCTCCGAACCCAACCCGTACGCCCGGCGGGGCACCGCCTTCCACACCTGGCTGGAGCAGCGGTTCGGTGCGGACCGGCTGCTCGACCTGGACGAGTTGCCGGGTGCGGCCGACGCGGACGCCGCGCCGGACGAGGCGCTCGCCGAGTTGCAGGAGCGCTTCCTGGCGAGCGAGTGGGCCGAACGGGTGCCGGTCGAGGTGGAGGTGCCGTTCGCCACGGTGATCGCCGGGGTGGTGGTCCGGGGGCGGATGGACGCGGTCTTCGGCCGTCCCGGCGGCCGGTACGACGTGGTGGACTGGAAGACCGGCGCGCAGCCGACCGGCGCGGCGGCGGAGGCTGCCGCCGTGCAGTTGGCCGTCTACCGGCTGGCCTGGGCGGAGCTGGCCGGGGTTCCGGTCGACCGGGTTGGCGCGGCGTTCCACTACGTACGGGACGGGGTGACCGTCCGTCCGGCGGACCTGCTCGACGTGGCCGGGTTGACCGACCTGATCGCCGCCGTGCCCGACTCGGCAGAAGCCGACACATCGCGCGTCCATCCGTGATAGGTTGGAGCTGTTGCAGTTTTGGTTACCAGAGACTCTGTGTGCGCCTGGTGGATCGTGACCCCAGGCGCACTTTGTTGTGTCCGGAGTTCTCCGGGCGGGGCGACCAGCAGCGACAGGTGCTCGACGTGATTCACGCGAGTGCTCCCGGGCCCGCAGCAGGTGCGGGTTCGACGTTCCGTCAAGGAGACGAAACATGGCAATTGGCACGGTCAAGTGGTTCAACGCTGACAAGGGCTTCGGGTTCATCACCCCGGACGACGGCGGCGCCGACGTCTTCGCGCACTTCTCGGCGATCCAGTCCTCCGGCTACCGGAGCCTGGACGAGAACCAGCGGGTCGAGTTCGAGGTGACGCAGGGCCAGAAGGGCCCGCAGGCGGCCAACATCCGCCCGCTCTGATCGTCGGGTAACTCCGTACCACCCACCGCGCTCTTCGGGGCGCAGTGACGAGTCGGCCCGCCGCCGCACGGCGGCGGGCCGACCTGTACCCCACTCGGTTCGTGCTTGCGACCGCCGGCGGCTCCGCCGCACCGGCGACAGCGCCACCCCGGCGCCTTCCTCGACACGTGCCGCCTCGAGGAAGGCTTTCTCATGACTGACGTCATTCCGTCGTTCGCCGGTACCGGCCTGGCTCCGGCCCTGCTCGCCGCGTTGTCGGCACAGGGCATCGCCGAGCCGTTCCCCATCCAGTCCGCCACCCTGCCCGACTCGCTCGCCGGCCGGGACGTGCTCGGCCGGGGTCGTACCGGCTCCGGCAAGACCCTCGCCTTCGGGCTCGCGCTGCTGCACCGGACCGCCGGCCGGCGGGCCCGTCCGGGCCGTCCGCTGGCGCTGGTGCTGGTGCCGACCCGCGAACTGGCCCAGCAGGTGACCACGGCGCTCTCCCCGTACGCCCGTGCGGTCGGGCTGCGCTGCGCGACGGTGGTCGGCGGACTGTCGCTGCAGCGGCAGGCGGACGCGCTGCGCGCCGGGGTGGAGGTGCTGGTGGCCACCCCCGGCCGGCTGCACGACCTGATCAACCGCGGCGACGCCCGCCTCGACCAGGTCCAGGTCACGGTGCTCGACGAGGCCGACCAGATGGCCGACATGGGCTTCCTGCCGCAGGTCACGAAGCTGCTGGAGCAGGTCGCTCCGGACGGGCAGCGGATGCTCTTCTCCGCCACGCTCGACGGCGGCGTGGACCGACTGGTCCGCCGTTTCCTGAGCGACCCGGTGTCGCACTCGGTCGACCCGGGGACCGCCACGGTCACCGCGATGAGCCACCACGTGCTGCACGTCGACCCGATGGAGAAGACGGCCGCGGTCACCCGGATCGCCGCCCGCGAGGGGCGCACCATCCTCTTCCTCGGCACCAAGCACCGGGCCGACCGGCTCGCCCGCCAGCTGCTGGCCAGGGGCGTACGCGCCGCGGCCCTGCACGGCGGCAAGTCGCAGCCGCAACGGACCCGCATCCTGGAGCAGTTCCGCACCGGGCTGGTGACCACCCTGGTCGCCACCGACGTGGCGGCCCGGGGCATCCACGTCGACGGGCTGGATCTGGTGGTCAACGTGGATCCGCCCACCGAGGCCAAGGACTACCTGCACCGGGGCGGCCGTACGGCTCGCGCCGGGCAGCCCGGCCGGGTGGTGACCCTGGTCGTGCCGGAGCAGCGGCGGGACGTCTCCCGTCTCATGGCGACGGCCGGCATCCGCCCCGAGTCCGTCCAGGTGCGCTCCGGTGACGACGCGCTGGCCCGGCTGACCGGGGCGCGGGAGCCCTCCGGTGTGCCGGTGACGATCGCGCCGCCGGCACCCGTGCGGGCGGCCCGTCCCGCGTCGGTACGGGCGACGGACGGGGCGACCGACGAGGGCGGATCACAGGTGGGCCGGCCCACGCACCGTGCGTCGGGGCGGTCACGTCGCCCCCGCCGTCCCCGCCGGGCCTGACACCTGCCGATCCACCGCCCGACGGTCGAATCGCGGCCGTCCGGTGGCAGCTCGGCGAACCGGCGTCGCGGCCGCGGCCCACCCGTCGAGATGGTGGGATACCCCGGTCGCGGCGGCTGTCGAAGGTCACAGGTGGCGGAGGTGCCGACGCGCTAGGGTCGGTCACGTGGCGGCGCGGAGATCGAGAATTCCAGCGACCAAATATCCAGTCGAGCGGTTCAAGCTCGACAACGGCCTGCGGGTGGTCCTCACCCCGGATCGGAGCGCCCCGGTCATCGGGGTCGCCGTCGTCTACGACGTCGGCATCCGCTCCGAACCGGAGGGACGCACCGGCTTCGCCCACCTCTTCGAGCACCTCATGTTCCAGGGCTCGGAGAACCTGGAGAAGCTGGCCCACTTCCGGCACGTGCAGGGCGCCGGCGGCACCTTCAACGGCTCCACCCACCTCGACTACACCGACTACTTCGAGACCCTCCCCAGCAATGCGCTCGAGCGCGCGCTCTTCCTCGAGGCCGACCGGATGCGTGGTCCCCGGTTGACCGAGGAGAACCTGCGCAACCAGGTGGACGTGGTCAAGGAGGAGATCCGGGTCAACGTGCTGAACCGGCCGTACGGCGGGTTCCCCTGGCTGACCCTGCCACCGGTCATGTTCGACACCTTCCCCAACGCGCATGACGGCTACGGCTCCTTCGACGATCTGGAGTCGGCCACCGTCGCCGACGCGGCGGACTTCTTCCGGCGCTACTACGCCAGCGGCAACGCGGTACTTGCGGTCAGCGGCGACCTCGACGTGGCCGAGGCGACCACGCTCATCGAGCGGCACTTCGGCGACGTGCCGGCCCGCCCCGCCCCGCAGCGTCCCGACTTCACCGAGCCCGACCTGACCGCCGAGCGGCGCACCTCCTACACCGACAAGCTCGCCCCGCTGCCGGCGGTCGCCAGCGCCTGGCGGGTACCCGACCCGCACAGCGACTTCCTCGGCTACCTGCCGTACGTGGTGCTGGCCGAGGTGCTCACCGACGGCGACGCCTCCCGGCTGGTCGAGCGGCTGGTGCAGCGGGACCGGACGGTCACCAGCGTCGGTGGCTACCTCGGCTTCATGGGCGACCCGTTCGACGTACGCGACCCGACGGCGCTGCTGCTCCAGGCTCACCTGCCGCCGGGCGGGGACGTGGAGAAGGTGCTGCGCACCGTCGACGAGGAGCTGGACCGGCTCGCCACCGACGGGCTGTCCGAGGGGGAGTTGGCCCGTACCCAGGCCCGGATGGCCACCCACCTGCTGCGCGACACCGACGCGGTGCTCGGCCGGGCGCTGCGGATGGCGGTGCTTGAGCAGCAGCGTGCCGAGCCGGGCCTGCTCAACGACCTGCCCCGGCTCGTCGGTGAGGTCACCGACGAGCAGGTGCGCTCCGCCGCGGCCACCCTGCGGCCGGAGCGTCGGGCCACCATCGAGGTCGTCGCCGGCGGTGCCCGATGAACGCGCGAACGAAGAAGGAGAACGTGACGGCGACCGTCGAGCCCGCGCCGCGGACCCTGCCGCCGCTCGGCCCCAACCGCAAGCTCAAACTGCCGAAGCAGGCGGAGCGCACGCTGGCCAACGGCCTCACCGTGATCGCGGTGCGCCGGCCGGCGGTGCCCCTCGTGGAGCTGCGGCTCTGGGTGCCCTTCGGGCGTACACACCTGGCCCGCGGGGCGATGCTCGCGCAGACCATCCTCTCCGGCACGGAGACCCACACCGCGACGCAGATCGCCGCCGAGCTGCAGAAGGTCGGCGGTGGTCTCGCCGCCGGGGTCGATCCGGACCGGCTCATGCTCTCCGGGGCGAGCCTCGTCACCGGCCTGGGCCGGATGCTGGAGCTGCTCGCCGACGTCCTTACCGGGGCCACCTATCCGGGTGACTGGGTGGAGATCGAGCGGGACCGGCTGGTCGACCGGATCCAGGTCGCCCAGAGCCAGCCCGCCCACCTGGCCCGGACGGCGCTGCTCAAGCGGATCTACGGCCGGCACCCGTACGCGGTGCAGACCCCGGAGCCCGATCAGGTCCGCGCGGTCCGGCCGCCCGTCCTGCGCCGCCTGCACGGCGAGCGGGTACACCCGGCCGGTGCGGTGCTGGTGCTCGTCGGCGACGTGCAACCCGACCGCGCGCTGGAGGCCGCCGAGGAGGCGCTCTCCGGTTGGAAGGGCGACGGGCAGCCGGCCGAGCTGCCGCCCGCCCCGCCGTTGGAGCCGGGCCCGCTGCTGCTGGTCGACCGGCCGGGGTCGGTGCAGTCGTCGCTGCGGGTCGCGCTGCCGGCGGTGCCCCGCACCCACCCGGACCACGCGGCGCTGCAACTGGCCAACCTGATCTTCGGCGGCTACTTCTCCTCCCGGTGGGTCGAGAACATCCGCGAGGACAAGGGCTACACGTACGGCCCGCACTCGGTGGTCGAGCACTCGGTGGCCGGTTCGGTGCTGGTCGCCGGCGCCGAGGTGGCCACCGAGGTGACCGCTCCGGCACTGCTGGAGACGGTGTACGAGCTGGGTCGGCTCGCCTCGCTGCCGGTCAAGGAGGAGGAGCTGGAGCAGGCCCGCCAGTACGCGCTCGGCACCCTTCAGCTCGGCATGTCCACCCAGGCCGGCCTGGCCGCCCTCGTCAGCGCGTACGCGGGCAACGACCTGCGGCTCGATTTCCTGGCCGAGCACGCCGCACGCCTGGCCAAGGCGACGGTGGCGGATGTCGCGGAGGCCGCGGCCCGCTACCTCGCCCCGGCGAACGCGGTCACCATGGTGCTCGGTGACGCCGAACGGATCGCCCCGTCGCTGGCCGCGCTCACTCCGATCGAGACGGCATGAGCGAGCGCAGCGCGGCAGAACCGCACGCCGTCGCCGGTCGAGGGGAGGCGGCGGCGTGAGCGGGGAGGCGGCTCCACCGCTGGCCCGCGCCACGCTGGACCGGGCCGCGCACCACCGTACGGATCGGGCCTGGCTGGCCGAGGCGTGGCTGCGGGGCCGGGTGCTGGCGTTGGACTCCACGGCGGAGGGTCGGACGCTGGTGCGTACGGACGCGAACCCGCCGGCGCTGGTGCTCTTCCGCGCCGACGAGCTGCCGGCGGGGAGCGAGGCGGCCGCGATGTTCCTCGGGGTCGAGCAGGACGGGCTGCCCGTCTTCGCGGTGGACATTCCGCTGCCGGAGGTGGTCGGCACCCGGACCGTCGGCCTGCGCGACGTCGGGCATCTGCTCACCGACCGGGACGCCGGCCTCTTCACCACGGCGTTGGCGCTGCTCAACTGGCACATCCGACACGGCTACTCGTCGGCCAGCGGCTCGCCGACCGAGATGGACGAGGCGGGTTGGTCCCGCATCGACCGCGACGGCGATCGGGTCTGGCCGCGCACCGACCCGGCCATGATCGTGCTGGTGCACGACGGGGAGCCGGGCCTCGCGGGGCGGTGCCTGTTGGGCAACAACGCCGCCTGGCCGAGCAGCCCCGGGCAGCGGCGCTTCTCCTGCCTCGCCGGCTACATCGAGCCGGGGGAGTCGGCGGAGGCCGCCGTGCTGCGCGAGGTCCGCGAGGAGGTCGGCGTCGAGGTCGGGAACATCGTGTACGTCGGTAGCCAGGCCTGGCCGTTCCCCGGTTCGCTGATGCTGGGCTTCCTGGCCACCGCCGACCCGGAGGATCCGGTGCGGATCGACCCCACCGAGATCGCGTACGCCCGCTGGTTCACCCGGGCGGAGATCGGCGCGGCGCTGGCCGGCCGGACGGTGGACGTGGGCGGGGGCGCGCAACTGGTGCTGCCGCCGCCCGCGTCGATCGCGTTGTTCCTGATCCACCGCTGGCTGGACGGCTGGGTGGACGAGGCGCGCTGAACGCGGAAGCCGTCGGCGCGGCGATGCCGGATGCGGTCCCGGCCCGTGACCGTCGTTGCCGCGGCGGTCACGGGCCGGGAACACGGACCGTCGTGGTCGGTGGGCGAGGAACGCGGCGGGGGAGCCGGTCCGGCCACGACGGACGCCTCATGTCTGTCGGCTGCGGTAGGCGGGTAGGGGTTCACCGAGCGGCAGGACCTTGATCCGTTGCCGGCCGGCGCGGACCGCGCCCACCGAGGCCAGGGCGCGGGCCAGGTGCATTGCGGCCTCTCGGTCTTCGGCGTGGACGACCTGCCGGCGTGGCTCGGGCGCGGTCGTCTCGTCCCGCAACCGGTGGCCGCCGGCCCAGGCGGCCGCGATCTCCCCGTCGGCGACGGTGCGGATGTCGGTGCGAACGATCAGGAACCGCATGGGGGTCTCCGATGAACCGCGACTGGTGAGCCGGTGTGGAAGTTCCACGTCACTCACTCGTCATGTTACGCGCCGTGTTCGTCCCAGCAAGTGAAACTCGACGATTGATTCGGCGCGTCGTCCGATCAGGGGATGCCTGGTCAGCGGTGGATCGGGTCGGGTCGGGAATGCGACAGGGCCGCCGGCATCCGTGCCGGCGGCCCTGTCCCGTCAACCAGCTCAGTTCAGATCGAACTGGCCTTCTTTCGCTCCCGCGATGAAGCCGAGCCAACCGGCGCGGTTGAACAACAGCACGGGGCCCTGCGGATCCTTGCTGTCCCGCAGCGCGATGGCGGCGGGACCGCCGACCGGGGCGACTTCCACGCAGTTGGAGGTCTGGCTGCGGGTGCTCTTGCGCCACGGGGCGTCCGCCAGCAGTCGGGCGGGGACGGACGGGTTGTTGCGGATCTCGTTCATGGTTCTGCTCCATTCGAACCGCTCCGATGGGACGAGTGGCGCACGCGCCGACGGGCGGTCCCCCGTGGATCACCGGTCCGTCAGTCGCCCCGGCTGCCGGCGGCGTTGGACCGGCGCCGTTGCCGGCCCGTACGCCACTGTGGACGGGGAGTCTGCCCCGGTCAGCCGTCCCGTCGCCTCGATCAGCCAAGCGAGGGTGTCCGAGGCGGGAAGTGCCGCCGTGCATAGCCACTCGAACACCACTTTATAGCGATTCAGTGTTTTTGCGTCGGTCGACATGACGTCGGTGAAGCCACCTTCGATGGCGACCGTCTCCGGATCGAGCGGATCGGCGAACCGATAGAGGGAGAACGCGGTCGGCGGGAGGTACCAGTCGCCGACCCGGGTCTCGCGGAGCAGCACGTGCAGGGTCACGTTCGGCAGCAGCGCCAGCTCGCACAGCTGGACCAGCTGCTCGTACAGCACCTCCGGCGGGCCGGCCCGGTGGCCGAGCGCCGCCTCCTCGATGACCGCCGTGTAGCGGGGTGGGTCGTACTCCCGGGTGAGCAGTGACTGCCGGGCGAGGCGGGCCTGCACCTCGGTCTCGGTCTCCTCCGTCGGCTCCGGATCGCCGGCCTGGTCGGCGACCTGCTGGGCCGAGACGATCCGCACACCCGCGTAGCCGGCGGTCTGCAACAGGCCGGGGACGAGCACCGGGTTGTACTCGGAGATGCCGACGCAGCCCGCCTCCAGCTCGGCGAAGCTCCGCTGCTGCTGGGTCATGACCGGGAAGTTCTTCAACCAGCCGCGCATGTCGCCGGCCTCAAGCGTGATGCCGAGCAGCTCGGCACGGAGCGACTCGTCGGCGCGGTAGAGGTCGAGCAGGGTCCGGACGTCCTCCGGGTCCGGCCGGCTGCGTCCGTTCTCCAGGCGGGACAGTTTGGACGCTGATGCCCAACCGATCCGCTCGATGACCTGGTCTCCGGTGAGACCCGCCGTCTCGCGCAGTCGGCGCAGCTCTGTGCCGAGCCTGCGGCGGCGCAGGATCGGGCTGGGTGAGGCAGGAGGCAAGAGTGTCCTCTTTCCCATCGACCGCCGCAGACGCGACGGTAACTGTATGAAGTTCGCCCCCCACGGTCAGTATGGACGGCGCGGCCGGTGTCGGACGTACCGGCGAGGGCGTGTCTTGCAGAAAAGAGGACCGTGGAACGTGTGGCCGCCCCACCACGGCGTCCGGACCGCCCACGCCGCCCCGAGAGCGCGCCCAGTGCGGCGCGCCACCGTCGCCCCGGAGGAACAATGCGCCACGTCCTGCGCCGACCCGAGTTCCGCCTGCTCTTCTGCGGGCTGCTGGCGAGCATGAGCGCGGAGTCCATCCTGCTGCTCGCGCTCGCCATCTGGGTCAAGGACCTCACCGGCTCGGACGGCATGGCCGGTGCCACGATCTTCGCGGTCATCGCGCCGATGACGTTGGCGCCACTGGTCGGGTGGTTCGTCGACCGGTACCCGCGACGACAGTTCTTCGTGGTGGCGAACCTGGTGACCGCGGTGCTGCTGACCCCACTCTTCTGCGTACGGGAGCGCGACGACGTGTGGATCGTGTACGCGGTGGCCGCCCTGTACGGACTCTCGTACCTCGCGCTCAGCGCCGCGCTCAGCGGGCTGATCCGGCAACTGGTCCCGATCGAGCTGCTGGCCGAGGCGAACGGCGTGCTGCAGACCGTACGACAGGGGTTGCGACTGATCGGACCGCTCGCCGGCGCCGGCCTCTACGCCGCGATCGGCGGCCCGGCGCTGGCCGGAGTCGGCGTTCTCGGGTTCGTGACGGCAGCCGCCGTGGTGGGCATGCTGCGGACCCGGGAGGAGCCGCCCGCGCGACCGGGACCGCGCTGGCCGGCCGAGGTGAGTGCCGGCCTGCGGCACCTGGCCGGCGAACCCGCGTTGCGTCGGGCGCTCTTCGGCTACGCGCTCGGCTCGCTCGTGATGGGCTTCACCGAGTCGCTGATCTTCGCGTACGTCGACCAGGGGCTCCGCCGGGACGCCGCGTTCGTCGGGGTGCTGGTCACCGTGCAGGGCGTCGGCGGGCTGGTCGGTGGGCTCTGCTCACCCGGCGCGGTACGCCGGCTCGGCGAGGTGGGCACCCTCGCGACCGGGGTGGCCTTCTTCGGGCCGGCCGCGCTGGCGCTGGCCTACCCCGATCTCCGGCTCGGGGTGGCGGCGGTGCTGCTGGCCGGGGTCTCGATCCCGCTGACCATGGTGGGGCTGAACACGCTCATCCAACGCCGTACCCCACCGCCGCTGCTCGGCCGGGTCACGGCCGCCTCCGAGGCGGTGGTCAGCGGGCCGCAGGCTCTCTCGATCGGCGTCGGCGCGCTGCTCGTCGGCGCCGTCGACTACCGGCTGCTCTTCCTGCTGACCGGTCTGGTCACCCTGCTGGCCGGCGGCTACCTCTGGCGCTCCCGGCACCTCACCCCGCCGACCGAGCCTCCCCACCGAACAGCGCGGATCCCGTCCCCGCGCCGCCCGTCCGCCCCCGGCTCCTCCCCGACCGCCCCCGGCTCCCCGAACGGTGATCATGAAGTTATCGGCGCGACACGCCGACGCCGTGGCCGATAACTCCATGATCACCGGGCCGAGCCGGGGCCGGGGTGGGTTGGGGTTGGGGTGGGGACGGGGAGAGGCGGCCGCCCGTCCGGGCGGCCGCCTCTCGGGGGACTACTGGATGATCAGGCGGTCACGATGGTCGCGAGGTGCTGCTTGACCTGGTTGATCGACGGGTTGGTGAGCGCGCTGCCGTCGGCGAAGCGAAGCGTCGGAACGGTCTGGTTGCCGCCGTTGACGCTCATCACGAACTCCGCGGCCTGGGGGTCCCGCTCGATGTCGACCACCTCGTACCCGATGCCCTCCCGGTCCAGCTGGGACTTCAGTCGGTGGCAGTAACCGCACCACGAGGTGGAGTACATCGTCAGCATGGTCAATTCCTCCCGCTGCTCCGCCGTCGGCTTGCCGATCAAGCCGAGGCTATCCACTGCAACATCCGGGGTTGCTGCGAGAATTCCTTGCTGTGGCGGTTCACTCTGACGCGGAACGGGTGCTCGCCGGGCTGGATCCCGAGCAGCGCGGCGCGGTGACCGCGCCGGCCGGGCCGGTCTGCATCCTGGCCGGCGCGGGCACCGGAAAGACCCGGGCGGTCACCTCGCGGATCGCCCACCGGGCACTCACCGGTGAGATCTCCGGCCGGCACGTGCTCGCCGTCACCTTCACCGCCCGCGCCGCCGCCGAGATGCGGAGCCGGCTCACCCAGCTCGGGGTGAGCGGTGTCCAGGCGCGCACCTTCCATGCGGCCGCGTTGCGCCAGGTGCGCTACTTCGCGCCCCGGCTGCTCGACGGGCGGGCCATGCCGGAGCTGCTGGACAGCAAGGTCCGGCTCGTCACGCTCGCTGCGGCCCGGGTGGGTCTGCGTACCGACCGGGCCGCCGCCCGGGACCTGGCCGGCGAGATCGAGTGGGCCAAGTCGTCACTCGTCGAGCCCGGCGAGTACATGGTGGCGGCGGCGAAGGCGCTGCGGGACACCCCGCACGAGCCGGCGAAGGTCGCCGAGGTGTTCGCCGCCTACGAGAAGATCAAGCGTGGCAACGGCGTGATCGACTTCGAGGACATGCTGCGCGCGGCGGTCTGGGGGATCGAGGAGCACGCCGACGTCGCCGAGCAGGTGCGCGCGCAGTACCGGCACTTCGTGGTCGACGAGTACCAGGACGTCAACCCGCTCCAGCAGCGGCTGCTGGAGGCCTGGCTCGGCGGGCGCAACGACCTGACCGTGGTGGGGGACGCGAGCCAGACCATCTACTCCTTCACCGGGGCCACCTCGTCGTACCTGGTCGACTTCCCGCGCCGCCACCGGGACGCGGTGGTCGTCCGGCTGGTCCGGGACTACCGGTCCACGCCGCAGGTCGTCGGGCTGGCCAACGCCGTGATCTCCCAGGCCCGGGGGGCCGAGGCCCGGCTCCGGCTGGAGCTGAGCGGGCAGCGTCCGCCCGGCCCCGAACCGGAGCTGCGGATCTTCACCGACGAGCCGGCCGAGGCGAACGCGGTGGCGGCGCGGGCCCGGGCGCTCATCGACGCCGGCACCCCCGCCCGGGAGATCGCCGTGCTGTTCCGCACCAACGCGCAGTCCGAGGCGTACGAGAAGGCGCTCACCGAGGCCGAGGTGCCGTACGTGGTGCAGGGGGCGGAGCGGTTCTTCGAGCGGGCCGAGGTGCGGCAGGCGATGGTCGCCCTGCGCGCCGCCACCCGCTCCATCCCGGGGGAGACCCCGCTCCCGGCGGCCGTGGTCGAGGCGCTCGCGGCCGTGGGCTGGTCGCCGGAGACGCCGCCGGCCGGTGGCGCCGCCCGGGAACGCTGGGAGGCGCTCGCCGCGCTGGTCCAGCTCGCCGAGGAGTACGCGGCGACCCCCACCGTCCTGCCGATCGGCGAGGCGGCGACCGTCGAGCGGGCGGTGACGCTGGCCGAGTTCACCGACGAGCTGCACCGCCGGGCGAGCCAGCAGCACGTGCCCACCCTCGACGGGGTGACCCTGGCCTCGCTGCACTCGGCGAAGGGGTTGGAGTGGGACGCGGTCTTCCTCGTCGGGCTCTCCGAGGGCACCCTGCCCACCACGTACGCGAAGACGGCCGAGCAGGTCGAGGAGGAGCGCCGGCTGCTCTACGTGGGGGTCACCCGCGCGCGGGAGTGGCTCTGGCTGTCGTACGCGGTGGCCCGCTCGCCGGGTGGGCGGGCCCGGCGGCCGTCGCGTTTCCTGCCCCAGCTCGACCGCTCCGGCGGCGGTGGCGAGCGGGCCCGCGGCACGAGCACGACGCCCCGGCCGGAGCGGCGGCGGACGCAGATCGTCTCCTGCCGGATCTGTGGCGCGACGCTGCTCGCCGGTCCGGAGCGGAAGCTGGGACGGTGCGCGACCTGCCCGTCCGACATCGACGAGGAGCTGCACGAGCGGCTGTGCGAGTGGCGGCGGCGGGTCGCCGGTGACCAGCGGGTCCCGGCCTACGTGGTCTTCACCGACGCCACCCTGACGGCGCTGGCCGAGCGGCGGCCGGGTCGCCCCGAGGATCTGATCGCCATCGCCGGCATCGGCCCACGCAAACTGGGCCTCTACGGCGAATCGGTACTGGCGCTGGTGGGCGGCGCGGCGGTCGACGACGTCTGCCCCGAGAAAACTTTCGAAATCGAGCCGTAAATTCGTTTGCCCTCCCCCTCGGGCGAGGAATAGCCTCAGTGCACACCTCGCGAGCGGCGCAGTTCGGGCTGCTCACGGGGGTTGTCCCAGTCGATTCGAGGAACGTGAGGGAGGTGGCACCCGTGAAGATCTTCACCTATGAGCGTCTGGCGGCGATGCCGGCTGCCTGCGCTCCGCTGTCGGCTGTCCGGGTGGCTTCCGTGGTCAAGCGACCGTCGGTCCCACAGGTGCACCAGGTCGAGGCTCAGGCCGAGCTGATCCTCGCCGCTGCGCCGAACGGACTCCGGGGGACCAGTGGCTTCACGGGCATGGGCATCGATGGTGTCGCGAAGCGCACCGATGTCCGCGGCGTTCCACCTCGAGGTAGACCGGTCTGATCAACAGACCGACCGGCTCACCTCGAGGCCGCGGAACCCGTAAACCGGGATCCGCGGCCTCAGTTTTTTGCTCCGCCCACGTAGTCGGAAGTAGCGATCCACGAGATCGAAATGAGAGAGAGGTGACCGGGCGATGAGTCTGGCACTGGCTCCGCTCGACCTGGACGTCGAGTTGGAGGCGAACCTGCCCTGCCGGAAGTTCGACCCCGACCTGTGGTTCTCCGACGCGCCCGCCGAGCTCGAGCTTGCCAAGTCGCTCTGCGGGGACTGCCCGCTGCGCGTCGAGTGCCTCGCCGGCGCGGTCGAGCGTGCCGAGCCCTGGGGCGTCTGGGGTGGCGAGATCTTCGAGCGTGGCGCGGTCGTCCCGCGCAAGCGGCCCCGTGGCCGTCCGCGCAAGGAGGACGTCGCCCGTGACGCCGCGCTCCGGGTCGAGGCCGAGGCGCGCCTGGCGGCCAGTGGGCTGTCCCAGGGGCGTAACGCGGTCCGGCTGGCGGCCTGACATGAACCCGATCCGAACCAACCACGCCGGTACAGCTCCGGCGACGACTGGAAACGACATGCTGCACGTACCCAACGGAGTTGAGATGCAACTACTTCACGAAGCGTTGTCCAGGGCCCGAATGCGCCGGCCTCAGGCCGGCAACACCACGAGCACTGAGGCAACCCGTTCCGCCCTCACCGTCGCCATGAACAGCCGCCGACAGTCGGCACGCGACCTGGGCATTCGCTGACACCACCGATCCGCGGGGGCGGGCGGCCGGAACTCCGGCCGCCCGCCCCCGCGGCGTAGCCGGGCGAGGTGGCGCTGAGCCCCCGAACGACGCGGGGCCGTCCTGCTCGACGGGGCGGGCCCGCGCTTCCCGGGGAGCGGCGGCTCGTGTCCCGGCGGTCGCGGCGAGGAGCGGCGGCTCAGCCGACCGGCGCGAAGCCGGGCAGCCAGCGTTCGAGGATGCGCCGGTACGGCGCCTTGGCCTCCAACTGGCAGAGCACCCCGATCGAGCCGAGGGTCACCCGGTGGATGAGCAGGTACGACGGGGGCAGGTTGAGCTGACGCCCCAGCTGGTAGGCGGGGGAGCGTGGGCTGGCCAACCGGGCGGCCTCGCCCCGCAGCCAGGCCCGGCTGAACCGGAACTCGTCGGCGGCCACCGGCTCCAGCATGGGCCGCAGATATTCCAGCACCGCCTGCGCGTCGATCTCCTCGGCCTCGCTGACGAAGCCCTCCGCCCGCAGCCCCGCCACGACGGCGTCCGCCTCGCCCCGCAGCGCCAGGCCGGCGAGACGGCCGATCGGCTCCGGGGTGCCGTCCGGCATCCGGGCCACCGCGCCGAAGTCGATCACGCCGAGGCGGCCGTCGGGCAGGAGCCGGAAGTTACCCGGGTGCGGGTCGGCGTGCAGCAGCCCGGCCCGCATCGGCGCGGAGAGGTGCAGCTCGGCCATCAGCCGGCCCGCCTCGTCCCGCTGCTCCTCGGTGCCCTCCCGAATGATCACGGAGAGCGGCGTGCCCTCGACCCACTCGGTGATGAGCACCCGCGGCGCGGCCGAGACCACGGCGGGGATGTAGATGTCCGGATCGTCGGCGTACGCGGCCGCGAAGGCGCGCTGCGACTCGGCCTCGAGCTCGTAGTCGAGCTCCTCGGTGATCCGCTCCCGCAGCTCCACCAGGAGCGGCTTGACGTCGAGGCCGGGCTGGATCGCCCGGAACATCCCGCCGAGTCGGGAGAGCTGCTTGAGGTCCGCGAGCAGTGCGTCCCCGGCGCCCGGATACTGGATCTTGACGGCCACGTCACGCTGCTTCGGCTCGCCCGACGGGCCGTACCCCGGATCCCGCCAGATCGCGCGGTGCACCTGCCCGATGCTGGCCGCCGCGGCCGGGGTGTCGTTGAACTCGACGAAGCGGTCCCGCCAGTCCGGGCCGAGCTGCTCGGTCAGCACCTTGTGCACGCTGGCGACGGGGAGCGGCGGCGCCGCCTCCTGGAGCTTGGTCAGCGCCTGCCGGTAGGGGGCGGCGATCTCCTCCGGCAGTGCCGCCTCGAAGACGGAGAGCGCCTGCCCGAACTTCATCGCCCCGCCCTTGAGCTGGCCCAGGACGCTGAAGAGCTGCTCGGCGGTGCGCTGCTGGATCTCCGCGGAGATCACATCGGAGGCGAGACCGGTGACGCGCTTTCCCATGCCGAGGACGGTCCGGCCGGCGAAGCCGAGCGGCAGTGCGGCGAGCTTGGCGGTCCGGGACACAGCCCGGCGTGGGATGTCGGTCACCCGGTCATTGTTACCGACTCGACGGGCGCGCGGCTGCTGAGCGCCCTGTCACCCGTCGTTCGTTCCGGACGACAGGTCGAAGACGGGTCGTCGGGGGCAGGCGGCGGGGTGGTCAACGGCCTCTTCGCGAGCACCGGCAGGAGGGGTGGGGCGGCCAGTCGCGGCGCCGGAGCCTGCCCGGACCGGCGACCTCGACCGCGCCACCCAGCGTCTCGGGCGTACCGCCGTCGAGCTGGGCCAGCGCCTCCGCGGTGGCGAACCCGGCCGCGGCGAGCAGGGTCGCGGTCGCGCCCGCGGGAAGGGGCTCCTCGCCGGCGAGTTGGGCGGCGAGCCGGGGCCAGTCCGGATCCCGGTCGGTGCGGTGCAGGTCGACGCAGTTCAGGCAGGGTCCGACCGGGGGCCGCACCAGCGGCCCGATCACCGGCACCCCCTCCCGGAGCGTGACGAGCAGGTGCGGCTGGCGGCGCTGGGCGTACCCGGCCGCGATGAGAGCGGCCGGACGGTCCGTGCCGAGCTGCACCACCAGGTCGACCGGGCCGCGTCGACCCGTCGGGCCGGCGGCGCCGGGGGCGGTGCGGGCGATCGCCTCCCGCACGGCGGCGGCGAGCGGACGTCCGAGCTCCGCCGCGGGGATGCCGGTGCCCGCCAGGTCGGCCGGGCGCACCGGACCCGCGAGTTCCGCGCTGACCTGCCCGACGCCGGCCTGGGCGAGCGCCACGGCCACCGCGGCACCGAGTCGACCGGCACCGGTCACCAGCACCCGGGCGCTCAGCCGGCGCCGGAGCAGCTGGGCGGGCGTGGCCGGCAGCCGGGCGGCGGCGAGAGCGAGCGCGCCGGCCTCCGCGCCGAGCCGGGCCCGCGTCGGTCCGGCCAGGTCACGCGGCAGCAGGGTGTGTCCCGGTACGAGCAGACCGGCGGCGCGCAGGGTGTCGAGGAGCGTACGCGCCGGCTCGGCGCCGAGCTCGGTGGCGAGCGGGTGCGTCAGCACGCCACGTTCGCTGCGGGTGCCGTCGAGCAGATCCAGCAGGCGGGCGGCGCGCGGGTCGGCGATCTCGAGCAGGACGGCGTGCTCCGGCCCGACGCCGAGCTGAAGCGTGTGCCGGTCACGCCAGAGCCGGGTGAGGCCGGGAAGCAGCGTGGGGCGGGGGAGTACGGCACGGGTCATGGCAACGAATCGTCACCGCGTCCGTGCGTTACGTCGATCGTTGTCCACAGGTGTGGGGTGCCCTGTCCAGGGCTGTCCACAGGACTTCCGGAGTTATCCACAGGCCTCCGGGTGCGGTGTCGGCCACCCGACACGCTGCCGGCGGGTCAGCCCGGCCGGCAAGCGCGGGCGGGGGTGACCCGTTGGAGAGCCACCCCTCGCCCGTCGCTGATCGGGTCAGACCTTCGCCTTGCCCAGGATGCGGTTCACTGTTGTGCCGCACACCGGACACTTGCCCTTGGCCATGTTCATCCCGGTCTTCGAGACCTCGATGTGTCCCTCGAAGTCCCGCTTCTCCTTGCACTTGACGCAGTAACCGTTGTAGGTCTGGGCCTGGTCGGCCACGGTGCCCTCCTCGTCTCGTCCGCCGGCCGGTACCGGTTCCGGCGGGTTTCCCGGCGGCGGGCCGTGAGCGGCGCCGGCGCTGGGTCTAACTCCCACGGCCACCCGCGTGGCCGCTGGTCCGCGGACCCTACCCAGGTCTGGGCGGTTCCATGTCAGCTGCGCGTCGACACTGTGAGGAAGCCGACCACGAGAGTGTGCACGGCGAATTAGGTCGGATAAGTCAGTTTGGCGGGGACACGCCGACCGAACCCGCACAGACAGCCCTTCGAAGCGCCCCCGCGCGCCGGGTGCACCGGTTGATCACTTACCGTGGGCAGGGGCGCGCCCCTACCCAGCTGGTGGGTATCTCGGGCCGCCACGGTGGGTGACCGGGTGTCCTTCGACACCCCGGCAAGAAATTTTTCAGGACTCCTGGCGACCAATCACCATCTTCCGGGCGCGTGTCGGAGGGTTGACCCTTGCGTACCCCTGGTCACTAGGCAGTAGCTTTCCCTCGTGGCAGCAAATCGAGGCTGCGCGGGTCTCTGATGGCAGGGGCGCGCAAGCCGGTCGTCGAGGTACGGCGCAGCCAGCGCCGACGACGTACGGTGTCCGCCTACCGCGACGGTGAGCGGGTCGTCGTGCTGATTCCCGACCAGTTCTCCCGGGCCGAGGAGAGCGAATGGGTCGACCGCATGCTCGCCCGGCTCGCCGCCCGCGAGGGGCGACTGGCCCGCTCCGACGCCGAGCTGGCTGCCCGGGCCACCCGGCTGCTCGACGCCTACCTCTCCGACCACGGTGCGCAGGCCGTCCCGGCCAGCGTTCGGTGGGTCACCAACCAGAACGGCCGCTGGGGCTCCTGCACCCCCGCCGACCGGACGATCCGCATCTCGCACCGGGTGCAGGAGATGCCGGACTGGGTGATCGACTATGTGCTGCTGCACGAACTGGCGCACCTGATCGTGCCGAGCCACAACGCCGCCTTCTGGGCCCTGGTCGCCCGCTACCCCAAGTCGGAGCGGGCCCGGGGCTACCTGGAGGGCATCGCCGCGGCCGTCGCCGTCCCCGCCCTGACCGAGTGACCCCGGGCCGCCCGCACCGGCGGGAGCGGGTCTAGGGTCGGGGGATGGTTCGGGTCGTCGTCGCATTGCTCGGGCCGGTGCCCTGGACGCCCCCGGGGGTCGATCCGGCCCGCTGGCGTACCGCCCTCGCCGAGGACACCGTCGACCTGCTCGCCACGTTGACCGAGGTCGACACCGCGGTGGCGGTCACCCCCGACGACCGGTGGCTCGCCGACGCGGTCACCTGGCCGGACATGGCCGTCCACGAGGTGCCCGAGCCGACGCCGAACGCCGTGTTCAAGGCGCTCTCCGGGTACGACCAGGCCGCCGTGCTCGTGGCCGACGCCCCGGACCTGCCCGCGCTCACCATCGGCAAGCTGCTCCGCCCACTGACCAGTCGCCCCGCCGCGGTGGCGCCGGCCGAGGGCGCCGGCCCGGGGCTGCTCGGCGTCGCCGTGCGGCTGCCCGTACCGTCGTGGCTTCCGTCGTTGGACCTGGACCGGACGAGGCCGACGGAGATCCGCGCCGCCGCCCCACGCCCCGGCGACCTCTCGGTGACGCCGGCGTGGCGCCGGCTCCGCGGCCCGGCCGACCTGGCCACGCTCGACCCGGCTCTGGAGGGCTGGGAGGCCACCCGCGCCCTGCTCTCGGGCACCGCCGGCTGACCCGACCCGGGCAAGGATGCGGGGCACGATCGCGGCCGGTGCCGACCGCTGGTCGGCACCGGAACCCGGGTCGGTGGAACTCGGCCCAACGGGTGAGGTCAGGAACGCTTGTCGTCGTCGCCCTCGTCGCCGCGCCGCTCCGACTCGCCGGGCGTCTCCTCGTGCGGCCCGCCGGGAGCGGTGAAGTCGAAGTTCTCCAGCTCGCCGATGACGTCGAACTCGGCCATCGCGAACGCCACCGGATCGGCGAAGTCGTCCTCGGAGGGGAGCAGGTCGGGGTGGCCCCAGAGGGCGTCCCGCCCGGCGATGCCGCGGTGCTCGGTGAGCGCCGCCCAGAGCGCGGCCGCCTCCCGCAGCCGGCGCGGACGCAGCTCCAGGCCGACCAGGGCGGCGAAGGTCTGCTCGGCGGGCCCACCGGCCGCACGGCGACGGCGGAACGCCTCGGCGAGGCGTACGACGTTCGGCAACCGGCCACCGGCGGCGCTGTCCACCACGTGGCAGACCCACCCCTCGACCAGCGCCAACGCGGTCTCCAGGCGGGCCAGCGACGCCTTCTGCGCCGGGCTGTCCTCCGGGGTGAAGATCCCCTCCAGGGCGATCGCCTGCATCGACTCCGGGTCGGTCGGGTCGACCCGACCCATCGCCTCCTCGATCGCCTCCCGGTTCACCCGGATGCCCGCGGCGTACGTCTCGACGGCGTTGAGCACGTGCCCGCGCAGCCACGGGACGTGCTGGAAGAGCCGCTGGTGGGCGGCCTCGCGCAGGGCCACGTAGAGGCGTACCTCGTCCTCCGGCAGCTCCAGACCCTCGCCGTACGCCTTGATGTTGGCGGGGATGAGCGCGGCCGTGCCGGCCGGGCCGAGCGGCAGCCCGATGTCGCCGGCCGAGAGCACCTCGGCGGCGAGCGAGCCGAGCGCCTGACCCAGCTGGCCCCCGAACAGGGCCCCGCCGAGGGTGGCGACCATCGACTGCATCGGGCCGAGCTGGGCGCGGGCCTCCGGCGGCACCAGGTCACCCATCGCGCCGACCATCCGGCTGGCCACCGGGTCGCAGAGCTTCCGCCACACGTCCAGCGTCTTGTAGATCCACTCGTTGCGGTTCCAGGCCAGCGAGGTCTGGATGCCGGACGGCAGGGCCGAGGCGGGCTCGAGCCAGAGGTCGGCCAGGCGCAGCGCCTCCTCCACGGCGTTTCGCTCGTACGGCGAGACCGCCGGGTCGCCGGCGGCGGCGAGCTGGCTGGCGGCCACCTGCCGGGCGAGGTCCCAGTTGACCGGCCCGCTGCCCGGCGCGGAGAAGAGCTGCTGCAGCTGCGCCATGAACTGCTGCATCTGCGCGGGGTCGTTGGGGTCTGGTGGTTGCCCACCCGGTAGCGCGAAACCGAACGGAATATCAGGCACGAGGTCTACGGTACGCGCGCTGCGCCCCAGGTAGCGCCGCTGGCGTTGCGCTTAGGGCGAAGTCCTCCGCGCTGCGGTCGGCCGATCCGTGGCGGTCGGTACGCTCTGCCGCATGAGACGTCGCGGCCTGACCGTCCTGCTCGGTGCCCTGTTCACGGCCCTGCTCAGCATCGGGGTGCTCGGGGCGCCGATCCCGTACGTGGTGCTCGGTCCCGGCCCGACCGTCAACACGCTGGGTGCGGAGAACGGAAAGGACGTCATCCAGGTCTCCGGACGGGCGACCTCCACCTCGGCCGGGCAGCTGCGGCTGACCACGGTCGGCGTCCAACCCTCGGTCAAGCTCCGGTCGGCCATCGCCGGCTGGTTCTCGAAGGACGAGGCGGTGGTGCCCCGCGAGTTGATCTACCCGCCCGGGGAGTCGCAGCAGCAGGTCGAGAAGCGCAACGCCGAGGACTTCGCGGCGTCGCAGACCAGCGCCGAGACCGCCGCGCTGCGGGAGCTGGGCTTCCCGGTGCAGGTGGTGGTGAAGGCGGTGACCGCCGGCGGCCCGTCGGTCGGGATGCTGGCCCCCGGCGACGTCCTGACCTCGGTCGACGGCCAGCCGGTGCCGGTCGCCGCCCGGCTCACCGAGCTCATCCGCGCCAAGCGCGCGGGCAGCGCGCTGACCATCGGTTACACCCGGGACGGAGCTCCGGCCACCGCGCGGATCACCAGCCGTGAGCAGGACGGCAACCCGCGGATCGGGGTCGAGGTCGAGCAGAAGCAGCCGCACCCGTTCACTCTCAACATCGACCTGGAGGACATCGGCGGGCCGAGCGCCGGCCTGATGTTCGCCCTCGGCATCGTGGACAAGCTGACCCCGGCCGACCTGACCGGCGGCATGGTGGTGGCGGGCACCGGCACCATCGACGACGAGGGGAAGGTCGGCCCGATCGGCGGGATCGCCCAGAAGCTGGTGGGCGCGAAGCACGCCGGGGCGAAGGTCTTCCTGGTGCCGGCCGACAACTGTGCCGAGGCCGTCCGCAATCCGCAGCCCGACCTGCCGCTGATCCGGGTCGGATCACTGGACGAGGCGCTCACCGCCCTCGAGAAGCTGCGCGCCGGGGGGCAGCCGACCCGCTGCTGAGCCGCCGAGCCCGGCGGTGCGCCACCGCCCGACCGCCTCCGCCGGATCCGCGGAGCCGGTCGGGTGGGCTTCGCCGACGCCCCGTGACCGGCCGAACGCGACCATGGGACGCCGCATTCAGGAACACCCCGTACTCTGGGTGCCTGGTCGGAGCCGATCAATCGAGCGTGCGGAGCCAACAGTGGTCATGCGAAGCGGCAGCCCTCTGCCGAGGATGAGTCGGCGGGGACGGGTCACGATCGCCGTCCTGGTCGGGGTGTTCGCGCTCTTCACCCTGCTCGGTTGGGGCGTGCGCGCCTGGACCGACTGGTTGTGGTTCGACGAGGTCAACTACACCGAGATCTTCACCGGTGTGCTCGTCACCCGGCTGCTGCTCTTCCTGGTGATCGGGCTCGCCATGGCGCTGGTCATCGGCGGCAACCTCTGGCTGGCCTACCGGCTGCGTCCACGGCTGCGCCCGCACTCCATGGAGCAGGCGACCCTGGAGCGCTACCGGATGGCGCTCACGCCGCGCCTCGGCACCTGGATCGCGATCATCTCCGCGGTCGTCGGTCTCTTCGCCGGGCTCTCCGGGCAGGGCCGGTGGAACCAGTGGCTCCTCTTCCGCAACGGTGGTGACTTCGGCGTCAAGGACCCGGAGTTCGGCGTCGACGTCGGGTTCTACGTCTTCCAGCTGCCGTTCTGGCGCTACCTGCTCGGCATCGGCTTCACCGCGGTGGTGCTGGCCGTGATCGGTTCGCTCGCCATGCACTACGTCTTCGGCGGGGTCCGCTTGCAGGGCGTCGGCGACCGGATGACCACCGCCGCCCGGGCCCACCTGAGCACGCTGGTCGCGGTCTTCGTCGCGCTGAAGGCGGTCGCGTACGTGCTGGACCGGCGGGCGATGCTGCTGGAGTACAACGAGGGCGCCAAGCTCTACGGCGCCGGCTACGCCGACGTCAACGCGCTGCTGCCGGCGAAGGAGATCCTCGCGTACATCTCGATCGTGGTGGCCATCGCGATCATCATCTTCTCCAACGCCTGGATGCGGAACCTGGTCTGGCCGGGCATCTCGCTCGCCCTGCTCGGCGTCTCCGCGGTCGCCATCGGCGGCATCTACCCGTGGGCCGTGCAGACGTTCGAGGTGAAGCCGAGCGCCAAGGAGAAGGAGGCGCCGTACATCGAGCGCAGCATCCAGGCCACCCGGACGGCGTTCGACCTCGGCGACACCAAGACCACCGCGTACGCGGCGAACAACCTCACCCCGCCGGCCAGTCTGGCCACCGACACCTCGGTGGTGCCGAACATCCGGCTGCTCGACCCGCAGCTGGTCAGCGAGACGTACACGCAGCTCCAGCAGGTGCGCGGGTTCTACGACTTCGGCCCGAAGCTGGACATCGACCGGTACGGGGTGAACGGGAAGACCTCCGACTACGTGGTCGGCGTCCGCGAGATCAACTACGGCGAGCTGACCGACCAGCAGAACACCTGGATCAACCGGCACACCGTGTACACCCACGGGTACGGGCTGGTGGCCGCGCCGGCCAACCAGGTGTGCAGCGGGCAGCCGTTCTTCGTCTCCGGCTTCCTCGGCGACAAGGCCGGGCAGGGGTGCGCCTCGCAGACCGAGCAGATCCCGGCCGACCAGCCGCGGATCTACTACGGCGAGCGGATGGGCGAGGACGACTACGCGATCGTCGGCCAGACCGACCCGAACAAGAAGGCCGAGTTCGACCGGCCGGTCGGTGAGGGCGGCGGCGAGTTCTACACCTACACCGGCACCGGCGGTGTGGAGATCGGTTCGTTCACCCGGCGGCTGCTCTACGCGATCAAGGAGCAGGAGTCGAACTTCCTGCTCTCCGGGGCCGTCAACGACGACTCGAAGCTGCTCTACGTACGCAACCCGCGGGACCGGGTGGAGAAGGTCGCCCCGTTCCTGACGCTCGACGGCGACCCCTACCCGGCGGTCGTGGACGGCCGGGTCCAGTGGATCGTCGACGGCTACACCACGTCGGCGAGCTACCCGTACGCGCAGCGGGTCAACCTGCGCGAGGAGACGACCGACGAGTTGACCGGCCGGGGGACCTTCCAGCTGGCCCGGGAGAACGTCAACTACATCCGCAACTCGGTGAAGGCGACGGTCGACGCGTACGACGGCACCGTCCGGCTCTACGAGTTCGACGAGAACGACCCGGTGCTCAAGGCCTGGAACAAGGCGTTCGGCGGCGACCTGGTGCTGCCGAAGAAGGACATCCCGGTCGAGCTGGCCGAGCACTTCCGCTACCCGGCGGACCTGTTCAAAGTGCAGCGCAACCTGCTCACCAAGTTCCACGTCACCAACCCGGGCGACTTCTACTCCGCGCAGGACTTCTGGCAGGTGCCGAACGTGCCGGACGCCCCGGACAGCGGCCAGACGCAGCCCCCGTACTACCTCTTCACCCAGTTCCCGGGGCAGGAGGGGCCACGGTTCCAGCTCACCTCGGCGGTCACCCCGAACGGGCGGCAGAACCTCGCCGCGATGATCTCCGGGTCGTACGTCGACGGTGAGCCGCAGTTGGAGGTGCTGGAGCTACCGGACCAGACCCGGATCTCCGGGCCGGTGCAGGTGCACCAGCAGATGACCAACAACGGAGACATCCGGCAGCAGCTCAACCTGCTCGCCGCCTCGGGCCAGGCCCAGGTGTTGTACGGCAACCTGCTCTCGCTCCCGTTCGGCAACGGCATGCTGTACGTCGAGCCGGTGTACGTGAAGAGCAACAACCAGGACGCGTTCCCGCAGTTGCAGCGGGTGCTCGTCTCCTACGGCGACGGCAGTTCGTTCGTGGCGCTGGCGAACAACCTCGCCGACGGCATCAAACAGCTCGTCGAACAGGGCAAACGGGCTGCGGAGAACGCGCCGCCGCCACCGCCCACCGGGGACAACCCGCCCGCGCCGCCGCCCACCGGGCCGGACACGCCGCCGCTCACCGGTGAGCTCGCCGCCGCGGCGGACCGGGTGCAGACGGCGATCGTCGAGGTGCGCGCGGCTCAGGCCTCGGGCGACTTCGAGCGGTACGGCCGGGCGCTCAAGACGCTGGACGACGCGATGAAGGCCTTCGAGGCGGCCCAGTCGCAGGCCACGCCGACCGCCGGCACGCCGGCCAGCCCGACGCCGAGCGGAACGCCGACACCGGGCGGTAGCAGCCCGCCGCCGAGCAGCGGCGCCCCCTCGGGCGGCTGACCGCGGCGGAACGACAGTTCAGCCCCCGGCCCGTGGACCGACTCCGGTCCCGGTGTCCGGGGGCTGTGTCGTCTCTCCGACTCGTCACCGACTGCAACCACCCGCACCGCCCGTCCGTCCTGTCTGCATACGGGCGATGACCGTGGGGAGCGTGGTGGCGAGATGAGGGACGCAGGCAGTTTCGACGATTTCTACCGGAGCACGTCACGGCGGATGCTCCGGTACGGGTACGCGGTCGCCGGTGACTACGTCGAGGCACAGGACCTGGTGCAGGAGGCGTACGCCCGGGCCTGGCGGCAGTGGGGGCGGATGTCGACGCACCCGGCGCCGGAGGCGTGGCTGCGCCTGGTCGTCGCGCGGCTGGCCACGGACCGCTGGCGTCGGCTCAACGGCTGGCGGGCGGCGCTCATCCGCAGCGGCCCGCCGCCGGCCGTGGTGCCGCCACCCGGTGAGGACGGCGTGCTGCTGCTCGACGCGCTGCGGCAACTGCCGGCCGCCCAACGGCAGGCGCTCGCTCTGCACTACCTCGTCGACATGTCGGTGGAGGAGATCGCCCGGGAGACGCAGGTGCCTGTCGGCACCGTGAAGTCCTGGTTGTCCCGGGGGCGGGCGCGGCTGGCCGCGCTGCTGCCCGACGGCGCCGCCGAGGAACTGGAGGCCAACGATGTCGCGTGATCTGTCTGACTTCTACCGATCGCTCGCCGCGGACGCCGACGGCCGCCCGCTCGGCGGGCCGGGCGAGCTGCGCCGGCGGGCCGACCGACGGGCGCGGGTACGGGCGGCGGGGGGAGTGCTGGCGGTGGCGCTGCTGGTCGCCGGCACAGCCACCGGCACCCGGCTGGTCCTCGCCGCCGACGAGGGCCCGGTGGGGCCGCCGGCCGGTCCGCCGGCCCCGACGGTGACCGCGCCCAGTCCGTCGCCGTCACCTGTCACCCCGTCGCCGTCACGGGCCGACCCGTCACCGGTCGGCTCGGCGACGGCGACCGCACCGAGCGGCGGTACGCCCTCGACGAGCAGCGCCCCGCGTACGCCGACCTCGATCCCGGACCGGGCGTTCTTCACCCAGCCCGCGTCGACCACGGCGGCACCACCTGTTTTCCGGCAGGGGGAAGACGTTCTGCCGGACTTCTGCGGGGCGGACCTCGATGGTCGGGTGGTGCAGACCCGGAGTCGGGTGCTCACCTATCACCTGACCCCGAACCAGCCGGAGGCGACGGTGCCGTACGGCATCTACCGCAACTCCATCACCATTCACCGATCCGGTCGGGCGGACGACTGGATGGCCGACCTGCGCCGGGCGGTGCGGGAGTGCCCGGAGCAGGAGACCACACCGGGACGGTTCGACCGGCACCGGCTGCTCCCCGGCGGCGACCTCGGTGACGAGGCGGTGCTCGTCGAGGTGCGCGAGCCGGCCTGGGAGGCGGGTGAGCCGGCGGAGGGCGAGGTCCTGCGGTTGATCCGGGTGATCCGGATCGGCGACGTGGTGACGGTGCTCTGGGAGATGGGCTGGGAGGGCACGTCCAGCGACCGGGCGCAGGTCGACGACTACAGCCGTCGTGCGGAACGGGCCATCTCGAACTGGCTGGACTGATCCACTGCCGGGCCGGCGCTGCGGGTGCCGGCCCGGCACCCGCCCCGATGTCGTTTTGCTACCTGGGGGACGGTGCGCTACCGTTGTCGAGCCGACGCGGGGTGGAGCAGCTCGGTAGCTCGCTGGGCTCATAACCCAGAGGTCGCAGGTTCAAATCCTGTCCCCGCTACGAAGAAACACCAGATCGAGCCCGTCCCCGTTCTCGGGGGCGGGCTCGATTGTTTTGGACCGGCGCTGCCGTGCGGCGCGAGGGCGGGGCTGGCCGTCGCGCCGTCGACCGTGCCAGCGGCCGGACTGCCGCGGACCGGTCCGACCTGGCGTTGCGGGGGTCACGTCGCCGCGAACTGTAGGGCGGCCAATCGCCAAATTCAATACTTGAAGAAGTTAAATATTTACCTAGGCTTGCGGGCATGTCTCCGGTCAGCGACGCGGGTTCGCCAGTAGGGGCACCGGCCGCGACGGCGGTGTTCACGACGGTGTTGACCGAGGGCCCGGTGAGCAGGGTCGGCCTCGCCCGCCGGCTCGGGCTCTCCTCCGCCGCGGTGACCAAGGCGGCCCGCCCGCTCATCGAACTGGGCTACCTGCACGAACTCGCCGCCACGGAGCGCAGCGGCCCGGGCGCCGGGCGCCCGGCCAGTCCACTGGCCGTCCGGGCCGACCGCGAGTTCTTCGTCGGTGTGAAGATCACCGCTGACGAGCTGATCGGGGTGATCTGCGACCTCTGCGCCCAGGTGCGGGCCACCGCCCGCCGCCCGCTCAGCGGTCCCGACGTCGAATCCGTGCTCGCCGAGGTCGGTCTGCTCGTCGACGGACTGCTCGACACGCTGCCCGAACATCGCCCCCGCCTCCGTCGGCTCGGGCTCTCCCTCTCCGGCGACGTGGACCACACCAGTGGTCTGGTCCGCTACTCGCCGTTCCTGCACTGGCGGAACGTGCCGCTGGGCGAGCGGGCCGCCCGGCTGACCGGCCTCGCCGTCACCGTCGAGAACGACGTCAAGGCGCTGACCGCCGCCGAACACTGGTTCGGCGAAGGGGTGGGGGCCGAGTCGTTCGCCCTCGTCACCGTCGGCACCGGCATCGGCTGCGGCCTGGTCGTCAACGGGCGACTGGTCTCCGGCTCGTACGGGGTGGCCGGCGAGATCGGGCACGTCGTCGTCGACGCGACCGGCCCCGACTGCCACTGCGGGGGGCGCGGCTGCGTGGAGTCGATCGCCGGCACGGACGCCATCGTGGCGCAGGCCCGGGAACGAACCGGCCAGCCGGACCTCACCCTCGACGAGGCGGTGGCCCTGGCGCGCGGCGGCCACGAGGGGCTCCGCTCGGTCTTCGCGCGAGCGGGCGACGCGATCGGCTGCGGCATCGCGGCCGTGGCGAACCTCGTGGGTCCGAGCCGGATCGTCGTCTCTGGTGAAGGGCTGGCCGCCTACGACCTGTTCGACGCTCCGATCCGGGCGAGCTTCGAACGCCAGGCCTTCGGCGCGGCCGCCCGCTGCCCCGTCACGATCCGCCCGCTGCCCTTCGAGGAGTGGGCCCGCGGGGCCGCCGCGGTGAGCATCCAGTCGCTCGTCCTTCCCTGACCCCTCGGGGCCGGCCCCGGCCCCGTCGACGCCGGCACCACCCGCCACCAGGAGGTTGATGATGAGAACCAGCAGAGGTTCCCGGTACCGCACAGGCGTGGCCGTCGTGGCCGCGGCGCTGGCCGGGACACTCGGCGCGGGAGTCGTCCCGGCGCAGGCCACCCCCGCCTCGCCGGTGGCAGCGGTACCGGGCGGCGCGGCGGTCACCTCGGCCGACGTCGACGCCGACGTCGACGCGGACGGCGACGTCGCGGCCCGCCCCTACATGGGGTGGACCAGCTGGAGCATGCAGTCCTCGAAGTACCCGGGCCTGAACCCGGACGGTGACTACAGCTACCTGACCGAGTCGAACGTGCTGAAGCAGGCGGACGCGTTGGCGCGCAAGCTGAAGCCGTACGGCTACGAGTACGTGAACATCGACGCCGGCTGGTGGCGTGACTTCGCCTGGAAACCGAGGTTCGACGAGTACGCCCGGCAGACCCCCGAACCGTCGCGCTTCCCGCGCGGGATGAAGGCGGTCGCCGACGACATCCACGCCAAGGGGCTGAAGGCCGGTATCTACCTGCCCGTCGGCCTGGAGAAGGAGGCGTACGTCGAGGGCGCGGCGCCGCTCTGGAACGCGCCGGACTGCACCACCGCCGACATCGTCTACCCGGACCTGCGTACCACCAACGGCTGGGACAGCGCCTACAAGCTGAACTTCGACAACCCCTGCGCCCAGCGGTACATCGACTCGCAGGCGCAGATGTTCGCCGACTGGGGGTACGACTTCCTCAAGCTCGACGGTGTGGGACCGGGCTCCTTCAAGTCCGGCGACAACTACGACAACATCGCCGACGTGGCCGCCTGGCAGCGGGCCATCGCCGCGACCGGCCGCCCGATCCACCTCGAACTCTCCTGGTCGCTCGACATCAACCACGCCGCCGACTGGAAGCGCTACTCCAACGGCTGGCGAATCGACACCGACGTCGAGTGCTACTGCAACACCCTGGTCACCTGGGAGAACTCGGTCGACGACCGGTTCGACGACGCACCGGCCTGGAGCCGCTGGGCCGGCCCCGGCGGCTGGAACGACCTCGACTCGCTCAACGTCGGCAACGGCGTGATGGACGGCCTCACCAACGCCGAGCGGCAGACGTACACGACCTTGTGGGCCATCTCCAAGTCCCCGCTCTACACCGGCGACGACCTCACCCGCCTCGACGAGTACGGGCTCTCGCTGCTGACCAACCGCGAGGTCATCGCCGTCGACCAGAACGGTGGCCCGCCCGCCCGTCCGGTCACGCCCGCCGGCGACCAGCAGGTCTGGGGTACGCACAACCCCGACGGCAGCCGGACGATCGCGCTGTTCAACCTCGCCGAAGCGCCGGCGGCCGTCACCGCCGACTGGGCCTCCTTCGGGTTCACCGGCAAGGCCTCGGTGCGCGACCTGTGGAACCGGAAGAACCTCGGCACGTACCAGAACAAGATCACCGCGACCCTGCCCGCGCACGGCTCCCGGCTCTTCACCGTCCGCCCCGGCGGCACCGAACTGGTCACCACCAGCTACGAGGCCGAGGCCGGCACGAACACCCTGAGCGGCAACGCGTCCGTGAACGGTTGCGACGCCTGCTCGGGCGGCCAGAAGGTCGGCAACCTCTACCTCGGCGGCAAGGTGCAGATCAACGGCGTCACCGTGCGGAAGGCGGGGATCTACACGATCAACGTGGCGTACGTCAGCGGCGACGCCCGGTCGGTGACCGTCTACTCCAACGACGGCAACGGCACCAGCCTCAAGTTCCCCGCCACCGGCGACTGGGGCACGGTCGCGACCGTCAGCGTCCAGCTCGCTCTGAAGGCGGGCGTCAACACGGTCACCTTCGACAGCGCCGACTGGTACGCGCCGGACATCGACCGGATCGACGTACCGCGGACCCCCTGACACGACGCGCGGGGCCCGGTCGTCGACGGCCGGGCCCCGCCTCCCGCCGGGCCGCCACACCCGCCGCCCCCGTCCTGACCCGCGCATCCGCCGAACGCCGGAGTTGGAGCACCGACATGGATTTCCGGAACACCGAATCGCGCGACCTCCGTCCGAGCCGCCGCGGCTTCCTGGCCCTCGCCGCCACCTCCGGCCTGGCCACCGCCCTCGGCGGCGTACCGGCGTTCGCCGCCTCGGCGGCACCCCGGCGCCCCACCGAATCCCCGCTGCTCTCCCCGGGCGACGCGGCACGCAACCAGCTCTGGTGGTCGGCGCCCGGCTCCGCCAACTCCATGATCGAGCAGGGGTTGCCGGTCGGGAACGGGCGTCTCGGCGCCCTCGCCAGCAACGACCCCGCCCGCGAGCTCCTGACGATCAGCGACGCCACCCTCTGGACCGGGGGGCTCAACGACACTCTCCAGAGCGACGGGCAGTTTCCCTACGGGCGGGACGACTTCGGCTCGCTGACGCTGCTGGGGACGCTCACCGTCGACATCCCCGAGCACGACCTGGGCGTCGTCGACAACTACCGCCGTACGCTCGACCTGGCCCAGGGCCTGGTCGGCACCACGTACGAGATCGACGGGGGCAGCTACCGCCGGCAGATCTTCGCCAGCCGCCCGGACGACGCCATCGTGCTCCACTTCAGCCGGGAGGGGCGCGGCACCTACACCGGCACCGTCTCGCTGGCCGGCACCCACGGCGAGGCCACCACCGCCGGCGGTCGGTGCGCGTCGTTCGGCGCCTCCTTCGCCAACGGGTTGAGGTACGGCGCCGCCGTCACCGCCCACAGCAGCAGCGGCACGGTCGCGGTCCAGGGCAACTCGATCACGTTCACCGGCTGCCGGGACCTCACGGTCGTCGTCAGCGGCGGCACCAACTACGCCCCGGACGCCGGCACCGGATTCCGCGACCCGTCGGTCGAGCCCGAGCACCTGGCCCGGGCGAAGGTCCTGGCCGCGGCCCGGGAGTCCCTCCGCGATCTGCTGCACACCCACGTCGCCGACTTCCGTCCGCTCTTCGAGCGCTTCGACCTCGACCTCGGTACGTCGTCGCCGGCGCAGCGCGAGCTCGACACCTGGGGCCGGCTGGCGGCGCGCTGGCGGGACAACGTGCCAGACCCGGAGCTGGAGGCCGCGTACGTCCAGTTCGGGCGCTACCTGACGATCTCCGGTTCCCGAGGCAGCCTGCCGATGGGCCTGCAGGGGCCGTGGCTGGACGGCAACGACCCGGACTGGATGGGGGACTACCACACCGACGTCAACATCCAGATGAGCTACTGGCTCGCCGACCGCGCCGGCCTCTCCGACTGCTTCGACGCCCTCGCCGACTACTGCGTCGCGCAGCTGCCCGCCTGGACGGACGTCACCCGGCGGCTCTTCAACACTCCGACCAACCGGTTCCGCAACTCCAGCGGCAGGGTGGCCGGCTGGACGGTGGCCTTCTCCACCAACCCCTACGGCGGCAGCGGATGGTGGTGGCACCCGGCCGGGAACGCCTGGCTCTGCCAGAACCTCTTCGAGCACTACGAGTACGTCCAGGACCGCGCCTACCTGGCGAAGATCTTCCCCCTGCTCAAGGGCGCCGTGGAGTTCTGGGAGACCCGCCTCGTCACCATGACCGTCACCGACGCGGCGGGTGTCACCCGCGAGGTGCTGGTCGCCGACAGCGACTGGTCGCCCGAGCACGGCCCGCAGGACACCAGGGGCAACACCTACGCCCAGGAGCTGGTGTGGAACCTCTTCGAGAACTACCGCACGGCGACCCGGCTGCTCGGCCGGGACACCGGCCACGGCGAGACCGTCGACGGCCTGCGCCGGCGCCTGTACCTGCCCGAGGTCAGCCCGACCACGGGCTGGCTCCAGGAGTGGATGTCGCCGGACAACCTCGGTGAGACCACCCACCGGCACCTCTCCCCGCTCATCGGCCTCTTTCCCGGCGACCGGATCCGCCCCGACGACTCGACGCCCCCGGAGATCGTCGCCGGAGCGACCGCCCTGCTCACCGCGCGGGGCATGAACAGCTACGGCTGGGCCAACGCGTGGCGGAGCCTCTGCTGGGCACGACTGAAGGACGCGGAGAAGGCCTACCAGCTGCTGGTCAACAACCTGAAGCCGTCGACGAACGGTAGCAACGGCACCGCCATGAACCTCTTCGACATCTACGAGACGAACCCGGGCCGCGGCATCTTCCAGATCGACGCGAACCTCGGCACCCCCGCCGCCGTGGTGGAGATGCTGGTCTACTCGCGACCGGACCACGTCGAACTGCTGCCCGCGCTCCCCGCCGCCTGGGCCGCCTCCGGTGCGGTCTCCGGGGTGGGCGTACGCGGTGGTTTCGTCGTCGACGTGGCCTGGAAGGACGGCGCGGTCACCCGGGCGACGTTGACCAGCGTCGGCGGGCGCGCCACGACGGTCGTCGCCGGTGGCCGGTCGCGGCAGGTCACGCTCCGCCCGGGGGAGTCGGTCACGCTGCGGAGCTTCCGGTGAGGGCACGGGACAACCACGTCGGACGGGGCGCTCGCCGCCGCCGCTCGTCGGTCGTCGTCGCGGCGGTCGCCGCGGTCTGCGTACCCCTGACGACCGCGACGGCGGTGCAGGCCCGGCCGTCGGTCCCGGCCGACCCGCCGGCGGCATCTGTCGCGGCGGGCGGCCCGGCGACGACCCGGACGGATCGACACTCCGTGATCACGTGGGGGGCCAGCGCCGATCGGCAGGGCGCCGGGCCCGCGGACCGCAGCTACCGGCTGGTCGTACGCACCAGCGTCGGCGGGTCGAAGCCGCGCATCCGCCTGACCAACGCCTTCGGCGAGCACCCGGTGACCTTCGCGAGCGCCTACCTCGGGCTGCAGCGGCAGGGTGCGGAGCTGGTGCGGGGGAGCAACCGTCGGCTGACGTTCGGCGGGCAGGGCTCCGTCGTCGTACCGGCCGGTGGGACCGTCTACAGCGATCCACTGCCCGGGCGGTTGGCCGCCCAGGTCGACCTGGTCGTGAGCCTGTACGTCACGGGTGCGCAGGGGCCGACGACCGGACACGGAATGGCGATGCAGACGTCGTACGCGGCCTCGGGCGACCATGCGGCGCAGGAGGAGGCCACCGGCTGGACCGATCGGATCAGCTCCTGGTACTGGCTGGACGCCGTCACCGTGGAGACCTCGGTCGAGGTCGGCGCGGTGGCGCTCCTCGGTGACTCCATCACCGACGGCTGGGCCTCCACCCAGGACGAGAACCGTCGCTGGCCCGACTATCTCTCCCGACGGCTCCAGGCGGCGCAGACCGGCGGGGTGAAGGGTGTGGCCAACGAGGGCATCTCGGGCAACAAGGTGCTCGCGGACGGCGCCGGTGAGGCAGCCCTGCGCCGGTTGGACCGGGACGTGCTCTCGCACCCGGGGGTGGAGACGGTTGTCCTGTTCGAGGGGATCAACGACCTCAAGGCCCACAGCGGTGTCACGGCCGACGACCTGATCGCCGGGTACCGGGAGATCGTCGAACGGGTGCACGCGGCGGGGAAGTGCGTCGTCGGTGCGACGGTCATGCCGTTCAAGGGCTGGTCCGAGTACGACGACGCCGGCGAGGCGGTGCGCCAGGCGGTCAACGACTGGATCCGGCGCGGCGGCGAGTTCGACGCGGTCGTCGACTTCGACCGGATCACCCGCAGTCCGTACGACCCGCAGCGGATGCTGCCGTTCTTCGACGGCGGGGATCACCTGCACCCCAACGACAAGGGGATGCAGGCGATGGCGGACGCGGTCGACCTGGCCGCCCTGGAGTGTGACCGCTGAACCGTTTTCGCAGGTGGCAGCCCTTCTCGAAGGGGTGCCTGAGCGAATCTTGGGCCCACCGAACGGGCCTGCAGAGGATGGGGTAGAGTTGTCTTCACCGACGCGGGGTGGAGCAGCTCGGTAGCTCGCTGGGCTCATAACCCAGAGGTCGCAGGTTCAAATCCTGTCCCCGCTACGAGAGAAGAAGAACCCGGTTCCCCGGTTGGGGGGCCGGGTTCTTTCGTATCCGGAGGTCTCTGCGGGACGGCGGGCCAGGGGCGTGGCGCGTACGGTGTGGGCAACCTGAAGGAGATCCGGATGGCAGTCCGACCGCAGGGGCGTCGCAAGCCCAACAAGCTACGCTTCTTCGTCCTGTTCACCGCGCTGATCGTCGTCGGTGTCGGCGCTGTCTACGGCTTGCACTGGGCCGCGAATCCGTGGGCCCTCTCCCTGCCGGGCCGGCCGGCGCTGACGGGTCACTGGCAGGGCACGGTGCCGTACGGGCCGGCCGACGATCGACGGATCGTGCTGCGCCTCGACGACGACCCGCCGAGCGCGACCGACCGCTGTGGCGACTGCCCCGGCATGGTGGGCGTCGCCAAGGTCTGCGCCGCGGGGCGGACCGAGACCTACGAGCTGTGGGGAGACGCCCGTAACTACCGCGGGACCCGCTTCTCGCTGCACACCCGATCAGAGATCGAAGGCCCGGGGCCACAGCTGAACGAGCTCCACGGCGAGTGGGACGGCGATCTGGTGCGAATCCGTACCTCGTTGACCACGCTCGGCGCCGATGGCACCACCACCGGGTCGGACTCGCCGCCGCTGACGTTCGAGATGACTCGCGCCGACGAGGACGACTTCGACGGCCTCTCCTGCGGCTGACCGGGCTCGACGCCCGGCGCGTCGACCGAGCGTCGGGGGCGGTGGCCGTCCCGGCCGGGACCTTCTAGGCACCGATGCTGCCCTGGTTGCGGCCTTCGGCGAGGATGTCAGCATGTCTTCTTTCGGCAAGTGGTGGAGCCGACTCGGCGCGGTCCTCGGCGCGGTCGTGCTCTCGGTGTTCGTACCGGTGGCCGCGTGGGCGTCGACCGGGACGGGCGAGCTGGTGGTGGAGGCCGCGCGACGGCGTTCGCGGGGCGGAATCGGTTTCGGCTTCCTCGGGGCGCTCTGCTGCCTCGCGGTCGTCGTGGTGATCGTCCTCCTGCTGCTACGCCTGACCCGCAACCGTCGCGGTCCGCGGCGCTGACCGACGCGGCGGCGCCGACGTGTGACGTCGCGGTGCCGCCCCCGGCCGGCTCAGCTGGTCAGGGCAGCGTCGGCCTGGGCCAGGAAGCGGGTCGCGGCCGCCCGGGCGCCGCTGTCACCGGAGCGGACGCTCTCGGCCGCCGCGACCAGCAGGCTGCGAACCTGGGCGTGCCCCCGCGGCGGTGGCGCCGGGGCGGGGCCGGGGGCCGCGCCCAGAAGGCCACCTAGGGCGGCGGCGCGCCGCTGCGCCGGATCGGTGATGCTGCCCTCGACAGCCCGCCGGACGGCCTGGTTCGGGGTGAGGCCGCGCTCGTGCCCTAGGAGGGCTCCCGCCGCGACGTCGCTGGTCAGAAAGTTGATCACGTCGATCGCCGTCTCGGGGTCGCGGCTTCCCCGGAAGACCGCCCAGTACATCGAGGCCCGCGGCCACTGACTGGTGGGGGAGCCGGGAAAGGCGATCAGCCCCAGCCCGGCCCGGGTGAGGCGTTGCAGCTCGGGCAGCTGGTGCGACCAGGCGAAGGAGGCGGCGGTCAACCCCGACACGACGAGCTGCTGGGCCGGCTCGCCGCTGTCGGTCTGCTCGACCAGCGCGGCGCTCGGGGTGGCTCGCCCGGCGCGCGCCCGACGCCACAGCTCGAACCAGCCGACCAGCTCCTCCACACCGAAGGCGAGCTGCCGGCCCCGGTAGAACTCCCCGCCGCGCCCCCGCAGCCAGAGCCACAACGCCCGGTAGTCACCGGACGGATCCGTGCTGCCGGCCACCCGCCCCCTGCTCGCCTCCGTCACCTGCTCGGCCCAGTCGACGTACTCGTCCCAGGACATTCCGGTGCGTGGCTCGGGTACCCGCAGTTCACTCAGCAGGTCCCGGTTGAAGATCACCGCTGCGGCGGTCTGCCCGGCGGCCACCGCCATCGTCCGGCCCGCCACCTGGCCGTACTGGGCCAGCCCTTGGGGAAGGTTGCGCAGATCCAGCCGGTTGTCCGCGACGTGGTCGGTGAGGTCGCGGATGATCTCCCGATCGGCGTACTCGGTCAGGATGCTGTCGTCCAGCTGGATCAGGTCCGGCACGTTGCCGCCGGCGGCCTGGGTGGCCAGCCGCCCGTAGTAGCCGTCGATGCCCTGCCAGGTCACCCGGAAACTCACCCGCGGGTTGCGTTCGCTGTAGAGACGCAGCGCCTGCTCGGTCAGCTTCGCGCGGTCCGGTCCGCCCCACCAGAAGACCGACAACTCGATCGGCCCGTCCCCGGTGGGGGTCGTGGCCGGCCCGGAGGTGCAGCCCGTGAGCCCGCCGGCCGCGAGGAACGGCGCACCCAGTAGCGCGGCGAGCACGCGGCGCCGGCCGGGGTCGGCTGCCGGCACCGGCGGTCGGGAAACGGGCACGCGGGACTCCCGGGACGAGACGTTGGGGACGATCGGATCATTCACGCAGGCACCGCCCGAAGGTGTCAACGTCCGTCCGGGCAGAGCCGCCGCGCACCACTGGCGTACGCATCGATGCGCTCGGGCCACCCTGACCGCCGTACGTGTGCCGCGTGGTCTACTAGGCCGCGTGGAACTTCTGCACTCGGGCAAGGTCCGGGACGTGTACGCCGACGGCGACGACCTGATCCTGGTCGCCTCCGACCGGATCTCGATCTACGACGTGGTGCTGCCGACACCCATTCCCGACAAGGGCAAGCTGCTCACGGCGCTCTCGCTCTGGTGGTTCGAGCAGCTGTCGGATCTGGTACCGAACCACGTCATCTCGGCCAGCGACGTGCCCGCCGAGTTCGCCGGCCGGGCGATCCGCTGCCGACGGCTGGAGATGGTGCCGGTCGAGTGCGTCGCGCGCGGGTACCTCACCGGCGGGGGGCTCAGGGAGTACGAGCGCACCGGCATGGTCTCCGGTGTTCAGCTGCCCCGGGGCCTGGGCGAGGCCTCGATCCTGCCTGAGCCGATCTTCACGCCGTCCACGAAGGCGCCGGCCGGCGAGCACGACGAACCGATCACCTACGCGGACGTGGTGGCCAAGGTCGGTGAGTCGCTCGCCGAGCGGCTGCGTCAGATCACCATCGACGTCTACCGCCGCGGTGCCGAGATCGCCGCCGACCGGGGCATCCTGATCGCCGACACGAAACTCGAGCTGGGCTGGGCGCCGGACGGCAGCCTGCTCCTCGGCGACGAGCTGCTCACCTCGGACTCGTCCCGCTTCTGGCCGGCCGAGTCGTACCAGCCGGGGCGGGTCCAGTTCTCCTACGACAAGCAGTACGTGCGGGACTGGGCCGTCAACAGCGGCTGGAACAAGCAGGCGCCCGCGCCGGACGTGCCGACCGAGGTGGTCGAGGCGACCCGGGCCCGCTACGTCGAGGTCTACGAGAAGCTGACGGGCAACAGCTGGAGCTGACGGTTCCCGGCCGGCGAGCCGGCCGGGAACGCGTCACTCAGTTACCGCCGCCGAGCGCGGTCTTCGGCTCCGGCCGGTACGAGCGGTCCTCCGCCTGCCGACCGACGACCCCGCCGCCCGGCGTCTCCACGCTGAACGCCTGCTCGTCCGTGACGATCTTCAGCTCGTCCTGCTCGTCCCGGTGTGCTGCCTGCTCGGGGATGCTCGTCCGGCGCTTCGCCAGCTCCGGAGGAACGGCCTGGCCACCGCGGGCCGGACGCGCCGGCCCGCTCGCCGCCGGACGGCCCCGCAGGCTGCTCGGCACCTCCTCCAGCCGGGACACCCGCGCACCCGTCGGCGGCGCCACCGGCCCGTCGAGCACCGGCGCGACACCTTCCGGCTGACCGTCGCCCAGCCACTCGCCGCCCGGCTGCACGGGCCGGGTCGTACGCTCCTGGTCCCGCCTCGACCGGGCCGGCGTCGCCGGTGGCGTGCTGCCGCCCTTGGCCGAGTTGCCCAGCACCGATGGGGAGGTGCCCGGGCGGGTCGGCGTCGAGCTGCCGTGCCCGTCGGAGGGCAGTCCCGTCCCCGGCCGGCCCTTCGTGGGCTGCCGATTCTGCAGCACCGGCGGGGCGGTGGCGTTGCTGCGCGGCGCGAACTGCTCGGCACCGGGCGCCCCTGGCCGGCCCGGCGTACGGCCGGTGGTGGACTCGCTCGTCGTGCCGGGCGCACCCGGCCGACGCGTGGTCGACGCCGGCGGGGCACCCGTCTGGCCGGGATTGCCCCGGGTTCCGGCCGGCGGCGGCGTGGCGTTCGCCGACGCCCCCGGCGAGCGCAAGGCGTTCGGCGGTGCGGACCGTCCACCGGCCGGGGGTGGGGTGGCGGTGGCGCCGGGGGAGCGCAGCGAGGCCTGCGGTGGCTCCGCCACGGGCGCGCCCGTGCCGCCCCGGATCACCCCGTTGCGCATCGCGCCGCGTTCAGCGGCGTTCAGCCCGTCGAGCCCCGGCGGACGCGTCACGCTGGGCCGCGGCACGCTCGTCGCCGGCGGGCCGGTCCGGACCGGCGGAGGCACGACCATGGGGGGCGTCGCGACCGGCGGCGGGGCCACCGACGGCGTCGGCGTCGGGGTCACCACCGTCGGTGGCGGCTGCATCTTCTCCAGGATCTGCTTCTGGATCTCCGCCGGATCGGTCGGCCTGGGCACCGCCTTGACCGGCACGGGCGGCTTCGCGACGGGCGGCTTCGCAACCGGCGGAGGCGCGACCGGCGGGGGTGCCACCGGCGGAACCCCGGTCGGGCCGCGCCACGGCGGGTGACCCACCAGGTTGAGCACGGCGTCCATCGGGAAGAACGGCGGACCGTGCCCGCCGCTCACCTTGCTCATGGTGTCGAAGTACTCGTTGGCCGTCTGGTGGGCCAACTGCTGTGCCTTGCGGTTGTACTCCTTCTGCTTCTCCTGGACCGCCTCGGCCTCGGCCGCCTGGATGCCCTTCTCACCGTCGTAGAGACCCAGGGTGAAGCCCTGCTTGAAGCCCTCGGAGAACTGTGTCCAGCCGTCCGCGTTCTTGGCGTCGTCGATGGCGTTCTGGTACTCCGTCCAGAGCCGGTCCATCTCCGCCCGGGAGTCGCGGGCGATGCCCACCATCGCCCGCAGCGCGGCGACGTTGTTGAGCGTGGCGTCCATCCACTCGTCGAGGTAGGCCAGGGTCTTACCCGGACCAGCCTGCAGGAAGGCGTCCCGCGCCTGCGGTGACTTCCAGGTCTCGTCGTGCAGCGCCTGGCTGGCGTTGAAGAGCTGCTGGTGGATGCTCTGCAGCAGGTTGTAGGCGTTCTGCCACTGGTCGGCCAGCGCGGAGATGTCCTCCGGGTGCTGGCCCAACACCTGCTGGCGAACCGCCTCGATCGTGGCCCCGCCCTCGTCGGACGGGGGTGGGGTGAACTGCAGATCGGTCTGCTGCGGCGGAGTGACGTAGCGGGTGCCCTCGCCGCTGGGGCCGCCGTGTGGATAGATCGCGCGGGCACCCCAGTAGTCCGCCATGGCGTCTTTCCTCCCTGGCTCAGATGCCGTAGTCGTGCCGCTTGATCTCGTCCAGGGCGTTCCTGGTCGGCGAGTCGCAGACCTCGCTGGGATCCACCCCGTCGGTGTTCTGCCCGACGTGCAGCTCCTGGGTGACGTTGCCCTCGCCGTCGCTCTCCGTGACGTGCCGGGTGCCGTCGGCGTTCTGCCGGTCGACCGACCTGGACGTCGTTTCGCCTTCGGCGTCCAGCTGCTCGTCGGTCCGGCTGTTGCTGCCGTCCTCGCCGTACGTGGTGGTCTGCCGGCTGCCGCCGGTCGTCTTGCCGTTCGCGTCGTAGTTGGTGGTCGTGGTGATCGTCGAGTCGTCCCGCACGACCGTGGTGGTCCGGCTGCTGCTGGTGCTGGTCACCTTGCCGGACGGGTCCTTGGTGACGATCGTGGTCAACGTCCCGCCGCCCGGCAGCGTCTGGGTGGTGAGAGTACGCACGCTGCCGTCCTCGGCGAGCGACGTGTGGGTGACGCTCCCGTCGGGGTTGACCGTCGGCTGGCCGGTGTCGGTGAACTTCTGCTGCTCCCCGCCCCCGCCCTGGTCGGTCGCGGACAACGACTCGAATTGCTGGTCCCAGTAGGTCTTGCCGGTGACGAAGGGGGGCAGGCCCGGCGGCCGCGGCGCGTTCGCGTCGCCGAAGGCGAACCGCACCGCGTCCAGCGACGCCGCGGAGAAGCCGTCGGTCGAGGAGTAGGCGTCGGCGATGGTCTGTGCCGCCATGCCGGTGTTGGTCAGCGCCGTGCCCAGGTAGGTGATGTAGCGCTGCAGCTCGCCGTAGTTGCCCGCCATCTGGCCCTTGATGTATCCGGCCTCGGGCAGCACCGCGCCTTCCCAGGCGCTGTTCGGCAGCTCCGCCAGCAGGCTCAACTGGCCACCGTGGTTCTGCAGGTTCTCCTGGATGGTGACCATGTTCTTGCCGTAGTCGACCATGCCGTCGATGTCGACGTCGACCGGCTTCTGATCGGCGAGCCAGTCCGTGCGGGTGTTGAGATCAGTCTCCCGCTGGTAAGGATTTTCCTCCGCCACCGACCCTCCCCTGGTGCGGCGGGCCCCCGCCCGAGTGTGCACAGATCGATGCCCAGACTAGCTTCTGTCAGCAACGCGCGGGTAACGGCGAACGGTCACGACCTGTCATCATCCACCACATCGGACCGATCGAGGTAGCCCGATTCGGCACGGGACGCTACCGTCAGCATCGGCCGTACTAGGCCACCACATCAAGGGGACGCTTCCCTGAACGGGGGGCGCGAGCAGAGGAGCGGGTGAGTCCACCTTGACCGACACTCCAGGACTGGGTCAGGTTCACGCCACCCAGGAACAGCTCAACGCGATGGCGCAGCGGTGCAACGACACCGGTGAGGGTCTCGCGCAGGGAATGGCTCAGCTCATCGAGCGGATCCAGACCCTGGGCGGCGGGGGAATGCGGGGCTCGGCGAACAACGCCCTGCAGGACGTGTCAGTTCAGCTCAACGACGGTCTGCGGACGATCATCACGGCGCTCGACGAGCTGTCCGGCAAGATGACCAACGCCGCGACGCAGTACGGGATGAACGACGAGGACGCGGCGACCGAGATCCGTAACGCCGCCGCCGAGACCGGCGACACCAGCGTGATGAGCATCCTGCGTGGCTGAGGCCGCAAGCGACGAGCGAGAGGTGAGAAATCAGTGACCAGTCCCATCACTTACAACTTCGGCCAGATCTCGGACGTGGCGACGGCCATCGGCACCTACCAGGGCCACATGGACGGTGCTCTCCAGGACCTGTACGGCCAGTTCCAGCAGCTCTTCGCCGCGGACTGGCAGGGTGCCGCGGGCCAGGCCTGCAACGAGGCCCAGCAGAAGTGGAACCAGGGCGCCGAAGAGATCAAGAGCGCGCTGATGCGCGTCGGTGTCAAGCTCGGTGCCTCGGCCGAGCGGATGCAGCAGGTCGATCAGGCGATCGCCGCCGGCATGTGACGGGCGGGACGGGCCGCCTCCATCCACGGTGGAGGCGGCCGGCCCGGTCGTAGCGCCACCGGCGACCCGCATCGCGGCACCAGCGGGGCGGTCGGACGGCAGGGATTTCGATAGGCTTCCGTCGGCGACCTTGGGGGAGGGGCGATGGAGGAGCGACCGAACTTCGGCGCGTTGAGCGCCATGATCGGTGACCTCAAGAAGGCCTGGTCCGGAATGGACGAGGTGCAGAGCAAGATGCTCAAGGTCACCGGCACGGCCTGGTCGGACGACCAGACCATCAAGGCGGTGGTCGGGCCCCGAGGTCACCTGCTCGAACTCGAGATCGACCCGCGGGTCTTCCGGCACCCCAACTCGAAGGCGCTGGCGGCGACGATCGTGGCCACCGTCCGACTGGCCGTCGAGGACGCCGCCGAGCAGTCCAAGGAGATCCTCGACGGCAGCCTCGCCCCCGACCTGCGGCGCATCGCGCCCGGCGGGAACCAGCTGCAGAAGCTGCTGCACAGCCACGACGCCGACGTGCTCGTGAAGGGGGACGACGATGAGTAGCTTCGTCGAGATCAAGTCCAGCGTCGCCGACATCATCGGCATCGCCAACCGCATCAGCGCCAGCGGTCAGTCGCTCGCCTCGACCATGACGTCGAAGCTCGACGCGGTCACGGCCATGGAGTCCGGGCACGGCACGCTGCCCCGCGGCGACGAGTTCGTCGAGGAGTTCCTCAAGACGTACCACAAGTCGATCGAGGTGCCCGGCGGTGGCGCGCAGCCGATGAACGAGGCCGTCAAGAGCAGCATGCCGAAACTGGGCGAGGCGATGGTCCAGCTCGGCAAGTACGCCGCCGACGCCATGTGGAGCTACACCGGCACCGACGACGACAACCGCGACCAGATCAACCGGGCCGGTGGCCGCAGCTGACCGTGGCCCCGTCGTGAAGCACGGCGGTGAAGGAGAGGACTGCGCGTGAGCGACAGTGACCACGCGCTCGCCGAGATTCTGGAGTGGTTCTCCGACCTCGAAGCCGCGATCCCCGGGGTGCGCTCCACCGTCGGCGAGATCCTGATCGGCAAGATCCCCGAGTCCGACATCGGCGCCGTCTACGACCTGGCCGACACCTGGGCCGACGCCACCGAGGCACTCGGGACGTTCTACGAGGAGGCCGCACACGCGGCCGACGGCATCCTGAACAACTGGTCCGGTGACGGCGCGTCGGCCGCCTTCGCCGAGCAGTGGTACAAGTACATCGAGTCGCTGGCCGGATCGGTCGACACGCTCGCCTCGATGGAGCAGGCCGTACAGAGCTACGGGCTGCAGGTCGAGCTCATGAAGTTCATGGCCCTGATCGGCCTGATCATGCTCGCGGTCTCGCTCTTCATGCTGGTCGCCGCGGCCATTCCGTCGCTCGGCCTCTCCACCGCCGGAATCCCGGGGGCCTTCGCCGCCTGTCGCGCGGCGATCGGCGCCGCGGCCAGCAACGCGATGCGCGCGATCGGCAGCATCTCGGTACGCGCGGCGCTCGCCGAGGCGACCGCGCTGGTGACCCGGGCGCTGCCCACCCTGGTCCGTACCCAGCTGCCCAATCTGGTCCGCACCCAACTGCCCCGCCTGGTCACCACCCAGCTACCGAACCTGATCCGGCACGAGCTGCCCACGCTCATGCGGCACACCCTGCCCACCCTGCTCCGGCAGGGCGGCACCACCTTCGCGCGCGGCGTCCTGCCCCGCAACGTGATCGCCCGCTCGGTGGCCGACCGGATGGCCGGGCAGTGGCTGCGCAGCGCCACCAACCGCGAGCTGCTCCGCCAGCTCGGCCGCGAGGCCGGGCTGGAGTCCCGTCGGCTCGCCGGGCGTGGTCTGCTCGCCGCCCGAAACCAGCTGGCGAAGGAGATCGAGGAGCAGCTGCTCCGTAAGTTCGGCGCCCGGGTCGGCACCGACCTCGCCGGACGCGCGGCCGGCACCTCGCTGACCCGGATGGCCGGCAACGAGGTGTTCGAACAGGTCAGCCGCGAGGCGCTGGGCCAGTACGCGGCCCGCGAGATCGCCGCCACCACGTTCAGCCGGGAGCTGGCCAAGTACGTGGGCACCCGGGTGGCCTTCGGCGCCGGCTTCATGGGCGCCGGTGACCTGCTCGGTCAGATGTACCAGATCGCCGGTGGCGAGCGGGCCAGCCTCGACCTGGGGCAGCTGGGCATGTCCACGCTCCAGGGCGGTGTCTTCGGCGCCTCGATGTTCGGCGGCATCACCGGGCACATCGTCGGCGGCGGGGTGGTCGGCGCGGGCATGTCGGCGGCGACGCTCGCCGCGCAGGGCAAGCTCGACCTCACGAACATCACCGGGGCGAACGTCACCGAGATCCTGCACGGCGGGGCCGAGGGCGCCAAGGCCGGCGCGATCTTCGGCGCGCAGAACAAGATGGAGGCCGTCAACGTCGGGAGCACCCTGCGGATCGGCCACGACGTCGTGGTGCTCCCCGAGGGGATCGGCGCGTTCGACCGGGCCGACGGGCTGCAGGTCACGTACAGCGAGTACGGCGCGTCCTGGCAGCGGGTCGACGGCAGCGGCACCCGGATCGACGGTGGGAGCATCGGCGCCGACGGGACGGTTCTCTCCCGGGACAGCACCCAGTCGCCCGCCCCGCACGTGGTCGACGGGGACGTCATCCGGTCCGAGCCGTCCGCCCCGCACACGCCCCTCGCGCAGCTGCCCAGCACCGACGTCCCGCAGCGTACGAACCTGGTCAGCGGGACGGGCGGTGGGGACGGCGGAGGCGGCGGAGGTGGCCCGCGTCAGCCCGCCCACCCGACGTCCGGCGGTCGTACCGGAGATGTCGGGATCCGGACGACGGACCCGTCGCGGCCGGTCGGCGAACTCACCCGGCCGACCACCGATCACAGTGCGCCGGTCGCCGACCGCACCCCCACCGACGCGTCGCCGCAGCGCCCGACGCCCGACTCGGCGCCGCCAGGCGACCGGACACCCACCGACGGCGGGCCGACCGGCGACCGTGGCCCGGAGGGTCCTTCCACGCGGGAGACGGCGCCGGATCGGATCGGGGACGACCCGAGCCGGCCGGAGCAGCGCGAGCCGGGCGACGCCCCGCCACCCGAACCCACCCGCTCGGAGCCGCCCGGGTCGCCCCGGGACACCACCGGCCGGCACCCCACCGATCCGGCTCCGACCCGGCCGCACTCGGATCCGGTTCGGTCGGGCGACGCGCCTCCGCCGCGGACGGATTCGGAGTTCCCGACGGAGCCGCGCTCCGGGGCACGCGCCGACACCGCCCCGCCGGCCCGGCCGGACACCGCCCCGCCCGTGGAGACCGGGCCCGCCGTCCGGGGCGACACCCCGCCGCCGGTACGCACCGATGCTCCGCCGCCGCGCGTCGAAGGCCCCACCGCGCCGCGCGCGGACGCCCCCACGCCGCCGCGTGCCGACGGGCCCACGACGCCGCGTGCCGACGGGCCCACGACGCCGCGTGCCGACGGGCCCACGCCGCCACGTGCGGACAGCCCCACGCCGCCACGCGCGGACAGCCCCACGACCCCGCGCACCGACAGCCCCACGCCGCCGCGTGCGGACGGTCCGCCGTCGCCGCGCGACCACTCCGCGCCGACGAGTCGGCCGGAGACGCCCACGAGCCGGGACGGTCAGCGCGGTCCGACCGATCCGGTCCAGGACCGGCCCACCGGCACGGGCGACCGGAACGGTGCACCCACAGGCCGGGACGAGCACGGCCCACCGCCGAGCCGCCACGAGGATCCGTCCGCGCCGGTCCGCGCCGACGAGCAGCACGCCGACCCGACGGCGGGGGAGGCGCAGAGCGGCGCGTCCATCCGACCCCGCGACGAGCTGCGGGCCCAGGAGTGGGCCAACAAGGCGTACGACCGGTTCCGGGCCGACCCGGAGGACGTGCCGGAGATCGCCGCGCACCTCGCCGAGGTGGAGCGCCCCGACGGCACCATCGGCTACAGCCAAGCCGAGATCGCCCGGGTCAAGCAGCACCTGATGTTCGACGAGCACACGCTGCGCGACTACCCCGACGGTTGGGAACGGCGCCGGTTCGATGCGGACGAGGACATCGCGGAGGCCTGGATCCGCCTGCGGGAGGGGCGGCACCTCGAGCCCGACCTGGTGCTGCTGGAGCACGAGCTGGCCGAGTCGGGCTACATGCGGGTCCACCCCGACGCCACCTACCCGGACGCCCACGCGCACGCCCAGAGCCTGTTCAATTGGGAGCGGGTCGCGCCCGGGCGTACCGGGGAGGACCTGGACAACGCGTATCCGAGGAGAACCGGCGATGGCGATTCTGGTGGACTTCGAACTGATCCGACAGGACAGTCGGGAGGTCGAATACAGCTTCGGCTTCCCGGAGAAGGATCGTCGACTGGTCATCCAGAAGGACTCCCGCCAGGGGACACCGCTGGACGGGGCGGAGGACATGCAGTACCGGAAGGCGTTCGGCAAGATCCTGCGGATGCAGGCCGAGGCGGCGACCTGGCCGGCCGGGGGGAGCTACGCGGCGTAACGCCGGAGGGCGAGCGGGTTCCGTTCGAGCTGGTGCCGGTCGAGCCTCGTCCGGTCGGGCCGTCGGTGCCGATGCCCGAGGCTGTCCGGTCGACCTTCGACGGGCACATCGGCGAGCTGCTCACCGGCCGCGATCCCGGCCCGGTGGATCAGCCGCACCGGGCGAGCTGGGACGAGTCGTCGCGGCTGCTCACCGTGGAGTACCCGGACGGCGTCACCGTGCAGGTCGCGCTGCAGGTCAACTCGTCCCTACCGCCCGGTCAGCCGGTGGTGCTGCGACCAGGGCTGGAGGTCGAGCACGGGCAGTGGGTGCAGCGCGAACCGGCCGGTGTGGTGCTCCCCGACCACCTGCCGACCGACCCGAACACCCGGGCGGCCTTCGTCGACCGGCAACTCGGCGACGCCTGGAGCACCCTGCACCGGGAACTGCACCAGGTGCTCGACCGGCCGGTCGAGCCCCCGTCGCCGCGTGGCGACGGAACGACCCGGACCGACACCTCACGCATCGAGAGCGGGCCGCGTACCGATCGGACGCCCACCGACGGTGGACCGCGTACCGATCGGACGCCCACCGACACGTCCCGGACCGACACGGCGCGGAATGACGGCACGACCCGGACCGAGCGGCCTCGGGATGACGCCGCCGGGCCGCGTACGGACCGGGACGACACCGCCGGGCCGCGTACATCGCGGGATGACGCCGCCGGGCCGCGTACGGAGCGGGACGATGCCGCCGGGCCGCGCGCGGACCGCGACGGCACCCCGACGGAGCCGAGGCGTGGGCCGGACGCGAACGATCCGGCGCCGGTCCGGCCCGAGCACGACGCGCGGGCCGACGGGGTGCCGGAGAGCCCGCGCGACACCGCGGCGGCGCCGCGTCCGGAGGAGCCTCCGCGCCGGGCAGACGAGCCGTCGCTGGCCGAGCTGGAACGACCCCTGCACCCCGACCCGCCGGTGCTCGACCGGGTCACCCTCCGCGACGCCACCCCCTCGGATCCCGCGCCGCCCCGGCCGCTCACGCCGGACACCGTTCGCGGCCTGCTGGCCGACGCCGGCACCCCGGAGCAGGTCCGCGGCTGGGCCCGCGACCACCTCGCCGTACGGCAGGAGGACGGCTCGTACGTGCCGCGCTCGCAGGCCGAGATCGACGCGGCGGTGACCCGGCTGCACGAGGAGACCGCAGCGGTCGTCGACTCCCACGTGCCGGCCGACCCCAACGCGACGCCGGAGGGCGCGGTACACCCGGAGCAGACGGCGCGCCCGGGCGACTCGCCGATCCTCCAGGAGTTGGCGCCCAGCGAGAACTTCCCGCCGCATCGTACGAGGACCGGCGCCGAGCTGCCCGAACAGGTCCACGAGCTGGTGCAGCGGGCCAAGGAGAACCTGCTCGGCCGCTACCCGGAGACGGCGGTGGCGGCCCGGATCGCCGACCTGGACGCCATCGGCGGTATCGCCGACCGGTTGCAGACGGCCGCCGACGCGGCCCGCGAGAGCGGCCGGCTCGGTGACGTGGTGCAGGGCGTCCGCGACCTGAGCCGAGCCGTCAACGAGTACGCCGACCAGTACCGGGACTGGCGTGACTTCGAACGCGGCGGTGACTACGCCGACCCGGGTTGGCGGGACCTCGACGGCGTCGACCCGCTGAACTCGGTGGAGATGGCCACCCGGGTGGTGAGCGTCGACCCGCAGACCCACCGCTTCCACGTCATGGACCAGGCGATCGCGATCGCCAAGATCGGTGACGTGCTCGGGCCGACGTTCGAGGGGCACGCGGCGCGTACGTTCGAGCGGCTTGTCCCGAAGGACATGGAGAGCGTCGACGCGCTGCTTCCGCCCGAACTGCGCAGCCCGGAGCTGGACAAGTGGATCCAGGGGACCGCCCGGGGCGGCTTCAACCCACGAACCGAGATTCTCTACGTCGACCCGCGAGACGCAGGAGGGTCGAGCCGGCCGATCAGCGCGGTGGCCGCGACCGTGGTGCACGAGAGCATGCACCGCCTCCAGCCCCGCACGGACCTGGTGGCCGACCACATCGATCAGGGCGTGGCCGAGGGGCGATACGGCGAAGACGTCTTCCTCAACGTCATGGCCCCGCTGCGTTTCGAGGGCGAGTTCCAGGCGTTCGCCGTCCAGCAGCAGTTCCTGCGCGGGCTGGCCGGCTTCCGGGAGATCCAACACGGCGGTGATCTGCGCGTACCCCGGAGCGACGGCTATCAGGAGATGGCGGACTGGACCCCGCAACAGATGCGGGACAGCATCCTCGACCGGTACGTCCCCAACCCCGCCGAACGTGCCGCCATCCCCGATCATCTGCTCGACCAGCTGGTGGCGCTCACCCCGGAGAGTGTTCTGGATCGGGCCCGCCTCTCGATCGACGAGGCGAACTTCCCGATCGCCGACGACCGCCGGCAGGGCACCTTCTACGGCCCGATGACGCGGGAGACCGCCGACCGGTACGGCATCGACCTCGACGCGATCGGGCAGGAGCACGGCAGGCAGTCGCTGCCCCGGCTGCTGGATCAGGAGGCCGCGCCGGAGACTTCGGTACCCCGGAACGGCTCCGACTCGCTGCCGCTGGCGGAGTGGGGACCTCGCCGGGACGGGGACGCGGCCTGGCCGCCCGAGCAGCAGTCGCCTTACACCGCCCCGCCGTGGCGAACCGACGGGCCTGCCCACGACAGCACACCCCCATGGCACGACCCATCGCCGACGCACGGGCCGGGTGCGCACCACGACGGGCAGCCGGCCCGCCCGGAGCCGGAGCGCCGGCCCGGTGCGCTGTCGCGGGCGTTGCGCCGGATCACCGGCCTCTTCGGCGGTGGCGAGGCGGCCCCGCACGCCCCCGAACCGAACCCGGCGACCCCGCAGCCGTGGGCTCCGCGCCCCGGTGAGCCGAGCCACGGTGGCCTCGGAGAGTGGGGCGGGCAGCGGCCAGGGGAGCCGACCCAGGGCGGCTTCGGGACGTGGGGCCAGCGGTCCGGCGAGCCGGTTCACGGCGACACCAGCCCGTGGGGCCAGCGCCCAGGTGAGGCCCAGCAGTGGGGTCAGCGTCCGGCGGAGTCTCAGCAGTGGGGTCAGCGCCCGGCGGAACCTCAGCAGTGGGGTCAGCGTCCGGCGGAGCCCCAGCAGTGGGGCCAGCGCCCCGGCGAGGCGGCCCCGAGCTGGCGGCCCGGCGAGGCCTACCCGCCGGCCCACGACCCGTATGCGAGCCGAGGCTGGCCGCCGGAGGCCGACCCGGGTCACACCGGGACGCCGGGGCGGCCGGGCGTCGACCCGTACACCGGGCAGGCGCGTCCGACGTCGGATGCTCCCGCCTGGGGCACCCCCGAGCGTGCGCCGGAACCGAGGACGCCGGCCTGGTCGACGCCGGAGGCCGCCGACCGTCCCGCCTGGACGAACGGCCCCGAGCGCGCCTCCGCCGACCCGGTTGCTGCCGACGGGCGGACAAACCTGGCGCTCACCGAGCGTTCCATCGCGCTGGAGGAGCTGCGCGCGTCGACGGACCCGGTGCACCAGGCCCAGGTACGCGCGGATCTCCAGCGGATCGACGCCGATCTGGCCCAGCGCGGCTACCCGGTGCACCAGTTGGAGCGGGTGCCGGAGGCGGAAGGTCCCACAGCCGCCGACGCTCCCGCGGCGGACGGTCGGGACCACTCCCGGCACGACGAGATCTGGTCCGACCCGCCGTGGCGGCAGGAGGACCGGCGGCCCTCGCTGGACGAACTGATCCCCAGCTCGCAGGAGGAGGCGACGGCCTGGGGCGACTCGGTCCGGCGGGAGTTCGCCGACCAGCTCGACGGGCGCGAGTTCGCGGGGCTGCGGATCCGGGTGGACCTGGAGGACCCGTACAGCGTCAGCGTGCACCGCAACGAGGTCGTGGTCCGGGCGGAGGTGCAGGACGCGAACGGGGTGAGCGCCGGGCGGGTGGTGCGCTCCTTCCAGCGCGACCACAACGGCAGCCTCTTCGTGGAGCACGTCTCGCTGAAACTCGACGACCGCGTCCAGGGCCACGGCTTCGCCCGGGAGTTCAACGACAGCCTCATCGACTGGTACCGCTACTCCGGCGTCGAGCGGATCGAGGTGCACGCCGCCTCCACCGTCGGCGGGTACGCCTGGGCGCGCGACGGCTACGACTGGGCTCCCAACACGGAGCACCGGTCCAGCGCCGTACTCGACCGGCTCCGGGTCGAGCTGCGCGGTCTCGACGCCGACGTCGACATGGCTCGCCGGCTGGCCACGGACGACCCGAGCGTGGACGCCGACCGGCTGCGCAAGCGCTACGGCACCACTGATCCGGAGCAGGTGGCCCAGGAGGTGCAGCGGCAGCGGGAGGCAGCCGAGCAGATCCTCGAACGCGCCCGTACCAGCTCCTTCGGCAGCGCCCGGTACCCGACGCCCTTCGACATCAGCCAGGCCGGCTGGGGCGACCACCACCACGGCCGGGAAGCGTCGTGGGTCGGCAAGCGCGCGCTGCTCGGCGCGGACTGGAAGGGCGTCAAGGAGATCAGCGACACCGGTCCGCTGCATCCCCGGTCGGCGCACACCCAGGGCATGCCCCGGGTTCCCGACCCGTCGTCGATCCACAGCCTGCTCAGCGGGGACGGGCATCCGCCGGTCACCGCCGCCCGGGTGCCGGAGGGCGAGTTCCACGGGTACGGCCGGGACGTCCCCGAGCCGGACGCGGTGCGGCAGCTCGGTGACGACGCCCTGCGCCAGGTCACCGAGGCGCTGCCGGAGGGGAGCCCACTCAAGGGCGTACGGCTGGAGTTGACCACGGTCCCGGCGGACGCCCTGCCGGACGGCGCGGTGGCCCGGTCCGTGCCGATCGATGCGCAGGGGCGGGACCTGCCGCACGGTACCGTTCCGCCGGAGGGCGGCGGCTGGCGCGTCGAACTGTCGGACCGTGCGAGCGATGTCAATGTCGCCCGCGCCGTCGCGCACGAGGCGGCCGAGCTGACGGCGATCCGGCAGCGGGCCGACGGTGGGCTGGACCCCTTCACCCCGGACGCCCTCGTTCCCGGTGCGATGGCCGACGGCGCCACGCTCAGCCCGCACGACCACGGTCGGCTGGCCGAGGCCGAGGTGCTGGCGGACCTGCTGCGCGATCCGGCGCAGGCCGCGCACGCCCGGACCGAGCTGCGGGCCCTCCGCGACCACCTCGGCCTGCACCCGGACGATCCCGGCGCGGCGGCCCGGTCGCGGCTGCTCGACGGGCGGATCAGCGACGCCGGCCGGGACGCCCTGCTCGGCCGGGAACGGCCTCCCGCCGACTCCACCCGTTCGCCGGCGGACGGCGGCCCGGCACGGGCGGCCGACGGTGAGACGGTCCCGCCGGCGGGTCGCGACAGCGACGGCGCGGCGCCCGATCGCGTCGACGCCGATCCGGTGCCGGACCGGTCAGATCCCGCCGAGCTGACGGCGCCGGAGCGGTCCGACTCCGCCGAGCTGGCGGTGCCGGAGCGGGCCGAGACGGCCGCCGCGACCTACCCGGCCCGGACCACGCGGGTGCCGTTCGACTTCGAGCGCTTCCTCAACGACCCGCGCTGGGCCGACGAGGCGACGCAGTTCGAGCAGCGCCTCGGCGCGTACTACTTCCGCGACCCGGAGGTGCTGGACACCGTCCGTACGGCGTTGACCCGGATGCGGGACATCCTGGTGGACCTCACCGAGCCGCGCGCCGGCGAGACCCCCGCCCAGGTGAAGGCCCGCGTGGAGAGCGCGTTCTTCCGGGACGACGCGAAGGACAGCGCCGGCCAGGTCGGCAGCGGGGTTGGCTTCGACCGGCTGATCCGCGAGGGCAACCTGCGCGAGACGATGACCGCCTTCTACAACGCCGCGTACACGAACCAGGCGAACCCGCACACGCTGTCCCACGCCTTGCGGGCGGTGTTGGACGGGGACCGCTGGGAGCAGGCCCGGGCGGCGGGCGTCGACGTGCCGTCCGTACGCCGGATGGGCGAGCTGCTCGACGGCAACCTGAACCGGCTGATGCCGGAGGCCCTACAGAAGACGTTCAAGTTCGGTCGCGACTTCTTCGCGACCGGGAACGTGGCGCGCAACTCCGAGCACGGCGTCCGCGACCTGACCGAGATGACGGCGAGCCAAAAACCCCGGCAGAACCGTAGCCACTCCGAGATGCTGGAGCGGGCGAACACCCCGGACCACTACGCGAACCTCGGCACGCCGCTGGGACGGCTCGAGCGGGCCTACGTGGACCAGCTGGAACGGAACAAGACCGGCGAGCCGCTCGGCGAGCATGGCAAGCTGCCGTGGCGGGAGGGCGTCACGGCGCACCACACGGATCGCGGCCCGTGGGCCTGGTGGGTCGGTCGGGACGGCTTCCCGGTCATCGACGGTGTCTCGGGCACCACGGCACGGATGCTGACCGCCGCCCGCTTCATCGGTCTCGACGGCCCGCAGCTGGAGCGGTTCCTCAGCGGATTGATGGGCTGGATGCTCCCTGCCCGCGACCACAGCCTCTTCGAGATCCTGCGCGGATCGGAGATCGCCGGCGTCGCGCGGGTCGACGTGCGTCCGCCGGGCACCCGGTTCACCGCGGTGGACCTCTACCGGGCCCTGCCGGACATCGACCTGCCGACGTTGCGGAGGGAGGTCGGCGTTGACGGGCTCCTCCCGCACGAGGCCCGCTACCTGGAGCACGCCGTCGACCCGCGCGGCTTCTCCGAGACGCAGCACAAGGTGCCGCAGATCGCCGACCGGTTGTGGCCGCAGCTGGAGAGCGGGCACGTCCGGGACCCGGACCTGGCCGACTGGCTGCGGCGCAACGGCATCGACCCGACCGACTCGGCCGCGGTGCGGGAGCTGGGCCAGCGCCTGTCGAAGCCGCACGTGATGGCCTTGACCGTCTACACCCGGCACAGCCACTACCTGATCAACAATGTGATCCGCGGCCACCTGTGGACCAGGTTGGCCGGAGACGTGCCGATGGAGGTGCTCTTCGGTCGTAAGATCCGCGAGCTGGTGACCAACTACCTCGACAACCTGACGGCGGACACGAAGGCTTTGCCGCTGCCCCTGAAGCTGCGTTCCGTGGTCCACGTCGGGGAGGGGCATCTCAACTCCCGATCCGACCTGGCCGAGCCGGCGCAACGGTACGTGGACGCCCACCGCCGGATCGCCGACGCGAATGTCCGAATGGCGGAAGAGAGACGACTGGGCAACCTGCGTGAGGAGGGCCAGGCCCGGCTCGAAAAGCTTCGGGCCCAACGGGACGCCGCGGTTGCCTGGAGGCAGATCCGGCGTGAGCTGGACGCTGTGACACCACAACTGCTCGACGAGATGCGTTGGCACGCCGACATGGTCCACGACGCCATGATGCAGCTACCCGCCCTCGGCAGCCCGGAACGCCCGACGGTCGCCTACCGGGGCGACTGGATCACCCCGGTCTACTCGCCGATCTACGGCAGTTCCACCTTCCCAGTTGGTATTGCGCGGGAGTTCCTCAGCGTCAGCCGCCAACTCGACGTCGCGGTGCGGTTCATGTCGGAGAACCCGGCGTCGGGCGGTAAGGTGCTGGTCGTCTACCTGTTGACCGGCGAGCAGGCGCGCGACATCTCCGTCTTCTCGTCGTTCGCCGAGGACGACGAGGCCGTCTTCCCGCCCCGGTCGAGGATGCGACGGACATCCGATCATCCTGAGTTGGTCGAGCAGGTACGGGCCGGATTGCCCGAGGAGTTCCGGGACAACTGCGAGATCATCGTGATGGAAGAGGAAAGACCGTGACGGACGGAACCGGCTGGGACGACGCAAGCCAGTTCTTCGCCGACGTGCACCGGATGCTGACGCGGCTCGCCGGTCGGGTGCCGGACGAGATGCTCACTCGGCTCCGTGAACTCTTCGGTAGCGGCGACCTGCGCTATCTGCCGGACGCCGTGTCGGTGGCGGCGGTGGAGCTGGACGTTCCGCTGACTCCGGCCGACCGAGACCTGCTGGCCCACATCCTGGACGTGCTGGACGTACCAGGCGGGAAGCCCCAGTTGTTCGACCGGGTGCCGGTGGCCGCCGACCCGTCGGCCGTCGGGCCGTTCCGGTTCCTGCCGGTGCGGCCGGCGGTGCTGGCGGAGGCAGGCCCACGTGTGCCACCCAGACTCGATCTGACCGGCGGCGACCCCGACGACCTGACCGATCTGCCGCCGGAGCTTCGCTCCCTCGCCGATCTCGCCAACCGCCTCACCGAACCGTCCGATGACACGGCGATGGTGACGCTCACCGTCGAGCCGGGAGTGGTGGGCGTCTGGCGTGCCTGGCGGGTGGGAACGGACCAAGAGGCCGCAGCCCGTCCGGTGTACCTCGCCGAGGTGGCGCCCGGCGTACCGGCGTGGGACCTCGCGTACGACACTCAGCGCTCGCTCGCCGAGGACGGCGACCCTGCGCCGCAGGTCGAGGTGTGGTGGACCGGCGACGTGCTCCCGGCGTACCACCGGCTGGCGCTGGCCGGGGCGGCGCTGCTGTGGACGCCGGAGGTGGGCCGGGTCCGGCTGGCACTCGGCGCGGAACAGCTGACCGATCTCGTCCGGTCCGGGGCTCCCCGCGTACCCGTGCCGGAGCGTCGGATGTTGGCCGAGCGGTTGGCAGCGGGCGCGGCGGTGCCCGGCCGGGCCGAGCGGCTTACCGACCTGGTCGAGCCGGGGCGCGGCGAGGTCGTGCCGGGCGGGTACCGCACCGACGGCCGCTGGGTGTGGCCGGAGGCGCTCGGCTACTACCTCACCGAGTACGGCGTGACACCCCCTCGGGAGCTGACGGAGGCGCTGGCAGCGGGTGGCGCGACGACGCCGGCGAGCCAGGTCGCGGCCTTCCGCGCCAGCCTCGCACTCTCGGGCCGCTGACCGCCCGATCGCGGCGCCCACGCCGCGCGTGTCGACGGCCCGGCGTTCGGCGCAACCGATGAACCTGGCGGGCTGAGGCAGGAGGAGCCGTCGCCCGGTACGACGGGGAGGGTGTCCGAGTGGATGCGGAGCGCGTCGCCGCGGCAATTCAACATCAGGTGCTGACGCCAGGTGAGACCGCAGAGAGCATTCTGGTCCTCGCTTGACGACCATGGGCCGCCGGGCGATCGTTGGCTCATGTATGACGCGAGCCTCGCGAACCTGGACCGGCTGCCGGACCACGTGCGCGACGATTACCTGCGTCTTGTGGAGTGGACGCTGGCCGAGTTGCCCTCGCGGGGGTCGTCGAGGTTGTCCGTGCCCCTGCTGTGGCTGACTCTCGGGACGGCAGGAAACGCCGTGCACGTGGAGCGGGTCGACACCACCGAGTTGTATCGCCGCAACGGCTACCCCGACGAGTTCTCTCGCTGGGTGCTGTCAGCGGTGCGGTCACGGCTGGCGGAGGTTCATGCACGGTGTGCTGCGATCGTCTCCAATGACCGCATGGACTCGTCGTTCCCGGGCCCGATATTGGGCGCGCTGCTAGGTCCGTCGGAGGACAACCTCTTTCTGTATGCGGCCCACCGGGACGTCTCGCGTACGTTCCGGGATTCCTTCCGGATCGGGCGCGGGCCGTTACGGCGGTTGCGGTTCGCTCCCGAGGTACACCAGAAGCTGGCGGAGGCACGACGCGACTGGCCCGATCAGAGGGATACCCGGCGCGGGCTTTGACGCGGATTGCCGGGCTTGCTTTCCGGCCGGGTGCTCGGCGTATTCGGGCGGGTGAGCCGCTTGACGACGATGGGCCGTCGGGTGAACGTTGGCCCGTGTACAACGCGAGCCTCGCGCACCTGGATCGGCTGCCCGACCACGTACGCGACGACTACCTGCGGATATCGGAGTGGGTGCTGGCCGAGCTGCCCGCCCGGTGGTCGTCGAGGTTGTTCGTGAACTCGTTCTGGCTGACGCTCGGAACGACCGGGAGCATCGTGCGGACGGAGCGGGTCGACCTCACCGAGTTGTATCGCGGCAATGGGTATCCCGACGAGTTCTGGCGCTGGGTGATGTCGGCGGTGCGGTCACGGATGGCGGAGACTGGGGCACGGTGCGCCGCGATGATCGCGAACAACCGCATGAACGCACCGCTGTCCGGCCCGCTGCTGGGCACGCTGCTCGGCCCGGCGGAACGGAACGTCTTCCTGTACGCCACCCACCGGGATGTCTCGCTCGAATTCCGGGACGCGTTCCGGATCCGGCGCGGGCCGTTGCGGCGTCTCGGGTTCGTCCCTGAAGTCCACCAGAAGCTGGCGGAGGCCCGGCGGACCTGGCCCGACCGGACGGATTCCGGGCGCGGGTGACAGCGGCTTTCGCGCCCTAGGCCCGGCCCCGGTCGGGCGCTCGGCGGCCCCGGAGGGGCGGGCCGTTGTGGCAGGATTGGGCCGCTGCGGGTGAGCACGGGGAGGGTGTCCGGTGGATACGGAGCGGACCGCCGAGGCGATTCAGCGTTATGTGCTGAGCCCTGCGGAGACGGTCGAGAAGATCTGGCAGGGCCCGACCTCGGTCACGGTCCGGTCATCCCGTTACCGCTACGCGGCCCGCCCGGCCGACTGGGCCGTCGCCGACGAGGGCTGGGTGTCCGAGGCGGTCCGGGTGGTCGCCTCGGGGCAGCCGATCTACGTGACCCATGGCCTGCTCCTTCCGGTCGATGGTGAGTCGCTGCACCTGAACCGTCCGGAGGTGATGGCGGAGCTCGGTCGTCGGGTCGGTGCCGGGTTGAGTCCGTTGGCGTATGCGGAGCTCTTCGGCGAGCTGTATTCGGTGCAGGACATCGACGGTCCGGTGGTGTATTCGTTCGGGGCGACGGAGAGCGCGCGGGCGGGTTGGTTGGTGCGTGAGGCCGACCACTTCGCGCGGGTGATGGTCGTGCCCGACGCGCCTGCGGTGGCTCCTCCCGTGTTCGAGCAGGGCCCTGGCAGTGAGTGGACATTGACGTTCTTCTCGCACAACTATTACTTCGTGTCGGAGATGATGACGGCGGTGGACGTCTACGCGTGGACGGTGACCGGCGGTCCGAACCGCGCGGCCACCTGGGAGCGGAAGACCATCGCCGACCGGGTGCTGATCCCGCTCTCCTGAACGGGTACGGCGGGAGACCGGAAACCGTCGACCAGCAGCTGGAACCGGGTGCTCGACGACCACGGCGTGAAGGGAGACAGCGCGGCGATGAAGACCGATCCGGAGCGGCAGCGGCGCCTACGGGAGCTGACCGAGCTGCACCGTCGGTGGCAGGCGGAGCACCGGGTGGACGACGCGGACTTCACCCCCGACGGGGCCGACTCGGAGAATCGCCGACCGCCGTCACCGGAGGCCGAGCGCGAGTACATGCGCCGGGCACGAGAAATCATGGGACTCGACCCGGATACCGGGCACTACCGGGAGGCGTGATGACGCTGCTGCCCGCCGTACGCAGCCGGGACGAGGCGGACCTCTACCTGGAGCTGCATCCGTGTCCGCGGTGCGGGGCGATGGAGGCCGCCTGGGACGAGGCGCCCGCCGCGCAGGGGACCCGGCCGGCTTACCGGTACAGCGGTCGCTGCGTGGACTGCGGTGACCAGCGCGAGTTCCTCTTCGCGCTGCCCGACGGGCAGCCCGCCCCCGCCGCTCCCGGTCCGCACCCCACCAATCGCTTCGGCGGGCCGCAGCCCTCGGCGCTGCTCGACCCGGGCGAGTGGCTGCTGGTCGCCGACTGGTGCGGGGAGGCGTCGGAGATCGCCGAGCGGCAGGGCGACGACGCCGAGGCGGCGGACCTGCGCTGGACCGCGGTGGCGGCCATGGAAGAGGTCCGCAAGTTCGTCCCGACGGAGGGCGACGTGGTGCCCGAGTCGGCGTTCTGGTCGACCCGGGGCCGTACGGTCTACCAGCGTGACCCGGGCCGCTTCCGGCGTCGACGGCTCGAAGGGATCCGCGACTTCTACCTTGACCACATGCCCTGGAGCCCGTCGTGAGCGCGCTGGCGGCCCGTAGCGCCAACGAGGCGCACCTCTACATGGATCTGCACCCCTGTGGCTGCGGGGAGGGCCGCTTCCCCCGTGCCTCCACGATCCTCGCGCTGCCCGACGGCGAGCTGGCCCGCCGGTACGCGGGTTCCTGCGAACGCTGCGGCACCGCCCGGGAGTTCCTCTTCCGGCTGCCCGCGGAGCCGGAGAGCGCCGAGGCGGGCTTCCGTTACGGTGCTGCCGAGCCCTCCGCGCTGATCGACGCGGGGGAGTGGCTCTGGGTGGCCGAGGGGCACGCGCGGGGCGTACCCGCCGGTGCGGAGCGGTTGCCGGAGGCCGACCGGCGGCGGTGCCGTACCCGGCTGACGGCGGCGGTCGCGGCGGTGGACGAGGCGCTGAAGTTCGTGCCGGCGGGGGGCGGTCGGGTGCCGTTCACCGCCGTCTGGAGCCCGCTGGGCCGCTCGGTCTACCAGCGGGAGCCGGGTCGGTTCCGGGCCAGCCGCCTCACCGCCGTCCGTTCCGCGTACGACACCGCGCTGCGGCGGCTGGGCTGACGCCGGGGGAACCTTCAGCCGGCGCTGCCGCTCGGCGCCGCGGGCGGGGTTCCCGTGAGGTTGAAGTCGCACTGCGGGGAGGCGTTCGTCGCCGTCTTGACGACCTGGCCGTTGATGCGCAGGCGGCACTCGACCGACGGCTGGCCGTTGACGAAGGCGAGCCGGTCGTCCACAGTGGGCTTCTTCCGGGCGGTCCCGTTGACGTAGACGTACACGTCGTCGGGCCAGGTCAGCGTCAGATCCTTCACCCAGTTCGGTGCCGGGGTGTGCTCCTCCTTGTTGGCGACGGTGGTGTGCCCCCACTGCACCACGAGGTCGAAGAACTCGGCCGGGCCGACCAGCGCCAGCTCGAGGGTGACCTTCTGCTGAACCGGCTTCTGCGCGTCCAGCGCCGAGGTGTCCGGCGAGCAGCCGGCCAGTAGGGCGGTCAGCGCGGCGATCGTGGCGACACGTCGCATGGATCCTCCTCAGGGGACGTCGATGGACGGCGACCGGCCCGTAGCCTAACGTGCGCCGTCGGCGGGGTCCCGCCCATCGACGTCGGATCGCTAGGCTCGGACCCGACGGCGCGGGAAGCGCGACGACGCGTGGGGGAGGAGACCCGTCGTGGACGAGTCGTGGCAGCCGGCCAACGACACCGAACGGGCGCTGCTGCGTGCGGCGCAGGCCGACGACCGGGTGGAGTTCTTCCGGATCCTGACCCGGGCCGAGCTCTACCTTCCGCAGCTGAGCGGCGACACCGACACCGCAGGCCAGCGGTTCATCACCATGGACCTCTTCGGGCAGCCGTTCCTGCCCGTGTTCACCTCGGTCGAGACCATGGCGCCGCGGATCGCCGGGGTGGCCGACGCCTACACCGTGACCGGGTACGACGAGCTGCGTGAGCGGTGGCCGATGGCCGACTGGAAGCTGGCGGTCAACCCAGGCACCCCGCTCGACGTGTACCTGCCGGTGGAGGCGGTCCAGGCGGCGGCGGACGGCGAGTTGACCGTACCCGCGGGTCTGGAGGTCCTCGCCGAGGTCGCCGAGGCGACCGCCGGTGAGGAGATCACCGCCGCCGTCACCGACGGCGACGACGGCGACCTGATGGCGGAGTTCGAGGCCGCGATGGCGCGGACCGCGCGCACCCCGGAGCCGGACACCGCCGAGCTGCTGCTCAGCGCCGGGGAGAGCGGGGACGTGGCCGGCTACCTGGACGCCCTGCTGGACGCGATGGTGGTGCTCCCGACCGCCCGCCCGGTGGACGATCCGGCCCAGGTGGTCGACCTCGACTTCCCGTGGCGTCCGGTGGGGCCGCCGGAGGCCCCGGTGATCGAGGTCTTCACCACGCCGGAGCGCTTCCAGCGGGCGTACCCGGACGGTGCGCCGAGCCTGCGCGCCACTCTCGTCTCGCTGCTCACGGTCTGGCCGGAGGGGCATGCCCTCGCCGTCGACCCGGACTCACCGGCGGGCATCACCCTGCCTCCCGAGCAGGTGCAGTTCCTGCTGCTCTGGCCGTCCGCCGACGAGGAGGCCTCCGACGGGGACACCACCGGCGGGTGGCCGAGGTGAGCGGGACGCCGCGGATTCCCAGCTCGGGGTACGCCTTCGGCGTGTTCCACCCGGCCTCCCCGATGCTGCGGATCCGCTACCGCCAGGGCGTGGCCGTCGACCCGCACGGGTTTCCCGACTGGGTCCCGTACGCGCGCGAGGTGGTCGAGCTGCCGCCGCTGCCACCCGGCACCGGCGTCGACGTGGCCCGGGTGCTGGCCGTGGTCACCGCCAACCTGGCGCTGGCCGACCCGGCCGACCCCGACGCCCGTACGCCGCTGGGCTGGACCTGGGCGCACCTGGCCGGAGCCCGCCGGGTGGCGCTGGTCCCCGCCGAGCTGCACGCCGCCTTCCGGCACCTGGGCGGGGTCAGCGCCGGAGACGCCGACCACGGGCGGCGGGGGTTGCCGGTGGAGACCGCCGAACCGCCACCGATCGAGGTCGCCGAGCGGCTGTCGCCCGAGGTGGTGGCTCTCGTCGAGGAACGGGTCGGTGGTCCGCTGCCCGCCGGCTACCGCGACTTCCTCGCCCGCACCAACGGCGGGCGGCCCGGGTGGCCGGCCGTACACCCGCGTTTCGGGTTCGTGGTCGACCAGCCGTTCCTCGGAGTCGCCCGCTCCGACGGGCTGCAGGACCTCGGCTACGCCAACACCTGGTGGGCGGACCGCTTCCCCGCACAGTGGCTGGCCGTCGGCTACGTGCAGGGCGGGCTGCTCCTGGTGAAGATCCGGGGCGGGGACGAGGGGTCGATCTGGTACTGGGACGATGACGACCCGCGAGCCCGCGACGGCGACAGCGCCGCGGAGATCGGTGACCGGTTGCTGCACCGGTGCGCGGACGGCTTCGGTTCCTTCTGGCAGGCGCTGCGCGCGGTCCCCGCCACGCTGTGGGAGTCCGCCGCCAGAGCGGTCGCCGAGGGCCGGGCGGTGCGGGTCGACGACGACCGGATCGGTACGGCCCTGCCGGTCACACGGCGGGCCGGCGTGAGATGACGGAGGTACAGGTCGGAATGGCGAACCGTCGGCTGGCACGGACGGTACGACGCTGGACGGCGGGGGCGGCGGCCGCCGGCACCGTGGCCGCCGTCCTGGTGGGGCCGGCGGCGCCGGCGCAGGCGGCACCGGAGTGCGCGCAGCCGGGTGGCCAGGTCACCGCGATGCCGTGGGCGCAGCAGGTGCTCGCCCCCGAGCAGGTGTGGCCGTTCAGCCAGGGAAGCGGAGTGACCGTCGCCGTGCTCGGCTCCGGTGTGGACGGTTCACACCCGCAGCTGCGCGGCCGGGTGCTGGAGGGCTACGACGCGGTCCGCCGAGGCGGCACCGCGAACAGCGACTGCACCGGGGCGGGTACCCGAGTGGCCGGGCTGATCGTCGCCCGGCGGACCGAGGGGGCTCCGTTCACCGGACTCGCGCCGGCGGCCCGCATCCTGCCCGTCCGGGTGCGCGACGACGCCAGCCCCGGCGACGCGCCGGCCGATCCGCAGGTGCTCGCCGACGGCATCTCCTGGGCGGTCGACCGGGGTGCCCAGGTCGTCGCGGTCACCATCGACTCGGACCGGGACGCCCCGGCGCTGCGGGAGGCGGTGGGCAGGGCGGCCGACCGGGGGACCATCGTGGTGGCCGCCAGTGGCGACCACGGCGACGACGGCAATCCGCCGTCGTACCCGGCGGCTTATCCGGAGGTGCTCGCGGTCGGGGCGATCGACCAGCAGGGCCAGCGCTGGGGCCGGTCGCAGTTCGGTTCCTACCTCGACCTCGTCGCCCCGGGGGTGGGCATCACCACCACGCAACGCGGTGGCGGGCTGACCGAGGCGGCCGACGGCACCGCGCTGGCCTGCGGCTTCGTCGCCGCCTCGGTGGCACTCACCCGGGCGAAGCGGGCCGGGACGCCGCGCAGCGAGCTGATCCGGCTGCTCACCGCCAACGCGGTGCCCGGAGCCGACCCGCAGCAGTACGGGCACGGCCTGGTGAACCCGTACGGCGCGATCAACGGCCAGCTGCTGCCGAACGGGAAGCCGGCGTCGCCCCCCGGGTTCACCGCCGCCACCGAACGGACCGACCCGGCCGAGGCGGCGAGCCGCCGCACCGCGCTCACCGGCGCGCTCGCCGCGCTGATCGTGGTTCTGCTGGTCGCCATCGTCGCGATCATGCTGCCCCGGGCGCGGCGGCGGCGCTGGCGGGCGGCGGTCGCTTCCCGTCCGGTGACGCCGCCGGAGCCCGACGAGCCGGGGCCGCCCGTTCAGCTCTTCGACGAGGTCCCGGCCGGCCCGGCCCGCTGACGCCCGGGCGCTCAGCTCCCCGCGCCGGCCACCGCGGGCAGCGTGGCGGCGCGGGGATCGAGCGACGGCCCGGTCGGGATGAGCAGGATCAGGCTGGGCGGCACGTCGAGCGCCGCCTCCGCCGGGTATCCGAGCAGGCCGAGCACTGCCGCCGACGGGACCGGATACCGGATGCCGAGGTCGGTGACGATGCTGTACGAGCCGGGGCTGTTCAATGCCTTCAGCACGGTGACGCGCCCGGCCGGGGCGAGAATCCGGTCCGCGAGCGGGATACCGTCGGGTGAGACCGAACCGGTCGGCGTGGCCCGTTCCGCACCAGCCACGCCGCCGCCCACCGTCAGCTCCGGCGGCTCGCCGGAGCTCCGGGTGACGGCACAGATCTGCTGACCGCCGTCGACCGTGACGAGCCGTGGCGGCGTGGCCGGCGGCTGACCGTTCGTCGCGGGCGGCGGAGACTGGCTGCTCCTCGGCAGCGAGGTCACGTCGGAGACCGGCACCTCGATCGGCTGGTGGCCGTACCGTCCACTGAGGATCGCCTGCTGCACCGGAGTGATCGGCGCCACGCCGTCGGCGAGCACCAGGTAGTGCTGGGGGCCGGAGCCGGTCTGCGCGACAAGCACGTCGCCGTTGCGTCGCCCGGGCACCGCGTCCGACCGCTTCTCCCGGTTCGCGATCGGCACGGCGGCGAGGTCCGCACCGGCCGGCATCGCGTTGAGCCAGGAGGTGCCGACCGGCGCGGGGGTGACGGCGCCGAAGAGCGCGGGCACCAGGACCCGGGACTCCTGCACCAGGTGCCGGCGACCGTGCCACACCAGGTACGTCATGCCCAGCGCCGCGTCCGTGACGAGGAGCCCGCCGTCGCCGACCCCGGTCCCGCCGGAGGGCGTGGCGGCGAGCGCGAGGGTCACCGTGGTCGCCGCCTGCCCGCTGCCGTTCGGGTTCGGTGTGGAGCAGACCGACCACGGCAGGCCGGTCTGCCCCTTCACTCCGGGCAGCGAATCGGGCGCGTTCGGGATGCCCATCGGAACGCCCCGGGGCACACCGGCGAGGGTCCCGCTGGAGACCCGAGCCACCGGAGCGCCGGGCTTGCCCACGGCCAGCAGCGCCGAGGTGTAGTTGAGCGTCGGGTGCAGCCTGCCGTCCAGGAAGACGTAGGTGGCGCCGTTCTCCTTCTCGACCACCACCGAGCCGGGCTTGCGCCAACTGTCGCCGCCGACCTTGGTCAACAGGCCGTAGATGCCGACGCCGGCGGCGACGAGCACAGCCACCATCAGCCCGCCGAAGAGCGCGCCGATGCCGCGGCGCAGCGGTGACTGTTGCGGATCGGTCTCCCGCATCACGAAGGCGGAGATGACCCGCTGGGTCATGAACTGGTACGACTGAAGCTGATCCCGCCGTGTCGCCATCCGTGCCTCACCCGCCGATCGAGGCGAACATTCCCTGGATCGCCCCGAACAGGCCGATCACCGCGCAGGCCAGCGGAATGAGCGCCATGATGGCGACCACGTCCGCGATGTCGGCGGCTCGGCCGAGGTAGGGCGTCGGCCGCCGCCGGCTGAACCGCAGCCCGGCCGCCAGCACCACCGCCGCCGCGGCGAGCACACCGACCAGAACCAGCAGCCGTCCGCCGCCGGACCCGGTGCCGGACATCTCGCCCATCGCGAGGGCGACCAGCCCGAGCAGGCCACCTGCCAGCAGCGGAATCCGCTGCTCGGCGGTGGGGAAGAGTCGGGCGCGCAGCAGCATCGCGCCGGACCCGCAGAGGGCCAGCAGCGCGCCCGCCGGCGTCTGGTCGTGGTTGAGGAGGAAGGCGATGGCCAGCGCGCCGCAGATCGAGACGGAGAGCAGCATTCCGGTGAGCAGCTCGGCGGCCCGGGCGACGGTCACGAAGACCTTCGCGCGCTCGGGCACCGGCCGGTCCTTGAGGATCTCCTCCGGCCGGTCGGGCAGCTCCGGCACCGGCAGCTTGCCCAGCCAACTGGCGATCAGCGGGTAGCCGGGCAGCAGCCCGATGACCGTGGTCAGCGTGGCGGCGGCCGCCCCGGCCGGGGAGACCCCGGCGTAGCTGAGCAGCGCGGCGAGCAGGCCCGTCACGCTGGCCGCGAGCCCGGCCATGAAGAGCCGCTGCACGCCCGCGACGGTGGCGTACCCGATCAGGCTGAAGACCAGCAGTGTGGACGAGCCGAGCAGCAGCCCGGGGGCGCCGATGCCGGTGACCGGGGTGCCGTCGGGGGTCGCCAGCAACGCTCCACCGAAGAACCCGTAGGGGAGGCCCGCGGCGGCCACCACCGCGCCGGTGGTGGCGTCGCCCATGGCCCGGGAGAGCACCGGCCCGGCGATCGCGAGCAGCAGCGCGACGCCGAGCGCCACCAGCGCCGGAACGAGCCACGGCGAACCGATCGCCAGCAACGCGATGAGGCCGACCCCGAGCAGCGCCGCGGTGACCGCCAGCGCGCATCGTCGGGTGGCGTCGTCGCTCCAGGGCCGGCCGGCCCGGCGCGCGCTGCTCGCGATCACCTCGACCACGTCGTCGTAGGCGAGATCGGGCCACTCGTCACGGCCGGGCGCCAGGTGCAGCAGTTCGCCGTCGCGTACGCCCTGCGCGGACAGGTTCCGGTTGGCTTCCAGCAACGTGCCGGTGGCCCGCCGGAGCACCCAGCCGCCCTGCTGCTCACCGACGTCGCCGAGCCCTTCACCGGCGTGCCGGAGCAGGTGCGGCATCAATTCCGCAACGAGCATGGCGTTCGGTAACGCCACGTCCATCCGCCGCTTGGGAGCGGCGATAGTCACCCTGGCCAGACTGAGACCGCCGGGGGCCGTCACGCTGGTCACCTCCCGTGCATGCGTCTGCGCGCGGTCGCTCCTCGGCCTCCGCGCCGGTCAACGTAACACGGCGGGATCGAGGCCGGCGTCCGTCCGTCGGCGGGCGGCGGTCCCTGCGCGTGACGAACGGTCGATAGGATTGGCGCCGCTGTCGGCCAATGTGGTGGGAGGGACTGGCAGATGTCGTCGTTGGTGGTCGTCAAACGGCCGCCCCGTCGGCCGGCGCCCATGTTGCCGACCGGTGAGGTGTTGCTCGATCCTCCGCCCGAGGTGCCCCCCGCGGGTGGCCGCGGCTGGACCCGCATGCTGATGATCCTGCCGATGGCGGCGGGCGCCGCCGCGATGGGCCTGATGATGGGCATGCAGCGCGGCGGGGTCATGACCTATGTGGTCGGTGGAATGTACGGCGTCTCCATCCTCGGCATGATCGCCGTGATGGTGGTGAACCAGTCCGGCCCGGGCAAGAAGGAGATGATCGAGTCCCGCCGGCAGTACATGCGGCGACTCGCCCAGCTCCGGGCGCAGGTACGGGCCACCATCCGCCAGCAGCGGGAAGCCCTGCACTACCGGCACCCGGACCCGGACGCGCTCTGGTCCACGGTGACCAGCGGGCGGCTGTGGGAGCGACGCCGCGGCGACGCCGACTTCGGCGTGGTGCGGATCGCGCTGGGGCCGCAGGAGGTGGCGACCCCCCTGGTGCCGCCGCAGTCCCGCCCGGTGGACGAGCTGGAGCCGCTCTGCGCGCTGGCGCTGCGTCGCTTCGTCTCGACCTACTCGGTGGTCCCGGACCTGCCGGTGGCGATCGCGCTGCGGGACTTCTCGCACGTCTACCTGCGCGGCGAGGGGGACGCCGTGCCGAACCTGGTCCGCGCGATGCTGGCCCAGATGACGTCCTTCCACGCCCCCGAGGACCTGCTCGTCGCGTTCTGCGTCGCCGAGGAGAAGCGGGCCGAGTGGGAGTGGGCCAAGTGGTTGCCGCACGCCCAGCACCCGGACAAGCTCGACGCCGTCGGGCCGATCCGGCTCTTCGCGCCGACCGTGGTGGCACTGGAGGCGATGCTCGTCGACGTGTTGGCCAACCGGCCCCGCTTCGACCCCGCCGTGACCCAGTCGGCGATGCCGTACGTGCTGGTGGTGATCGACGGCGGACATGTCGGTGGCGCCGACCACCTGATGACCGAGGGCGGCCTGGCCGGGGTGACCGTCCTGGACCTCACCAGCCGGCCGCCCCGCCTGCTCGACGAGACCTCGGTGGTGCTGGAGGTGGCCCCGGACGGCAGCGTCTCCGGCGCCACGGCGGACGGCAGCACGCGGGTCGGCCAGGCCGACCGCCTGGAGCGGGACCGGATCGAGGTGCTCGCCCGCGAGCTGGCCCCGCTGCGCCTCTCCGCGGTCTCCTACCAGGACCAGCCGGCGGTCAACGTCGACCTGGGCCTCGCCGAGCTGCTCGGCCTCGGTGACCCGTACGAGCTGGACCTCACCGAGAGCTGGGCGAGCCGCCCCACCCGCAACCGGCTCCGGGTGCCGATCGGCGTCAACGAGAGCGGGCGCCCCATCGAGCTGGATCTCAAGGAATCCGCTCAGGAGGGCATGGGCCCGCACGGCCTGCTTGTCGGCGCCACCGGCTCCGGCAAGAGCGAGCTGCTCCGTACGCTGGTGCTCGCCCTGGCGGTGACGCACAGCCCGGAGATCCTCAACCTGGTGCTCGTCGACTTCAAGGGTGGCGCCACGTTCGCGGCGATGGACCGGCTGCCGCACACCAGCGCGGTCATCACCAACCTCTCCGAGGAACTCTTCCTGGTGGACCGGATGCTCGGCGCCATCCAGGGTGAGATCACCCGCCGGCAGGAGCTGCTGCGCCGGGCCGGCAACTACGCCTCGCAGCGGGACTACGAGCGGGCCCGGGCGGCCGGGGTGCCGCTCGCCCCGCTGCCGAGCCTGCTCCTCGTGGTCGACGAGTTCAGCGAGCTGCTCAGCGCCCGCCCCGACTTCATCGACATGTTCGTGCAGATCGGCCGCGTCGGCCGGTCACTCGGCATGCACCTGCTGCTCGCCTCGCAACGGCTGGAGGAGGGGCGGCTGCGGGGGTTGGAGACGCACCTCTCCTACCGGCTGGGCCTGCGGACCTTCTCCTCCATGGAGAGCCGCGCGGTGCTCGGGGTGGCCGACGCGTACGAGCTGCCCCGCTCGCCCGGACACGGTTACCTGAAGGCGGGAACCGAGGGGCTGATCCGGTTCAAGGCCGCGTACGTCTCCGGCGCGGTGCGGCACTTCAGCGGCGTACCGACCGTCGGTGGCCGGCAGATCGACCCGGTACGCGACTACAGCACCGACTACGTTCCGGTGGCAACCGACGAGGAGCCGGACGAGACGCCGGAGACCTCGAACGAGGAGGTCGTCGGGGAGAGCCTGCTCGACGTCCTGATCGAGCGGATGGAGGGGCGGGGCGCCGCCGCCCACCAGGTGTGGCTTCCGCCGCTGGACGAGCCGCCCACCCTCGACCAGCTGCTCGGTTCGATCGTGCCGATCCCGCAGCGGGGCTTCGCGGCCGCCGCAGAGGAGCGGCACAACGCGCTGCAGGGCGTCGCGGGCATCGTGGACAAGCCGCTGGAGCAGAGCCGCGACCCGTTCTGGATCGACCTGTCCGGGGCGGCCGGCAACGTGATGGTGGTGGGCGCCCAGCAGACCGGCAAGAGCAACGTGCTGCGTACGCTCGTGGCCAGCCTCGCGCTCACCCACACGCCGCGCGAGGCCCAGTTCTACTGCCTCGACTTCGGCGGCGGCACGCTCGCCGCGCTGAGCGGCCTGCCCCACATCGGTGGCGTGGCCAACAAGCGTGAGGTGGACAAGGTCCGCCGCACCATCGCCGAGTTGCACGGCCTGATGCAGGCCCGGGACGCGATGTTCGCCACGGAGGGCATCGAGGGTGCGGCGGGCTACCGCCGGGCCCGCCGCGAGGGGCGGTTCCGGCAGGACCCGTTCGGCGACGTCTTCCTGGTGGTGGACGGCTGGTCCACGCTGCGCGCCGACTTCGAGGACCTGGAGCCCCTGGTCACCGAGCTGACCAACCGGGGTCTCGGCTACGGCATCCACATCCTCGCCGCGACGAACCGGTGGATGGACGTCCGGCCGGCGGTGCGCGACATGTTCGGAACCAAGGTGGAGCTGCGGCTCGGCGAGCCGGCCGACTCGGTCATCAACCGCCGGGCCGCGGTCAACGTGCCCGAGCAGAGCGGTCATGGCCTCACCCCGGACGGCCTGCACTTCCTCGCCGGCCTGCCGCGGGTGGACGGTCGGCCGGAGACCGACGACCTGGCGGACGCCCTCGGCGCCCTGGTGAAGCAGGTCCAGCAGAACTGGACGGCGGCCGGCGCCCCGCCGGTGCGGCTGCTCCCGGCCGAGCTGCCGTACGACTCGCTGCCCGCCGCGCAGGGTGGCCTGATCCCGGTCGGCATCGCCGAGACCAACCTGCAGCCGGTCACCCTGGACTTCACCGCCGAGCCGCACCTGCTGCTCTTCGGTGACGTCGAGGCCGGCAAGAGCACCTTCCTGCGCACGTTGGCCCGCAGCATCGTGACGGGCAACGACGCGGCGCAGGCGCGGATCATTCTGGTGGACTTCCGGCGCAGCCTGCTGGGCGCGGTGGAGAGCGAGCACCTGATCGGCTACGGCACCTCCCAGCAGGTCACCACCGACCTGGTGAAGCAGGTGGTGACGGTGATGAAGGAACGGCTCCCCGGCCGCGACGTGACCCAGGAGCAGCTGCGCAACCGCTCCTGGTGGAAGGGGCCGGAGCTGTACCTGCTGATCGACGACTACGACCTGGTGGCCGGTGCGTCGGTCAACCCGCTCGGGCCGCTGCTGGAGTTCCTGCCCCAGGCGCGGGACATCGGCCTGCACCTGATCCTCACCCGCCGGATCGGTGGCGCGGGTCGGGCCATGTTCGACCCGGTCATCGGCCGGATCAGGGAGCTGGCCTCACCGGCGATCATGATGTCCGGCCCGCGCGAGGAGGGTGCGTTGTTCGGCAACATGAAGCCGCAGCGGCTCCCCGCCGGCCGGGGCTGGCTCTTCACCCGCCGGGGCGGCGCCCAACTGGTTCAGCTGCCCTGGCTGCCGCCCAACCAGTGAAACCGGGTGGACCGGGCCGGCGGTGCCGGCCCGGTCCAGCACAGTCAACGGCGCGGCGGCCCCAGCACCTGGCGCTCCAGGTCGGTCTGGTGCAGCCACAGGTGGCGGTCACCGTCGGTACCGACCATGGTCAGCATGTCGTCGGCCATCACCTGGAGGAACCGGGCGCTCTCCTGCGGCAGCCGCAGGGCGTGCTGGGCCAGTGAGGACTCGGCCGCCCCCAGTCGCTGCAGCAGACAGAGCCCGCTCTGCTTGAGCGTCGGCCAGGCGGCCGGTTCGAGTCGCCGCACGATGGTGAGCCGGGTCTGCCACGGCTGCTCCGGCAGCGCGGTGTTCAAAGCGGCCGGCGGCACGTCGTGGATGAGCAGCGTCGGGCGTTGGGCGGTGGCCGGCCGGACCGCACCCGGCTCGGTACGGATCTCCACCCGGTCGTCGACCCGCCCCAACGCGGCAGGACCGAGGCCGCTCCACACCGCCGGTTCGGCGGTCACCACGGTGACCCGTGCCCCCAGCGCCAACGCGCGGAAGGCGAGGAGCTGCCCCGCCCAGACCCCACCGACCAGGGCGATCCGCCCGGGCTCGGGGCGGAACATCCGGACGGTCACCGGTGTCCGTCGACGGTCGGCCCCCAGCACGAGACCGGCGGAGTAGCGGGCCGGACTGAGCCGGGTCAGGGCCGTCGAGGAGACGCTGTGGCTACCGATCCGCAGGCGGGGCATCCGACCGGCGGGTCCACGCCGCGCCGTCCCCGGCTCGGCCTCGAACGGATGGGCCGGCGGGTCGGTAGGCCGGCCCGGATCTCCGTATCCGGCGGCGAGCGGGCTGGCCACGGCGCGGGCGAGCCGGTCGCCGCGGGCCGTCGCCAGGGCGGTGGCGGTGGCCGTGGCACCGGCCTCGGCGCCGGCCGACGGCGCCGCGACCACGGCCGCGTTCTCGGCCGGCGCGGGGGCCGGTTGGGTGGCGGTCGACGGCGGGGCGGCCGCCGCGGCGGCACCCGGGTACCCGGAGTTGCCCGGCGACCCGGCGAAGTTCCCGGGTACCGCCGCGCGCCCCTGGTCTCCGGATCGGCTCATCCCGCGCCACCTCCCGTCGGCGCCGACGCGTAGACCGCCGGGCCGTGCTCGCCGTCGAGCGGGAAGAGCTCCCCACCCGCCTTGCCCACCCCGTCGGCGACCGCGCCGGAGAGCTGGGCGAGCGCCTGCGCCGGGCCGGTCAACCGGACCAGCCCGCGCAGGCCGAAGTCTTCGTCCGCGCCGTTCGCGGTGAGGGTCAACGAGACCGTCACCATCGACGTGGGAATGGTGTCCAGCCAGCCGAACATCGCCGCGGCCCGGTCGACCGGCGGCCATTGGCGGATCCAGTAGCAGCGGTGCGCGAGCTGGCCGTAGTGCCAGGCGGACCACTCCTCGCGGACCTGCTCGGCACCCGCGTGGGTCTCCGGGGTGAACCCGCAGGACTGGGCGAGGGCCGCGACCAGCGCCTCGGCGTCCAGCAGCCGGTGGACGACCCCGACCCGGCGCAGCGACTTGCCGACCCGGCGGGCCAGCGCCGCCACCACGGAGGGGGCGAGGCTCAGGTCGACCGCGTAGTCCGAGAGCGCCTCGGCGAGGGCGCGCGCGTCCAGCCGGACCGTGACCCAGGTCGTCCGCTCCGCCGGTACGACCGGGCTGTCCAGACCGGCCAGCAGGCGGCGGTAGGACTCCTTCGCCACGGTCGCGTGGGCCGCCTCCGCGCTGTTCGAGGGCACCGTGCTGGTCACCACCTGGAGCACGGCACCCTGCTGGCCGGCCTCGCTGAGCGCGGCGGCCAGCAGGTCCAGCGGCAGGCCGGGGGCCGGCCCGGCGCCGGACTCCGGCGGGACGACGGCGGCCACGGCGAACCAGCCGGCGTCGTCGCGGGCCACCCCGATCACGCTGCCGTCGGACATCGCCACGTTCTCCGCCGACAGGCTGGGGGTGAGGCGATGCAGGATCCCGAGGCGTGCATCGGCGGTGACCGGCGCCCCGGTGAGCCCACGGCGTCGGTGCTGGCGGGCCATCACCTGGCGCTCCAGCCACCAGCGCCCCTGGGAGCGGAGGAAGGTCACCGACAGCACGAGGACCCCGAGCACGGCGGTGCCGATCAGCGCCGGCATCCCGATCAGGCCGCTGGCCAGGACGCCCAGCACGACCGCCTCGAGAACGAACAGTTGCAGTACGTGCACCTCGCCGACCCGGCCCGGGCGGCGGCGGGCTCGAAGTCGCGGAGCTTCGGCGGAGCCGTCGGGTCGTGTGTCGGGGCGTGCTGGTCGCGGTGCTCCGGTCATCTCCGGCTGCTACCTCCAGACGCATTGACTTGTGTGGTCGGCACTCGGGCTCCGCTCATCATAGGAACTTCGGTGCCTCGCCCGGGACCCGTGGGCCACCGGACACTGAAGACCGTACGCGCATCGTCTCCCGCGCCCTCCCGGTAGGCGTTCGACGCCGACCGGTCGTTGTCGACCATCCGGTCGCCGCGGCCCGTCGAGCCGTACCCCGATGGCGGCGACCGGGCCCGCCGCCGGCGCGGTGGCCTGGCAGGGAGGGCAGCCGTCGGATCGGGACCCCCGGTCAGCGGGTGGCGACGAGCAGGTCCTCCAGCACCAGGGTGCGCAGGTCGTCCCGGCTCGGCATCCGGCCCAGCGCACGCAGCCGCCCGGACTGGGCCTTGCGCATCCCCTCGATCAGCTTGCGAGCCTCGCGCGCGTTGCCGAAGTTCTGGTCCCGGTCGATCTGGCCGAACCACTCCAGCAGCCCGTCGGTCAGGCCGTCGAGCAGCACGTAGTCGTCGTTGCGGGCGATCCGCCCGACGATCTCGACCAGCTGTTCCGGGCTGTAGTTCTCGAACTCCAGCGTCTTGGCGAACCGGGAGGCCAGACCCGAGTTCGCGTCCAGGAAGGCAGCCATCTCGTTGGTGTAACCGGCCACGATGACGGCGACCTGGTCCCGGTGGTCCTCCATGAGCTTGACCAGGGTGTCGATCGCCTCCTGACCGAAGTCGCCACCCGTGCTCCCGGCCCGGGAGAGGGTGTACGCCTCGTCGATGAAGAGCACGCCGCCCAGCGCCTCGTTGAACACCGAGGAGGTCTTCTCCGCGGTGTGGCCGATGTACTGCCCGACCAGGTCGCGGCGGGCGACCTCGCGGAACTGGCCGTTCGGCAGCACCCCGAGGGCCTTGAGCAGCTGTCCGTACAGGCGGGCCACTGTCGTCTTACCGGTGCCCGGGGCGCCGGTGAAGATCAGGTGATGGCTGACCGCGCCGACCGACAGGCCGGCGTTGCGCCGCCACTCGTTGACCTGGATCTCGTCGATCAGCGAGCGGACCTCCGCCTTCACCCCCTCCAGGCCGATCATCGAGTCGAGCTCACCGAGGAGTTCGTCGACCTTCTGTTCGTCCTGCCCGACGGAGCTGCCCGAGCTGACGCCGGCCTTCGGCCGCCCGCCGCCCGCCTCGCCCTCGCGGAGCACCGTGGTCGCGCCCTCGGCGATCCGGATGCCCGGCCGGGCGGTCTGCTCGGTCCGGCAGCCCTCCACCACCCCGGCGCAGCCCCGGCCCACGTCGATGCCGACGCCGGGGGTGTCGTGCACCCAGCAGTCCACGATGGTCGGGCCGCTCTGCAGCGCGACCACGATGCCCGCGTCACCGGTGGCCGAGATGTCGCAGCGTTCGATGGTGGGGCGGGCGGCCTGGTAGACGTACATGCCGCGGAAGCCGCTGTTGACCACGGTGCAGTTGCGGATCGTCGGATCGGCGCCGAGCCGGACGATGATGCCGTCCTCGGCGACGTCCCGGATCTCGCACTGCTCGATCGTGCCGCCGGCGTCGGAGATGACCATGCCGTGCTGCCCGCCGGTGACCGTCACCTCGACGGCGTCCAGCCGCGCGCCGTCGGTGACCGACACCGCCGCGGCGTAGCCCGCGGCGACCGTGCACTTCTCCATCCGTAGCCGGCCGCCGGCCGCCTGGACGGCGGGGTGATCGGCGCCCTTCACGACCAGGCCCTGGAGGACGACCTCGCCGCCGGCGCAACCGATCGTCGGCCGGCCGGCCCCCTCGCCGTCGATCGTGACCGAACCGGCCTCGCCCGCGGCCGACAGGGTGATCCGCCGACCGGCGAGGTGCAGGGCCTCGCGGTAGACGCCGGCCTCGATCGAGACCACCGCGCCGTCCGAGGCGATCTCGAGCGCGTCCGAAATGGTCGGACAGGCGCCGGGTCGATCTGGGGAGACTGTCAGCACGCGCACGATGGCCCCGCTCGGTCGTGGAAGGGACGGACCGGAACGCCCGTGGGCGTCCGGCTCGAAGAGTACCGGTCCCTTCGTGACGGTGACGGCCGCGTCAGATGGTGAAAGTGCCGGCCGGCGCCGGGGCAGCCGTCTCGCGCGCGCCGCCGGACGTGGTGCCCGGGAGCGTCAGTCGACCCAGTCCAGGGTCCGCTGCACGGCCTTGCGCCAGTTGCGCAGCTCACGGTCGCGATGCGCCGGGTCCATCCGCGGCGCCCACTCGGCGTCCGAGCGCCAGTGGGAGCGCAGCGTGGCCAGGTCGGGCCAGAAGCCGACCGCCAGGCCGGCCGCGTACGCAGCGCCGAGGCAGGTGGTCTCGGTGATCCGGGAGCGGACCACCGGGACGTCGAGCACGTCGGCGAGGAACTGCATGAGCAGCCCGTTGGCCGTCATGCCACCGTCCACCCGGAGCCGTCGCAGCGCGACGTCCGAGTCGGCGTTCATCGCGTCGACCACCTCGCGGGTCTGCCAGGCCGACGCCTCCAGCACCGCTCGGGCCAGGTGCCCCTTGGTGATGTAGCCGGTGAGCCCGGCGATGACTCCGCGCGCGTCGCTGCGCCAGTGCGGGGCGAAGAGCCCGGAGAAGGCCGGCACCACGTAGCAGCCGCCGTTGTCCTCGACCGTGCCGGCCAGCTCCTCGACCTCGGGCGCGGTGGAGATGAGGCCCAGGTTGTCCCGTAGCCACTGGACCAGGGCGCCGGTCACCGCGATGGCCCCCTCCAGGGCGTACGCGGGCGGCTCCTCCGCGATCCGGTAGGCGACGGTGGTGAGCAGGCCGTGCGCCGAGGTGACCGCGCTCGTGCCCGTGTTGAGCAGCAGGAAACTGCCGGTGCCGTACGTGCACTTCGCCTCTCCCGGCTGGAAGCAGGCCTGCCCGAAGAGCGCGGCCTGCTGGTCGCCGAGGGCGCTGGCCACCGGCACCCCGGCGAGCACCCCGGTCGCCGTCGCGTAGACCTCGGCGGAGCTGCGGATCTCCGGCAGCATCGCGGCCGGTACACCCATCGCGTCGAGCAGTTCCGGATCCCACTGGAGGGTGGCGAGGTTCATCAGCATGGTGCGGCTCGCGTTGGTCACGTCGGTGACGTGCCGGCCGGTCAACTTCCAGATCAGCCAGCTGTCCATGGTGCCGAAGAGCACCTCGCCGGCCTCGGCCCGGGCCCGCAGCCCGTCGACGTTCTCCAGCAGCCAGCGCAGCTTCGGCCCGGCGAAGTAGGTCGCCAGCGGCAGCCCGGTGCGTTCCCGGAACCGCTGCTCGCCGTACGCCTGGTCGAGCTCGCGCAGCAGCTCCCCGGTCCGGGTGTCCTGCCAGACGATCGCGTTCGCCACCGGGCGACCGGTCGCCCGGTCCCAGACCACTGTGGTCTCCCGCTGGTTGGTGATGCCGACGGCGGCGAGACCGGCGGCGTCGGTGCCGGCCGCCCGCAGCGCCTCGCGCACCACGTGCTCGACGTTCGCCCAGATCTCCTCGGCGTCGTGCTCGACCCAGCCGGGGCGGGGGAAGATCTGCCGGTGCTCCCGCTGCGCCACGGAGACGATCTCCCCCGCCCGGTCGAAGACGATGCACCTCGAAGAGGTGGTGCCCTGATCGATGGCGGCGACGTACTCTCCGGTCACGGCAGCACCGTACCCGCACCGGCGCGGTCGTGCCGACCGCTCCGATCGGCGTCCGTCGTGTTTCGCCGCCGAGCCGTACGGCCCGGCGCGCGGCGCGTCCCGCGTCCGGCCGTACGATCTGCAAACGTGCGCGACATCGCCGTCTTCAGCGGATCTGCCCATCCGGAACTCGCCGCCGAGATCTGCGACCAGCTGGGTGTGCCGCTTCGCCCGGTGCGGGTGTCCCGGTTCGCCAACGACTGTCTCGAGGTGCAGTTGCAGGCCAACTGCCGGGAGCGGGACGTCTTCCTGATCCAACCGCTGGTGCCTCCGGTGCAGGAGCACCTGGTCGAGCTGCTGCTGATGATCGACGCGGCCCGGGGCGCCTCGGCCGGCCGGATCACCGTGGTGCTGCCGCACTACGCGTACGCCCGGTCGGACAAGAAGGACGCCCCGCGCATCTCGATCGGCGCTCGGCTCGTCGCCGACCTGCTCACGTCCGCCGGGGCCGACCGGGTGCTGGCGATGACGCTGCACTCGCCGCAGGTGCACGGATTCTTCAGCGTCCCGGTCGACCACCTGCACGCGCTGCGCGAGCTGGCCGGCCACTTCAAGCGCTACGACCTGAGCAACACCGTGGTCGTCTCGCCCGACCTGGGCAACGCCAAGCAGGCGGCGGCCTTCGCCCGGATGCTCGGTACGCCGGTCGCGGCGGGCGCGAAGCAGCGGTTCAGCGACGATCGGGTCACCATCAGCGCGGTGATCGGTGACGTGTCGGGCCGGGACGTGATCGTGCTGGACGACGAGATCGCCAAGGGCAGCACGATGATCGAGTTGATGGACCACCTGCGGGAGCGGGATGTCCAGTCGATCCGGCTCGCCTGCACGCACGGCCTCTTCTCGGGCGGTGCGTTGGGTCGGCTGAGCGAGCAGCCCGGGGTGTTGGAGATCGTCTGCACCAACACCGTGCCGATTCCGGCCGAGAAGCGGGGCCCGAAGCTCGAGGTGCTCTCGGTCGCGCCGGCGCTGGCCGAGGCGATGCGGCGGATCCACAACGGCGAGTCGGTCAGCGCCCTCTTCGGTTGAGCCCGGCCGGCGCGCTCAGTCGGGCTGACCGGCCGAGGTCTGCGCGGGGACCGCGGTGGTGATCCGGACGATCGTGCCGGTCTCGGCGCTGACGATCTCGATGGTGTCGCTGAGTTCGCGGGCGAGCCAGAGGCCCCAGCCGCCGGCGGTGTCGGGCGCGGGGCGGTTGCGGTCGTCGAGCCGTTGTGAGCTGATGCCGATGCCCTGATCGGCGACCTCGCAGGTCAGCGTCCCGCCGTGCTGCCACAGGCGGAGCGAGCCCTGGCCGCCGCCGTGCCGCACGGCGTTCGTGATCAGCTCGTTGACCGCGAGCACGAAGTCGTCGAGTCGCTGGTCGCGCAGGCCCGCGGCCTGGGCGCAGGACGTGACCGAGTGACGCAGTTCGGTCACCCGGCCCCGGTCGAAGGCTTCGGCGATGAGGAGGGCAGGTTCGATGGGCCCAACGGTACGCGGTACGCGAGGATCGGCGTTCGTCATGGCCCGTCCCGGCAGCGGCTCTCGGAGTTTTTCGCGGCTTTTCCACCGTACGTCAGGGTTTGCTGGTGCGCACCAGCGCCCCCGGATGGTGTGACGGCCGCAGCGCCGCTGGACGGGTCGGAGCTGCCGAGCCGCCGTGCCGGTCAGACCGAGTGCGGTGGCTGCGTCTCGTGGATCGCCAGCTCCTCGGCGGTCGCGCCGCCGCCGGCCGAGCCCGCGTCGTACGCCACGTTGTCGGTCTCCTGGTCGGTGTGCGCCCCCTCGTCCGGTTCGACGATGCGCCCCACCTCCGCGTCGGCCACCGTGCCGAGCTGACCGTGGTCGTAGAGCGAGACCGGCGAGTCGGGGTCCGAGCGCGGGCCCGCGTCCATCACGTCGGCGTCGAGCTGGGCCTGCGCCGCGGCCTCCTCGCTGTCCGCCTCGGCCGCGATGCCGGGATCGACGGGACCGGCCAGCGGGTCGTCGGTGGGGCGCTCGTACTGCTCGCGCTGGAGCTTGTAGTCGAGCGACTCGCCGTCGAGCTGCTCGTCGGCGGTGATGCCGTAGCTGTCCACGGCGACGGGGTCCCGGTCGCCGGGGAGCTGGGCCGGATCCGGGCCGTCCGCCTCGCGACCGGTCAACACGTCGTCGTTCGCGGTCGAGTCGTCGTCGGCGGTCCCCGGCAGGCCGTTCGCCTCCGGGTCGGACACGGGCGTCGGGTACTCGTCGTCGCGCATGACGGACCTCTACCCACTCGACCCGTCGGTCATGCAGTCGGCCCGGCCCGCAAAGGCGGCACAAGCGCAGATACCGCCCAGCAGTCCACCCGTCCCGAAGGGGTCAGGGCGCGGCGGGGAGAACGCACCAGACCAGCTTGCCGTCGGGCAGGCGAGTGCTCCCCCAACGGTCGGCGAGGGCGTCCACCAGCAGCAGGCCCCGGCCGCCGATCGACGTCGTGGCGGCCGGCCCGACGAAGGCTGGCGGACGCGGCGAGTGGTCGCGTACGGACAGGTGCAGGGCCTCGCCCGCCGGGGCGATCCGCACCGTCATCGGCGTACCGGCGTGCGCCACCACGTTGTTGACCAGCTCGGTGACCGCGATGCCGCCCGCCTCGGCGAGCGCCGGCACACCCCACCGCCGGCACCCCTCGGCGACCAGCCCCCGAGCCTGTCGAGCCGCATCGACCACCGGGGCGAAGTCCGCGCTGAGCACCGCGGCCATCGGCGAGCGGGCGAGCGCGGCCAGGGCCGCGTCCAGGCTCGGCAGGACCGGCACCCCGGCCAGCGCCGGATCCGGGTCGTCGCCCGTGGCGGCGGGATCGCAGAGCAGCAGACCCGCCGCCGGCCAGCCGGCGACCTCACGCTGCACGTCGGCGAAGACGGAACGGGTGGCCGGATCCGCCACCCACAGGTCGGTCAGGTCGACCACCACCGGGCCGGGACGCTCGCTGAGCCGGGCGAGCAGCGCTTCGCGTACGGCCGGGGCGCCGGCCGGTTCGAGCAGCCCGAGGACCCGGACCACCGCCGACGACTCGTCGGCCTCCACCCGGCAGGGCCCGCTCGCCGTCTCCTGCCCCACGGTCGCCGGGCGCTCGGTCCGCCTCATGCGCGCTCCGTCCGAGCCCGGCGGGACCGGGCGGCGATCGTGCCGACCGCCGTGCCGGCCGCCGCGAGTCCGAAGGCGGCGGTCATCCGGACCAGCCGCCTGCGTCGGCCGTGCCAGCCGCCGTCACGCCGGCCGTCGGCGTCGGCCCGGAACACGTTCCCCGAGCTCTCCAGGCGGACGCCCGGCCCGAACTGCGTCCGGTGCGTGTACCAGCCGAGAGTCCGCTCGGCCAGCGCCGGAGCCAGCCGCCACTGGAGCCCGAGCAGCCGCGCCGCGTTGCCGGCGTACGCCTCGCGGCGCGGCCGCCGCAGCAGGCGCACGATCGTCGCGGCCACCATCTCCGGCGGGTAGACCGGAGGCGGCGGCAGCACCTCGCGTCCGCTGTGGTTCGCGGCGTGCCGGAAGAACGGGGTGTCGACGGTGGCCGGCAGCACCGTGCAGATCGAGATGTTGGACCGTCCGGTGACCCGCAGCTCCTGACGGACGGTGTCGGCGAGGCCGCGCAGGCCGTGCTTCGTGGCGTTGTACGCCGACTGGTAGGGCATCGCCACCTCGGCGAGCATCGAGGCGTTGTTCACCACCACCCCGCCCCCGGCGGCGCCGAGGTGGGGCAGTGCCGCCCGGATGCCGTGCACCGCGCCGAGCAGGTTCACCTCCAGCACCCGGCGGAACTCGGCCACCGGGATCTCGTCGAAGAGCCCGACGGCACCCACCGCCGCGTTGTTGATCCAGGCGTCGATCCGGCCGAAGCCCGTCGCCGCGCGCTCGGCGAGCCGCTCGACCGAGACCGCGTCGGTGACGTCGGTCGGTACGACCAGCGGCCGGCCGCCGAGCTCCTCGCAGCGCTGCGCGACCCGGCCCAGCGCGGCCTCGCTTCGTGCCGCGAGCACCACCGCGGCACCCCGCCTGGCCAGCGCGTACGCGGTGGCGGTGCCGATGCCGCTGGAGGCGCCAGTGATCACGACGGTGGCGGCGTCGAGGCTGCGCGTGAGTGGCATTCCTGGCCCGTACCCCCGGCCGGGGCGGGTCATGCCGGTGAAGGTGACCGGATCGCCACGAAAGTGATCAACAGGGCGATGTTCCGAGGCGTCTGGTGGCCCTCGTGGCGAATGTGTCCGGGTGACCTGCCGGGCTCTTCCTGATCTGCCAGGTTTCGGCTTCTCGGGCCGTGGTTAATGGGACCCTCTGACCGGGAGGACCACCGTTGGACACATCGCATGGAGGTGACCCATGCGCGTCGGCCTCGTCTGCGCGCACGCCGGCCCGTCCAGGACGACCGACGGCCCGACCGTCGGCACCCATCAACACATCGCACGGGTCGCCGCGGAGCTGGCCGGACGAGGCCATGACGTCCGGGTCTACGAACGCCGGGACGACCCCGAGCTGCCGTCGACCCTGGAGCTCGACGGCTACCAGGTCGAACGGGTTCCCGTCGGGCCGGCCGAGCCGCTGCCCACGGCCGAGCTCATCCCGTACGTGGCGGAGTTCGGCGGCTGGCTGACCGACCGCTGGGCCGGCGAGGAGCCGCCCGAGGTGGTGCACGGCCACTACTGGGTCGGCGGGCTCGCCGCGGCGCACGCGGTGCGGGAGACCGACATCCCGGTGGTGCAGACCTTCCACTCGCTCGGCATCGAGCAGCTGCGCCACCTCGGCGGGGCGTACGACGGCCCGGGGGAGCGGATCCCCCTGGAGCGGGCGCTGACCCGCGCGGTGGACGTGGCGGTCGCCCAGTGCAACGACGAGGTCGACGAACTGACCCGGATGGGGCTGCAACGCACCTCGGTCGCCATGGTGCCCACCGGGGTGGACGTCGCGCAGTTCCACCCCGACGGCGAGGCCGCGCCCCGGGACCAGCGGCCCCGGATCCTCTCCGTCGGCGGGCTCGCCCCCGGGCACGGACAGGACGACCTGATCCAGGCGATGCGGCTGGTCGGTGACGTCGAGCTGGTGATCGCCGGCGGGCCGCCCGTCGAGCAGCTGGAGAACCACGCCGAGGCGCGCCGGCTGCGCGAACTGGCCGAGCGCAACGGAGTGGGCGAACAGGTGCGCCTGGTGGGGGCCGTGCCGCACGACCAGATGGCCACCTGGTACCGGTCGGCGGACGTGGTCGCCTGCACCCCGCACTACTCCTCGGCGGGGCGGGTCTCGCTGGAGGCTATGGCCTGCGGTGTGCCGGTGGTCGGCTACGCGATGGGCGGGATCGCCGACGCGGTGGTCGACGAGGTGACCGGGCGACTGGTGCCGCCGGGCGACGTACGCGCGCTCGGGGTGACGCTGCGCCGGCTGCTCGCGGACAACGCGGGCCGGTTCGCGTACGGGCACGCGGCGGTGGACCGGGTGCGGTGCAGCTACACCTGGGAGCGGACCGCCGCCGCGCTGGAGCGCCTCTACGAGCGGGTGGTGGGCAAGCGCAAGCCGGTCGAGGCGTGAGCCGCACCGGCGGCGGCAGGGCGTGCGGTGACGCCACCGCCGGCGGGTCTCAGCGGGGACGGCCGACGCCGGCCATCGCCGGTCCGGGCGTCCGGGCCACCGGGTGCTGCTGTGGCTCGGCGTACCGGGTCAGGCCGATCACCGCGGCGAGCGTGACCAGGAAGCCGACCGCGGCCAGCCACTCACGGCCGGGCCAGATCTTGTCGTTGAGCAGCAGCAACCCGACGATCGCGGCGGGCACCGCGCCGGCCGCGTCCATCGCCGCCACCGCCGCGGTCGTGGAGCCGCGCTGCATGGCCAGGCCGAGCAGCAGCTGCCCGACCACCGAGTGGGCCACCAGCAGGTAGAGCAGCGGGTTGCGGGCGAACGCCTCCACCGACGGCGCGGAGGCGAGCGGGCGGGCGGCCACCGCCGCGGCGGAGAACGCCAGGCCGGCCAGCGACCCGAGCGCCACCGAGCCGGGTGCCCCGTGCAGCCGCACCGCGAAGAAGCCGAGGGCGGCGATGAGGGCGAGCACCAGCAGCAGGACGAGCACGGCGCCCGTGCCGAGCTGCCGCGACGGCGCCGGGCGGGCGGCCAGCACCAGCGCGCTGATCCCGGCGAAGAGCAGCGCCAACAGCGCCACCTCGGCGGCCGGTAGTCGCCACTTCAGCACCACCACGCCGAGGATGGCGGTCACGCCGAGCCCGGCGGCCACGCTCGACTGCACCAGGAAGAGCGGCAGGTCGCGGCGGGCCAGGAAGGCGAGCAGGAAACCACCGAGCTGGCAGGCCACGCCCACCAGGTAGGTGCGGTGCCCGGCCAGCCGCAGCAGCAGCCCGGGATCGAAGGTGTGGTGCACCGTTGTGCGCGCCGCGGCCACCGACTGGAGCAGGTTGGCGACGCCGTACGCGACGATCATGGCGGCGAGGAAGCACCAGCCGGAGGAGACCACCTGGCGAGGATAGAGGTAGACGAGGGTCAGCGCTCGGCTGGTCGACGCAGCCGGTCGAGGATGTCGGCGTGCAGCTCGCCGTTGCTGGCCACCGCGCTGTGCTCGGTGCCGGGGCCGCCCGCCGGGGCCGGCGTGCCCGCCAGGTCGGTGATGGTCCCGCCCGCCTCACGCACGATCGGCACCAGCGCGGCGACGTCCCAGAGCGACAGCTCCGGCTCCACCATCACGTCCAGCGCCCCCTCGGCCAGCAGCACGTAGCCGTAGAAGTCGCCGTACGCGCGGCTGCGCCAGCAGTCCCGCATGAGGCCAAGCATCGCGTCGAGCCGTCCGGCGGCCTCCCACCCCGTCAGCGAGGAGTAGCAGAAGCTGGCGTCGCCGAGCTGCCGCACCGCGGAGACGTGGATCGGCTCGCCGCTGTCCCGGTCCGGCCCGGCCCAGGCGCCCGCGCCGGCCGCGGCCCACCAGCGGCGTCCCAACGCCGGAGCGGAGACCAGCCCGAGCACCGGCCGATCCCCCTCCAGCAGGGCGATCAGGGTGCCCCAGACGGGCACGCCGCGGACGAAGTTCTTGGTGCCGTCGATCGGGTCGATCACCCAGCGCCGCCCGTCCGGTCCGGCGGCCGGCTGCGCGCCGTACTCCTCGCCGAGCAGCCCGTCGGCCGGGCGGTGCTCGCCCAGCAGGTCCCGGATCCGCCGCTCGACGGCGGTGTCCGCGTCCGAGACGGGGGTCAGGTCGGGCTTCGACTCCACCCGCAAATCCAGTGCCCGGAACCGGGCCGTCGAGATGGCGTCGGCGGCGTCGGCGAGGGTGTGGGCGAGGGCGAGGTCGTCGGCGTACCCGGTCATTTGGAGAACCTAGCCGACCGGGCCCGGGTCAGCCGAGCGTGGGCGGCTCGCCCCGGGACTCCGGCTCGCCCCGCGGGTCGCTGTCGCCGGCCCGGGAGGCCAGCAGCCGGCGGTACGACGCGAGCCGGCGCGGGTCGGCCTTGCCGGCGGCCACCCAGGCGTCCAATCCGCACTCCGCCGCGTCCGGGGTGTGCGGGCAGTTGGCCGGGCAGTCGACGGTGCCCTCGACCAGGTCGGGGAAGCCGTGCAGCAGGCTGTCCGCGGAGACGTGCGCCAACCCGAAGCTGCGTACGCCGGGCGTGTCGACGATCCAGCCGGCCGAGGTGCCGGACCCCCCGGGCGCGGCCGGCAGAGGCAGCGCCACGGCGCTGGTCGAGGTGTGCCGGCCGCGGCCGATGGCGCTGACCGTGCCGACCGCTCGGGCGGCCTCCGGGACCAGCCGGTTGACCAGCGTCGACTTGCCGACGCCGGAGTGCCCCACCAGCACCGAGACCCGCCCGGCGAGCAGCGCCCGCAGCGCGTCCAGCTCCGAGTCGGGCCGGACCAGCACGTACGGCAGCTCCAGCTCGGCGTAGTAGTCGAGCACGGCCTCGGGGCCGGCCAGGTCGGCTTTCGTGAGGCAGAGCAGCGGCTCGATGTCCGCGTCGTACGCGGCCACCAGGCAGCGGTCGATGAACCCGGTGCGCGGCGGCGGGTCGGCGAGCGCGCTGACGATCACGAGCTGGTCGGCGTTGGCCACCACCACCCGCTCCAACCGCCCCTCGGCGGTGGTCTCGTCGTCGTCGGCGGTGCGGCGCAGCACCGACGACCGTTCGGCGATCCGGACGATCCGGGCCAGTGCGCCCGCCGTGCCGGAGGTGTCGCCGACCAGCGCCACCCGGTCGCCGACCACCACCGACTTGCGGCCCAGCTCGCGGGCGCGCATCGCGGTGACGGTGGCCGCCACCGTCGCGGCGTCATCGAGCACGCAGGTGTAGCGCCCGCGGTCCACGGCGATGACGAAGCCCTCCACCGCGTCGGCGTGCCGGGGGCGGGTGCGGGTACGCGGGCGCGAGGACCTACCGGGTCGGACCCGTACGTCGTCCTCGTCGTACTCCCGCCGCTTGGTCGTCAGGACCCGCCCCTCCGTCGTGTCAGCTCTTGCCCGTCACCATCGCTGACCATAGCGCCGGGAACTCGGGCATGGTCTTCGAGGTGCAGGCGACGTCGTCGAGTTCGATGCCGGGCACGGCGAGCCCGGCCACCGCGGCGGCGTGCGCCATGCGGTGGTCGGCGTAGGTGCGGAAGGTGCCGCCGCGCAGTGGACGGGGCCGGATGTGCAGCCCGTCGTGGGACTCGGTGAGGTCGGCGCCGAGCGCGGTGAACTCCCGGGCCAGCGCGGCGATCCGGTCGGTCTCGTGGCCGCGGATGTGCGCCACCCCGGTGAACCGGGACGGGGAGTCCGCCAGCATGGCCAGCGCGGTCAGCGCCGGGGTCAGCTCGCTGACGTCGGAGAGGTCGGCGTCCAGGCCGTGCACCGTGCCGGTGCCGCGTACGGTGAGCCCCTCGGTGGAGAGGGTCACCTCGCCCCCCATGAGTTGCAGCAGCTCCCGCAGCCGTTCGAGCGGCTGGGCGCTGCTGTGCGGCCACCCCTTGAGGGTGACCTCGCCGCCGGTCACCAGGGCGGCGGCGAAGAAGGGCACGGCGCCGGAGAGGTCCGGCTCGATCTGCCAACCGCGCCCGGTGAGCGGCCCCGGTTCGACGGTCCAGACGTCCGGGACGGTGTCGTCGACGGCGGCGCCCGCGGCGCGCAGCATCTGCACGGTCATCCGCAGGTGCGGTGCGGACGGGACCGGCGGGCCGACGTGCCGGACCACCACCCCGCGGTCGAAGCGGGGCGCGGCCAGCAGCAGGCCGGAGACGAGCTGGCTGGAGGCGGAGGCGTCGATCACGACCTCGCCGCCGGTGACCCGGCCGACGCCGAGCACGGTGAGCGGGAGGCTGCCGGGGCCGGCGACGTCGATCCGGACACCGAGCGAGCGCAGCGCCCCGATCAGCGGGCCGAGCGGGCGCGTCCGGGCGTGCGGGTCGCCGTCGAAGCTGATCCGTCCGTCGGCCAGCCCGGCGACCGGTGGCACGAAGCGCATCACCGTGCCGGCCAGGCCGACGTCGACGTGCGCGGGGCCGACGAGCCGGTGCGGTCGTACGAGCCAGCGCTCGTCGTCGCTGATCGACATGTGCGCGCCCATGCCGCGCAGGCCGGCGGCCATCAACTCGGTGTCCCGGGCGCGCAGCGGCCCGGCCAGCGTCGACGGACCGTTGGCCAGTGCGCCGAGCACCAGCGCGCGGGCGGTCATCGACTTGGATCCGGGCAGGCGCAGCGTGGCCGCGACCGGGTCGGTGGCGGTCGGTGCGGTCCACGGCTTCAGCGGCCGGGTCGCGGTCAGATTCCCCACGGTTACATTCTGCCGTGTCCGCCGGCCCGTGACGTCGGCCGCCCGGTAGTCGGGACAGCCGGCGAGCCGTCCGGCGGGTTAGCGTGGGGGCCATGTGCGGCAGGTACGCGACGACTCGGAGCTCCGGCGAGCTGAGTGCCGTCTTCGAGTCCGCCGACGACACAGGTGGCGAGCTGGGCCCCGACCACAACGTCGCGCCCACCGACCGGGTTCCGCTGGTCCGGTTGAGCCCGGAGCAGCAGCGCATCCTCTCCGTGGGTCGCTGGGGCTTCCTGCCGCACTGGGCCCGCAGCGCCGCCGGGGCCGCGCGGATGATCAACGCGCGCGCGGAGACGGTGGCGACCAGCCGGGCCTATGCCGGCGCCTTCGCCCGTCGTCGCTGCCTGGTGCCGGCCGACGGATGGTACGAGTGGGTGCGCACGCCGAGCGGCCGGCAGGCGTACTACATGACGCCGAGGGACGCCTCGGTGCTCGCCTTCGCCGGCATCTGGTCGGTCTGGGGCTCGGCCGACGGCGAGCGCCTCACGTTCAGCGTGCTCACCACCGCCGCGCTCGGCGAGTTGGCGGAGGTGCACGACCGGATGCCGCTGCTGCTGCCCCGCGAGCGCTGGGCGTCGTGGCTGGCCCCCGCCGACGATCCGGCCCCGCTGCTCGTCCCGCCTCCGTCCGAGTGGCTCGCCGGGCTGGAGGTCCGTCCGGTCGGTCCCGCGGTGGGCGACGTACGCAACGACGGCCCGCAGTTGACCGCTCGGGTGCCGCTCGCCCGCGCCGTCGACCTGGCGGAGCCGACCTTGTTCTGATCGCGGCTTGCGCATTGTCGCGTGCCGATTTGCCAGTGTTACGGGTGAAACGTCGCCCGGCCGTTCAGCCATCTTCCCGATAGCCCCTTGTGACCGCCCGCACAAGTGCGGTAGAACACAGCGCCGGTGGTGAGTGTCGATTCGCAGGGGGCGGACGACACCCATCGATCTTGCCGGTCCCACGGGGGAGGTGGGTGGATGACCCGGGCGCGTATGCCCCGCCCGCACGAGGTTGCTGCCGCACGACGAGATCCACGTCTGCTCCGCGCACTGCGCGAGCGGCGTGAGGACGAGGCGTGGCGGACCAGAGGAACCTGCCAGACCGTTGATCCGGAGACGTTCTTTCCCGCGCCGAACGAGCCCGCCGACGCGGCGGTGGCGCTCTGCCGCAGCTGCGACGTGCAGGGGTCGTGCCTCGCCTGGGCGCTCGAGGTCGGTGACTGCCACGGCGTGTGGGGCGCGACCACGCCCCGGGAGCGCCGGGCCATGCTGGTCGCCTGGCGGGCCGAGGTCGAACCGGATCCGGAGGCCGCCGAGGAGGCCGGCCCACCGGTCCGCGACCGCCTGCTCACTCTCGTCCCGCTCAGCTGAGCGGTCGGCTCGGAGCTCCTGCCGTCGGTCGGCCGTCGGGCGCCGACTCCTGGCCAGGTCCGAGCCTGCTGATGGTCTGCCGGGGCGGAGAATGGCCCGGTGACGCAGCACGACGAGATCACCACTGTCCGCGGTCCGGCCCGGATCGACGCCGACCTGCCGGCCGGGCCGGTCGCCTCCCTGCTCGTGCTCGGGCACGGCGCGGGCGGCGACGTCGACGCCCCGGATCTGCTCGCGGTACGCGACGCCGTGCTTTCCGTCGGCGTCGGCGTCGTCCGGGTGACCCAGCCGTACCGGGTGGCCGGCCGACGTGCGCCCGCGCCCGCCGGGCACCTCGACGAGGCGTGGACTGCGGTGCTCGCCGTGGTACGCGAGTGGCACCCGGGCGTGCCCGTGCTCGTGGGCGGGCGTTCCAGCGGCGCGCGGGTGGCCTGCCGGACGGCCGGCGCGGTCGGCGCGGCGGGGATCGTGGCCCTGGCCTTTCCGCTGCACCCGCCGGGCCGGCCGGAGCGGTCCCGGGCGGCGGAGCTGCTCACCGGGCTGCCGACCCTGGTCGTGAACGGTGACCGGGACCCGTTCGGGGTGCCCGAGGCGAGCCCCGGCGTGACCGTGGTGACCCGGCCGGGTGAGGTGCACGACCTGCGGAAGGATCCCGCCGGCACGGCTGCGGTGGTGCGCGACTGGCTGCGCGGGCAGGGCTGGGCGGGCGACCGAGCGGCGGGTGTCCCGGCGGATTCGGTCGCGCGGTCGCGGTCGCGGTAGGACGTCGGCGCGCGGATCGGGCCGGGCCGGGACCGGCTTCCCGGCGGCGGGTGATGCTCGGCGGAGTGGACTCCGCGTCCCGATCGAGCCGTTTCCGGCAGCCGAGGAGGGTCGTTGCATCGGATGGTGCCGAACGTCCGGTTCGGGCGGCGGAACCATCCTCCCAGGCCCTTCCTGGTCCCAGCGCCGGCCGCGCCGACGCCGGGACCAGGAAAGGGGGCGGGCGGCGAGCAAGTCGCGGTCTCGACCCTGCCGGGCGGCCCGACTTCCCGGCACCCGAGTCGATCAAGGTGCGGCGCTCGGAATGCTCCACCCCACAGCCGTGTTACTACCCCCGGGACGACTTTTCTTCGCGGAGGGGGGACCGGGGTGCCGATCGAGACACCGAGCCGGGAGCGGGACGACCGGGACGTGCGGCAGCTACGCCAGCTGCTCGCCGGGCCGGAGTGGCCCGCCACGTCGGGCGGAACGGCCGCGGTGAGCACGAGCACACCGGCCGGAAGTGAATCTGCGGGCAGGCCCGTGCGCGTATCCTCGGCGAGAAAGCATCCGACGCGAGGGGACGTGCGGTTGACGACCGAGAAGACGGACGAGCGCAGGGCCCGCTTCGAGCGGGACGCGATGCCATTCGTCGATCAGCTCTACGCTGCCGGGCTGCGGATGACGCGTAACCCGGCGGACGCCGAGGACCTCGTCCAGGAGACCTACCTGAAGGCGTACGCCGCCTTCCACCAGTTCGAGCAGGGCACGAATCTCAAGGCCTGGCTCTACCGGATCCTGACCAACACCTACATCAACTCCTACCGGCGGCGGCAGCGCCAGCCGGTGCAGGCGCCGACCGACGAGATCACCGACTGGCAGCTCGCCGAGGCCGAGTCGCACACCTCGAGCGGGCTGCGTTCGGCCGAGACCGAGGCGCTGGACCGGCTGCCGGACAGCGACGTCAAGGAGGCCCTCCAGCAGCTGCCGGAGGAGTTCCGCCTCGCGGTCTACCTGACCGATGTCGAGGGCTTCTCCTACAAGGAGGTCGCCGACATCATGGGCACGCCGATCGGCACGGTGATGTCGCGTCTGCACCGTGGTCGCCGTAATCTGCGCAAGCTGCTGGAGCAGTACGCCAAGGAGCGGGGCTTCAGCGCCGCCACCAAGGGTTCGACCGCTCCCGCCGGCCGGGAGGTGTGACGTGAGCTGTGGAGAGCCGCACGAGACGGACTGCCGCGAGGTGCTCGCCGAGGTCTACCTCTACCTGGACCTGGAGTGCGCCGACGACCGGCGCTCGCTGATCCGGCACCACCTCGACGACTGCGGGCCGTGCCTACGTGAGTACGGCATCGAGCAGGAGGTCAGGGCGCTGGTGGCGCGGTGCTGCGGTAACGAGACCGCGCCGGAGCAGCTGCGTGAGCGCCTGCGCGTCAAGCTCACCGAACTGGTCGTCTTCGAGAGCACCGAGTCGCGCGAACTGGCCGACTGAGAACAGCACACGCAACGGTGGCCCGGGTCGATCGTCGACCCGGGCCACCGGCGTTCCCGGCCGGGGCCGGGGATGCTGACTGGTCGTCGGCGGGCTGGCCCGCCGCGAGGTCAGGAGTTGGGGCGCTTGCCGTGGTTGGCGCCGCTCTTCTTACGGGCCTTCTTCTTGCGAGCCTTCTTCGCCATGGTGACCTCCTTTGATGGTCGGATCCGGTTTGACGACCTCGGCGCCGGTGCACCGACCGGTCGCCCGGCACCGGGTCCGACCCGCTGATGCTAGTGCGGGCCGCGTGGCCCGCGCCGCGCCGGGGCGTCGGCCACGCCGGTCGGCCGGCCGGGCCGGGTCGAGGTGGGTGCCCGCCAGCGCCGGCCGCACACCTGCCGCCGCATGATTGGATACGTCGGCAGGCAACCAGGAGAGGGAGGGCGAAGATGGCCGAGGAGATTCGCGCCGAGATGGTGGCGAACGTCTGGAAGGTCGTCGCGTCGCAGGGTGACTCGGTGTCCGAGGGGGACACGCTGGTGATCCTCGAGTCGATGAAGATGGAGATCCCGGTCGTCGCAGAGTCCGACGGGATCCTGCAGCAGCTCGCGGTCAACGAGGGCGACGTGGTGCAGGACGGCGACCTGATCGCCGTGATCGCTTGACGGGGCTGCTCGTCCGGCCGGCCACGCCGGCCGACTTTCCCGCGATCGCCCGGCTCACGGTGGCCGCGTACGAGGCGGACGGGCAGCTCAAGGGGGAGAACGGCTACGGCGCGGTGCTGGCCGACGTGCCGGCCCGGGCGGAGCACGGCACGGTGCTGGTCGCCGAGGACGCGGCGGGCCGGCTGCTCGGTTCGGTCACCTTCGTGCTGCCCGGCTCCCGGTACGCCGAGCTCTGCGGCCCGGGTGAGGCGGAGTTCCGGATGCTGGCCGTCGACCCCGCCGCGCAGGGGCTCGGTGCCGGGGTGGCGCTGGCCCGCGCGTGCGTCGACCGTGCCGGCGAACTCGGCTGCTCGGCCGTGGTGATCTGCATACGCGACGGGATGGCCGAGCAGGCGCGGCGTCTCTACGACCGGCTCGGTTTCGTCCGGGTCCGGGAGAAGGACTGGTCGCCGCTGCCGGGGGTAGAGCTGCTGGCCCTTCGTCTCGAGCTGCCTCGGACCTGACGCACGGCGCCGGGATCCTTGTGTGTCGGGGCCTCCGCGCGATCGGACACCCCGACATGCACGGAATCCGGGTCGACCAACCCGCAATCGGCCGCGCCGGGCCGCCGGGCCCGGCCGTTGCGCCGGTGGCTAGGCCTTGCCGGTCTCCGGTTGGCCGATCCGGGCGAGCAGCTCGTCGGCCACCTCAAGGGCGATCTTCCGGCGTTCCGCGTCGGTGATGTGCGGCGTGCGCACGGCGAACCAGCTGCTGTGCACGGCGAAGAGCGAGAGCGCGGCGCGCAGCTGCGCCGCCGGGGAGTCGTCACCGCGGCAGAGGGCGCTGGCCAGCTGCATCATCCGGCCGCGCATCTGCTGGCCGGCGGCGAGGCTCTTGAGCACCGTCTGGTTCTGCTCGAAGAAGCGCATCACCGACGGGTGGTCGTCGGTGAACATGGCGTCGGCGTACCGGGCGATCAGCTCCCGCCGGGTGTCCCGGTCGGGCGGCTGCGCCTCCGCCCAGGCGACGAGCGAGTCGATCTGCTCCAGCCGGTCCTCCACGAAGCTGGAGACGATCTCGTCCTTGCTCTTGAAGTGGTAGTAGAGGGCGGCCTTCGTCACATTGAGCCGCTCGGCGATCTCCCGTAGCGAGGTCTTCTCGTACCCCTGCTCGGTGAAGAGTTCCAGCGCCACGGCCTTGATCCGGTTCCGCGTGCCGCTCGTGCTCTCCCGCACTCTCACCCACCCAATTCACTTGACCCTGGTCCGCCACCAACTTACCGTGCGGCTAGTAAGTTAACTAGCCGGCCGGCAAGTAAGTTGGCCGTACACGCTTCCGGGGGAGCTTACCGATGAGTCAGCCAAGCCAGGCCGCCGTGCGACCCAACGTACGGGTCGTGCTCTTCGGCCTGATGATCGCGATGATGCTCGCGATGCTCGACAACATGATCGTCAGCACCGCGCTGCCGAGGATCGTCAACGAGTTCGGCGGCCTGGACCACTTCACCTGGGTGGTCACCGCGTACGTCCTGGGCACCACCGTCTCCACGCCGATCTGGGGCAAGCTCGGCGACCTCTATGGGCGCAAGTCGGTCTTCCTCACCTCGGTCGCGATCTTCCTGGTGGGCTCGGCGCTCTGCGGCATGGCCGGCTCCGGCCTCCTCGGCGGGCCCGCCGACGGCATGATGCAGCTCATCGCCTTCCGGGCGGTCCAGGGACTCGGCGCGGGCGGCCTGATGGTCGGCGTCATGGCGATCATCGGTGACCTCGTCCCGCCCCGGGAACGGGGGCGCTACCAGGGCATGATCGCCGGCATCATGGCGATCGCCATGGTCGCCGGCCCGCTGGTCGGGGGCTTCATCACCGACCACCTCTCCTGGCGCTGGGCGTTCTACGTCAACCTGCCGCTCGGCGGCGTCGCGCTGGCGCTGCTGATCACGACGATGCACCTGCCGAAGTACCGCACCGAGCACCGGATCGACTGGCTCGGCGCGGGACTGCTCTCCGTCGGCATCACCTCGATCGTGCTGATCACCACCTGGGGCGGCAACGAGTACGACTGGGGCTCCGGGCAGATCCTCGGCCTGGTCGCGCTCGCCGTGGTGTCGCTGATCGCCTTCGGCTTCGTCGAGCGGCGGGCGCCCGAACCGATCCTGCCGTTGGCCCTCTTCGCCAACCGCAACTTCGCGCTGATCTCGGTGATCGGTTTCCTGCTCGGGTTCGCGATGTTCGGCGCCATGAACTTCCTGCCGCTGTACCAGCAGACCGTGCAGGGCGCCTCGGCCACGAACAGCGGCCTGCTGCTGCTCCCGCTGATGTTCGGCATGCTGGTGGTCTCGCTGCTCGTCGGTCGGGCGATCACCCGGACCGGCCGCTACCGCGCGTACCCGATCATCGGCGGCGTGGCGATGATCGCCGGCATGGGCCTGCTGACCATGCTGGACGTCGGCACCAGCAAGCTGGAGTCCTCGCTCTTCATGGTCGTGCTCGGCGCCGGCATGGGCTTCCTCATGCAGACCTCGATGCTCATCGCGCAGAACAGCGTGGCCCAGAAGGACCTCGGCGCGGCGAGCGGCGCGGCCACCTTCTTCCGGTCGATCGGCGGCTCGTTCGGCATCTCGCTCTTCGGCGCGATCTTCGCCAACCGGCTCGCCGACTCGGCCGCGGGCGGAGCGTTCGGCGGCGGTGAGGGCGGCGGGATGGATCTGGAGCAGCTCAAGGAGTTGCCCGCCCAGGTCCGCGAGACGGTGCTCGCCGGCCTCGCCGACGCGGTCTCGCACGTGTTCCTGTGGGCGGTGCTCTTCACCGTCGCCATTCCGGTGCTCGCCTGGTTCATCAAGGAGATCCCGCTGCGTACGGCGAACGAGACGCCGGCGCCGGCCACCGGCGAGGAGAGCGAACCGGCTCCCGTCGCCTGACCCCCACCTCGCGGTGATCATGAGGTTGTCGCCACCCGCGTCGGCTGTCACGGCGACAACCTCATGATCAGCCGTGGTGGGGGCGGGTCAGGGGCGGCGGAGCGGGGCCGTGAGGCGTCGCCAGAGGCGGGTGAGCGGGTTGCGGGGGCGCGGCACCGGGGCCGCCGTGGCGATCAGCGCGGCGGCGAGCTCGCGGGTCTCGGCGTCCAGCGCCGGCGCGGCCAGCGCCAGGTGGGCCAGCGACGTGGCGATGGGCACCGGGCGGGTCCGGGCCGCGGCCGCCGCGTCGGCGATCCGCCCGGCGACCACCCCGGCCACGTCGGGGCGTACGGCCGGGTCGACCCAGGCCGCGGTGACCAGGGCGAAGAGCGCCGCTTCCGTGACCCAGTCCTCCACGCCCCAGACCAGGTCGAGCAGCACCCGGCGGCGAGTGGAGCCGTCCCACGGCTCGTCGGTGCGATGGTGCAGCAGCCCGAGGCAGGCCCAGACCTGCACGCAGCGCACCCAGAGCGTCGGGTCCTGCGCGGCCAGCACTCGGCCGACCGCGGTGGCCGGTGGCTCGGGCGGGTGCACCAGCAGCCCGACCAGGTCCGTCAGCTCCAGCGTGGCGAGCCCCACCGCCGCGTCGTACGCGGCCGGCGGGTGCGGCCACGCCGGGTGCGCGAGCTGGCGGAGCCGGTCGGCGGCGGCCACCGAGGGCGTCGGCACCGCGGGTACCGGGACGCCGTCGTCGTAGCGCCAGAGCCGCTGGGCGTCGGCGCGCCGGGGCTCGCGAGCCTCCGGTGAGCCGTCGCCGTCCACCTCGACCCGCAGCCCCGCCCCCGTGATCGTCCGCAGCGCGCTCGGTGCGGGCGGGGTCGGCAGCCGTACGGTGGCCGCCCGGTCGCCCTCCGCGGCCACCCGGCGCAGCGCCTCGGCCACCGGCCCACCGGCCGGCGTCAGCTGCCCGAGCCACGGGCGGCCCCGGCAGCACTCGGCCAGGTCGCCGTGTTCGTGCGTGTCGTCGGGGTGGTCCCGGATGAAGTCGGCGAGCGCGACCAGGTGTGCCACGTCTCCGTCGCGCAGGTAGCGCAGCCGATGCGCGGTGTGCACCGCGCAGTCGAAGGTCGGGTCCCGGCCCAGCGCCCGGTCGATCCAGTCCAGCGCCTCGTCGAGCCGGCCGTTGTCGGCCAGGGTGCCGGCGATGTCGGCGTAGACGGCGAGGTCGTCGGGGTCGTGCTCGATCGCCCGGCCGAGCGCCGCGAGCGCCTCCCGGGTCCGGCCGGCGCTGCGGTACGCGTAGCCGAGCCAGACCTCGCCGAGCTTCGTCGGTTCGGCGCGTACGCCCCGAGCGGCCCAGTCGATCGCGAGGGCGACCTCGCCGAGTCGCCGGGCCAGCGCGGACGCCGCGCCGAGCAGCAGCGCGTGCTCGGGGTGGGCGGTGACCGCGTTGCGGGCCAGGGTGAGGTACGCGGCCAGCGCCGGCCGCCCGGCGCGCGGCACCGGGTCGGGAACGGCCGCGCAGACCTGCATGAGGATCCGCGCGACGTGCTCCGGCGTGACCCGTTGGGTCAGCTCCGGCGCGATCACCCACGGCACCCCGGCCCAGTCCGTCTGCGGGGCGTAGCCGGTCGCCGCAGCGAGCAGGTCCAGTCCGTCCGCGGGTTTCCCGGCCGCCGCGAGCAGGTGGGCGCGTGCGACCGCGGCGCCGACGTAGGTGTGCTGGTCGAGCGGGAAGAGGTCCACCCCGCCGCCGCTGATCGCGGCGAGCCGGGCCAGCGTCTCGTGCGCCTCGGGCAGGGTCGGCGCCTGCGCCAGCGCGCCGGCCACGTGTCCCGCCGCGTGCTGCAGGTCGCCCTCCGTCAAGGCCAGCCGGGCCAGGGCGAGCTCCTCCGCGGCGGAGAGCGCGGCGTCGTCGGGCACGTCGTCCTTTCGTCGTCCGGTGGCGGAATCGAGCCGGGACAGCCTAGGTGATGTTGAACCGCCATGGTGATCGGCTGCGCACTACTGCGCGTTCGATTGCTCAGGCCAGATCAAAGATGCAAGACTGAGCAGGAAACGCGCGGCAACCGCGCAGTGGGAGGAGTTTCCGTGACGCGTGCAGGGGCCGGGATGGCCGCCGACATCGACGAGCAGCCGGCCGGCTACGAGCGGTTGCTCTCCGCCGAGCACGCCGGGGCGATCGCCCGGGTCGCCGCCGTGATCGCCGAGCGCCGGCCGCGGCACGTCGTCTTCACCGCGCGCGGCACCTCGGATCACGCGGCGCTCTACGGGGCGTACCTCACCGAGATCCGGCTCGGCCTGCCCGCCGGGCTCGCCTCGCCGAGCGTCGTCACGCTCTACGGCGCTCGACCCGACCTCTCCGACGCGCTGGTCGTCGGGGTGAGCCAGAGCGGCGGCTCGCCGGACCTGACCGAGGTGCTGCGGGAGGCCCGCGCCTCCGGAGCGCTCACCCTCGCGGTCACCAACGCGCCCGACTCGCCGCTCGCCGCCGCCGCCGAACTCAGCGTGGACGTCGCGGCGGGCCACGAGCGAGCGGTCGCGGCCACCAAGACGTACACCGCCGAACTGCTCGCCCTGCTCCTGCTCGTCGAGGGCGTCCGGGCCGGCGGCGGGCCACTGCCGGCGCAGGAGCAGGCCGCGCTCGCGGCGCTGCCGGAGCTGGCCGCCCGTACCCTCGCCGACCCCACCCCGGCCCAGCTGGCCCCGCGCTACCGGTTCGCCGCGCAGCTGGTCACCACCGGCCGCGGCTACGCCTACCCGACCGCGCGGGAGGCGGCGCTGAAGCTCATGGAGACCTCGTACCTGCCGGCGCTCGCCTTCTCCGGCGCCGACCTGCTGCACGGCCCGCTCGCCATGACCGACCCGGACGTGCCGGTGCTCGCCGTGGTCGGCTCCGGGCCCGGCGGGCGCTCGATGGAGAAGGTCCTGCCCCGGCTCGGTGAGCGCCGCGCCGACGTGGTCGTGGTCGGCTCCGCCGACGTCGAGGGGGCCACCCGGATCGCCGTCCCCGAGGTCGACGAGCGGTACGCCCCGCTGCTGGACATCCTGCCCCTGCAGCGGCTCGCCCTGGCGCTCGCCCTGACCCGGGGCGAGGATCCGGACTCCCCACGCGGGCTCAAGAAGGTCACCGCGACGATGTGAGGCGGCGCGTGGCACGCTAAAGCACGTGTCCACGCTGCGCGACCTCGCCGAGGAGCACACCCAGCTCCGCCCGGCGGACATCGACCACCTGCACCGGATCGCCGGAGACTGGCAGCTGCTCTCCGACATGTCCTTCGCCGATCTGCTGCTCTGGGCGCCGGTGGATGCCGACGGCACCTTCCTCTGCGTCGCCCAGGTACGCCCGACCACCGCGCCCACCGCCTACCAGGACGACCAGGTGGGCCGGATCGTCGGCGGGCCGGAGGTGGCGCACCTGGAGGTCGCCTACCGGCAGGGCCGCATCTGGCGGGAGGGCGACCCGGTCTGGTACGGCGACGTGCCCGCCCGGCACGAGGCGATCCCGGTCCGGCTGCGTACCGCCGACGGCGAGGCGGGCGAGGTGGTGGCCGTGGTCGGCCGGGACACCAACCTCTCCACCGCGCGTACGCCCAGCCAGCTGGAGCTGAACTACCTGACCACGGCCGACGACCTGGCCCAGATGATCGCCGACGGCACCTTCCCGCCGCCCCGACACCCGGGCGAGACCACCTCCGCTCCCCGGGTCGGCGACGGCCTGGTCCGGCTGGACGCGAACGGGAAGGTCACCTACGCCAGCCCTAACGCGCAGTCCGCGTACCGGCGGCTGGGTTACGCCTCGCACCTGGTCGGCGAGGACCTGGCGGCGCTGCACCGCCGGCTCGCCAACGACCCGCTGGAGGGGACCGACGCGGCGAACGCCGTCCTGGCCGCGCTGCGTGGCGACGCGCCGCCGCGCCGGGAGATCGACGCCCGCGGCGCCACCGTGCTGACCCGGGCGCTGCCGTTGATGCCCGCCGGGGTGCCGATCGGCGCGCTGGTGCTCGTCCGCGACATCACCGAGGTGCGCCGCCGGGACCGCGCCCTGATCACGAAGGACGCCACCATCCGGGAGATCCACCACCGGGTGAAGAACAACCTGCAGACCGTCGCCGCGCTGCTGCGCCTCCAGGCCCGGCGGGTCGCCATGCCGGAGGCCCGGGTCGCGCTGGAGGACTCGGTACGCCGGGTGGCCTCGATCGCGCTGGTGCACGAGACGCTCTCCATGTCCAGCGACGAGGCGGTCGAGTTCGACACCATCGTCGACCGGGTGGCGAGCGCCGCGACCGAGGTGGCGGCGACCGAGGTGCCGGTCGGCATGCGTCGCAAGGGGAGCTTCGGCGTGCTGCCCGCCGAGATCGCCACGTCGCTGGTGATGGTCCTCAACGAGCTGCTGCTCAACGCCGTCGAGCACGGCTTCCCACCGGCGGGCGACGAGGCGGAGGCCGTCGAGCACGGCTTCGCACCGGCGGGCGAGGAGGCGGAGGCCGCCGGGGCGGGGGAGCCGCCGGGGGCTGGTGACCTGGCGAGCGCGCCGGAGGTGGTGGTGGCGGCGCACCGGTTCCGCAAGCAGCTGCACGTCACGGTGACCGACAACGGGCGGGGCCTGCCGGCGGGCTTCGACGCCGACAGCGGCGGGAACCTCGGCCTGCAGATCGTCCGGGCCCTGGTCACCGGCGAGCTGCGCGGCAGCATCGAGCTGCGCGACGCCTCCGGCGGCGGCACCGAGGCGGTGCTGGTCGTACCGCTGGCGCGCGGCGGCGAGCCGGGGCGCTCCGCCTCCTGATCGCCGCGCCCCGGCCGCCCGGGTCACCGGGTGAGCAGGGCCAGCGTGAGACCCGGGCGCTGCCAGACCTGCGTGACGGTGAAGCCGTCCCGCAGGGCCGCGCCCTTGGCGCCGGAGACCGCGGCGACCGGATCGGTGTGCCGGCCGGAGAGCACCAGCCAGAGCCGGGGCACCCCGGCCAGGCAGTCGGCGGGCCGGCCGCACTCGGTGGCCCAGAGGTCACCGCGCCGGGCCGCCCCCTCGACCAGCAGCGCGTCGCGGGGGCGCCGGTCCCGGAGCTGGTACTCGATCCCGAAGTCGAGGAAGAGCCAGCTGCGCCGGGGTGAGTAGACGATCGCGTCGCCGGGGCGCTGGTTCGCCGCGATCACCTCGGCCACCGCCCGGTAGTCGATCGGCGCGCTGCGCGGCCACTCGTGCGTACGCCGCAGCGCCGCCTGGTCCGGCCCGCCGAGCAGCCCGGCCAGGACCACCAGGGCGAGCCCGCCGGGCAGCGGCACCGCCGCCAGCGCCGCCCCGGCCAGCAGGCACGCGAACGGGACCACGAAGACCAGGTAGCGCGGCACCCAGATGGGTACGGCCAACCCGGCGACGAAGAGCAGGAAGACCGGCAGCAGCACCGCGGCGCCCGGCAGCAGGGCACGCCGGCCGAGCCGGGCGGCACCGAGTACGGCGAGCCCCACCAGCATTCCACCCACCACGCTGCTCTGCGCCACCCCGCCCGGCAGCGTGGTGAGATCGCTCGGCCGGACGAGCTCCACCCACTGCAGCTGACGTCCGCGCTGCGACCGGGCGACCAGCGCGAGCGGGGCCACCAGCAGCACCGCCGGCAGCACGGCCGGCACCCAGAACCAGCGCCGCCGGTCGCCCCCGCCCGCGGTGAGCCCGGCAGGGTGGGTGGCGAGCACGGCGACCGCGTGCGCGGCGAGCAGGGTGAGGGCGATCAGGTGGGTCAGTCCGAGGGCGGCGAGGGCCGCGGCGTACCCGATCCAGCGTCCCCAGCCGGGTCGGCACAGCGCGTCGACCAGGAGCAGCGTGGCGAGGATGGCGAAGAGGCTGGCCAGCGCGTAGGGGCGGGCCTCCTGGGCGTACCGGGACGTGCCGGGTAGGAGCGCGAAGAGCAGTCCGGCGAGCAGCCCGGCGCGGGCCCCCGCGAGACGTCGGCCGAGCAGCGCGGTCAGTGCCGCCGTACCGGCCATGGCCAGTACCGACGGGAGCCGCAGCGCGACGATCGAGTCGCCGGCCAGCGCCGTCCAGAAGTGCATGAAGAGGTAGTACGGTCCGGTCGCCGCGTCGATGTTGCCGGCCAGCCGGACCAGGTCCCGCACCGAGCGGCTGGCCGCGTTCCACGTCGCCAGCTCGTCCCGCCAGAGCTGTGCGCCGGTGAGCCCGTAGCCGGTCACCACCAGCGTCAGTACCGCCGGCGCCAGCCAGACCGCGGTCTCCCGCAGGCCGCGCCGGGCCGCGGGCGGCACCGCGCCGCTCGCCGGCGGGGTTGCCCGATGCCGCCTATCGGACTTTTCGCCCACGGGTCGAGCCTATCGACGGCGCCGGCCCGTGATGTGGGATCAGGCACGCGATCGTTGGCTGCGCCCGGGTGGGTGTGGCAGCATGACGGGCATGACTGCCGCCGTCGTGCGTCGCTTCGTGGCCCGCCGCCACGTCGACTACGGCCGCGTGCGCAGCGCGATCTGTCCGGCCCACTGACGACGCCCGACTCATTCATCTCGGGCGCGTTCCGCGCCGGCTTCTCCGACATCGCTGTCCTCAGCCCGTCCTGACGGGCCGCCGTCGCGTACGCGCTCCCACCGAGGTCCAGCAGACGACTGAGGAGGCCGCGATGGCGGTCAGCAGCATCTCCACCCGGCCCGAGGATCCGCCGACCCGCCCCGCCAGGGCCCCGCGCCGCCCGCGCGGCGAGGGGCAGTGGGCGCTCGGGCACCGCGAGCCGCTCAACCCCAACGAACGGACCAAGAAGGACGACGATCCGCTGAACGTCCGCGCGCGGATCGAGACCATCTACGCGCACCGCGGCTTCGCCTCCATCGACCCCGCCGACCTGCGCGGCCGGCTGCGCTGGTGGGGCCTGTACACCCAGCGCAAGCCCGGCATCGACGGTGGGCGTACGGCGGTGCTGGAGCCGCACGAGCTCGAGGACGAGCACTTCATGCTCCGGGTACGGATCGACGGCGGCCAGCTCTCCCTCGCCCAGTTGCGGACGATCGCCGCGGTCTCCCAGGAGTTCGCCCGAGACACCGCCGACATCACCGACCGGCAGAACATCCAGTTCCACTGGATCCGGATCGAGGACGTGCCGGAGATCTGGCGGCGGCTGGAGTCGGTAGGTCTGCAGACCACGGAGGCGTGCGGCGACTGCCCGCGGATCGTGCTGGGCAGCCCGGTCGCCGGCGTGGCCGAGAACGAGGTGGTCGACGCGACCCCGGCGATCGACGAGATCGTCCGTCGGTACGTGGGCAACCCCGAGTACTCCAACCTGCCGCGTAAGTTCAAGACGTCGATCTCCTGGCTCGCGGACACCCCGTACGAGGCGAACGACATCGCCCTACTCGGGGTGGAGCACCCCGAGCACGGCCCCGGCTTCGACCTCTGGGTCGGTGGCGGGCTCTCCACCAACCCGATGCTGGCGCAGCGGCTGGGCGTCTGGGTGCCGCTGGCCGAGGTGCCCGACGTCTGGGCCGGCGTGGTCGGGATCTTCCGCGACTACGGCTACCGCCGGCTGCGCAACCGGGCCCGGCTGAAGTTCCTCGTCGCCGACTGGGGCGTGGAGCGCTTCCGGGAGGTGCTGGAGAAGGAGTACCTGGGCCGCACGCTGCTCGACGGCCCCGCCCCGGAGCTGCCCGGCAAGCCGATCGACCACATCGGCGTGCACCGCCAGCACGACGGGCTCAGCTACGTGGGCGCCGCCCCGATCGTCGGCCGGGTCTCCGGCGGCCAGCTGGCCCGCCTCGCCGACGTGGTGCAGGCGCACGGCAGCGACCGGGTACGGCTCACCCCGTACCAGAAGCTGCTGGTGCTGGACGTGCCGTCGGAGCGGGTGGAGTCCCTGGTCACCGCGTTGCGCGGGATCGGTCTGGAGGCCCGGCCGTCGGCCTGGCGGCGGGGCACGATGGCCTGCACCGGCATCGAGTACTGCAAGCTCGCCATCGTCGAGACGAAGGCCCGGGGCGAGGAGCTGGTGACCCGGCTCGAGCAGCGGCTCCGGGACTTCGACGCGGACATCTCGATCCACCTCAACGGGTGCCCGAACGCGTGTGCCCGTACCCAGGTGGCCGACATCGGGCTCAAGGGGCAGCTGGTCCTCGGCCCGGACGGGCGTCAGGTGGAGGGGTTCCAGGTGCACCTCGGCGGTGGCCTCGGCATGGCGACCGGGCAGACCGCCGGCTTCGGCCGCAAGCTGCGCGGCCTGAAGACCACCGCCGAGGAGCTTCCGGCGTACGTGGAACGGCTGGCGCGCCGCTACCTCGCCGGCCGGCAGGAGGGTGAGGCGTTCGCCCAGTGGGTGATCAGAGTCGACGAGGAGGAACTGCGATGAGCAGCGAGAACCGAGCGGCACCCCTGTACTGCCCGTACTGCGGCGAGGAGGACCTGCGGCCCAACGAGGCGAGCCACGGCGCCTGGGAGTGCCACGCCTGCGCCCGGGTCTTCACCGTCAGGTTCACCGGTCTGCTCGGCCGGGCGGTGGCCCGGTGAGCGCGGAGGTCGCGCCGGCCGCGAGGTCCCTCGTGTCGGCGGTGAACCTGGCTCTGGTGGGCGCCGGCGGGCCCGCGCCGGCCGACGCCGCCCGGCGTGATCCGCAGGAGCTGCGCGCGCTCGCCGAGGAGGCGGGCCGGGAGCTGGAGGGCGCCCCGGCGTTGGAGATCGCCCGCTGGGCCGCGGAGACCTTCGGCGACCGGTTCTGCGTCACCAGCTCGATGGCGGACGCCGTGCTGGCCCACCTGGTGTCCCGGGTCGCGCCCGGGGTGGACGTGGTCTTCCTCGACACCGGACTGCACTTCCCCGAGACGCTGCGGGTACGCGACGAGGTGGCCGGCCGGCTGCCGGTGCGAGTGCGTTCGGTCCGGCCCCGGCTGACGGTGGGGCAGCAGGACGGCCAGTACGGTCCCCGGCTCTTCGACCGGTCCCCGGACGACTGCTGCCAGCTCCGCAAGGTCGAGCCGTTGGAGCGCGCGCTGACCGGCTACGACGCGTGGGCGGCCGGGCTGCGCCGGGACGAGTCGCCGACCCGGGCCAACACGCCGGTGGTCACGTTCGACCCGCGGCGCGGCAAGGTGAAGGTGAATCCGATCGCCGCCTGGACCCAGGCGGAGGTGGACAACTACATCGCCCGGTGGGACGTGCCGGTGAACGAGCTGTTCAAGCAGGGGTACGGCTCGGTCGGCTGCTGGCCGTGCACCCGGCGGACGAGAGCGGGGGAGGACCCGCGCGCGGGCCGGTGGGCGATGTTCGAGAAGACCGAATGCGGTCTGCACACCTGAGTCGGCCGATCCGGTCCGTGCCCGCCCCGGTGGCGGCACGGGCCGCCGATCCGGTCCTGCTGGTGGCGCACGGCAGCCGTGATCCGCGAGCTGCCGCGGCGACCCGGGCGCTGGTCCGGGCGGTGCGCGCGGCCCGCCCCGGCGTCCCGGTCTCGGCGAGCTGGCTGGACCACACGGCCCCGGGGCCGACCGAGGCGTTGCGGGCGCTGGCCGTCGCCGGGCAGCAGCGGGCCGTGCTGGTACCGCTCTTGCTCACCGCCGCGTACCACCGTCGGGTCGACGTTCCGGCGGCGGTGGCCGCGGTTCGGGCCGCCGAGCCGGGCTTCGCGGTGCGGGTGACCGACGTGCTCGGGCCGGTCGGGGCGGAGGTGGATCCGGCGTTGCTGGCGGCGCTGCGGCGTCGGCTGGTCGAGGCGGAGCCGGGTCGGTTCGACGCGCTGGTGCTGGCGGCGGCGGGTACCCGGGACGCGCGGGCCCGTGGTTCGGTGGGTCGGGTGGCGGCGGCGCTCGGCCGGGAACTTGAGGTGCCCGTCCGGGTGTCGTACGCCTCGGCGGCTCCGCCGTCGGTCGGGGCGGCGGTGGCTCGGCTGCGCGCGCAGGGGGCTCGCCGGATCGTGGTGTCGGCGTACTTCCTGGCTCCCGGTCTCTTCCACGACGCGGTGACGGCGGGCGCTCGGGACGCGGGTGCGGCGGCCGTCTCGGCTCCGCTCACCGACGCGCCGGAGCTGGCGGGTCTGGTGCTGCGGCGGGTCGACGCGCTCCGCGCCGGGCCGGACCGGCGCGGGAATCCGGTTCCGGCCGTTCCGCTCGCTGCGGCCACGCGAATTGACGCTGCGTGACTGCGCTCGCCGTCACTCTCCGACAGATCGGTACGGTCGGAGGATGCCGCTGCGTGACGATCTCCGGTGCGCCGCGCTTTCGGCGGCGAATTTCCGGGTGCGGACAGCGAAACGCCCCGCGGGTTCACCCGCGAGGCGTTTCGCTGTGTCGTGGTTCAGGCGGAGTGGGCGCGCAGCACCCGGAGGCCACCGCGGCGCTTGAGGGCGCGCCGCTCCTCCTCGCTCATTCCGCCCCAGACGCCAGCGTCCTGACCCGACTCGAGCGCCCACTGCAGGCACTGGTCGGTCACGGAGCAGCGCCGGCAGACGGCCTTGGCCTGCTCGACCTGCAGGAGAGCCGGGCCAGACGTCCCGATCGGGAAGAACAGCTCCGGGTCCTCGTCGCGGCAGACAGCATGGTGACGCCAGTCCATGGCGGCAACACTCCTCATTCTGGATGGGTGGCAGTAATGCTTTGGTGCTTTTCCTATATGCGTCCGCATCGCCGGTCGTAACGGTTCGCGTTCGACTATTCGGCTATGCGTGAGCAGGCTGCTGGCCCCGGGGACCTGCTGGAACAACTCCGCTTCGTGAGTATGTCCAGGCGATGTCCCGGTAACTCAAGTTCGCTTGTGAATACTTTCACGAACTCACGCAATGTCAAGGGTGACGCTCGGAAAAACTCCGTGCGGTGAGCAAGCCCACAACCCATTTGTCCGTATTCTTGGGCCCTCTGGTTACCCGGAGTGCCACAGTCGAGGATCAATATAGTACGGATGAGGTATCAACGCTGACATTTCCGGCACCCTTCCTTCGGCGTGGCGGCCTCTCGCGTTCGGTGCGACGGCCGCGTCAACCTGCGGTGGTACCCGAGGCCTAGCAGATTACTCTCAGTGCGGCGGGAACGGATGCAAATCTGACTTTCTCCCGCTCGCCGAGATAGTCACCGTCGAGCTGGAACGCCTGCGGGCGGCTGGAGACCAGCGTGAACTCGGCGACGTCGTGCAGGCGCAGCGCCCCGCGTCCCTTGGGGTCGGGCCGAGTGGAGAAGAACTGGGTGACCGTCCGTGTCGTACTCGGCACCCGTAGTTGGCGCAACGCGAGGACGTCGAGGCCGAGGTCGAAAGAGGCCCCGGGATTGGGATTGACCTCCCGGTCGCCCACGTACGTCCACGGCGCGGTGTTCTGGATGATCGCCGTGGAGAGCCCCTCCTCCGCCGGTTCGCCCGGCCGCTCCAGCCGAACGGCCGGATGCCGCCGGTCCGAGGCGAGGAAGTACTGGCTCAGCATTGCGCGCAGGTAGAGACCGGGGCTGGAGACCCGTCCCCGGCGCCGCGCCTGCTCCACCCGGTGGATCACCGCGGCGTCCAGCCCGAAACCGGCGCAGAAGGTGAAGTAGCGGTCGTCGGCCCGGCCCAGACCGATCGTCCGGTAACGACCCAGACGCAGCCCTTCGAGGATCATGCTGGTCCCCTCCGGCCACTCCCGTGGCAGACCCAGCGCCCGCGCGAAGACGTTCGTCGACCCGCCTGGCACGGTGGCCAACGCCGGCAACCGCTCGGCCGACGACGCCGCGCCGGGCATGGTGGGCGGCTGCGCCGCCATCAGGCCGTTGACCACCTCGTTCACCGTGCCGTCGCCACCGAGCGTGACGACGACGTCGACGCCCTCCTCGGCGGACTCCCGCGCCAGCGCGGTCGCGTGCCCCCGTCGACGGGTGTAGCGCACGGTGAGGTCGACCTCGCTGCGCAGCGCCCGGACCAGCACGTCCCGGCTGCGCTCGCTGGTGGTGGTGGCCTTCGGGTTGACCACCAGGACGGCCCGCATGGGCGGCACTGTACCTCTCGGTAGCCCGAGTATCGTGGCGCGCGTGACCACCGACGCAGACCCGATTCCCGTCACGCTCCGCTGGGCCGTACGGCTGCTGCGCGCCGAAGCGCTCGCCGTGGGGCTGATCGCCGTCTGGCTGATCTGGGCCGACCTGACTGCGGAGACCACCGTCGGGCTGACCTCGGCGCTGCTGGTGACGGGGTTCGCGGTCGCCGGCGCCGTGGCGCTCTGGGCGCTCGGTGCGGCGCTGAACCGCCGCCGCGCGGGCGCGCGCGCCCCGTCGATCGTGCTCCAGCTGATGCTCCTGCCGATCGGCTGGTACATGATCCAGGGCGGGCTGGGCTGGCTGGGCGTACCGCTGATGGCGCTCGGGGTCGGCGTGAGCGCGCTGCTGGTCGCCCCCGCGAGCAACCGGGCCCTGGGCTTCTCCTGAGCCGTCGGCCGCTCAGTAGCCGGTGGACCGCCGGGTGAGCAGCGAGATGGTCGCCCGCCCGTCGCCCGCCGTGGCGGCGGCGGACGTGGTGAGCGCGGTCAGCACCTTCCAGGCGAAGGACGACTCCGCGGGGAGCGTGGCGCCGCGCACGGTCGGCACCGTCACCTCGACGGTCAGCGCGTCCTCCGTCACCGAGAAGCGGCACTCCAGCTCGGCGTCCGACGTGGCGATCGCCAGCAGCATGGCGCAGGCCTCGTCGACGGCGATGCGCAGATCCTCGATCTCGTCGAGGGCGAACTGCAGCCGGGCCGCGAGGCCGGCGGTGGCGGTGCGGAGCACGCCAAGGTAGCCGCCGTCAGCGGGCACAGTGAGGTGCACGACATCGTCATCGGTGGCCGCCTGGCCGGTCAGTTGAGTCACCACTCATCCCCCCGGTCGGGGACTCTACCCGCTCAGACGGTCGTACGCGTGGGGGCCGTCACCGCCTGGCGGGCCAGCTCGTGCAGCGCCTCGCCGCTGAGCCGGTACGGAACCCACTCGTTCTCCTGCCCCGCGCCGATCGCGGCGTAGAAGCCGGCCGCCGGGTTCCAGTCGATCATCATCCACTCCAGCCGGCGGTAGCCCCGCTCGACGCAGATCGATGCGAGGGTGGCCAGCAGGAGTCGACCCGCGCCGCTGCCCCGAGCCGTCGGACGGACGTAGAGGTCCTCCAGGTGGATGCCGTGCACCCCGGCCCAGGTCGAGAAGTTGAGAAACCAGAGCGCGAACCCGAGCGGCTCGTCCTGCGCGTCCACGGCGACGTGGCCGAAGAGCGCGGGCGCCGGACCGAACAGCGCGGTGGTGAGCTGCTCGTCGGTGAGGTGGCACTCGTCGGGGGCACGTTCGTACGCGGCGAGTTCGTGCACCATCGCGACGACGGCCGGTACGTCCTCGGGACGTACCGGCCGGATCGTCGGTGCCGGAGCTCCGGGCGTCACGCCTTCTTGGTCTCCCAGAAGATCTTGGCGATCTCGTCGATCTTCTGCAGCAGCTGCTCGGCGGTGGCCGGGTCGAGGCTGCCCTTGACGCCGCCGGAGCCGGCGAGCTTGGTGGCCTCGTTGAAGAGCTGGTGCAGGTTCGGGTACTTCTCGAAGTGGGGCGCCTTGAAGTAGTCCGTCCAGAGCACCCAGAGGTGGTGCTTGACCAGCTCGGCGCGCTGCTCCTTGATGATGACCGCGCGAGTACGGAACTCCGGGTCGGTGTTCGCCTGGTACTTCTCGCAGATCATTTTCACCGACTCGGCCTCGATGCGGGCCTGGGCCGGGTCGTAGACGCCGCAGGGCAGGTCGCAGTGGGCGCTCGCCGTGACACGGGGCGTAAGGATGCGTGGAAGTCGCATCGGGATCCTCCATGGGAAGTTTGCGATGATCCAAGACGACATTACTCCTGGACCGGCTCCCCGACCCGGTGGAGGTGAAACCGTGCCATCCAGTCACCCGGCGGAGCCGCACCGGCTGCGTCGGCCGCTGACCGCGGTCCTGGTGAGCGGCCCGTCCATGGCGCCCACGCTGCGCCACGGCGACGCGCTGCTGGTGCGCCGGGGCGGCCGACCGGTGCGCCCCGGCGACGTGGTGGTGGCGGTGTTCCGCAGCCGCCCGGACCTCCTGGTGGTCAAGCGTGCGGTCCGGCCGCAGGACGGCGGTTGGTGGCTGCTCGGGGACAACGACCTGGTCACCGACGACTCCCGGGCGTACGGCGTGGCCGACGTGCGGGGCCGGGTGCTGGCCCGCTACTGGCCCCGGCCCGGTCGGGTCCGAGCCCGACCGTTATGACCCTGCTCACGTCCGGCGGTCACCGCCGACACTATGCTCGGAAAGTGCCCGGGTGACCCCCTGCACCGCGTGCCACCGCTCGCCGCCCACCTCGCGCCGCGAGCGAGCCGCCCCGTCTGCTCGACAGAGTTCTGGAGTCACCGATGCCTTCGTCCCGCGTGGACCCCGCCGATCCCGTCTTCCAGCTGCACCGGGGCGGCAAGATGGCCGTCGCCTCGACGGTGCCGCTCACCAGCCGGGAAGACCTCTCCCTCGCGTACACCCCGGGAGTCGCCCGGGTCTGCGAGGCGATCGCCGCCGACCCGGCCCTGGCCGCCGACTACACCTGGGCCTCGCACACCGTCGCGGTGGTCACCGACGGCTCGGCGGTGCTCGGGCTCGGCAACATCGGTCCCCGCGCGGCGCTGCCCGTGATGGAGGGCAAGGCGGTGCTGTTCAAGCAGTTCGGTGGCGTCGACGCGGTGCCCGTCTGCCTGGACACCCAGGACGTGGACGAGATCGTGGCGATCGTGCGGGCGCTCGCGCCGTCGTTCGGCGGGATCAACCTGGAGGACATCAGCGCACCGCGCTGCTTCGAGGTGGAACGCCGGCTCGACGAGGCGCTGGACATCCCGGTCTTCCACGACGACCAGCACGGCACCGCCATCGTGGTGCTGGCCGCGCTGCGCAACGCGGCGACGCTGCTCAGCCGCAAGCTCGGCGACCTGCGGGTGACGGTCAGCGGCGCCGGCGCCGCCGGGGTGGCCGTGACGAAGATGCTGATCGCCGGCGGGGTCGACCCCGACCAGGTGGTGGTCTGCGACTCCAAGGGGATCATCGGCCGGCACCGCACCGACCTGACCGGTACGAAGGCAGAGCTGGCCGCGACGACCAACGCCGACGCCCGTACCGGCGACATCACCGAGGCGCTGCGCGGAGCCGACGTGCTGATCGGCGTCTCCGGCGGGCAGATCCCGGAGGCGGCGGTGGCCGGTATGGCGGCGGACGGCATCGTCTTCGCCCTCGCCAACCCCACCCCCGAGGTGCACCCGGAGGTGGCGGCCCGGCACGTCGCCGTGGTCGCCACCGGGCGCAGCGACTACCCCAACCAGATCAACAACGTGCTCGCCTTCCCCGGGGTGTTCCGGGGCGCGCTCGACGCCCGGGCGACCCGCATCACCGACGGGATGAAGGTGGCCGCCGCCGACGCCATCGCCGGCGTGGTCGCCGAGTCGCTCACCGCCGAGGCGATCGTGCCGTCGCCGCTCGACCCGCGGGTCGCCCCCGCGGTGGCGGAAGCGGTCGCCGAGGCGGCCCGCCGGGACGGTGTCGCCCGCGCCTGACCCCGGCCCGCCCGTGAAGCTGGAGAAGGCCCTTTCCTGTCGCGTTCGGCACAGGAAGGGGCCTTCTTAACGGGCGCTCAGCTTGTTACCGTGCCGACCATGCGTGCCGCCTTCGCCTCCCGCTTCGATGACGCCAACCCGCTCGCCGCGCTCAGCGTGGGGGAGCGGCCGGAGCCGACCCACCCGGCCGACGACTGGGTGACCGTCGAGGTGCGGGCCAGCTCGCTCAACCACCACGACCTCTGGTCGCTACGCGGTGTCGGTCTCACCGAGGCGCAGCTGCCGATGATCCTCGGCTGCGACGCGGCGGGGGTGGACCCGGAGGGCAACGAGGTGGTCGTCTACCCGGTCGTCCCCACCCCGGGCGACCCGCGCGGGCTCTCCATCCTCTCCGAGCACTTCCCGGGCACGCTCGCCGAGCGGGTGGCCGTACCGCGGGCGAACCTGGTGCCCCTGCCCGCGGGGCTGGCGTCGGCCGACGCGGCCTGCCTGCCGACGGCCTGGCTGACCGCGTGGCGGATGCTGACCACCAAGGGCCGGGTGGACGAGGCCGACTCCGTGCTGGTGCAGGGCGCGGGCGGTGGGGTGGCGACGGCGGCCGTCGCGCTCGCCGTGGCCATGGGCAAGCGGGTGTACGCGACCAGCCGCGACGCCGGCAAGCGGGAGCGGATCACCGAGCTGGGCGCGACCGGCGTCGAGCCGGGTGCCCGGCTGCCGGAGCGGGTGGGCGTGGTGATCGAGACGGTCGGCGCGGCCACCTTCGACCACTCGCTGAAGTCCGCCGCGCCCGGCGCCCGGATCGTGGTCTCCGGCGCCACCGCCGGGCACGAGCCGAAGGTGAACCTGCGCCGGGTCTTCGCCATGCAGCTGGAGATCCTCGGCACCTCGATGGGTACCCCCGGCGAGCTGTACGAGCTGCTGACGTTCTGCGCGGACCGGCAGGTCCGCCCGGTGGTCGACAGCGTGGTGCCGTTCAGCAAGGTCGAGGAGGCCTTCGCCCGCCTGCAGACCGGCGAGGTCTTCGGCAAGGTGGTCGTCGACCACACCGCCTGACCCCGCCGAGGTGCGCGGTCAGAGGTGGTTGTCGAAGGTGGCCAGGCCACCGCGGGTGGCATCGGACGCGATCCGGCCCTTGGCCGCCGCGTCGCCGTAGAGGGACCAGCGGAGGAACTCGACGGTGGTGTCGGCGACCACGCGCAGCGCGGCGCCGTCGGAGAGCAGCGCCCGCCCGTGGTCACCCTCGCTGAGGCTGAGCATCGCCTTCGGCCAGGGCACCGCGTCGTAGACGGCCTTCCCCGCCGCGTACTCGATCACCTCGTCCAGCTCGCCGTGCACGAAGAGCTGCGGGGCGGTCGCGCCGGCGAACGCCGTGCCCACGCCGAGCGACGTGCCGGCGAAGACCACGCCCGCGTCCAACCGCTCGTCGCGGCCGGCCGTGAAGAGGCCGACGGTGGTCACCCCGCCCGCCGAGTGCCCGGCCGCCGCCACCCGGTCGGCGGCGAGCCGGCCGCGCAGCGGGTCACCCGCCGCGCCGTCGAGCGCGAGCACCCGGGTCAGCGCGTACGACACGTCGGCCGGCTGGTTGAGCACGTCGAGCACGTTCCCGTCGGCGCCCCGGGAGGTGTGCGGAAAGGTCGGCGCGGCCACCACGAAACCCGCCGCCGCCCAGCGGGTGAGCAGCGCCCCGTAGTCGTCCGGCCGGCCGCCCAGCCCGTGACTGAACATCACCACCGGGAAATCCCCGTCCGCCGCCGCGACGGAGCGCTCCGGATCGCCGCCGGCCGTCCCGGCCGCCGGGTACCAGACGGTCACCGGCAGGGAACGGTCGTCGCGCTTCAGCTGCAACTGTCGTACGCCGACCGCGAAGCTCTCCGTGGGCGCGTTGCCCGCGGGCACCCGCGGTGTCGGCGTGGTGCTCGTCGACCGGTCCGCCGGGGCGGCTGGCCGCTCGGCGGTGGGCGCCTTCGCGGAACAGCCCGTCAGGCCGGCCGCGAGGAGGCCGGCGGTGAGCAGGGTGGCCCTCCAGCGACGGGACATGAATCCGATTGTGCCCGGATCCCGAGGCTGCCGGTCCGGTATCCGACGGACCGTGGTCGGCCGCGCACTCGACACCGCTCTGACCGGGGCCCCTCCGACGCGGACCTGCGCCGCAGGCTCGTTCCGCTCGGCGCTGGTCGCGGGCGCGACAGATGGCGTTGAGCCTGATGACTCCGAGGTATGAAAATGCCCCAGAGTCATCAAGCTCGTTCGGAACCCTCGTCCGTCCAGGCAGCGCGCGGCACCGGGGAACGGAGCTGCGCGGGATCCTCGCCGGTCGCTGCCGAGGTGATGAGGGACGCGCGCAGCCGGGCCACGTCATCGGCGTCCTTCGGCCGGCGCGGGCGCTCCGGCATCCAGACCGGGAACATCTCCTTGAACTCGATCTGCGCCGCCACCGAGATGATCGGCGCGGTGTGCGACCCGATCTCTCCGCGCGGACCGTCCAGCATCCCGGCGGGCAGCGGGGTGCCCGTCCACGGGCCACCGCCCACGGTGACCCGGCCGGTGTCGTCGCGGGACAGGTAGGCGAAGCTCACCTCGACGTCGCCCCGGAACAGGTCCAGCTGAACCTCGACCGGCATCCGGGGGTCCGGGCGCCAACCCCGGCCGGTCAACGTCGCGGCCAGGCGCTCCGCGTCCGCACGCCAGCAGTACCAGTCGACGTCGACGTGCGGGCGGGTCACCTGACCGAGGTGGAAGTCCATCGCCCAACCTCCGCGCAGCCACACCTCGATGCCGGCCGCCGCGGCCGCCTCGACGACGTCGTCGACGCTCGCCAACTGCCGCTCCGTGAGCCCGTCCACCCGCAGACCGTACAACCGGACCGGACCGCCGATGAGGTCAGAAGGGTCGGCGGGACTCGTAGCGGGTCAGCGGCGGCGAGTTCGCGTCGGCGGGAAGGCGGTCACGGGCGGCCCGGTCGCCGTAGAGGGTCCAGCGCAGAAAATCCGTGATGGTGGCGAAGACCTGCTCGAAGGCCGGCTTCCCCGGGATCAGGTACTCGCCGTGGCCCTGCCCGAGCACGCTGACGAAGCCGGCCGGGCCGGGGGCTCGGTGGTACGCCGCGCGCCCCACCGCCAGCGGCACGATCGGATCGGCGGTGCCGTGTACGAAGAGCAGCGGGGCGGGCTGCCCCGCGAGACCGCCCGCCATCCCGCCCCCCGCGACGATCACGCCGGCGCGCAGCCGGGACGAGTGGCCCGCGGAGAACATCCCCGCGGTGGTGTAACCGCCCGCCGAGTGGCCGGCCGCCGCGAATCGGGCCACATCGAGGTGCCCGGCGAGCGGGTCGCCCCGGTGCGAGTCCAACCGGACCAGGTGCCGGATCAGCCGCCAGCAGTCGGCCGGCTGGTGGCGTACGTCCGCCCTGGTGAACCGGGCCGCGCCGCGCCGCGTGTGCGGGAAGGCGGGCGCGGCCACCACGAAGCCCGCCCCGGCCCAACGGCGGGTCAGCCCCGCGTGCAGCTCGGGCAGGCTGTCCAGGCCGTGGCTGTAGATCACTACCGGGAACCGCCCGGCGGCCACCGCCCCGTCCCGAACCGGGTACCAGACGGTCACCGGCAGGGGACGCGCCGAGCCCGGATCGAGAGTGAACGTACGCACGCCGACGGCGTACGTTCCCTCGGGCGCCCGGCGCGTCGGGTCCGGCTCCCCGCCGACGGCGCCGGCCGGCGCGCAGCCGGCGAGCAGCACCGCCACCAGCGCGGCCAGCAGCCGCCTCGTCCCCATGGTTCCACGGTAGGGGCCCGAGCCGGGCCGCACGCCCCGCCGTCCGGGTCGGGCCGTCGCACCCGGTGGCCGGGTCGCGCTCCACCGCCCGGTCCACGCCCGCGTCGGCGATGCGGCACGACCGGCCTGGACCGGTTTCGCTAGGGTCACTCGCATGCCTGAGACCCACAGCGACCCGAGCGGCAACACCGAGGCCTTCCGTGCCTTCGTCCACACCCCCGAGCCGGAGGCGCCGGTGGCGACCGCCAGCCGGCTGCCGTTGATCATCGGCGCGGCCGCAGTCGTCGTGGTGCTGGTCGCGGTGGCCGTCTGGCTCGCGGCCGGCTGAGCGGTCAGGCCGTTCCCGCGATCCGGCGGGCGGCGCGGGCGATCTCGCGCTCCTCGTCGGTGGCGACCACGCAGACCGTGACCTCGGCCCCGTCGGGCGAGATGACCCGGTCGCCCTTCCCCGCGTTGAGTGCCGGGTCGACGGTGATGCCGAGGCGCTCCAGGCCGGTCAGGGCCGCCTCCCGCACCGGGGCGGCGTGCTCACCGACGCCGGCGGTGAAGGTGATCGCGTCGACCCGGCCGAGCAGCGCGTAGTACGCCCCCACGTAGCTCGTGATACGGCGGCAGTAGACGTCGAAGGCGAGGGACGCCGCCGGGTCACCGTCCGCCCTGCGGGCCAGCACCTCCCGCATGTCGTTGGCGCCGGCCAGCCCCTGCAGACCGCTGCGGTGGTTGAGCAGGTCGTCGATCTCGTCGACGGAGAGCCCGCCCTCGCGTCGCAGGTGGAAGATGATCGTCGGGTCCAGGTCGCCGCTGCGGGTCCCCATGACCAGGCCCTCCAGCGGCGACATACCCATCGAGGTCGCCACGCTCCGGCCACCGGCGATCGCGCAGGCGCTCGCCCCGTTACCCAGGTGCAGGGTGATGGTGTTCAGTTCGTCGTACCGGCGGCCGAGCAGCTCGGCGGTGCGCCGGGAGACGTACGCGTGCGAGGTGCCGTGGAAGCCGTACCGGCGTACGCCGTAGCGCATCGCCGTGTCCCGGTCGATCGCGTACGTCGCGGCCGCCTCGGGCAGCGTGCGGTGGAACGCGGTGTCGAAGACCGCGACCTGCGGCACGTCCGGCAGCGCCTCCCGGGCCACCTCGATGCCGGCCAGGTTGGGCGGGTTGTGCAGCGGCGCCAGCGGCACCAGGTCACGGATCGCGGCGAGCACCTCCTCGTCGATCCGCACCGGTTCACCGAAGCGCGTGCCGCCGTGCACCACCCGGTGGCCCACGGCGGTCAGCCCGGTCAGGTCCAGGCCGGAGATGACCTGGCGGACGGCGGTCTCGTGGTCGGCGGGCCCGCCGCCCGGCTCACCGATCCGTTCGACCGTGCCGTTGTCCCGCACCTCGTCGCCGTCGTAGAGCCGGTACTTGACCGACGACGACCCGCAGTTGAGCACCAGCACCCGGCTCATTCGGCCTCCTCGGCCGGCACCGCGGCCTGGATCGCGGTGATGGCCACCGTGTTGACGATGTCCGGCACGGTGGCCCCTCGGGAGAGGTCGTTCACGGGGCGGCGCAGACCCTGCATGACCGGCCCGACCGCCACCGCCCCGGCGGAGCGCTGCACCGCCTTGTACGTGTTGTTGCCGGTGTTCAGGTCCGGGAAGATGAAGACCGTCGCCCGTCCGGCGACCGGGCTGCCCGGCAGCTTCGTGGCGGCGACCGCCGGATCGATGGCCGCGTCGTACTGGATGGGGCCCTCCACCAGCAGGTCCGGCCGGCGTTCGCGGACCAGCGCGGTGGCCGCGGCGACCTTCTCCACGTCCGCGCCCGCCCCGGAGCTGCCGGTCGAGTACGACAGCATCGCCACCCGGGGCTCGATGCCGAACCGGGCCGCGGTCTCCGCCGAGGAGATCGCGATGTCGGCGAGCTGGGTGGCGTCCGGGTCACGGTTCACCGCGCAGTCACCGTAGACGAGCACCCGGTCGGCGAGCAGCATGAAGAAGACGCTCGAAGCGACCGAGACGCCCGGCACGGTCCGGATCACCTCGAAGGCGGGGCGGATGGTGGCGGCGGTGGTGTGCGTCGCCCCGGAGACCATGCCGTCGGCGCGGCCGGCCCGCACCATGAGGGTGCCGAAGTAGTTGGGTTGGGCCACGATGTCGTACGCCAGCTCGGCCGACACGCCGCGGTGGGCGCGCAGCCGCGCGTACTCGGTGGCGAACTCGTCCCGCCACCGGCTCGCGGTCGGGTCGACCAGATGCGCGTCGCCCACGTCGACACCGAGCTCCCGGGCCCGCCGGGCGATCTCGTCCGGGCGGCCCAGCAGGGTCAGCTCGGCGACGCCCCGGCGCAGCAGGATCTCCGCCGCGCGCAGGATGCGCTCCTCGCTCCCCTCGGGCAGCACCAGGTGGCGGCGCTGGGTGCGGGCCCGGTCGATCAGCTCGTTCTCGAACATCAGCGGTGTGACCCGTTCGGACCGGCTGACCCGGAGCCGGCCGGCCAGGTCGGCGGTGTCCACGTTCGCCTCGAACGCGCCGAGCGCCGCCTCGACCTTGCGCGGGTTGGCGGCGCTCGGCCGCCCCTCGATCCGGCTCGACGCGGCCACCGTGTCGTAGCTGTCGGTGCCCACGGAGAGCACGGCGAGGCCGGTGTTCAACTGTTCGACCAGCCGCATCGCCCGCGGGTCCGGCCGCTCGCCGAGGGTGAGCACCAGCCCGGCCAGGGAGACCTGCCCGGCCACGTGCGCGGCGCTCGCCGCGACGAGCAGGTCGGCGCGGTCACCCGGGGTGATCATCAGGGCCCCGGTGGTCAGGTGGTCGAGGAGGGTCGGCACGTGCGCCGCGCCCACCACGAAGTCGAGCACGTCCCGGCTGAGCGCCGCCTCGTCGCCGGCGAGCACGGTGGCGTCGAGCGCCGCCGCCACCTCGGCCACCGTCGGCGCCGAGACGCTCGGCACCTCGGGGATGGCGTACGCGGGAACCGGCAGCTCGGGCAGCGCCATCGGCTCGGGCACCCGATTGGCGATCACGGCGAGCACGGTGGCGCCCAGGTCCGCGAGGTCGTGGTAGGCGCCGCGGGTGGTCGCCGCGATGGCTGCGGCCTCCTGGCCGAAACCGTCCACGACGGGCACCACGACGCTGCCGAACTCGGTGGCCAGCCGGGCGTTGAACGCCAGTTCGCGGGGGCGGGCGGGATCCCCGGTGTCGTCGAAGTCACTCCCCACCACGACCATCGCGGAGCACTGCCGCTCGATCGCCCGGTACCGCTCGACGATGAGGGAGATCAGCTCCTCGCGGCGGCCGTCGGCGACCAGGGTGGTGGCCTCGGCGTACGTCGCTCCGGCCAGGTCCGCCAACGGCAGGTCGACCCGGTAGCGCTCGCTGAGCAGCGCCAGGATCGGATCCGGGCCGGTGCCGGCGATCAGCGGTCGGAACACGCCGATCCGGCCGACCTGGCGGGAGAGCAGCTCGGCCAGCCCGAGCGCGATGGTCGATTTCCCACCGCCGGACCCCACGCTGGTCAGGTACACACTCCGCGCCACGATCTCACGCTACAAGATCGTGCTGTGCCCCGTCGGGCCGAGCCCGGTGCCGGGCACCGCCGGACGGGTCTAGGAATGCCTGGTCAACCGGTTGCTCGCGGCGCGAGCCCGGTGGGATCGGCATCGGTGGTAGTGCGCCGCACGGACGTGAAGACCCCTCGCTAGAATCGCCACCTGTGACCGACCGCCCGACCGTCGTCCCGGCCGTGCTAGAGAATCCGATCGAGACCGCGGCCGAGAGCTCGACGGTGGTGGGGCCGTCCGTCTCCGACGAGCTGACCGTCGTGATCACGCCGGCCGTGCTGCGGACTCCGGCCGTGGCGCCGTCCGTCTCCGACGACACGACCATCATCATCAAGCCCGCCGCGCCCGCGCCGCTGCGGACTCCGGCCGCAGTGCCGTCGGACTCCGGTGAGCTGACCGTCGTGGTCACGCCCGCCGCGCCGTCCGCGACCCGGACCCCCAACGTGCTGTCGCTGCCCTCCGAGGATTCGACGGTCGTGATCACGCCTGCTGCGCCGCCCGCGGTGCCGACTCCGGCCGTGGTGCCGCCCGCGGTGCCGACTCCGGCCGTGGTGCCGCCCGCGGTGCCGACTCCGGCCGCCGCGCCGTCGGCCTCCGACGACACGACCATCATCATCAAGCCCGCCGTGTCGCGCCGGCCCCGGACAGCCGCCGCAGCGCGGTCGGAGTCCGACGACACGACGGTCATCATCACGCCCGCCGCCAGGCGCGTCGACACCCCGACCATGCTGATGGCCGTGATCCCGCGGCTCCCGCCCGTCTTCGTCGACCCGACCGGACGGCGAAGGTCCCGGCTGCGGCTGGTCGCGTACGCCCTCGGGCTGCTGGGGTTGGCCTACACGGGGCTCGTCGGGGCGAGCTTCGCCGGGGCGTCGGTGAGCCCCGGCTCCATCCTCCCCTTCGTCGAGTCGACGAAGCAGCCGTGGCAACCGCCACCGATACCGGCCACCATCCCGGACCCCACCCCGACCGGTTCCAAGCCGGCGCCGGGGGTCAGCGCCAGCGACGCGTCAGCCCCCGCCGGGCTCGCCGACGAACCGTCGTCGGCCGGCGACCGGCAGCCGCCCGCCTCCGGCAGGGCGTCGGTGACCGAGCCGCATGGCTGACCAGCTCTCCTCCGTCACACCCCCCACCGCCGCCCGCCGGGTGCGCCGGGTGGTGCCGTCGCCGAGCTGGGCCGTGCTCGGCATGCTGCTCGTCGTCCTGGCCGGTGTGCTCTTCGTGGCGGCGTACTCGAACGCCGCCTTCGTGCCCGACCGTGAGCACACCGACCACGACCAGAGCCGGGTCCCCGCCGAGGTGGTGGACGGCGGGCCCGTCATCGGCGCCGCCGACGGGAAGGTCCGCTCCTACCGCTTCCCGGCCCGGACCATCGCGCTCACCTTCGACGACGGCCCCGACCCGACGTGGACCCCCGAGATCCTGAGGGTGCTGGCGAAGTACGACGTCAAGGCCACCTTCTTCGTGATGGGTTCACAGGTGGCCCGGCACCCCGAGCTGGTCCGCGAGATGTCCGGCTCGGGACACGAGCTGGGGGTGCACACCTTCACCCACCCGGACCTGGCCAACCTGCCCGGCTGGCGACGCCGGCTGGAGTACGCCCAGACCCAGCTGGCGATGGCGAGCGCGGCCGGCGTCGAGACCTCACTGATCCGCTTCCCGTACTCGTCCTTCGCGAACGCCATCGACGACCAGGACTGGCCGCTGGTGAACGAGGCCGGTCAGCTCGGCTACCTCACGGTGCTCAACGACACCGACAGTCTGGACTGGGAGCGGCCCGGCACGGAGAAGGTGATCCAGAACGCCATCCCGCCCGGTTACTCCGGTGCGATCACCCTCTGGCACGACGCCGGCGGCGACCGGGCGCAGACGGTGGCCGCGCTGGACCGCTTCATCCCGCTGATGAAGGAGCGGGGCTACCGGTTCACCACGGTGTCGGAGGGGGTGAACCTGGCGCTGGCGGCGGCCGGGGTCGACCAGCGGGTGGTGGGGAACCCGGTGGCCTCCGAGTCGGACCGGTGGCGCGGCAAGTTCCTCGTCTGGGCGGTGCAGGGCGCCGACGGCATGCTGGGCCTCTTCGGGATCCTCTTCGTCGTGGTCGGTGCGCTCACCATCGGGCGTACCGCCCTGCTCTTCGTGCTCGCGGCCCGGCACGCCCGCCGTCGCCGCTCGCCGGAGTGGGCCTGGGGGGAGCCGGTGACCGATCCGGTGTCGGTGATCGTCCCCGCCTACAACGAGAAGGAGGGGATCGAGGCGGCGGTCCGCTCCCTCGCCGACGGTGATCACCCGGGCGGCATCGAGGTCATCGTCGTCGACGACGGTTCGACCGACGGGACCGCCGACATCGTCGACGGTCTGAGGCTGCCGAACGTCCGGGTGGTCCGCAAGCCGAACGGCGGCAAGTCCAGCGCCTTGAACACCGGGGTCGCGTTGGCCCGGCACGAGCTGATCGTGATGGTCGACGGCGACACGGTCCTGGAACGCGACTCGGTGCGCCGGCTGGTGCAGCCCTTCGCCGACCGGCAGGTGGGCGCCGTCGCCGGCAACGTCAAGGTGGGCAACCGTAAGAGCCTTATCGCCAAGTGGCAGCACATCGAGTACGTCATCGGGTTCAACCTCGACCGCCGCCTCTACGAGACGTTGCGCTGCATGTCCACCGTGCCCGGCGCCATCGGCGCCTTCCGGCGGCAGGCGTTGCGCTACGCCGGTGGGATGAGCGACGACACGCTGGCCGAGGACACCGACATCACCATGGCGATGGGACGCGCCGGCTGGAAGGTGGTGTACGAGGAGAGCGCCCGCGCGTGGACCGAGGCGCCCGCGACCATGGGCCAGCTCTGGAAGCAGCGTTACCGGTGGAGCTACGGCACCATGCAGGCGATGTGGAAGCACCGCCGCTCGCTCTTCGACAGCGGTGCCTCCGGCCGGTACACCCGGCGCTGCCTGCTGTTCCTGAGCCTCTTCGGGGTGCTGCTGCCGCTGATGGCGCCGGTCATCGACCTGCTGGCCCTCTACGGCCTCTTCTTCCTCGACCGGACCGAGACGGCGGTCGCCTGGCTGATCATGCTGGGCGTGCAGACGTTGACGGCGGCGGTGGCGTTCCGCCTGGATCGGGAGAAGCTCGGCGTGCTCTGGGTCCTTCCGTTGCAGCAGTTCGTCTACCGGCAGCTGATGTACCTCGTGATGGTCCAGTCGGTCGTCACCGCGCTGACCGGAGGTCGGCTGGGCTGGCAGAAGCTGCGCCGTACCGGGCTGGAACCGGGGCTCTCCGGCGGAAGCCGCTGACGCCCCTGGCGCGCTGACGTCCTGGCGCGCGAACACCCGCTCGGCCGAACGCCTCGGCGCTCGAGACGCCCGCCGCTCGAACGCCGGTCAGCGTGCGCCGCGGGCCAGCCCCAGGGCGTACTCGGGCCACCACTCGCCGCTCTCCGGTTCGCCGGGGCGGCAGTCGCTGTCCGACTCGCCGGGGTACTTGACCCAGAGCAGCGCGTCCACCCGGTCCGCCCCGGGGGCGGCAGTCGGCTCCGCGCCGAGCGCCCGGCCGGGCGGATTGCACCAACTGGGCGCGCGGCCGACGGTAGCCGCGGGATACGGGCCGTTGCCGTTGCGACTCGTGTCGATGACGAACCGGGTCTTGCCGCCGAGCTTGTCGGAGATCTGGTGTCCGTAGCGGACGTTCTCGTCGGTGCTCACGAAGTTCGCCACGTTGAGCGCGAACCCGTCCGCCTCCGCGGCGCCGGCCTTGCGCAGCGCCGCCGCGAGGGCGCCGACGTCACGGATCCACGCGGGGTGGCCGGCGTCGAGGTAGACCCGCGCGCTGTCGGTGCTCTCCAGGACGTCCACGGCGTCGCGTAGCAGGGCGAGCCGCCCGCTGACGTCCCGCGGGCAGCCGTCGACGGCGTCCGGGACCGCGCCGGGTTCGAGGATCACGATGACCGGCCGGCCGTCGACGCCGGCCGCGAACTCGCGGATCCAGCGGTGGTACTCCGCGGCGCTCGAAGCACCCCCACTGCCCTCCCGACCGCAGTTGCGATCCGGCACGTTGTGCGCGACGAGCACCGGCGTCTGGCCGGCCAGGTTCGCCTCCGCGAGGAACTCGTCCACCTCGTCGCGCACCGAGTCCTCGTCGCCGGTCAGCCACTTCGCCGTCGGCCGGGTGGCGATCCGGCGCAGCAGCGCGGCGTCGTCGGCCCGGCCCTGCGTGTCGAGGCGCGCCGCCTCCTGGGCGGCCGGGTTGTCGGGGTCGACGTAGAAGACCGGCGGTGGGGGCGGCACGGAGATCGGGGGACCGGTGGGGGCCGCCGGCGGCGGTGTGGGCCCGCTGCCGCAGCCGGTGAGGAGGAGGGTGAGGGCGGCGCCGACCGTCACGGCCGATTGCCGGGCGAGCAGGGGGCGGGACGGCAACACGCGGGGGTCCGTTCGTCGGGGGCGACGGGGGTCAGTCCTCGTCCTCGTCGTCGAGGCGGGCCAGCCAGGTGGCGAAACGTTCGACGGGCGTCTCGAACTCCGGGTTCAGATCGACGAAGTCGCGCAGGCGTTCGGCGAGCCACTCGACGCTGATCTGCTCGTCGCCCCGGCGCTCGACGAGCTCCTCGATGCCTCGGTCGGTGAAGTACATGTCGTACGTCCTTCTTCTGGCCCGGCAACCGCCGGGCGGGTTCCACCGACGCAGCCGGGGCAGGGCCGTCCACGACGGTCCTGCCCCGGCTGGCGACGGTTCGTTCGATCAGGTCACGGGCGGGGGAGAGCCGCCTCGATCAGGGCGTTCTGCTCGACGTCGTGCATCTTGGCCGAGCCGACCGAGGGGGCGGCGGCCGCGGGCCGGGAGATCCGGCGCAGCCGCACGTCCGCGAGGTGCTCGAGCAGGTTCAGCGCGACGAACGACCAGGCGCCCTGGTTGGCCGGCTCCTCCTGCACCCAGGCGAAGTCCTCGGCGTTCGGGTACTGCGCGAGCGCGGCCCGGATCTCCTCCACCGGCATCGGGTAGAGCTGCTCGATCCGGAGGATCGCGGTGTCGGTGACGCCGCGCTCCTGCCGGGCCTGGAAGAGGTCGTAGTAGACCTTGCCCGAGCAGAGCAGCACCCGCTTCACCGACTCCGGCGCCGGGGCGGCGGAGTCGGCCAGCACCGGCTGGAAGGCGCCGGTGGTGAACTCCTCGACGCCGGAGACGCAGAGCTTGTGCCGCAGCAGCGACTTCGGCGTGAACACCACCAGCGGCTTGCGCTTCGGCGACAGCGCCTGGCGGCGCAGCAGGTGGAAGTAGTTCGCCGGGGTGGTTGGGATGGCGACGCGCATGTTGTCCTCGGCGCAGAGCTGCAGGAAGCGCTCGGGGCGGCCGGAGGTGTGGTCCGGGCCCTGGCCCTCGTGCCCGTGCGGCAGCAGCAGGGTCAGCGCCGAGCGCTGGCCCCACTTGACCTCGCCCGAGGAGATGAACTCGTCGATCACCGACTGGGCGCCGTTGACGAAGTCACCGAACTGGGCTTCCCAGCAGACCAGCGCGTTGATGTTCTCCACCGAGTAGCCGTACTCGAAGCCCATCGCCGCGTACTCGCTGAGCAGCGAGTCGTGCACGAAGAGCCGGGAGCGCTCGCCCTCGCCGGTCAGCGACTTCAGGGGGAGGTAGTCCTCGCCGGTGCGCGCGTCCACGATCGAGGCGTGCCGCTGCACGAAGGTGCCGCGGCGGGAGTCCTGCCCGGCCAGCCGCACGGTCACCCCGTCGTGCAGCAGCGTTCCGAACGCGATGATCTCGCCGTAGCCCCAGTCGATGTGGCCCTCGACGGACATCTTCGCCCGCCGGTCGAGTAGCTGCTGGATCCGCTTGTGCGGGGTGAAGCCCTCCGGCAGGTTGACGTGCGCGTCGCCGACGGCCCGGACGAGCGACGCGTCGACGGCGGTGTCCACCTGCGGCTCCGGCTCCTCCTCGCGGCGGGGCCGGCTGAGCTGCCGCGGCTTGGTGGCGGCGTCCCGGGTGGCCTTGAAGACCCGCTCGAGCTGCGCCTGGTAGTCGCGCAGCAGCTCCTCCGCGTCCTCCACGGTGATGTCGCCGCGACCGATCAGCTCCTCGGTGTAGAGCTTCCGAACGGAGCGCTTCGAGTCGATGATCTTGTACATCTGCGGGTTGGTCATCGAGGGGTCGTCGCCCTCGTTGTGGCCACGCCGGCGGTAGCAGACCATGTCGATCACGACGTCCTTGTTGAACGTCTGCCGGTACTCGAAGGCCAGCCGGGCGACCCGGACCACGGCCTCGGGGTCGTCGCCGTTGACGTGGAAGATCGGCGCCTGGATCATCCGGGCCACGTCGGTGCTGTAGAGGCTGGACCGGCTGTACTCGGGGGCGGTCGTGAAGCCGACCTGGTTGTTGACCACGACGTGCACGGTGCCGCCGGTGCGGTAGCCGCGCAGCTGGGACAGGTTCAGGGTCTCGGCCACCACGCCCTGACCGGCGAAGGCCGCGTCACCGTGCACCGCCAGCGGCAGCACGGTGTAGCCCTCCAGCTTCAGGTCGATCCGGTCCTGCTTGGCCCGGACGATGCCCTCCAGCACCGGGTCGACGGCCTCCAGGTGCGACGGGTTCGCCACCACCGAGACCTTGACCGAGTTCGCCCCGTCGGGGGTGGTGAACTTGCCGTTCTGGCCGAGGTGGTACTTCACGTCGCCGGAGCCCTGCGTCGAGCGCGGGTCGAGGTGCCCCTCGAACTCCGAGAAGATCTTCTCGTACGGCTTGCCGACGATGTTGGCCAGCACGTTGAGCCGGCCCCGGTGCGCCATGCCGATGACCACCTCGTCGAGGCCGCCCTCGGCGGAGGCCTCCAGCACCTCGCCCAGCAGCGGGATCAGCGACTCCCCGCCCTCCAGCGAGAAACGCTTCTGGCCGACGTACTTGGTCTGCAGGAACGTCTCGAACGCCTCGGCGGCGTTGAGCCGGTTCAGCACGTGCTTCTGCTCGTCGGAGGCGGGCTTCTCGTACTTGCGCTCCACCCGCTCCTGGAGCCAGCGCCGCTCCTCCGGGTCCTGGATGTGCATGTACTCGATGCCGACCCGCCGGCAGTACGAGTCGCGCAGCACGCCCAGGATCTCGCGCAGCTTCATCCGCTGCTTGCCGGCGAAGCCGTTGACCGGGAAGGTGCGGTCCAGGTCCCACAGGGTCAGCCCGTGCTGGAGCACGTCCAGGTCGGGGTGCTTGCGGATCTTGAACTCGAGCGGGTCGGTGTCGGCCATCAGGTGGCCGCGCACGCGGTAGGCGTGGATCAGCTCGTGCACCCGGGCCGTCTTGTTGATCTGGCCCTCGCTGTCGACCGCGACGTCGCGCATCCAGCGCACCGGCTCGTACGGGATCCGCAGCGAGGTGAAGATCTCGTCGTAGAAGCCGTGCTCGCCGAGGACCAGCTCGTGCATCGCCTTGAGGAACTCGCCGGACTGGGCGCCCTGGATGACCCGGTGGTCGTACGTGCTGGTCAGCGTGATCACCTTGCTGACCGCCATCTCGGCGAGGGTGGCCTCGGACATGCCCTGGTAGGGCGCCGGGTACTCCATGGCGCCGACGCCGATGATCGCGCTCTGCCCCTGCATGAGCCGCGGCATCGAGTGGACCGTGCCGATGCCGCCCGGGTTGGTCAGCGAGATCGTGGTGCCGCCGTAGTCCTCCATGGTCAGCTCGTTGCGGCGGGCTCGCCGGACCACGTCCTCGTACGCCTGCCAGAACTGCCGGAAGTCCATCTGCTCGCAGCCCTTGATGGAGGGGACCACCAGGTTGCGGCTGCCGTCGGGCCGGGTCATGTCGATGGCGATGCCCAGGTTGACGTGCTCGGGGCGGACCAGCGTCGGCTTGCCGTCGACGACGGCGTAGGAGTTGTTCATCTCCGGGTGCTGGGCCATCGCCCGGACCAGCGCGTAGCCGATGAGGTGGGTGAAGCTGACCTTGCCACCGCGACCGCGGGCGAGGTGGTTGTTGATCACGATGCGGTTGTCGACCAGCAGCTTGGCCGGGACGGCGCGCACACTCGTCGCGGTCGGCACGCTGAGCGAGGCGTCCATGTTCTGGACGATCTTCGCGGCGACCCCGCGCAGCGGCGTGTTCTGCGGGCCGGTGGCGGTCGGCGCGGACGCGGCCGGCTTGGCCGCCGGCTTCGCGGCGGGGGCGGCGGGCTTGGCCGGGGCGGCCTTGGCGGGCGCGGCCGGGGCCGGCTTGGCCTCAGCGGGCTGGGCGACCGCGGCGACCGGCTCCTGCTGCTCGGCGGGCTCGGGCTGCTGGGTCGCGGGCGCCGGCTTCGCGTCCGGGCGTGGTGTGCCCGCGCCCGGGCCGGGACGGTAGTCGGCGAAGAAGTCGTGCCAGGCCGAGTCGACACTCTTGGGATCGGCGAGATACCGCTGGTACATCTCTTCGACGATCCACTCGTTCGGGCCGAAACCCGCCAGTGGGTTCTCCTGCGAAGTCTGCTGGGTCGACACGGCCGGTAATCGCCTCTTTCACGCGGGTTTGTGTGTCACGCGACGCCCGGTGGCCCCCTGTATCACGGGCTGCCGGGACGCTCCAAGGCTACGCCGTACAGATCCCCACGGCATTTCCGCCTCCGTCGCGTGGTCCGTTTCACAGAAGATGCCAGAAGTTCACGAAGCGCTGCGTGTCCCATTGACTCCTGCTATGGCTCCCGGCCCAGGTGACGGCGGACCGGCGTGGGTCCGGGGAGCGGCGGATCCGGTGGCCGTTCGCCACCGGATCCGGGCTCGTTCCGGGCAGCCGCCCGACGCGGGTCAGGAGATGTCGCGCCGGCGCGTGATCAGGATGCCGGCGACGCCGCTCGCGAGCGCGTAGCCGAACAGCACCAGAGCGCCGACCCACCAGGCGGGGACGAACTCCGACTGCCCCTCGGTGATCATCACCTGGGACGCGACGGCGGGCCAGATCACCTGCCACTTGAGGACCGCCTGCGTGTCCAGCAGGTTCGACAGCAGGAGGAAGAGCAGACCGACCACCTGGGTGCCGACCAGGTAGAGCACGGCGGCGGTGATGACGGCACCGAGCTGGTTGGTGATCAGCGTGCCGATGCCCACGCCGAGGATGGTCCAGATCGCGTACGCGAGCAGGTTGAACAGCAGGGCCCGCTGGACCGGCCACTCGCCGAGCTGCGTGCCGTAATCGTTCAGCGTCAGGAAGATGCCCCCGGCCACCAGGTCGATCACCGTGGTCGCCAACCAGAAGGCGAAGCCCAGCAGGCTGGCCGCGACGAGCTTGCCGACGATCACCGACGTCCGCCGCGGGGTCGCCAGGAACGTCGTGGTCGCGGTCTGGTGGAAGAACTCGTTGGTGACCATCAGGATGCCGATGAGCATCACGAACATCAGCCCGAGGTACTGGCCCGAGGTGTAGATGTTCGCCGCCTGCGCGGCCGGCGTCGACTGCTCGGCGCTCATGCCGACGTTCCCGGCCTCGCCGCCGAGCACGACGGTCGCCAGGTACGCGTTGAACGCGAACGCCAGGACGATCGAGACGAAGGCGCCGACGGCCAGCCACCACCAGGTGCTGGTGGTGCGGATCTTGAGGAGTTCGGCTCGGACCAGGTTCATCGGATGCCCGCCTTTCCGGCCGTCAACTCCAGGAAGACCCCTTCCAGGTCGGGCCGTTCCGTGGTGAGTTCGTGCAGCTCGACACCGGCCGTCAGGGCGGTCCGGCCGACCGTCGCCGCGTCGACCCCGGCGACCAGCAGGGCGCCCTGCCCGTCGGCGTCGACAGTGGCGTTCTGGTCCTTCAACGCCGCGGCGAGCGCCTCGGCCTGCGGGGTGCGGACGCGCACCCGTACGCCCTGCGTCATCGACCCGATCACCTGGTCGACCGGGCCCTGGCGGACCAGCTGGCCCGCCGCGATGATCACCACGTCGTCGGCGAGCAGCTGCATCTCCGACAGCAGGTGGCTGGAGACCAGGATGGTGCGCCCCTCCTGGGCCAGGCCCTTGAGGAACCCACGCATCCAGCGGATGCCCTCCGGGTCCAGCCCGTTGGCCGGCTCGTCGAGGATCAGCACCTTCGGGTCACCGAGCATCGCGGCGGCGATCCCCAACCGCTGCTTCATGCCGAGCGAGTAGCCCTTGAACTTCCGCTTCGCGGCCGGGGTCAACCCGACCAGGGCGAGCGCCTCGTCGGCGCGCTGCCTCGGCAGCCCCGCCGCCGCGCAGAGCACCCGCAGGTGGTTGAGCCCGGTCCGTCCCTTGTGCGCGCTCGAGGCCTCCAGCACGGCGCCCACGTGCCGCAGCGGCTCGGGGAGGTCGGCGTACCGCCGGCCACCGATGGTCGCCGTGCCGCTGGTCGGGGTGACCAGGTTCAGCAGCATGCGCAGCGTGGTGGTCTTACCCGCGCCGTTCGGGCCGAGGAAGCCGGTCACCCGACCCGACTCGACCGTGAAGGACAGGTTGTTGACCGCCCGAACGTTGCGGTACTGCTTCGTCAGGCCGGACACCACGATCTGACCACTGGTGGGGCTTGGCTGCCCGTCAGACATCGTTCTCCTCCCGTGCGGTGGCGTCGAGATACGCCGCTGCACAGCGTGACCGGAGCGCGCGGCGAGGTCAATCAGGCGCGGTCCGTACCCTCGCCTCCGCCTCACGCAGGAGTCCGGTCATCCGCGAGGACTACTGCCGGGCCGACAGCCGCCGCTCGGGTCAGGCCCGGTCCGCCCCGGACGGCAGGGCGATCCAGGTGGCCCGGGCGCTGGCGAGCAGGGCGCCGTCCGGCCCGTACAGGCTGCTGTGCACCCGTGCCTTGCGCCCCTCGACCGAGACGGTCACGCCGGTCACCACGCACTCGTCACCCGGCTCGGGCAGCGCGATCAGCCGGGCGGCCATCCGTCCCAGGACGTACGGGCGGCCGGGGGCGATCACCGACCAGCCGCCGGGGCAGTCCAGGGCCGCCCAGACCGTGGCCCCGCCGACCTGCTCCGGCGCGCGGAACGGCGCGGCGGTCCGGCCGTCCGGCAACCGGCCGGGGAAGATCCGCAGCCCGTCGGTCCGCTCCGGCCCGCAGACGTAGCAGCCGGGGAAGGGGTGGTCCACCAGTCCGGGGTACCGGGCGGCCGCGTCGACGGCGGTGGCCCGATCAACCGGCGGCACCACCGCGTCGACGGGCGCGCCGGGGCGCACCTCGGCGACCACCTCTCCGGCCGGATCGCGGACCTCGCCGTCGACCAGGGTCAGCGGCGTCTCCAGCGGTGGCGGCCGGCGCAGGGTCACCTCGACCGGTCCGGGCCCGGCCTCGGCGGCGAAGACACCGGCGCTCCAGCCGCCGTTGCCCGATCCGGGGGGCCCGTTGTAGCGGGATTCGATGCGCATCGGCCGACCTCCGTGGGGCGCGTGACCCGGCGCCGCGGCCGGATCCGTCCGGCAGCCTCGCACGGCCGGCACGCACGATGCACACCGGTGGCCCGCCGTCGTTCACCGGATCGACACTCCTCGCCCCCTGGAGTGGCAACCCGCGCCCCTTACACAGATCCCATGTCCGTTCTGCACGCCGCCGGGACACCCCTACCGACCGCTGGGACATCCCTCACGACCAGCGGTTACACCCTGCTGATCGCCGACGACCCGAGCCAGGTCGCGGCCGCGCAACGCCTGCGTCACGAGGTGTTCGCCACCGAACTCGGCGCCACCCTCCGCCCGGACGCCGTCGGGCTGGACGTGGACCCGTTCGACAGGTACTGCGACCACCTGATCGTGCGACAGGACAGCACCGGTGACGTGGTCGGCACGTACCGGCTGCTGCCGCCCGGCCGGACCGACCGCCGGTACGCCGAGGACGAGTTCGACGTGAGCGCGCTCGCCCCGTTGCGGGACGAGCTGGTCGAGGCGGGCCGCTCCTGTGTGCACCCGGATCACCGCAGCGGCGCCGTGATCAACCTGATGTGGGCCGGCATCGCCCGTTACCTGCACCTGCGCGGATCCCGCTGGCTGGGTGGCTGCGCCTCGGTACCGGTGGCCGACGGCGGCCGGGCCGTGGCGGAGGTGTGGGAGCGGGCGCAGGCCCGGCACCTCGCGCCGCCGCCGCTGCGGGTGCGTCCGCGGCGCCCGTGGTTCGCCGAGGCGCCGGCCGTGCCGCCCGCTCCGGCCGGTGCGCTGGACGGTGCGAGTCTGGTGCCGCCGCTGCTGCGCGGCTATCTGCGACTCGGCGCGTGGATCTGCGGTGAGCCGTCGTACGACCCGGACTTCGCCGTCGCCGACTTCTACGTGCTCCTCTCCATGGACCGGATGAATCCGCGCTACCTGCGGCACTTCCTGGGCGGGGTGGGGCAGTGACCGCGGTGCCGTTCGACCTGTGGCGCCCCACCTCCGGCTGCGACGACAAGTGCCTGCCGGTTCCGGGGGAGACGCCGACCGTGCCGGCGCTCCGGCAGGTGGCACGCCTGCTCGCCGGGGTCGGGATGCTGCTGCTCGGCGCCGGACTGGCCGCGGTGCTGCCGGTGCTCCCGGCCCGGGACGGGCAGGCGGCGGTGCGGGCCTGGGCGCGGGGGACCGCACGGGCGTTCGGTGTGCGGCTGGTGGTGCGCGGCCGGCCGCCCCGGCGGCGGGCGTTGGTGGCCGCCAACCACATGTCCTGGCTGGACATCCTGGTCGTGCTGGCCGTCGCCCCGACCCGGATGGTGGCGAAGCGCGAAGTCCGCTCCTGGCCGCTGATCGGCCTGCTGGCCGCCGCGGCGGGCACCGTCTTCGTGGACCGGTCGCGGCCCCGCGCGCTCCCCGACACCGTGCGCCGGGTCGCCGACGCGCTGCGCGCCGGTCGCGCGGTCGCGGTCTTCCCGGAGGGTACGACCTGGTGCGCGGGCGAGGACGCGGTCGACTGCCGACCGAACGGTGGTTTCCGCCCGGCCATGTTCCAGGCGGCGATCGACGCCGGCGCCCCGGTGGTCCCGCTGCGGATCGCCTACCGCTGCGCGGCGACGGGGGAGAGCACCACGGCCACCGCCTTCCTGGGCGAGGAGACCCTGCTGCGCTCGGTACGCCGGGTGGTCGCGGGGCGGGGGCTCGAGGTGACGGTGACGGTCGGCGCTGCGCTGCACCCGAGCCGGGACGCGGACCGTCGGGTGCTCGCCCGGGCCGCCGAGTCGGCTGTGCACCTCGTGCCGGCCGGCGCCGTTCCGGTCCGTCGGGCCGGTGTCCCGCTGGCGCTGCCCTCGACGGGCCTGCCGGTGCGCCCGAGCCGGCCCGGCGCCGGGGGGCTCGACCTGGCGGCGTGAGCGACTCGCGATGTCTTGTGCTGTCGCGATGTATCGCGTTACTGTTCCTCTCGTCGGACGCGCTGTCGGCGTGTCGTCGGAAGGGGAGGACACCATGGCCGGTTGGACGGTCGACGCTCCGCAGCGACTGAGCCTGGACGAGCCGGTCAGCCGGCTGGACGTACGCCTCTTCAGTGGCCGGCTCAACGTGGTGGCCACGGACGGGCCGGCCCGCGTCGACATCACCCGGGTGGGCCGCCGGCCGATCCTGGTGGAGCAGCACGAGGGGCGACTCTCCGTCCGGCAGGAGCGGCACTGGCACTGGCGGGACGTGCTGCGGTGGATCGGGCCGTTCGGGCACTGGTCCCGGGTGGACGTCTCGATCGCGGTGCCCGCCGACGTCCGGGCCGAGCTGCGGCTGGTGGACGGCTCGCTGGTCGTCTCCGGGCTGCGCCGGCACACCCGGGCCGACGTGACCTCCGGGCAGATCACCCTGATGGGCCTGCGCGGAAACACCATGGCGAAGATCGTCTCCGGCCCGGTCGAGGCGCTCGGCGTCGGCGGTGACCTGCACCTGGAGACCGTCTCCGGCGAGGTCATCCTGGCCGACAGCGCGGCCGCCCAGGTCCGGGCGCAGACGGTCTCCGGGGCGATCACCTGCGATCTCGACAATCCCCGCAGCAGCGAGATCCGGCTGCACACCATCTCCGGCAGCATCACCGTCCGGGTCCGCGAGGACAGCGACCTCGCCGTACGCCTGCACACCACGTCCGGCCGGATCACCAGTGGCTTCCCCCAGGTGATGCGGGAGTCGAAGCTGGGTTCGGTGGCGAACAGCGAGGGAGTGCTCGGCGCCGGCGACGGTAAGCTCTGGGCGTCCGCCACGTCCGGCAGCATCGCGCTGCTCGCCCGTCCGGTGGACGACGACGAGGAGGATGAGCTGCCGTGACGGCCGTCTTCAGTCACGGGCGGCTGCGGCTCTACCTGCTCCGGCTCCTCGACGACGGCCCGAAGCACGGCTACGAGCTGATCCGGCTGCTCGAGGAGCGCTTCCTCGGTCTCTACGCACCCAGCGCCGGCACCATCTACCCCCGCCTCCAGCGGCTGGAGGCGGAGGGGCTGGTCACGCACACCGCCGCCGGTGGCCGGAAGACGTACGAGATCACCGAGAGCGGCCGCGCCGAGCTGCGGCAGCGCGCCGACGAACTGGCCGCCCTCGAGTCGGACATCGCCGCCTCGGTGGAGGACCTCTCCGCGCTCGCCGGTGAGATCCGCGACGAGGTACGCGGCTCCGTTCGCGACCTCAAGCGGGAGCTGCGCGAGGCCACCCGGCAGACGCGACAGGGCCGACGGGCCCGGTGGGAGTCCCCCTCGTTCACCCCCGGCGCACCGCCGCCCCCGGCCGGTCCGCCGGAGCCCGGCCCCGCCGTGCTCGCCGAGTTCGACCAGCGGCTGGCCGAGTTCACCGCGGAGGTGGCGCGGCTGGTACGCGTCCGCCGGTTCACCGACTCCCAGCTGCGCACCGCGATCCGGCTGCTCGACGGCGCGCTGGACGGGCTGCGGCGGTTGCTCCGCTGAGCGGGCCCGACCGGCGACCCGCGACGGCGAGTCACCCGCCCGGACGTTGAGGGCTCGCTCACAGGTTCTTTGCAGGAAGCATGCAGCGCGGGCGCAGTCAGTTCGCGGATGATGGGGCACATGCCCGCTACCCAGACCGAGGCGCGACTGCTCGTCGTCGAGGACGACCCGAACATCCTCGAACTGCTCTCCGCGAGTCTGCGCTTCGCCGGCTTCGACGTGGCCACCGCGACCAGCGGCAGCACGGCGTTGACCGCCGCCAAGGATCACCGGCCGGACCTGGTCGTGCTCGACGTGATGCTGCCCGACCTGGACGGCTTCGAGGTGATCCGGATGCTCCGGGAGGCCGGCACGCGTACGCCCGTGGTCTTCCTGACCGCGCGGGACGCCACCGACGACAAGATCCGCGGGCTGACCCTGGGCGGGGACGACTACGTCACCAAGCCGTTCAGCCTGGAGGAGCTGACCGCCCGGATCCGGGCGGTGCTGCGCCGGACGACCAGCGGGGAGCAGCCGCCCTCCCGGCTCACCTTCGCCGATCTCGAACTCGACGAGGAGACCCACGAGGTCTACCGCGCCGGCCAGCGGGTGCAGCTCTCGCCGACCGAGTTCAAGCTGCTGCGCTACCTGATGTTGAACGCCAACCGGGTGCTCTCGAAGGCGCAGATCCTCGACCACGTCTGGAACTACGACTTCCGCGGCGACGACAACATCGTCGAGTCGTACATCTCCTACCTGCGGCGCAAGGTCGACACCACCCAGCCCCGGTTGATCCACACGCTCCGCGGCGTGGGGTACGTGCTACGCAAGCCGGCGGCGTGAACGCGGTCGACCAGGCGAAGGGACGGCTGCGCAGCGTACCGCTCCGGTTGAAGCTGGTCACCGCGGTCCTCACGCTGGTCGCGCTGGCCCTGCTCGTGATCAGCTCGCTGACCACCTACTTCCTGCGCAACTACCTGGTGGGGCAGGTCGACTCCGAGCTCAAGGGTTCGGTCCGCAATATCGAGACGGCGCTGATCTCGGAGCAGCCCGCGCGGATTGGTGTTCCCACCGACTATCTGGTTGTGGTGACGGACCGAAGCACCGGGAGGGTTATCGGGGTCCAGTTCGACAACCAGCGGTTCGATTCGAACGACCTGCCACGCTGGCCCGCCGACGCCAGCGGATTCCAACGGCTGTCCGGGGACCCGCTGACCGTCCGGGCGCAGGGCAGTCCCATCCGCTGGCGGATCCTCTACACAGAGCTGCCCAACGGGCAGTGGGCGGCTATCGGCCAGAACCTCACCGACGTCGATCTCGCGGTGCGGCAGCTGGTCTGGATCGACCTGCTGGTCGGCGGATCGGTGCTGATCCTGCTCGCCTCGGTCGGCGCGGCGATAGTGCGGACCAGCCTGAAACCGCTGGTCGAGATCGAGCGGACCGCCGCCGCGATCGCCGGGGGTGATCTGACCCAGCGGGTGCCCGATCCGGAGCAGGGGCAGGAGTACCCCACGTCGGAGCTGGGGCGGCTCTCCCGGGCGTTGAACGCGATGCTGAGCCAGATCGAGGCCGCCTTCACGGCCCGGGCCGCCTCGGAGAGCGCCGCCCGCTCGGCGGAGGCGGCCGCCCGGGACGCGGCCGTGGCAGCGCAGGCCTCCGAGACCCGGGCGCGGCGCTCGGAGGAGCGGATGCGGCAGTTCGTCGCGGACGCCTCGCACGAGCTGCGTACCCCGTTGACCACCATTCGCGGCTTCGCCGAGCTGTACCGGCAGGGAGCGGCCCGCGACCCGGAGCAGACGTCCGGGCTGCTGCGCCGGATCGAGGACGAGGCGGCCCGGATGGGTCTGCTCGTGGAGGATCTGCTGCTGCTCGCCCGGCTGGACCGGGAGCGGCCGATCTCCCTGGCGCCGGTGGAGCTGCCGGTCCTCGCCGGTGACGCGGTCCAGGCCGCCCGGGCGGTCGCCCCGGAGCGGCGCATCGAACTGGAGATCGAGCCCGGCTCGGGCCCGCTGGTGGTGCTCGGCGACGACGCCCGGCTGCGGCAGATCATCGGCAACCTGATGACCAACGCGCTGAGCCACACTCCGGCGGACGCCTCCGTGACGCTGCGGCTGCGGGCCGAGCGCGGAAACCTGGCCGTGGTGGAGGTGGCCGACACCGGCCCCGGGTTGACCCCGGAGCAGGCGGAACGGGTCTTCGAGCGGTTCTACCGGGTGGACGCGGCCCGCACCCGTCGGGCCGATGGCAACACCGGCACCGGTCTGGGCCTGGCCATCGTGGCGGCCTTGGTCAGTGCCCACCGGGGGAACGTGGAGGTCGCCGAGACGCCGGGTGGTGGGGCCACCTTCCGGGTTCGGCTGCCGCTGGTGCCGGAGGCCGACGGGCACGGCGACTGACTTTCAGGCAACTTCCAGGTCGAATCCAGCTTGATCGCAGAGGCGCGGGAGAAGGTTAGGTCATGACCGAGTACGAGTCCGACCCGCAGCACCGGCCGGCCACCGCCGACGCCGAGCCGTCGCAACCCACCGACGAGCTGCCGCGCGTGGAGCGCGCGCAGTCCGACTCCCCGACCACCGACCTGCCCGCGGCTCCGGCCGCCTCCGCCACCGCGGAGCCCGCCGGCGTCGAGGACAGCACCGGAACCGGCCCCGGCCGGGACGCCGACCCGACCGTGCCGGTGGTGTCGCCCGGCCCCGGCCGGGACGCCGACCCGACCGTGCCGGTGGCTACGACTTCGGACGCCGACGTGACCGCGCCGGTGGCCGTGACGTCCGGCCTCGGCCGGGACGCCGACCCCACCGTGCCGGTGGCGACGCCCGCCGGGCCCGACTACCAGCCGTACGCCGGCACGCCGGCCTACGCCGGCCACCAGATGCCGGGTCACCACGCTCCGGGCCAGCCGGGTCACCACGTTCCGGGCCAGCCGGGCCACCACGTTCCGGGCCACCACGTTCCGGGTCAGCCGGGGCAGCAGGTCCCGGGCCAGCACGTTCCGGGCCAGCACGTCCCGGGCCAGCCCGGCTACCCGCAGCCGAACGCCGGCTACCCGGGCGGCCACTGGTACCCGGGCCAGCACACCGGCTGGGCGGGCGGGGGTCAGCCGGGTGCCGGGGCGCAGCCGTACGGGCAGCAGCCGGGCCAGTCCCTGCCGCCCTGGGCGGTGAACACCCAGGTCGACGCCCAGCCCGGCGGGCCGCGGATGGGCCGGATCGCCAAGTTCGCCGGCGGTGGCCTTCTCATACTCGCGCTGATGCTCGGCTCCGGGGTCGGCGGCGGTGCGCTCGCGCTCGCCCTGGACGGCGACGGTGGCGGTGTCACTCGTACCTACTCCGCCGCGCCGGTGATCAACAGCGCGGACCTGCCGAAGATCGCCGCCTCGGTGCAGGACAGCGTCGTCTCCATCGCCACCGAGAACGGCGAGGGCTCCGGCGTGATCCTGACCGCCGACGGCTACGTGCTCAGCAACAACCACGTGGTCGCCTCGGCCAGTGGCGACACCGTGCGGGTGATCTTCGCCGACGGCACGAACGCCGAGGCCAAAATCATCGGTACCGACCCGAAGACCGACCTCGCCGTGGTGAAGGCCAACGGGGTGAGCAACCTGAAGGCCGCCAAGTTCGGCGACAGCGACGGAATGCAGGTCGGCGACCAGGTGCTCGCCCTGGGCAGCCCGCTGGGGCTGCAGGGCTCCGTCACCGCCGGCATCTTGAGCGCCCGCGACCGCACCATCCAGGCCGGCGACGGCCAGCAGCAGGACCCGCGCCAGACCGCCTCCTCGATCTCCGGGCTGCTCCAGACCGACGCCCCGATCAACCCCGGCAACTCCGGCGGCGCGCTGGTCAACACCCGAGGTGAGGTGATCGGCATCAACACCGCGATCGCCACCTCCGGGCAGAGCACCGGCAACATCGGCGTGGGCTTCGCCATCCCGAGCAACAAGGCCAAGGACGTCGCCGGGAAGCTCCAGCGCGGCGAGAAGGTGAGCCACCCGTCGCTCGGGGTCAGCGTGAACATGGCCGAGGGCGGCGGCGCTCTGGTCGCGGCCGTCACCCCGGGCAGCGCGGCCGAGAAGGCCGGCCTCCAGCGCGGCGACGTCATCACCCGCTTCGGCGACAAGCCGATCAACGACTCGGACGACCTGGTCGGCGCGGTCCAGGCCGGCAAGGTGGGCGACCGGGTCGAGGTGCAGTACAAGCGGAACGGCTCGGAGGCCACCGCGACCGTCACGCTCGCCGAGACGTCCTGACCGGGCACTGAACCTGCCTCCTCCTCCAGGCGGCGGGTGACGGAGACAAGGGGGTTGGCTCCGTCACCCGCCGCCGCCTCCGTCGGCGACGGCGGTTCACCCGGTGCGGGTGAACCGCCGTCACCCGTATCGGGGGCAGTCTCGGCAGCACCGGCGAGGGGAGGACGCGATGGGCAGCGCAGCCGTCGCCCGCGAGGACCAGCGCATCCAGCAGGACGTCCTGGCCGAGCTGGCCTGGGCCGCCGAGGTGCAGCCGAACGAGATCGGGGTGAGCGTCCAGCAGGGCATCGTCACCCTGACCGGCTGGGTGGACAGCTCGGCCCGGCGCTGGGCCGCCACCCGCTGCGCGCAGCGCGTACGCGGGGTGCGCGCGGTCGCCGACGACGTCGAGGTACGCCTGCCCGGCAGCCCCGGGGTCACCGATCCGGAGATCGCCGTCGCCGCCGGCCGGGCGCTGGAGTGGGACAGCTTCGTCCCGGCGGAGCGGCTGGACGTGACCGTCGCCAACGGCTGGGTGATGCTCCGCGGCGAGGTGGAGTTCGGCTGGCAGCGCCGCAGCGCCGAGCGTGAGCTGCGCCGGCTGCGGGGCGTACGCGGCGTCACCAACCTCCTCGAGGTGCGCCCGCCCGCGCCGACGGAGACCGACCGGCTGCTCCGCGACGTCCGGCGGGCGATGGGGCGGGCTCTCGCCGGCGGGCGGGTCGAGGTGGCGGTGCACGGGGACGTCCTGGTCCTCAGCGGTGTGGTGCGCTCCTGGTGGGAGCGGGATCAGGCTGAGCGGATCGCCTGGGCGGCGCCGGGCGTACGGGAGGTGGAGAGCCAGCTGCTCGTCGGCGATTGAGGCGTCCGAGACGTCCGAGGCAGGGCGAGCAGAGCGTCCCGGTTGTCCGGTTTATCCGCGCCGCCTGCGGGAAAGCGGGCCGCCGGTGCGCCGGGGTACCGCGCGCACCTGCGGTCACCACGCACCGGGGAGCGACGGGGAGGACGCGTGGGCGGAATCCAGCTGACGGGCGATCGGTACGCCGGTCGGCCGCTGCGGATCGCGATGGTGGTGCCGCCGTGGCTCTCCGTGCCGCCACCCGGCTACGGGGGGCTGGAACAGGTCGTCGCGGGCCTGGTGGACGCCCTCGTGGGCCGCGGTCACCGGGTGACGCTCTTCGGCGCCGGGGAGTGGCACGGCACCACCGCCCAGGAGTTCGTCTCCACCGAGGCGCAGCTGCAGTTCGCGCGGCTCGGCGAGTCCCTGCCCGAGCTGGCCCACCTGGCGCGGGTACGAGAGTTGATCGACCCCGCCGACTTCGACATCATCCACGACCACACCACCATCGGGCCGCTGGTGGCCGGTCGGCGCAGCGTGCCGACGGTGGCGACGGTGCACGGCAACCCCGTCGGCGAGTACGGCACCGTGCTCAGCGACACCGACCACGGCGTCCGGCTGGTGGCCATCTCGCACGCCCAGCGCGGGTTGAACGCGGGGCTGCCCTGGGTCGGCACGGTGCACAACGGCCTGGACCTGCGGGACGTCCCGCACAAGACCGCGCCCGCGCCGGGCCCCGTGCTGTGGCTGGCCCGGTTCAGCCCGGACAAGGGGCCGGACATCGCGATCCGCGCCTGCCGCGCCGCCGGCCTGCCGCTGCTGCTCGCCGGGAAGTGCAACGAGCCCGCCGAACGCCGGTACTACGACGAGGTGGTGACGCCGATGCTCGGCGACGACGTCGAGGTGGTGCTCAACGCCGACCGGGCGGAGACGCTGCGGATGCTGCTCGACGCCCGCTGCCTGATCATGCCGATCCAGTGGGAGGAGCCGTTCGGCATGGTGATGGTCGAGGCGATGGCGACCGGTACGCCGGTGGTCGCGCTCGGTCGGGGAGCCGTGCCGGAGCTGGTCACGACCGGCGTCACCGGCGTCGTGTGCAGCGGGCCGGAGGAGCTGCCGGCGGCGCTGCGCGCCGTGGAGTGGATCGATCCGGCCGACTGCGTGCGGCAGGTGGCGACGAACTTCTCCACCGGCCGGATGGCGCAGGGCTACGAGGCGGTCTATCGGCAGGTCGCGGCCGCGCCCTGGCGGCCGGTCCAGGAGGCGGTGCGGCTCGGCCGGCGCTGACCGGACCCGGCCGGACTCGGCCGGCCGTACCCCCGTTCGCCGGTCCGGTGGTCGCCGCCCGGCTCGCCCGCTGCGCGACCTCCGCGCTGCACCGCGGCCCGGGGTGGTCGGGCTCACCAGGGTGAGCGGCGGCCAGTCGTGCCAGGATGAACGGCATGGCGGGGGGACCGGTGGCGTTCGTGCTCGGCGGCGGCGGTGTGCTCGGCGCGGTCGAGGTGGGCATGCTCCGCGCGCTGTTCCGCGCCGGTATCCAGCCGGACCTGGTGCTCGGCACGTCGATCGGGGCGGTCAACGGCGCCCTGGTCGCCGCGGACCCGTCCGAGGCGGTCACCGACCGGCTGGTCCGGCTCTGGGCGTCGCCGGAGGCGAGCGAGGTGTACGGCGACTCGGTCGCCCGCCAGCTCCGCCGGTTCGCCGCCCGTACGCACCTGCACTCGCCGCGCCCGCTGCGCCGGCTGCTCGAGTCGGAGCTGGGGGCCGAGACCACCTTCGCCGACCTGCGGGTCCCGTTCCGGTGCTGCGCGGCGCACATCGAACGGGCCGCCGAACACTGGTTCGACAGCGGGCCGGTGGTGCCGGCCGTGCTCGCCTCCGCCTCGGTGCCCGGACTGCTGCCGCCCAAGGAGATCAACGGCGCGCACTACATCGACGGTGGGATCGTCAACTCGATCCCGATCGGCGAGGCCGTCGCGGTCGGCGCGACCCGGATCTTCGTCCTCCAGGTGGGCCGGATCGAACGGGAGCTCTCGCCTCCCCGGCGGCCCTGGGAGATCGCCCAGGTCGCCTTCGAGATCGCCCGGCGGCACCGGTTCTTCCGGGAGATGGCCGCGCTGCCCGAGGGGGTCGAGGTGCACGTGCTGCCGACCGGCGGGCTCAACCCGCGCGACGACACACCGTGGGCGTACCGGGACATGGCGGCCGTGGGGCGGCGGATCAGCCGCGCCTACACCGCCTCACGGCGGTACCTGGCCAACCTGGACCGCTGATGCCGTTGCCGCCACGGTGGACGCGCCGGGTGCTGCTGGGGCCCGCCGTGGTCCTGCTCGCCGTCACGGTCGTCACCACCCTGCCGCTCTGGGCCCTGGTCGCGGCGGCCCTGTCCCCGCTCGTTCCCGGCCGGCTGCGCCCGCTGCGGCTGCTCTGGATCGGCACCGTCTACCTGGTGTGGGACGCGGCGGCGCTGATCGCGCTCTTCGTGCTCTGGGTCGGGGCCGGCTTCGGCGCCCGCGTGCACTCGCCGGCCTTCCAGCGCGCCCACTACGTGCTCGCCGGCTGGTTCCTGCGGGTGCTCTTCTGGCAGGCGCGCTGGACGCTGCGGTTGCGGATCGACGTGACCGGCGCCGACCCGGACACCGCCCTGCCCGGCCGGCCCGAACTGGTGCTCTGTCGGCACGCCGGGCCGGGCGACTCGTTCATCCTGATCCACGCCCTGGTGAACTGGTTCAAGCGCGAGCCACGGATCGTGCTGAAGGACAGCCTCCAGTGGGATCCGGCGATCGACGTGCTGCTCAACCGGTTGCCGAATCGCTTCATCGCGCCCTCGCCGGACCACGACCGGACCGAGGCGGTGATCCGTCAGGTCGGGCACCTCGCGGCCGGGCTGGACGACGACGACGCCTTCGTGATCTTCCCGGAGGGCGGCAACTTCACCCCCAAGCGGCGGCTGCGCGCCATCGCCCGCCTGCGGTCGCTGGGCCTGGAGCGGATGGCGCTGCGGGCCGAGCGGATGCGGCACGTGCTCGCCCCGCAACCCGGTGGGCTGCTGGCCGCGCTGGACGCCGCTCCCGACGCCGGGGTGGTCTTCGTGGCGCACACCGGTCTGGACCGGATGCTGACCGTCGCCGACGTCTGGCGTGAGCTGCCGATGGACAAGCGGATCGTGATGCGGTTCTGGTCGGTACCGCCCGAGGAGGTGCCGACGGGCCGGCAGGAACGCATCGACTGGCTCTTCGACTGGTGGGCCCGGATCGACGAGTGGATCGCGGCCAATCGGGACGGCGTGGACATGAGCGACGGTGAGCACGCCACGTAGGGTGCGATCGTGGACCAGATCTGCGTGGTGACGACCGTGGTGGATGCCCGTTCGGTCGCCGACGTGCTCGCGGCGGCCGCCGTGACCGGCCGACTCGCCGCCTGCGCACAGGTGGGCGGGCAGGTCGACAGCACCTACTGGTGGCGCTCCGATGTGGAGACCAGCAGCGAGTGGTCGGTGCAGTTCAAGACCGCCCCGGACCGGGTGGTCGCGCTGGTCGACCAGCTTCGGGCCAACCACCCGTACCAGGTGCCGGAGATCCTGGTGAGCCGGGTGGAGAGCGGGGACCCCGGGTACGCGGCCTGGGTGCACGAGCAGACCCGACCCTGAGCGCGCGCCCTGCCCCGGCGCGGCCGCCGGGAACGTCGCGGGCGTCGCGGAGGTCGCGGGCGGCGCGGGCGGTGTCAAGGTAGGGCGAACCCTACCCCCACTCGGGGGTGGACAGGGTTACTCAACGCTACCGATCTCCGGAGACTCGATGGCGGGGGTCGAGCCGCACGGCCGGCCGTACATCGAGGAAACAGGAGCGGCCATGGTGCTGTCAGCGGTGGCGGACCCGCCGGTACGGCGAGGGAGCGACTACGCACAGTTGTCCCGCAGGGTCAACCAGGCGGGCCTGCTGCAACGCCGTCCCGGCTGGTACGTGGCGCGGATCGCGCTCACCCTGGGCATCTTCGCGGCCGGCTGGGTGGCGGTCTTCGCCGTGGGGGACTCCTGGTGGCAGGCGCTGGTCGCGGTCGTGATGGCGGTGGCCACCACGCAGGTGGCCTTCCTCGGTCACGACGCCGGGCACCGGCAGATGTTCCGCCGGCGTGGCCCGAGCGAGGCGGTCGGTCTGATCGCCGGCAACCTCGCGGTGGGGCTCAGCTACGGCTGGTGGGTGGACAAGCACAACCGGCACCACGCCAACCCGAACCACGAGGACGAGGACCCGGACGTCGGCGCCGGCGCGCTGGTCTGGACGTACGAGCAGGCGCTCGGCACCCGGGGCTTCGGCCGCTGGCTGGCCCGGCGGCAGGCGTACCTGTTCTTCCCGATGCTGCTGCTGGAGGGGCTCAACCTGCACGTGGCGAGCATCCAGGCGATCGTCGGGCGGGAGCCGGACGGCCGGTTCCGGACGCCGATGCGGCACCGGCGGGTCGAGGCGCTGCTGCTGGGCGTGCACACGGCCGGCTACCTGGCCGCGCTGCTGCTGGCCATGTCGCCCGGTAAGGCGCTGCTCTTCGCGGCCGTCCACCAGGGGCTGTGGGGGCTCTACATGGGCTGCGCCTTCGCCCCGAACCACAAGGGCATGCCGATGCCGACGGCCGAGGACGAGCTCGACTTCCTGCGCAAGCAGGTGCTCACCTCCCGCAACGTGCGGGGCGGCCGGTTCGTCGACACCGCGCTGGGCGGGCTCAACTACCAGATCGAGCACCACCTCTTCCCGAACATGCCGAGGGCGAACCTGCGCCGGGCCCAGCCGCTGGTGCGGGCGTACTGCGCGGAGCAGGGCATCCCGTACGCGGAGACCGGGCTCTTCGACTCGTACCGGCAGGCGCTGGGCCACCTGCACGAGGTGGGGCGACCGCTGCGGAGCTGACGGGTTCGGCGCGGCCGGCCGCGCGGACGGCGGTGGACACCCCGCCGGTATGCGCGGCCGGCGGGGCTCTCCGTCCCGGTAGGGTCACCCCATGGCAGACGTGCTCACCGCGGAGGCGGTGGAACAGGAGCTGGGCGGGCTGGACGGCTGGTCGGGCGACCCGACCGGGATCAGCCGCAGCGTGGAGCTGGCCGGTTTCCCGGCCGCCATCGCGGTGGTGGACCGGGTCGCCGAGACGGCCGAGCAGCTCGACCACCACCCCGACATCGACATCCGGTGGCGCACCGTGACGTTCCGGTGCGTCACCCACTCGGTCGGTGGGGTCACTCGCCGTGACGTCGACCTGGCCCGTCGCATCGACGAGATCATTCGGAGTGCCCGATGAGATTCGAGATCAGCAAGGTGTTGGACGCCATCGAGGGGCGGGTCTGCGTCGACCCGTCGCTGGCCCGGGCCGTCCTCGATCTGGCCGACGTGATCCGCTACCAGGACATCGACGGTGGCCGACCGGCCAGCCTGTTGCGGCTCGGCATGGTGATCGACGCCCTCTCCCGGCAGTTGGAGGAGGACAGCGTCCAGGTCTACGCCGTGGTGCACCGGGCGCTGCTCTCCGACGCCGACCTCACCTCCAACGAGCGGATGGTGGTTCGCCGGTGGGCCGACGACGGGCTGGTCGAGGTGCTCGACAATCCGGGTGACCGGATGCTGGAGGTGGCCGACCTGCTCGGCCTTCCGGTGCTGACCCGGGCCCGGCTGGACGGGCTGCGTGGACGGTTCCCCTGGGTGGCGGAGGAGCCCGGCCGGGTCCTCGCCCCGGTGCCGGGCGCCGGCGGGCCGAACCTCGTCGCGCACGTCGGGGGCGGCGACAAGCCGGTCGCGGGCCGCCGCTCCCCGGCCGGGGCGAAGCTGCTCACCCGGCAGTGGCGGTGCCCGGAGTCGGGCTGCGCGCTCTTCGGCGGCGGTGGCGGCGGTTCCTTCGCCGATCTGGCCCGGGTGCAGCGCAGCCCCGCCGAGCAGGCGCCGCCCTCGCTGCGCGGCGGCGTACCGACCTGCCCCCGGCACGGCACCCGGCTCGGCGACGTGGGCCCGCGGCCGCGTACCGAGGTGCTCGCGGTACGCATCGGCGGGCTCGTCCGTCGCCGGTTCGTGGTCAGCGAGGAGCAGCCGGTGCTGGTCGGCCGGGCCCCCGAGGCGGAGGGCGGGATCGTCCTCGGGCAGTGGCTGAACGACGAGGCGCGGCGCTGGATCAGCCGGAACCACCTGCACCTCGAGCTGCGCGTCGGCGAGGTGATCGTGACCGACGTGAGCACCAACGGCTCGGGCATCCGCCCGGCCGGATCGATGACCGAGGCGGAGCGGATTCCGCTCGTGCCGAAGCAGTCGCGGGTGCTCGGCGAGAACGACATGATCGAGCTCTATCCGGGGGTGCAGATCGGCCGGGCCGAGGAGCTGCCCGTGGGGGCGTCGTTCACGCCGACCTCGGTGATGGCGGAGGCCCCCACCATGGCCATGCGCCTACCCCGCCCCTAACGCCCACCCCCCACGCCCCACGCCCCACCCCCCACCCACCCCCCCACCCGAAGCGGTTGATCAAGAGGTTTGCGTCAGGAAGCGGCTGGTTCGCGACGCAAACCTCTTGATCACCAAGTGCGGGGTGGGGTGGGAGGGGTGGGGTTGGGGGGGTTGGGCTAGGGGGTGAGGATGGCGGCGAGCTGGGCCACCGCGTGGTCGATCTCCTCCTCGGTGACGACCAGCGGCGGGGCGAGCCGGATCGTGGAGCCGTGGGTGTCCTTGGCGAGCACACCACGCTCGGCGAGGCGCTCGCAGGCCTGACGGCCGGTCATCAGCGCCGGGTCGATGTCGAGCCCGGCCCAGAGGCCCCGGCCCCGTACGGCGACCAGACCCTTGCCGACCAGCTCCTGCAGCCCGGCGTGCAGCCGCTCGCCCAGCTCGGCGGAGCGGCGCTGGAACTCGCCGGTCGCCAGCATCCGGACCACCTCGACGGCGACCGCGCAGGCCAGCGGGTTACCGCCGAAGGTCGAGCCGTGCTGGCCGGGCTTGAGCACGCCGAGCACGTCGGTGTTCGCGACCACGGCGGAGACCGGCACGATGCCGCCGCCGAGCGCCTTGCCGAGCAGGTACATGTCCGGCACGACGCCCTCGTGGTCACAGGCGAACGTCGCCCCGGTGCGACCCAGGCCGGACTGGATCTCGTCGGCGATGAAGAGCACGTTGCGCTCGGTGCAGACCCGGCGGACGCCCGGCAGGTAGCCCTCCGGCGGCACCACGACGCCCTGCTCGCCCTGGATCGGCTCGATCAGCACGGCGACGGTGTTCTCGTCGATGACGGCCGTCAAGGCGTCCAGGTCGCCGTAGGGGACCACGGTGAACCCGGGCGTGTACGGCCCGAAGTCCTCCCGGGCTTCCTCATCGGTGGAGAAGCTCACGATGGTGGTCGTACGCCCGTGGAAGTTGCCCTCGGCGACCACGATGTTGGCCTGGCCCGCCGGTACGCCCTTGACCTGGTAGCCCCACTTGCGGGCCACCTTGATCCCGGTCTCCACCGCCTCGGCGCCGGTGTTCATCGGCAGCACCAGGTCCTTGCCGCTGAGTTCGGCCAGCTCCCGGCAGAAGGCCGCGAACTGGTCGTGGATGAACGCCCGGCTGGTGAGGGTGAGCCGGTCGAGCTGCGCGTGCGCCGCGGCGACCAGCTGCGGGTGCCGGTGACCGAAGTTCAGCGCCGAGTAGCCGGCCAGGAAGTCGAGGAAACGACGCCCGTCCACATCGGTCAGCCAGGCGCCCTCGGCGGACGAGATCACCACCGGCAGCGGGTGGTAGTTGTGCGCGGTCCAGCGCTCCGCGTCGCGGACCGCGCCCGGCGTCCGCAGCATGTCGTCGACGATCACTTGCTTGCCTTTCCCTGTCGGAGCCGCAACGTGCAGCACTTCGGTCCGCCGCCCGCCTTAAGCAGCTCGGACAGGTCGACACCGATGGTTTCGTAGCCCCGGTCGCGAAGCTTCGCGGCCAGGTCGGTGGCCTGCGCCGGCAGCACCACGTGCCGCCCGTCGCTGACCGCGTTCAGGCCGAGCACCTCGGCGTCGGCCATCGTGGCGTGCACCGCGTCCGGGAAGAGCCGACGCAGTACGGCCTGGCTGCCGGGGGTGAACGCCTCCGGCAGGTACGCCACCGTGCGCTCGTCGAGCACGGTCAGCGCGGTGTCCAGGTGGTAGAAGCGCGGGTCGACCAGCTGCATGGTGATCACCGGGTATCCGAAGACCTCCTGCAACTGGGCGTGTGAGGCGTGCGCGGTGCGGAAGCCGGTGCCGGCGAGCAGCAGCTCACCGGCGAGGAGGATGTCGCCCTCGCCCTCGTTGACGTGCTTCGGGTCGTACATCTCGAAGCCGGCCGCCTCGAACCAGGCCCGGTAGGCCGGGGCCTCGTCGGCACGCTGCGGGTCGCGGAACTGCACCGCCATCGCCTTGTCGTCGATCACGGTGCCGCCGTTCGCGGCGAAGACCATGTCGGGCAGGCCGGGCACCGGAGCGATCTCCTCGACGGTGTGGCCCAGGTCGCGGTAGACCTGCCGCAGCTGCTCCCACTGCCGGATCGCCAGGTCGGCGTCGACGGGCGCGGTCGGGTCCATCCACGGGTTGATCGCGTAGTCCACGGCGAAGTACGTCGGCCGGCACATCAGAAAGCGCTGGCGCGTCGCGTCCATCGTCATTGTCCTGCTCCCAGGGGTCGGGCGCGCCCGGCCACCTCGGCCCACGGGCTGGCGCCGATGTTCAACGTTATTCGGCGCGGGCCGACAGGATCCACCGCAGAGGATTGCGCAGGACGGCTGTTCATTGCGTCTGGGCCAAGGCCGACGGCGATTCGTTGCGCGGACCGCTCTACGCGGCCGCTTCCTCCGGAGCCGGGCTCGGTCACCTTCGGTCAACGACGCGCCGGGCCCGGCGGGACGGGGTGGCGGCCACATCGACGCCGGTCGCGCTCGGGCCGGCCGCGCGGCGGCGAGCAGCCTCGACGGGAAACACATCAGGGGCGGCGAACCGCCGCCCCTGAAACTGTGTCGCCCGGCTGGTGAACCACCAGACTGGTCGGGCTCGACCGGTGAACCACCGGTCTCCGCTGGCCGGCGCACCGCCGGCGAGCCGGACAGTGCCCGCTAGATCCGATCGACAAACTGTGAGTCGAGCCACTCCCGGAACCGCTGCACCCAGTCGCCGTCGGTGGTCGGCCAGTCGAAGAGCCCCGTCATCGCGAGCACCCCGACGACCACCGCGGTGAGGCCCAGGGCGATGCCGAGCAGCGCGTCGGTCTTGCCCGCGACGTGTCGACGCCGGGTGGCGATCATTCCCAGCACCGAGAGGACCGCGCCGATCGCCCCCAGCCCGATCCCGTAGCCGGCGAGGGTGCCGGTGAGCACGAAGAGCGCCCCGGCCACCCCGACCACCAGGCCGAGGGTGGCGAGCAGGCTGGCGCGGGGGCGGGGACCGGGCGTCACCGTCGGCGCCGGCTCGTCCGGCCGTACGTCCGGGTCGAGCGGGCGGTCCCGCTCGGGGCGTACGGCCCGGTCGCCGTCCCGCTCCTCGTCGGGGCGGGCGGGTACCGGCCCCGGACGCAGCGCGGGGTCGACCTGCCGGGCGGGGGCGGCCCCGGTCGCGGCCCGCGTGCCGGTGGGCGGCGCGTCGGCGGTGCGCGGGGCACCGACGGGCGCGGCACCGTCGCGGGGCGACGTCCGCTCGGTCACCGCGGTCCGGGTCGCGTCCGGACGGTCCGCGTCCGCCGGAGCGGGAACGGTGGCGACCGAGCCGTCGCCGGTGCTGTCACGGTTCTCGTCGCGCGCGGGCCGGCGCGACGGGGAAGGAATTCCGGCCACAACACACCTCCTCGGGAATGCGGGGTGGCCGTGGAACCGGCGGCACCCACGCGATACGTCCCCGGAAGTACCCGCCTGGTCGTTTCCCGACACGTCCCGCGCCCACGGCCGTTCCCGCCCGGCCGGCTGTCGCGCACGCCGACCGCCCGAGCAGGCCGTCTGGCAGGCGTGAACGGCGGTGGCTACCCTTGCGCCCGTGCCAGAGGGACACACCATCCACCGCCTGGCGGCCCGGCACGCCGAGCTCTTCGCCGGCCGACCGGTGCACGCCAGCAGCCCGCAGGGCCGGTTCGCCGACGGCGCGGCCCGGCTCACCGGGACCGTGCTCGACTCCACCGAGGCGTACGGCAAGCACCTCCTGCACCACCACGCCGGTGAGCTGACCCTGCACGTGCACCTCGGGCTCTACGGCAAGGTGACCGACGGCGTCGGCGAGCCCCCGGAGCCGGTCGGCCAGGTGCGGCTGCGGCTCACCAACGACCGTCCCCGGCCTCGGCGCGGCGGCGGACCCGAGGACCGGCACTGGCTCGACCTGCGCGGCCCCACCGCCTGCGAGGTGCTCACCCCGCCGGAGGTGGCGGCGTTGCGGGCCCGGCTGGGGCCCGATCCGCTGCGCGCCGACGCCGACCCCGACCGGGCGTACGCCCGGATCTCCCGCAGCGCGACGCCGCTCGCCGCCCTGCTGCTCGACCAGTCGGTGGTGGCCGGCACCGGGTTGATCTTCGTGACCGAGGCGCTGTTCCGGGCCGGCCTGCCGCCGACGCTGCCCGGCCGGGCGTTGGACCGTGCCGGCTGGGACCGACTCTGGGCCGACCTGGTGACGCTGATGACCCTCGCCGTTCGGCAGGGCCGCATCGACACCGTGCGCGACGAGCACCTGCCGGAGGCGATGGGTCGGGAACCGCGCGTCGACCGGCACGGCGGCGAGGTGTACGTCTACCGCCGTCCCGGCGCGCCCTGCCACGTCTGCGGCACGGCGATCAGCCGCGGCGAACTCGCCGGCCGCAACCTCTACTGGTGCGCCACCTGCCAGCGCCGGTGAGGCTGGTGCCCCAGGGCCGGTGGGGGCTCTACTTCGGCACGGCGTCGAGCAGCCAGCGGACCACACCGGACGGTCTGGTCGTGCCACAACGCTCACCTTGCGAATCTGGGAACCCACCCCCCGGAGTCGACTCTGGCGAGCGTGGATCAGGCAGGCAGCTGGGCTGACACGTCGACGCGGATACGCCGTCCGAGGTGGGCGTCGTCGCTCTGCCCGGCACGTTCGGCTATATCCGACCAGCGCTCCAGCGACCCGGTCACCAGCTCCCACTGGACGTCGATGAGAGTGATCGATGTCATTTCGTCGTCCGGTGGCCATTGCTCCGCGGACCCGACGACCTGCTCCCATCCGGTCTGACGGACGTTCCGTCCCAGCGCTACCACATGCTCAGGGTCGCCATTCATCACCGCCGTATCGACCTCGTTATCGAGGGTCGCGTCGATGATCTGCCATTGGCGCACCGTCATCGTCACGGTGTGTGCGGCCCGACCGGACGGGTTCACCTCACGCATCGGTTCGGGCCCTCCTCACCACGGAAGTCGACGTCGCATTCTCTACTGGTGTCCCACCCGGCGGGCCGGTGAGGCTGGCTTCGACTCACCTCGCCTCGTCGAGCAGCCAGCGGACCACGTCGACCTGGTCGGGGAAGACGGCCCCGTCGCTGATGCTCCACGCCAGCGTCTGCGCGACCGTCCAGCCGCGCGCCCGATCGCGGTCCAGACCCAGCTCGACGGCGAGCCGGTCGAGCCGGTGACGTGCCGCCGCCGGGGAGTGCCCCAGCGCGGCGTCGCGCACCACCGGCGCCACCGCGAACTCACGCTCGCCGACCAGCGGCTTCGGGTCGATGACCAGCCAAGGTTCCCGGGTCGCCCGCAGCACGTTGCCGCCGTGCAGGTCCTGGTTGACCAGCACCTGCTCGCCCTGGGACGGGGCCAGCTCGGCGAGCAGCCCGAGCGCGGTGTCCAGCAGCCGCCGCTCGTACGGCCGGTTCGCCCGCTCCCACTTGCCCGGCAGCCGCTCCGCCCAGCCGGCCGCCTCCTCGGCGAGCGAGGTGAACGGGCCGGCGGCCGGCACGCAGAGCCGGGGGAGGAGCGCGACCATGACGTCCAGGGCCGCCTCCGCCGGCAGCCCGTTCAGCGGGGTGCCGGGAACGGCCCGCTCGACCAGCAGCGCCCGCCGCCCCGGGTCGTGCCCGAGCAGCCGGACCGCCCCCGCACCCGACCACCTCGCCAGCGCCGCCGCCTCGTGCTCGCTCTCGCTGTCCGGGTACTGGAGCTTGAGCACCGCCGGTGTTCCGTCCGGCAGCTCGGCCGGCAGCGCCAGCGAGGCGAAGGCGTACGGGAACGGCGGGCCGACCCGCAGCGACCAGCGGTCGACGCAGGCCGCCACCCGGTCCGGCAGCTCGGCCAACCACGCCCGGCCGACCGGAGTCCGCCGTACCCAGGTCAGCTGCTCGGGGATGGGCAGGAGGTCGGTCATGCGACCATCCTGGACCGCGCATTCGACACGCGTACAACCGATCCCGGCCGATTCCCGTCTTAAGGACGTGTGCCGAGGTAATCGGCCAGGACCTCGACACACGCCCTCGGGGCGTGCCTCGGAGGCGGACGCCGTTCGGCTCGACCGACGCGTCCGAGACACGCCCGTGGAACCGACGGAGGTAACCGGATGCCGGACGCATCGGATGAGGAATACGTCGCGTACCTGAGTGCGCGGCTGCCGGCGTTGCACCGGCTGGCGTACTCGCTCTGCGGCAATGCCGACCAGGCCGACGACCTGGTGCAGGAGGCAGCGACGCGGCTCTTCGAGCGCTGGTCGCGCGCGTCGAGGGCCGACGACGTCGACGCGTACGTGCGGGCGATCGTGGTGCGGCTCTTCCTCGACGGCCGACGCCGGGGCTGGTGGCGGATCCGGCTCTTCGCGGCCCCGCCCGACGTGCGGCGCAGCGAGGACCGCGGGGTCGAGGAGCGCACGGTGCTGCGCGACGCGCTGGCGCAGGTGCCACCCCGCCAGCGGGCCGTGCTGGTGCTGCGCTTCCTGTACGACCTGCCGGTGGACGAGGTGGCCCGCTCCCTGGGCTGCTCGGCCGGGACGGTGAAGAGCCAGACCTCGCACGGGCTGGCCGCCATGCGCCGGCTGCTCAGCGATCGGCAGCTGGCCGGTAGCAACGGAAAGGAGCGGTGACGATGAGGATCGACGAGGATCAGGTCGCTGACCTGCTGCGGCGGCTTGACGACGAACCGACTCGTCCGCCCCGGGTCGACCTCGGCGGGGCGATCCGGGAGGCGCGGCGACGCCGCCGCAACCGCCGGGCGACGGCGGCCGGGGCCGCCGCGCTGGGCGTGCTGGCGGTGGCCGTCCTACCGGTCGCTCTAAACGGGGTCGATCGGGGGGCACCGGCGCCGGCGACGTCAGCCAGTCCGTCGACGCCGTCCCCGAAACCGCGTCCGAGCGGCCCCTGGCAGGGGGTGTGCACGGCAGCACTCCTGCCCGGATCGGAGGAAGCCGCCGGCAGTGAGGTCACGGCAGGTGACCCCGACGGGCGGTGGCTCGTCGGCCGTCTGACCATGCACGACTTCCGCGACTACCGCCTTTTGATCTGGGAGGGGAACCGGGTCCGGGAAATTGCCATTCCCGGTGAGGAGCAGCAGTTGCGCGACGTCAACCGGGCCGGCCTGGCGGTGGGTGCGACGGGGCGCAGCCTCAAATTGTCGCAGCCATGGGCGGTGCGCGACGGCGAGGCCATCCGACTCAAGGGGGTCAACTCCGGCTCGGCGGCAGCGGTCAACGACGCCGGCCGGATCGTGGGCTTCCGGAACGCCGAGGACGGGCGTGAGGTGTGGACCCAGCAGCGGCCGGTGATCTGGGACTCGTCCGAAGCCTCGGCTGTCGACCTGCCGCTACCCGGCCCGGGGTGGGCGGGTTCGGCGATCGACATCGATGAGGACGGAACCATCCTGGCCGAGATGGCCGACATGGCTGGCGCGGACGATCCGGGCAGGCCGCGGCGGGCAGTCATCTGGCGTCCGGGCGCCACCCGGCCCGAGGTGCTGCCACTGCCTCAGGTGCCGGGCGGAACCACCATCCAGTTCACGCCCGTGTCGCTGGTCGGTGGCTGGGTGACCGGGATGGCGTACCGGGAGAAGCAGCCGGGCAAGTCCGGAAGGGCCCTGCAGGAGTATCCGGTGCGGATCGATCTGCGGACGGGAAAGGCGGACCTGATGCCCGCCGTCGTCTGGGCCGGGACCGGGAACGCGCGAGGGTGGCAGGCCGGCTCGATGGCTGGCACGGGCAACGGCACCGCCGTGGTCACCGATACCAAGTTGGTCAAGCTGCCCGGGCTGGACGGAACGACCGCCAGTGGGGACGGCTGGGTCAAGAGCCTCAGCGATGACGGCCGGGTGCTCGGCGGGCAGCTCTTCCAGAACGAGAGAGGTCACGCGGTGCGCTGGACCTGCCGGTGAAGACCGGTCCGGGGGCGGTCCCGCTCCGCCCCCGGACCGGAGCCTTCAGCGGAGACGGCGGATGTCGCCGTACGCCCGGTAGAAGCCACCCCGACCGGACTCCCGCACCTCGGTGACGAGGTAGCGGGCCCCCGGCTCGCGGATGCCCTTGGGGAACTGCACCGACCAGTCACGGTGGTACCCGTCGGAGAGCACCTGGATGCGCAGCCGGCCGCTGTGCTCGACGCACTGCACCACCACGCCGGACCGGTCGTCGGTGGTCACCTCGACCGAGGTCCAGGCGGCCGGCTCGGGCAGCCGGGTGGGAGCCTTCACGTCGACGACGTCCGGCACGCTGCCCGCCTCGGCGGCCCGGATCGCCGGCTCGCTGGCGTCGATGCAGGCCAGGTGGCCGCTGGTGGTCACCACGTAGAGCCGCTCCTCGTGGTACTGCATGGAGTAGGCCGAGCCGCAGCCGGTGCCGAGCTTCCAGAGCCGGTTACCGGCCTCGTCGAAGCAGTAGATCGAGGACGCGCTGTCACCGGCGAAGACGTAGCGGCCGCCCTCGGCGGTGGCGCAGGAGAAGACCGCGGCGTCGCAGCGGTACGTCCGCTCGGCGCGCCCGTCCTTGCGCAGCCGCACCACCTCGCGGGTGCCGGTGCCGGCGAAGACGGCGTTCCGTTCCTGCCAGCCGAAGAGGACCGAGCCGGTGTCGGTGTGCCACAGCTCCTGCCCGGTCCGCCAGTCGTAGCCGGTGACGCCCCGCGAGTGGCCGTGGTAGAGCGCGTCGGGGTCGCAGCGCACCATCCAGGCGGAGCGGCCGCGGCCCGGTCGGCGCCAGAGGAACTCGTCCTCGTGGTCGACGGCGGCGATGCCACCGTCGCGGTCGGAGACCCCCAGCACGCCGTCGTGGATGTCGAGCCAGTAGATGTCGATGTCGGGGGCGATCGCGTAGGCCACCCGGGGCACCTTGCCGGAGAGGTCGTAGACGTTGCCGTCGTCGCAGCCGGCGTAGATCCACGCGTCGTCGGCGACGATGCACTTCACCCCGTCGGGGAGCCGAACCTGGTTGAGCACCCGGGCGTCGTGGCCGAGCGTGGTGATCACGCCGTGCTCGTTGCCCACCATGCAGCTCTGCCCGTCGACGAAGATGCCGAACGCGGGCGCACCCGAGTTGTAGCGCCAGAGCACCGGCGCGGTGCGTGCGGTGGAGCGGGTGCTGACGATCTGGCGGCGGGAGACCGAGCGCTTCTGTCGTACGCCGGGCACCGCCGGGGCGTACCCCTTGCGGATCTTCTCACCGATCTTCTTCGCCGCGGCCGCCCGGGCGCGGGCGTTGTCCGGAAAGCTTGAGTTCTTCACCTGGCCCTGGTCGCCGATGCGGCCGTAGCGGATGGTCATGGCGGTGTCCTCGACCACCACCTCGTAGAACTTGTGCGCGCCGCCGTCGGACTCGGACAGCTCGAGGTAGGTCGTCTCCTGAGCCATGGGGGGATGCCTCCGGGGAAGGGGTGGGCGACCGGCGGATCGCCGGTGCGACAACGCGAGCACGCTAACCCGCGCCCCCGACAAGATCGGGGGGCCGAAGTGGACCGGGCCGTCGTTACCGGGTGGCGTGGTGCAGCGCGTCGACGGCCTTGCGCGCGGCGATCAGCACCGGATCCCAGACCGGCGCGTACGGCGGCGCGTAGCCGAGGTCGAGCGCCGTCATGTCGTCCACCGTCATGCCGTTCCAGAGCGCCGCGGCCAGCGTGTCGATCCGCTTCGCCGCCTCGGACCAGCCGACGATCTGCGCTCCGAGCAGCCGGCCGCTGGGCTTCTCGGCGATCAGCTTCACCGTCATCGGCCGGGTGCCCGGGTAGTAGCCGGCGCGGCTGGTGGATTCGGCGACCACCGAGACGAACTCGAACCCGACGGCCGCAGCGTCCTTCTCGCGGAGGCCGGTGCGTCCCACCTCCAGGTCGCAGACCTTCGTCACCGCCGTGCCGATGATCCCCGTGAAGGTGGCGTAGCCGCCGCCGATGTTCGTGCCGGCGACCCGGCCCTGCTTGTTCGCGTGCGTGCCGAGCGGCACGTGCACGGGCATTCCGCTGATCCGGTGCAGGCACTCGACACAGTCACCGGCCGCCCAGACCCCGTCCACCCCCGGCACCCGCATCCGCCGGTCCACCCGGATCGCCCCGGACGGCCCCAGGGGCACGCCGGCGGCGGTGGCGAGGTCGGTGTTGGGTCGTACGCCCAGGCCGAGCACCACCACGTCGGCGGGGATCGCCCCCTCCTCGGTGACGACCGCGCTCACCCGGCCGTCCCGCTCCTCGATCCCGGTCACCCCGAGCCCGGTGCGGATCTGGACGCCCAGCTCGCGCATCGCGGCCACGACGACCTCCGCCATGTCCTCGTCCACCGTGGACATCGGCTGTTCGGCCTTCTCGACCAGGGTGACCGCCAGGCCCCGCTGGAGCAGCGCCTCGGCCAGCTCCACCCCGATGTAGCCGCCGCCGACCACCACCGCCCGGCGCGGCTTCGGCTCGCCCTCCAGCCAGTCGCGCAGCGCCGCGCCGTCATCGAGGGTCTGCATCCCGAAGACGCCGTCGATCTCCGCCTCGGCCCAGGCCGGCCGGACCGGCAGCGCGCCAGCGGCGTACATCAGGTCGTCGAAGCGTTCCCGGACCTCGCCGCCGCCGACGAGGTCCCGGGCGATCACCTCGCGTTGCTCCAGATCGATCCCCACCACCTCGTGCCGCATGCGTACGTCGATGTCGAAGCGCCGGCGGAACGTCTCCGGGTCGCGGGCGATCAACTCCTCCGGCCCGTCCACCAGCCCACTGATCCAGTACGGGATACCGCAGCTCGAGTACGAGGTGAAGTGACCCCGCTCGAAGGCGATGATCTCCAGCTCGTCCCGCCCGCAGCGGCGCCGCGCCTGGGACGCCGCCGACATCCCGGCGGCGTTACCACCAATGACGATCAACCGTTGCGCCACGCAGTCATCCTGTCACGGGGTGTTGGTGCCGCGGGTCTGCCTCGCCACGTCCTGCACCACGTCGGCGAGCCGCCCGGTGCGGGCGAAGACCGCTCGCTGCCGCGCCGCGCCGGTGCCGTGCCGGCGCAGCCCGCCCAGCAGGTCGGTCACCTCGGGCCAGTCGCCGTGGCTCTCCAGCGCGGGACGGAGCCGCTCGACGAACCGGTCCAGCAGCTCCCACGCCGGGCGCAGCTCACCGGTGGTCACGTCCACCCCGTCGCCCTCCAGCCCGTCGTGGGCGGCCCGCCAGTGCGCGCCCACCAGCAGGTGGTGGTCGGTGGGGATGGCCGGTCGCCCGGCCCGGACGTCCTCGATCGCGGTCGCCACCATCGCCCGGACGAGCGCCGCGACCAGCACCGCGTCGTCGACCGTGGGGCAGACGTCGCCGATGCGGATCTCCACGGTCGGGTACTTCGCCGACAACCGGGCGTACCAGTAGAGCATCCCCTCGTCGAGCATCACCCCGCTGGCGATCAGCTGGCGGATCAGCCGGCGGTAGTGCTCGTGCGACTCCAGATACGGGGTGGGCGCCACCGAGGGCCAGCGCTCCCACTCCACCGACCGCCAGCTCGCGTAGCCGGTGTCCTCGCTCCGCGCGAACGGGGAGTTCACCGTCGCCGCGTGCAGCGTGGGCAGCCAGGGCCGGACGTGGTTGAGCACCTGGACGCCGATCTCCGGGTCGGGGATGCCGACGTGCACGTGCATGCCGTTGTTACCGGGGCCGGGTACGAGCAGACGGAACCGCTCGATCATCCGGTCGAACCGGGGCTTGTCGACCACCGGCGGCACCGGGCCGTCCACCGGCCCGGTGCCGATGGCGAGCAGGCGTACGCCTGCCCGCTCGGCCGCGTCGGCCAGGGCGGCGCGGAGCACGCCGAGTGAGTGCCGGATCGAGCGCAGCTCCAGTCCGGGCGGGCTGCCGATCTCGATCTGGCTGGTCTGGAACTCCCGCTCGACCTGCCCGCGCAGCTCCGGTGGCACCTGTTCCAGCACCAGGTCGACGGCGGGCACCGCCGCGCCGGTGTGCGGGTCGACGAGCAGGAACTCCTCCTCGACCCCCACCGTGAGGAGCTCGGTCCCGTCCGCGGTCCGACCGGGTGCCTCCGTCAGCTGGCCCGTCATGCCGATCACCGTCCGTTCCTGCTGGTCGCGGTCTGTCCACGACAGCTCGCCTCCGTGGTTACCCAGGGTGGCGAAGCCGGGAAACGCGCTACGCGCGGTGTGCGGCGTGTCTCCCCGGCGTGTCTGCGGTCCCACCCGAACGGGCGGCCGGATCGGGGTGCACCGGACGCCGGGTCGCGGGCTTGCGCGCGAGTCCTAGGGTGGCGCCGTGCTCGGGTCGGGGTTCGCGTTGGAGCTGTGGGCGTACGTCTGCGCCCAGGTCGCCGGGCTCGCGGACCAGCCGGCCGGGTTGCTCGCCGGAGCCGCGCTCGGGGCGGCGGCGCTGCTGGCCGCCCTGCTCGCCACGCGTGCCCTGGTCCTGGACCCCACGCCGCGGGCCGGCTCGCGGGCCACCGGTCTGCGGGCGCGGTCCCGCCGACGGCGGGTGCCCCGTCAGGTCGATCCGGACGCGCCCGGACGACCCCGTCCCCGCGCCCCCGGCGTCCGCCTCTCGGCCGCGTAGCGCAGCCGGCCGGTACGGCCGGCGAGGACTGCAGGATCCGGACCCCGACGCCGCCTCCCCGAGGCTCGGCCCGGGGGACCGCCCCTGCGCCCGGTCCCGGGACGCAAGCCCCTCCGCGGGCCGCCCGTCCTGGTTCTCCCGATCCCTCGCCCGACCGGTGTTCGCACCAGGGTGGGGACGGGCCCGGACCGGATCCGCGCCGCGCGGCCGATTCCGTCGTCATCCGTCCCACCGGGCCTGCCGCCCGGTCGGGACCACCCGGAATCGACCGAGGGACCTCCCATGCTCGCGTTCGCACCTCTGCACACCGCCGTCGGCTTCGCCGGCACCGCGCTGGCGCAGCTCAGCACCCTGCTCGAACCGATCGCCGGTGGCGCGGCCACGGCCGCCGCGATCGTGCTCTTCACCGTGGCCGTCCGGCTGCTGATCTCACCGCTCACCGTCGCGCAGATCCGCGGGGAGCGGCGTCGGGCGGCGCTCGCGCCCCAGGTCCGCGAAGTCCAGCAGAGGTACGCGGACGACCCGGCCCGCCTGCAGGGCGAACTCTTCGCGCTCTACCGGTCGGCCGGCGCCAACCCGGTCGCGGGCTGCCTGCCGATGCTGCTCCAGGCCCCCTTCCTGCTGGTGATGTACCGGCTGTTCAGCACCGCGGAGGGCGGCACCGGGCTGCTCGACGAGCGGTTGGCGGGCGTACCGCTGGGCCACCACCTCGGTGACGGAGTGGCCGGGGCGGCCGGCCCGCTCTTCGCCCTGCTGCTGGCCGCCCTCGTGCTGCTGGCCTGGTTGTCGTCGCGGCGGATGCGTCGCGCCGCCGCCGCGCCCGGTCCGCAGTCGGCGGCCGGGCCGGCCGCCCTGCTCGGCCGGCTGCTGCCGCTGCTGCCGTACACGACGGTGTTGGTGGCGCTGGTGCTGCCGATGGCCGCCGTGCTCTACCTGGTGACGACGACCGCGTGGACCGCGCTTGAGCAGGGGGTGCTGCGCCGGCCGCAGGCAAGCCCGGCGGAGGCCGGAACAGATCGACGTTGACAACTGTCCGAGGAGCCCGTACAACTCGTGAGAGAGCGCTCTCTCGCCCCCGTCCCCGCAGAGAGGCACACCCATGGAAGCTGCCCCGGCGGTACCCGCCGCCCTGCCCGTACGGCACCGAGCACGCCTGTCGCTCGCCCTGCTCGCCGTCGTGACCACCGCACTGGCCGGGGTCACCGTGACCGCGCAAGCGGCCGTGCCACCACCGCCGACCGGCTGGAGCCTCGTCTGGAGCGACGACTTCACCGGCGCCGCCGGCACGCTGCCCTCCGCCGCCAACTGGATCATCGACACCGGCACCAGCTACCCGGGCGGTCCGCCGAACTGGGGGACCGGCGAGATCCAGACGTACACCAACAGCACCGCCAACGTCAGCCACGACGGCGCGGGCAACCTGCGCATCACGCCGCTGCGCAACGCCTCCGGCGGCTGGACGTCGGCCCGGATCGAGACCGTCCGGAGCAACTTCAAGGCACCCGCGGGTGGGGTGCTCGCCATCGAGGGCCGGATCCAGATGCCGAACGTGACCGGCACGCCCGCCCTCGGCTACTGGCCCGCATTCTGGGCGCTCGGCGCCCCCTACCGGGGCAACTACCAGAACTGGCCCGGAATCGGCGAGTTCGACGTGATGGAGAACGTGAACGGGCTCAACTCGGTCTGGGGCGTGCTGCACTGCGGCGTCGCGCCCGGCGGCCCCTGCAACGAGTTCAACGGCCTCGGCAACTCGCGGGCCTGCCCCGGCGCCACCTGCCAGTCGACGTTCCACACCTACCGCTTCGAGTGGGACGCCTCGGCCAGCCCGCAGCAGCTGCGCTGGTACGTCGACGGCCAGCAGTACCACACCGTGACGCAGAGCCAGGTCGGTGAGCCGTACTGGTCGCAGATGACCAGCCACGCCGGCTACTTCCTGCTGCTCAACGTGGCGATGGGCGGTGGCTTCCCGAACGGGGTCGCCGGCTTCACCACCCCGACCGCGCAGACAGTCCCGGGCCACCCGATGCTGGTCGACTACGTGGCGGTCTACAGCCGCGGCACCCCGCCGACCGACCCGCCGCCGACCGATCCGCCGCCCGGCGGGGCACGCGACGCGTACGCCACGATCCAGGCGGAGTCCTTCAACGCCCAGAACGGGGTGCTCGTCGAGGCGTGCAGCGAGGGCGGCCAGAACATCGCGGCGCTGCGCAACGGCGACTGGGTCCGGTTCGACAACGTCGACTTCGGCTCCAGCTCGCCCCGCGACTTCGTGGCCCGGGTCGCCTCCGGCGCCGGTGGCGGGGTCAGCGGGCTCGTCGAGGTGCGTCTGGGCAGCCCCACCAGCGCGCCCATCGGAAGCTTCGCCATCGCCAACACCGGCGGTTGGCAGAGCTGGCGTTCGGTGCCGGGCAACGTCGGCGCGGCCACCGGCCGGCACTCGGTCTACCTGACCCTCACCAGCGGCCAGCCGAACGACTTCGTCAACGTCAACTGGTTCACCTTCCGCCGCTGACCCGGTCGGAGGGGCCTCGCGCGACGCCGGGGCCCCTCCGACCGGTACGCCTCAACGGCCGGCGGGCACCTTCGGGCGATCACCACGCCCGTTGCGCCGACGGACCTTCTTCACCACCCACATCGTGATCATGGCGGCGAAGAGCGCGAGGATGCCGTAGTCGAACCAGGTGCTGTACTGCTCGACCTGCTGCCAGCGGGAGCCGAGCGCGTACCCGCCCCCCACGAAGAGCGCGTTCCAGATTCCGCTGCCGAGGGTGGTCAGCACGACGAACTGCACCAGCGGCATCCGGTTCGTTCCGGCGGGGATCGAGACGAGGCTGCGCACCACCGGAATCATCCGGCCGAAGAAGACCGCCCACCTGCCGTAGCGCTCGAACCAGCGGTCGGCGCGCTCCAGATCGTCCAGGTCCACCAGGGGCAGCCGGTCCAGCCACCGCTTCAGCCGGTCCTCGCCGACCCCGGCACCCACCCAGTAGAGGATCAGCGCGCCCAGCAGGGAGCCGGCGGTGGCGGCGAGCGCCACCACGACCACGTTGAACCGTCCCTCGCCGGCCAGGAAACCGGCCAGCGCCAGGACGATCTCGCTGGGGATCGGCGGGACGACGCTCTCCAGGGCCACGAGCAGCGCGACGCCGATCACGCCGGCCGCGTCGATCACGCCGGCCACCCAGCCGGTCAGCCCGCCGAGTTGAGTCGGGTCGACGTCCTGGGCGCTCGCCATGGCCGATCCTTTCCGCTACGGGAGGGGATCGGACTCCTGTACCCCGCAACGCGGGCGCCACACCTAGGGTCTGTTTCATAAGACCGTGCCCGGCTGCGCCGGCCCCAGGCGGCGACCGGCGGCGTTGGAGGTTCGTCCGGATACAACACCGGTATCCGGACGAACCTCCGCCTTGCCGGACCGCCGCCTGGGACTCGGCTCGCTCGGGCGAGCCTCATGAAACAGACCCTAGCGCCCGCCGGACGTCACTCCTGCGGGTGCAGTGCCGCGTCGGCCGGCCCCCGGTGCCAACCGGTGAACCGGACCGTCAGCCCGCCCCGCGTCGGCGAGCAGCAGAACGGTCCGGCGCTCACCTCGACGTCCGGCGCCAGCGGGGCGAGACGGACCAGCCGCCACGGCTCCCCGGCCACCCGGGCCCGTACGGTGAGCGCGTCACCCGCCCGGCTGGCCCGCACCGTCACCTCCCGCCCGGCCCACTCCGGCACCGGGGCGACCGACCAGTCCGACAGCTCCCGGGTCACCACCGCGCCGACCTGCGGCTGACCGTCGCTGACCTCCACCCCGGCCTTGATCCAGTTCCGTTCGTCGACCCGGACCAGCACGCCGGCCTGGTCGAACTGCTCGGTCCACTCCAGCCGGAAGGTGACCTCCACGGCCGTGTCGGCGGGCAACGGAGCGAGCAGCGCGGGCGCGTCGTCGTGCACGAAGCCGTAGCTGGTGTGCCGCCAGAGGTCGCTGCCGGCGGCGGGCTCCACCACGAGATCTCCCTCGGCGGTCCGCTCCGCGCGGACCGGCTGGTGCAGCCATTCACCGGTGGACCAGTCGACCGGCTCGGTCTGGGGTGCGTCGGGCATGACCGGCACGCTACCGGTGGGAACGCGAACCGGTTTGCCCGGGCGACGGATCGGAGAAGTTGAACGGGCATGGGCGACAGGTGGTACTCCGAGGCGGTCGTCTACTGCCTCGACATCGACACGTACGCGGACTCCGACGGCGACGGCGTCGGTGACATCCCGGGGCTCATCGGCCGGCTCGACTACCTCGCCCGGCTCGGCGTGACCTGCCTCTGGCTGCACCCGATCCATCCGTCGCCGAACCGGGACGACGGCTACGACGTCACCGACTTCTACACCGTGGACCCGCGCTTCGGCACCCTCGGCGACTTCGCCGAGCTGCTGCACCAGGCCCGCAACCGCGGCATTCGCGTGATCATCGACCTGGTGGTGAACCACACCTCCGACGAGCACCCGTGGTTCCAGTCCGCCCGCTCCTCGCCGGACTCGCCGTACCGGGACTGGTACGTCTGGTCCGAGCAGGAGCCGCCGGACCGCAAGCAGGGCATGGTCTTCCCCGGCGAGCAGAAGGAGACGTGGAGCTACGACCGGACGGCGAAGGCCTGGTACTACCACCGGTTCTACCGGTTCCAGCCCGACCTGGACATGGCCAACCCGGCGGTACGCGCCGAGGTCAAGAAGATCATGTCGTTCTGGCTCCAGCTCGGCGTCTCCGGCTTCCGGATGGACGCGGTGCCGTTCATCATCGAGCTGACCGAGCCGGGCAACCCGAACTCGCCGAAGGACCTGGACTTCCTCACCGAGCTGCGCGAGCACGTCCAGTGGCGTCGGGGCGACGCGATCCTGCTGGCCGAGGCGAACGTGGAACCGGACCAGCTGCCGGTCTACTTCGGTGACCGCGGTGGCTCGGCGAACCGCGTGCACATGCTCTTCGACTTCATGCTCAACGGCCGTCTGATGCTCGCGCTGGCCCGGGAGGACCCGGAGCCGGTGATCGAGGCGCTGCGCGACACCCCCATGTTGCCGACGGGCGGGCAGTGGGCCACCTTCCTGCGCAACCACGACGAGATCGACCTGTCCCGGCTCACCGCCGAGCAACGCAACCAGGTCTACGCCCGGTTCGGGCCGGACGAGCAGATGCGCCTCTACAACCGGGGCATCCGTCGGCGGCTCGCCCCGATGCTCGGCAACGACCGGCGGTGGATCGAGCTGGCGTACGCGTTGCAGTTCTCGCTGCGGGGCACACCGGTGCTGCGCTACGGCGAGGAGATCGGCATGGGGGAGGACCTCTCCCTCCCGGGGCGGCATGCGATCCGTACCCCGATGCAGTGGTCCTTCAAGGAGAACGCCGGCTTCTCCACGGCCGAGCCGGGCAAGCTGGTCCGCCCGGTGATCGACAAGGGAGAGTACGGCTACGAGAAGGTCAACGTCACCGCCCAGCGGCGTGACCCGAGGTCGCTGCTCGCCTGGTTCGAGCGGATGATCCGTACCCTGCGCGAGGCGCCGGAGATCGGCTCCGGCTCGACCACCCACATCGACGTGCCGATGCCCTCCGGGGTTCTCGCGCACCGCGCCGACGGGCCCACCGGGACCATGGTCTTCCTGCACAACCTGGGCACCGACGACGTCGAGGTGGACCTCAGCCTGCTCCAGGCGGAGGCGGACCAGCCGATCGATGTCCTCACGGACCGTGGCTACGGCGAGGTGGGCAAGCTGGAACGCCTCCAGCTCGCCGGGCGCGGCTACCGCTGGATCCGGCTGCGGCGGGGCCGCTGAGGCCACAGGCAGACGGCCGCGCCCACCCCGGCCGTCGCCGAGGAGCAACGGAAAAGGGGGCCACGGCGTCCGCCGTGGCCCCCTGCTCCGCGCTCGGATCGTCAGCGCACGCCGAAGGCCCGGATCACCGTCTGGTCGACCGAGTTGCCCGAACCGTCGGTGGCACGGGCGCGCAGCGAGACGTACGACGCGCCCTTCGGCGCGTTCAGCGCCGCCGTCCAGGAGCCGTCCTTCGACCGGCGCACCGACTGCGTCCGCCAGTGCGCGCCGTCGTCGTAGGAGACCTCCAACCGGACCGCCCGCACGTCGCCGCAGCCGGTGACGCCGGGCAGGTGCGCGGCGGAGACGGCCAGCGTGCTATTGCGCTTCGCGGTGCCGGCGGCGTCGGTGTCGACCACGTAGTCGAGCTGGAGCAGCGGCAGCACGCTCGACTCCACGCCGGCGGCCGGCGCCTTCGACCGGAACGTCCACTCCGACTCGGTACGCGTCGAGTACGCGCCGGCGGTCGGGTCCTGGGCGGTCCGCACCACCAGCCGGTACGGCAGGTCACCCGCGCCCGGCGCGGTGCCGCTGATCCAGGTGCTGGTGCCCTCGGCGAGCAGCTCGTCACCCTGGTAGAGCTGGTTGGTCTGGGTGGCGCCGTTCATCGCCATGCCGACGTGGTCGGCCCCGCCCCAACCAGGCACGTCCAGGTTGAGGGTGTCACCGGCGCGGGTGGGCAGCTTGAAGTTGTCGTTCAGGTGCGGTCGTTCGATCGGCTCGAAGAACTGCTCCGTCCCGCTGCTGCCCGCCCGGTAGCCGGTCCGCTCGTCGATCTGGTAGGTGCCGCCCTCGACGTACGCCTCCTGGCCCCACTCGTTGAGCTGGCCGGTGGAGACCCAGTCGGTGCGTACCGGGGCGAGCGGCCGGTTGCTGGTCTGGCCGATGCCCCAGTCCGAGTACGACGGCCAGTCGAAGCGGAACTCGCCGCCCCGGGTCTGACCGGGCGGGAAGGCGAAGCCCACGTCGATCCGGGCCAGCGTCTTCTTCGTCTCGGTCCGGCTGAGTTCCCGCGGGATCCGGTTGTGGTACGCCTGCATGAGGTCGTACACGTAGTCGGCGACGGGCTGCGAGGTCACCTGGACCGTCGTCGACCCGCGCTGGATCTGCTTGATCAACGCCTCGCCCTCGTCGAGGCTGACCAGCGCCACCTCGATCGGGGTGGGGGTGAAGAAGTCGATCGAGTAGTCGCGCACGTCGCGCCAGGGCTGGTCGCTCACGACCAGCAGCAGCTTCGCCCCGGCGGCGGTCGCCGCGGCGGCCTGATCGGCGTCGAAGACGTCCTGGTTGCGGCGGACCACCACGACCTTGCCCCGGGCGTCCAGGCCGGCGTAGTCGCTCGCGGCGCCGTTGCCCGCGTAGACGGTGGGCAGCGTCCAACGCCCCTTCGGAAGCTGGGTGGTGCCCTGCTGCCGGACCACGTCGTCGAAGTCGACGGTCCTCGTGCCGACGCTCAGCACCGGCTGCTCCTTGCGCCACCGGGCGCCCAGGTAGAAGTCGCCGTGCCGCACGTCGCGGCTGGTCGGCTGGGCCCAGAAGCTGTCGAAGAAGACACCGCCCTCGACGAACGAGCGCCACCGGCCCTCACCCTGCGACCGGTAGTAGTCCAGTCGGGTGTACGTGTCGGCGGTCTGCTGTGGCACCCGCGAGTCGATCCGGCGCGCCGCGCTCGCGTCCAACCGGACCACGGTGTCCTTGCGCAGGTCGATGTCGGGGTCGCCGACCAGGGCCACGCCGAGCGAGTTCGGACCGTGCACGCCGGTGACGTTCAGGAAGCTCATCGCCGAGTAGACGCCCTCGGGCAGGTAGAGCTGCGCGACACCGTTCTCGTCGGTGTTGAGGAAGTCCGGGCCGTACGCGCCGGGCTGGCCCAGCTCGATGAGGCCGGCGGCCGGCTTACCGGCCCGGTCGGTCAGCTGCATCCGCAGCCAGTGGTACGGCGTATAGGTGCCGACGCTGATCGCGGTGCGGGCCGAGGCGGCCCGGTCCGCTCCGGTGGCGACGATCTGCCCGGTGTATCGGCTGCCCGCGTTCGCCCGGGTGGTGTCCGTGGTGAGGGTGACCGTGGCGGTGCCGTGCGCGGGCACGGTCACCCGCGCGTTGGAGAGGCGGAACAGGCCGGCCGGTGCGTTCGGGGCGTCGACCGTCAGCTCCAGCGGGATCGGCTGGCCGGTGGTGTTCGTGTACGTCACCGGCCGCGTGCTGCCACCCACCTTCGCCGTCTCGTCCCCCATGACGGTGTGCACGGTGCCGGTGGCGAAGACCGGGGCCCGCACCGCCGCGGCCACGTCGACCCGGCCCGTGCCGCCCTGGTACGCGTCGTACTGCGGCGTGCGCCGGGTGGTGCTGACCAGCGCGTCCTTGAGCTGCTGGCCGGTCCAGTCCGGGTGCTCGGCGGCGAGCAGGGCGGCGGCGCCGGCCACGTGCGGCGCGGCCATCGACGTGCCGTCCATGCTCTGGTACGCGCCCTCACCGGGCGTGTACTGCGACCGGGCGGCGAGCACGCCGACGCCCGGTGCGGTCAGCTCCGGCTTGACGGCCTCGTCGCTGATCCGCGGCCCCTGGCTCGAGAAGGAGGCGAGCTGGTCGTCGGCGTCGACCGCGCCGACGGTCAGCGCCGCGTCGGCCGCGCCGGGGGCGGTGACGCTGCCCGGCGCGCCGATGTTGCCGGCGGAGATGACGAAGAGCGCACCGGTCTCGGCGCTGAGCGAGTTGACCGACTGGCTGAGCAGGTCGGTGCCGTCGCTTGGCTGGTTCGACCCGAGGCTCATGTTGATGACCTTCGCGTCGGCGTCCCGCGCCGCCCACTCCATGCCGGCGAGGATCCAGGAGTCCTGCCCGGAGCCGGCGTCGCTGAGCACCTTGCCGACGAGGAGCCGGGCGTCGGGGGCGACGCCCCTCTCCCGGCCGCCGGACGCGGCGCCGGTGCCGGCGATGGTCGAGGCGACGTGGGTGCCGTGCCCGTACCGGTCGGTCAGCTCCTCGCCGGGCACGAAGACGGCGGACTCGGCCACCCGGTCGACCAGGTCCGGGTGGGTGGCGTCGATGCCGGTGTCCAGCACGGCGACGCGGACACCCTGCCCGGTGTCGCCGCCGGCCCACACCTCGGGAGCGCCGATCTGCGCGGTGGTGTCGGCGAGGTCGGCGCGGACCCGCCCGTCCAGCCAGATCTTCGCGATCCCGCCGCCGAAGCGTCCCGCGCCGCTGTTCCCGGTGGCCGACCTCGCGGCGGGGGTGGCGGTGATCGCGGCCCAGAACTCGTCGGCCCGGTCGCGGGCCTCGTTCATCGCGCTGCCGGAGATGCTGCTCAACGTGCGGGTGCGGGTCGCGCCGGTGGGTGCGGTGGCGCGGAGCCCGGCGCCCGCCCCGGCGTACGACACGATCAGCGGCAGGTGGTCGGAGTGCGCGTCGTCGTACTCGTCGGCGATCAGCCGGGTCACGTTGAACAGTCGCTTGTCGAGGGTGTCCGCGGCCACGTAGGGCAGCACCGCCTGCGGGTAGACGTAGAGCTCGTCGCCGGCCTCGACCACCCGTACCGGCGTGGGAGCGCCGTCGGGCCGTCGGACGTCCACTGTGCCGCCGTTCGGGGTGCTGCGGGTGGTGACCACGTCACCGGTGATCAGCGTGACCGAGTGGGTGCCGGGTGGGGTGGGCAGATCCGTCGGGGGAGCGGGGGTGGGGCCGGCCGGAGAGCCCGGGGCGGCCAGGGCGGGTGACCCGTTGGTCGCCGCGAGGGCCGTGGCGACCACGGCGGCGAGCCAGGCCCCACGGGTACGCGAGAGCTTCACGTGATGTCGTCCTTGTCTCGTCTTCTGCACCGGTCGCTACAGGGGTGGTAGCGACCTCTCCGGATGCGTGTCCCGGTTCGGGGATCGGGGCGCGCAGGTGTCGGAGGGCGGAACGAGACGCTACGCCGCAATGATCATTTCGTATAGGGCAACGATCGCGCCCGGCGGCGGCTGGCGGCTAAGCTCCTTCGATCGACCCTGAGTTACCGGGAGGTAGTCATGTCGGAGGAGCCCCGCGTCGCCATCGTCACCGGAGCCGCGCGCGGTATCGGCGCGGCCACTGCACGCCGGCTCGCCGCCGACGGCCTGGCGGTCGCCGTGGTCGACATCGAGGAGTCGGCGACGAAGGAGACGGTCGACGGGATCGTGGCCGCCGGGGGCCGCGCGCTCGGCGTGGGCGCGGACGTCGCCGACCGCGGCCAGGTGGAGGCCGCCGTGGAGCGGGTCGTCGCCGAGCTGGGTACGCCGACCGTGCTGGTCAACAACGCCGGGGTGCTCCGGGACAACCTGCTCTTCAAGATGACCGACGCCGACTGGGACACGGTGATGGGTGTGCACCTGCGCGGTGCCTTCCTCTTCAGCCAGGCCACCCAGCGGCACATGGTGGAGCGGAGGTGGGGCCGGATCGTCAACCTCTCCAGCACCTCGGCGCTCGGCAACCGCGGCCAGGCCAACTACGCGGCGGCGAAGGCGGGCCTGCAGGGCTTCACCAAGACCCTCGCCATCGAGCTCGGCCCCTTCGGTGTCACCGTCAACGCGGTCGCGCCCGGCTTCATCGTCACCGACATGACGGCGGCGACCGCCGCCCGGATGAAGGTGGACTTCGCGGAGCTGCAGAAGCACGCGGTCGCGGAGATCCCGGTACGCCGGGTGGGTCGACCGGAGGACGTGGCCCACACCATCTCGTTCCTGGTGGGCGAGGGCGCGTCCTTCGTCTCCGGCCAGGTCATCTACGTCGCCGGCGGCCCCCGCGCCTGACCCCCAGCCCGCCCCGCCCATCCCGCGCGAATGGCCACTCTTTCACCGAAGGAGTGGCCATTCCGCTCACCACAGCAACTCTTTCGGTGAAAGAGGCGCTTCGTGGCCTGACCTGGCCCGGCGGGTCAGGGGCGGGTCAGCGGGGGGTGGCGCGGGTACGCCAGAGCCAGAAGAGGCCGAGCAGGGGGAGGAGCAGCGGGATGTAGCCGTAGCCGCTGCCGAACTGCGACCAGACCGTCTCGTCCGGGAAGAGCGCCTTGTCGGCCAGGCTGAGGATGCCGACCACCACCACGCCGACCAGCTCCACGGAGCAGCAGATCAGGGCCAACCGGCGCCCGGCGTGACCGGCCCGGGCCAGCCCGATCGCCGCCACGATGTAGATCAGCGCGGCCACCGCGGAGAGCGCGTACGCCACCGGCGCCTCGCCGAACTTCGTGACGATCTGGAGCAGCGCCCGCGAGGTCGCCGCGATCGCGAAGAGGATGTAGACGGCGATCAGCAACCGGCCGGGACCCCGGTTCGTGCTGCGCCGGGGCGTCGCTGTCTCAACCACCGAGCACCTCCCAGGTCTGCTGGAGCCGGACCACCACGACCGGCGTGACCAGGCAGACCGCGCCGACGATCGCCGAGCCCCACCGGGTCGGCTCCATCCGGGCCAGCACCGCGGCGAGCGGCGGCAGGCAGACCAGCGTCACCAGGTAGCCGAAGAAGGCGCCCGGCTCGCCCGGCTGGTCACCCCCGCCGACGGCGACCAGGGCGAGCACGGCCAGCCCCAGCAGCGCCAGCTCCAGCACGCCCAGTCCGATCAGCTGCCAGCGGTCCGGCGGCCGGTTGCGCGCGGCGGAGACCAGGCTCCAGATCGCGATCAGGAGCGACAGCACGATCGACGCGGTGGCGAGGAGGCCGTCCACCGGCGATCCCGTCGCGGCGGCGGCGACGGTCATCGGGACCACCCGGTCCTTGGCTCGGTCACCGGCACAGCCTACTAATTGTCGTAGTAGCGGCTGCTCGCCCCCGCCCCGACCTGGCCCCGCGCCCGCGCGGCCCGGATCGGGCGACTAGCGTGGATCACGTCCGTGGCACTGCCGCGGGGACGACTAAGGCGGGGGTTCACGTGCTGCGGTTCGGTTTGTTCGGCACCGGTCACTGGGCGGCGGAGACGCACGGGGCGGCGCTCGACGCGCACCCGCGCGCCGAGTTGGCCGGGGTGTGGGGGCGGAACCCGGAGCGGGCCGCGGCGCTGGCCGACCGGTACGGCGTACCGGCCTTCGCCGACGTCGACGCGTTGATCGAGGCGTGCGACGTGGCGGCGGTCGCCCTGCCGCCGGACATCCAGGCGGACATCGCGGCCCGGGCGGCCGTCGCCGGACGGCACCTGCTGCTCGACAAGCCGATCTCGCTGAGCCTCGCCGACGCCGACCGGGTGGTCGGGGCCGCGCAGTCCGCCGGGGTCGCCTCGGTGGTCTTCTTCACCCAGCGGTACCAGCCGAACGTGACAGCCTTCCTCGCCGCCACCGCCGCGGCCGGCGGCTGGCAGCACGCGAAGGCGATCATGTTCTCCTCGATCTACCAGCCGGGCAGCCCGTACAGCGGGTCGCAGTGGCGGCGCGACCACGGCGCGCTCTGGGACGTCGGCCCGCACGCCCTCTCGATCATCCTGCCCGTGCTGGGCCGGGTGGAGAAGGTGGCCGCGACGGACGGGCCGAGCGGCCTGGTGCACCTGCTGCTCACCCACGACGGCGGTGCCACCAGCAGCGTCTCGCTGACGCTCGACGCCCCAGCCGAGGCGATGACCCGCGAGTTCACCTTCTACGGCGAGAACGGCATCGAGACCGTGCCGAACGGCCAGTACGAGCCGCCGGTCGCCTTCGGGGTGGCGATCGACCAGCTGCTCGAGGAGATCGAGGCGGGCACCCGGGACCACCGCTGCGACGTGCGCTTCGGCCGCGAGGTGGTGGCCGTGCTGGCCGCCGCCGAGACGGCCCGGGCCGAGTCCCGCACCGTCGTCGTTCCCGCCTGAGCGCGGGCCTTTCGCCCCGGCGCGCACGGAAGCCGCGTCCGGGCGAGTTCGAGTGGGTCCGGTCGCGTGGTCAACTCGAGGTCAGGAAGTCGGGGCATCCGCGCCCTCGGGATGCCCCGACCTCATTGAAGTCGAGTCGATCATCCGCGGGCAGTAGCCGTCGCTCGTCGGCCGGTAATCCGGTGGTGAGGCGGCCGAGCGCGGGATAGCGTGCGGCCATGTTCACGCACGCCCTGATCGAGGTGGCCGGCACGCCGGCCGCCCGGGGCCCCCTGTTGGCGTCCCGCCCGCGTGTCCGGCGTCCGGCCCTGGTGGGCCGGGACGCGACCCGCGACTGACCGCCGGGCGCTTCCCCGCGCCGTATCCAGGGCCGTCCGAGTCCCATCCACTCGGACAGGCCCCCACTCCGGGCTGCCTGTCCCCGCGTCGCCGCACCGGCGACAGACAGGACGACGACACGTGGCGCCCCGCCGTACCCGCTCGACCGAACGCGACCGGAACCGTCGCGTACTCTCGCAGAACTTCCTCGCCGACCCGGCCGCGATCGCCCGGGTCCTCCGGTCGGCGGATCCCGACCCGACCGGCCTCGTGCTGGAGGTCGGCGCCGGCCGAGGCCAGCTGACCCGCCCGCTCGCGGCCCGCTGCGGGCAGCTCGTGGCGTACGAGGTCGATCCCACGGCAGCAGCCGAACTGGCCGCCCTCTGCGCCGAACTGCCGCACGTCCGGCACCGGCAGGCCGACTTCCTCACCGCCGAGCCGCCCGGCGAGCCGTTCGCCGTGGTCGGCAACATCCCCTGGTCACTGACCTCGGCGGTGGTCCGGTGGTGCCTGGCCGCGCCACGGCTGCGCACCGCGACGCTGCTCACCCAGCTGGAGTACGCCCGCCGGCGCACCGGCGACTACGGGCGGTGGTCCCGACTCACGGTGCTGAGCTGGCCGGAGTTCTCCTGGCGGCTCGCCGGACGATTGCCGCGTACGGCGTTCCGCCCGGTGCCCACCGTGGACGCGGGCATCCTGCGGATCGAGCGGCGGCCGCAGTCGCTGGTCGCACCGGCCGCGCTGCCCGCGTACCACCGGATGGTGGAGCTGGGCTTCGGCGGCGCCGGCGGCTCGCTCGCGGCCTCGCTGCGCCGGCGGTACCCGCCGGGTCGGGTGTCGGCGGCCCTGCGAGCCACCCGACTGGACCCGGCCACCCCGGTCGGGTACGTCTGGCCGGAGCAGTGGCTGGTGCTGTTCCGGCTGCTGCACGCTCGCTGAGCCGCTCACTCCGGTGGTCGGGCCCTCCGGCCCGGCCACCGGCGCCCCGCGCGAGGTGACGGCTGCGGCGGGCGGTCAGGCCAGCGTGCCGAGCGCCTCGTGCAGCTCGGCGGGAGCGTCGAACTGCTCGGCCGGCAGGGCCCGCAACATCTGCAACATCTCCGTGCTGGCCCCGTTCTCCTGCCCCCAGCGGACCAGGTCCTCGCGGGAGACCGGGTAGTCGAGCCCGGCCAGGAACTCCTGCCACTGCACCCCGGTGACGGTCATGTCCGGCGGCTACCCGCTCAGCGGGCCGGCACACCAGCCGCCGCCCGCGACGCCTCTCCCGCCCCGGTTTGCCCGCCGACCCGCCGGGTAGCCGCTCGCATGCTGGTTCAGCGGCTCGGCGCGCCGAGCGACTTCGACCCCCTGTTGGAGCGCGTCCGGGACGCCCGGGTGGTGATGATCGGCGAAGCCACCCACGGAACCTACGACTTCTACCAACTCCGGGAACAGCTCACCCGGAGACTCATCGCCGAGTGCGGATTCTCGTTCGTCGCCGTCGAGGGGGACTGGCCGGACTGCGACCGGGTGCACCGTTCGGTCACCGCTGCGCCCGGTGGGATGGTCGAGCCACTGGCCGCGCTCGAACGCTTCGAGCGCTGGCCCACCTGGATGTGGGCGAACGCCGAGGTGGCGCGCTTCGCCGGCTGGCTGCGGGCGTGGAACGCGCGACGGCCGGAGGGGGAGCGGGCCGGCTTCCACGGGCTGGACGTCTACAGCCTCTGGGAGTCGATGCAGGCGATCTTCGACTACCTGGGCGAGGAGAACCCGGCCGGGCTGGAGGCCGCGCAGGACGCGTACCGCTGTTTCGAGCCGTACGGCCGGCGCCCCGAGGAGTACGGCCTCGCGAGCCGCTTCGTCTCCGCGCGGTGCGAGGAGGAGGTGGTCCGGCTGCTGGCCCGCACCCGGGAGCAGGCGCTCGCCGACGGTGCGGAGAGCTTCTCGGCCTGGCAGAACGCCGAGGTGGTGGCGGGCGCGGAGCGGTACTACCGGGCGATGGTCGGCGGTGGACCGGAGTCCTGGAACATCCGTGACATCCACATGCAGGACACCCTGGACCGACTGCTCGACCGGTACGGCCCGGACGCGCGGGGGGTGGTGTGGGCACACAACACCCACGTGGGCGACGCCCGGGCCACCGACATGTCGGCGGAGGGAATGGTCAACATCGGGCAGCTGGCCCGGGAGCGGCACGGAGCCGACGCGGTGGTGCTGATCGGCTTCGGCTGTTACGAGGGCAGCGTGATCGCCGCGCCGCGCTGGGGTTCACCGGCCGAGTCGATGGTGGTGCCGCCGGCACGGCCCGGCTCGATCGAGCGGCGGCTGCACGAGCTGATGCCGGACCGGGCGGTGCTCGTCTTCGGCGGTGACGACCAGCCCGGGTGGGTCACCGACACGATCGACCACCGGGCGATCGGGGTGGTCTACGACCCGACGTTCGAGTCCTGGGGCAACTACGTGCCGACCCGTCTCGGCGAGCGGTACGACGCCTTCATCTGGTGCGACGACAGCACGGCGCTGCATCCGCTGCCCGCGATCAGCACCACCGGCGAGATGGAGACCTACCCGGCCGGGGTGTGACCCGGCCGCGCCGGCGGGGCCTCTCGCAGTCACCGAGGGGCCCCGCCGCTCGCTCAGACTCCGGCGGGCTCGCGGTCGGCCAGGTGGGCGCGGAGACCCTCGCCCTCGATGTCGACGTTCGGCAGGGCCCGGCCGAGCCACCTCGGCAGCCACCAGGCGTGCCGGCCGAGCAGGGACATCACCGCCGGCACGATGGTCATCCGGACCACGAAGGCGTCGATGGCCACGCCGACGGCGAGCGCGAAGCCGATCGACTTGATCACCGGGTCGTGGAGGAAGAAGACGAAGCCGCCGAAGACCGAGATCATGATCAGCGCGGCCGCGGTGACCACCCGGGCGCCGTGGCCCATGCCGTTGATCGTCGCCTGCTGCGCGGTGTCGCCGTGCACGAAGTCCTCCCGCATCCGGGAGACGAGGAAGACCTCGTAATCCATGGCCAGGCCGAACAGGATGCCGATCAGCAGGATCGGCAGGAAGCTGATCAGCGGGCCCGGGGTGTCGAGGCCGACCAGGTCGGCGAGGTGACCCTGCTGGAAGACCCCGACGGTGATGCCGAAGGTCGCCGCGACGGTGAGCAGGAAGCCCAGCGCCGCCTTGACCGGCACCAGCAGCGAGCGGAAGACCAGCATCAGCAGCAGGACGGAGAGGCCCACCACCAGCACCAGGTAGATCGGGAGGGCGTCCGCGAGCTTCTCCGAGACGTCGATGCCGATCGCGGTGGCCCCGGTCAGCAGCACGTCCACGTCCTTGATCCCGCCGACCGCGTGCCGGATGTCGTGCACCAGCGTCTCCGTGGCGGCGTCCGTCGGCCCGGTCTTCGGCACCACGCCGAGCAGGGCCGTCCGGCCGTCCGGGCTGAGCTGCGGCGGCGCCACCGCGAGTACGTCGTCGGTGCGCTGGACCAGGGCGGTGACCTGGGGTACGGCCGCCGCCGTGGCCTCCGGGGTCTCCCCGGCCACCACCACGGCCAGCCGGCCGGTGAAGCCCGGACCGAAGCCCTCGGTGATCAGGTCGTTCGACACCCGGGCCGGCGAGCCGACCGCGGCCGTGCCGGCGTCAGGCAGGGCGAGCCGCATCTCCGAGGTGGGGACCGCGAGCAGCCCCAGGCCGAGCAGCCCGACCAGGATCACCGGTACGCGCAGCCGGGTGACCAGCCGAGCCCAGCGGAACCCGAAGCCGGACCGGTTCTCGGCGGCGGGCTCGTGGCGGGTCGAGAGCTCCTCGACCGGCGTGCCCGGCCCGGCCCGGCGCATCACCCGGGCGACGCTGTCGCCGTCGAGGGCCGGCACGCCGTCGACCGGCGCGGTCCCGCGCAGCCGGCGGGGGAGCACCTTGCGGCCGGCGAAGCCGAGCAGCGCCGGCTGGAGGGTGATCGCGACTAGCACCGCCACGGTGACCGTGCCCGCCGCGGCGAGACCCATCACGGTCAGGAACGGGATGTCGACCACCGCCAGCCCGGCCAGCGCGATCACCACGGTCGCCCCGGCGAAGACGACCGCCGAGCCCGCCGTGCCGACCGCTCGGCCCACGGCCTCGTCCGGTGGCAGCCCGTCGAGCAGGTTCTGCCGGTGGCGGGAGGTGATGAAGAGCGAGTAGTCGATGCCGACCGCGAGGCCGAGCATCAGCGCGAGGATCGGCGCGGTGCCGGTCAGCTCGACGGTGCTGCTGAGCGCGAAGAGGCCGGCCATGCCGACGGCCACCCCGATCAGGGCGTTGAGCATGGTCATTCCGGCCGCCACCAGCGAGCCGAACGTGATGACCAGGACGACGGCGGCCACCGCCACCCCGATCGCCTCGGTCGAGCCGACCTCCGGCTCACCGCCCAGCACCTCACCGCCGGGGGCCACCTGCCAGCCCTGGGCCTCGGCGTTCGCGCCGATCTTCTCGTACGCCGCGTGCTGCGCGTCGTCCACCTCGTCGGCGCCGCCCGCGAACTGCACCTGGACCAGGGCGTACTGGCCGTCGGGGGAGACCGCGCCGACGGCGAGTGGGTCGACCGCGCCGACCACGCCGGGCACGTTCGTGGCCTCCTGCACGATCTCCTTGATCACCGCCTGCCCCTGTGGTGTGCCCAGCTCGCCGTCCGCGGGCGCCTTCACCGCGATCGTTCCGGTGGCGCCGCTGGCCGACGGGAACTGCTGGGAGAGCAGGTCGAGGGCCCGCTGTGATTCGGTGCCGGGCATGGTGAAGTTGCTCGCCGTCGGGCCGCGCAGGAACACGGCGGCCAGGCCGAGACCGACGAGTACGACGAGCCAGACCGCGACGACGAGTCGCCGCCGGCGCAACGAGCCCCGGCCGAGCCGGTAGAGCAGGGTCGCCATCAGGTTTCCTTGTCCTGGGTCGGGGATTGGTCAGGTACGGGTTCGAGCGCCCGCCCGGCGAGGGCGAGCAGGGCCGGGCGCAGTTCGTCGTCGGGAACATCGACGAACTCGGCGCACCCCTCGGAGATCCCGGCGAGCAGCACCAGCGCCGCGATCCGGGCGCCAGGCTGGGCGCTGTGCCCGGCCAGGGCGTCCCGCATCCGTTCGGAGATCCGCTGGATGTGCGCGAACGCCGGCTGTTGCAGCAGTTCGGGGAACTCGCCGCGGAGCACGGCGATCTCCCGCCGGAAGCGGACCGCGAGGTCGATGAAGCCCGCTGCGGCGGTCTGTTGCGCCGCGCGCCCGGTCAGCCCGACGAGGGAGTCGTCGAGCGACTGGAGCATCGCGATGGCCGGTGCCATCAGCTCGGTGAGCAGGGCTTCCTTGTTGGCGAAGTGGTAGAGCACGGTGGCTTTCGAGCAGCCCACCTCGGTGGCGATGTCCTGCAGCGACGTACCCCGGTAGCCGGTCGCCGCGAAACGCCGCGTCGCCGCGGCCAGGATCTCCCCGCGGGTCTCCGGTTCCGTCCGTCGCATGCCGTCACCTCCGTTGACCAGCATGCCTGACCGATCGGTCAGACCCTGACCGATCGGTCAGAAGAAAATCGTGGCCTTCCCCACAGGCGTGCTGCCGCGCCGCGGACGACGAACCACCGGCCCCGGTGGGGAATCTCCGACCGGCCCGTCGCGCCCGGTTGACCTCCGTCTCGGCGGCCGGGAAGGTGGGCTGATGAGTGCGGCGGACGAAACCCGGGACGGGGTGTCGCTGACCAACCTGGACCAGACGCTCTTCGAGGGCGCCACGGCCAGCAAGCGGGACCTCGTCGACTACCTCGACGCCGTCCGGGACCGGATCATCCCGCAGCTGCGGGAGCGGCCGCTGTCGGTGATCAGGGCGCTGCGCGGGCAGGCGCCGTTCATGCAGAAGAACCTGCCGAAGTACACCCCGGAATGGGTGCGCCGGGTGCCCGTCTGGGCCGAGGCGTCGCAGCGGCAGGTGTCGTACGCCCTCTGCGACGACCGCCGGACGCTGCTCTGGTTCGCCAACCAGCGGGCCGTCGAGTACCACCCGACCCTGGCCCGCGCCGATCACCTCGACCGCCCCACCCACCTGGTGCTCGACCTCGATCCGCCGGAGGGGGACTCGTTCCCGGCTGCGGTGGCCGCCGCGCTGCTGGTGCGGCAGGCGCTCGCCGACGCCGGCCTGGCCGGCGCGGTGAAGACCAGCGGCGCCAAGGGGGTCCACGTCTTCGTGCCGGTAGCGGCCGGCTTCGACGCGGAGGAGATGGCGGCCGCCACCCGGGCGCTCGCCGCCCGCGCCGAGCGGCTCGACCCCGCACTGGCCACCACCGCCTTCATCCGCGAGGACCGGGGTGGCCGGGTCTTCGTGGACTCCACCCGGGCCGGCGGCGCCACGGTGGTGGCCGCGTACAGCCCGCGGCTGCGCCCGGGGCTGCCGGTCTCCTTCCCGGTCGACTGGGCCGCCCTGACGGACGTCACGCCGGGCGACTTCACCGTGCGTACCGTCCCGGGGCTGGTCGCCGCCGGTGACCCGTGGCTGGACCTGATGCCGGAACCGCAGCCCCTTCCGACCGATCTGGTCGAGGAGGGGCGGGCCATCCCGATCGCCCGGGTGCAGGCGATGCACGAGGGCAAGCGTCGGGCCCGGGCCCGACGTCAGGCGGGCTGACGCCGGGCCCGGCCACGGCTCACTCCGGCCAGTCGTTTCCCAGGATGATCTGCACGAAGTCCTCCCGTACGAACGACGGGTCGAAGTGCGCGAGCACGTCGTCGTTCACCGTGCCGAACGTGGTCTGCGGTCGGTGCGTCACGCCCCGGTTGAAGGCCGCCAGGATCTGGCGCTTGAAGTCCGGGCGCGGGTGGGCCGCGGTCACCTCGGCGACCCGCGCCGGGTCCAGGTCGCGGTAGCCGATGCCGAGCACGTCGGTCTCCACCCCGGCAGTCACCAGGGCGATCTCCGGATCGAGATGCTCGGGTACGCCGGGCGTGGTGTGCAGCGCCACGGCTAGCCAGACGTTGCGTGCCTCCTGCGCGGAGCGGCCGTGGTCGAGCAGGAACCGCTCCGCCGCCCGCGCCCCGTCGACCTCGAAGCGCAGCTCGGTGCCGCCGTACTCGCCGGTGAGGCCGAGATCGTGGAACATCGCGCCGACGTAGAGCAGCTCCGGGTCCGGGTCGAGGCCACGGCGCTCGCCCTGGAGCGCGCCGAAGAGGAACACCCGGCGGGAGTGGTGGTAGAGCAGGTCGTCGGTCGCCTTCCGGACCAGTTCGGTCGCGGCGGCGACGAGCGGCGTGTCCGGGATCGTTATCCCGGCGATGATCTCGGTCATCCGAGTTCCTTCCGTGCTGGCGGCGGCCGGCCTTCGCCCGGCTCGATCCGATGCTGCCGGGGCTAGACTCGACGGGCCATGTCCCTGAGGACGGGCACCCCACAGATACGGACATGGGTGACCGGGGGAGCGGGTGGCTCCCCGCCGGCCGTGAGGAGGCACCGCGAAATGACCACGCAGGGACCGCACCGGGTCGGTGTGCTGGTCTTCGACGGCGTGCAGCTGCTCGACGTCTCCGGGCCGGTGGACGTCTTCGACGCGGCCACCCGATGCGGCGCGCACTACTCGGTGCAGCTGATCGGCTGGCGGTCTTCGCAGGTACGCACCTCGTCCGGGGTACGGCTGACCGCCGACACCACCCTCGACGAGGCCGATCCGGTGGACACCCTCGTGCTCACCGGCGCCGACGATCTGACCGCGCTGCCCGACACGGCGGAGGTCCGGGCCCGGCTGGGCCGCCTGGTCCGCCCCGAAACGCGCCTGGCCGCGGTCTGCACCGGGGCGTTCGTACTGGCCCGGACGGGGTGGCTGGACGGGCATCCGGCGACCACCCACTGGCGGCACGCGGAGCGGTTGCGCGCCGAGTTCCCCCAGGTGGAGGTGGAGCCCGACGCCATCTACGTCCGCAGTGGCCGCCTCCTCACCAGCGCCGGGGTGACCGCCGGGATCGACCTCGCGCTCGCCCTGGTCGAAGCGGACCACGGTGCCGGCCCGGCCCGGGAGGTGGCCCGCGAACTCGTGGTCTTCATGCAGCGTCCAGGCGGACAGTCCCAGTTCTCCGTCCGGCAGGATCTTCCGCCCAGCGGCGACCAGCGGCTGCGCCGGGTCGTCGACCGGGTGGCGGCCGACCCGGCCCGGCCGTACCCGATCGAGGCGATGGCCCGCGACGCGACCGTGACCCCGCGGCACCTGCGGCGGATCTTCCAACAGGAGCTCGGCCTCACGCCCGGGCGCTACCTGGAGCTGGCGCGCATCGAGGCGGCCCGGGTCTTCCTGGAGCAGGGCGGCACCGTCGGGGACGCCGCCCGGCGCAGCGGGTTCGGCAGCGACGAGACGCTGCGGCGGGCCTTCATCACGGCGTACGGCATCCCGCCCTCGGTCTACCAGCGCCGTTTCCGCACCACCGGGGTGGCCTGACCAGGGCGGACGCCGTGGGCCAGGTTTCTTGACTGACCGATCAAGAAACGGTGTAGGGTGGTGTCATGGGGCGGGCGAGGGAGTTCGACACCGACACGGCACTGGATGCGGCCATGCGTACGTTCTGGGAGCGTGGCTATGAGGGCACGTCGCTCACGGATCTGACCGAGGCCACCGGTGTGGGGCGCCAGTCGCTGTACCTGGCGTTCGGCGACAAGCAGAAGCTCTATCTGGCGGCGCTGGACCGCTACCGGGAGCACTTCTACCTTCCCCTGGTGGAAGCCGTGTCCGGCAGCGTCGACGTTCGGGTGGCGTTGCGGGAGGCGATCCTGCCGCTGCTCGACGGTAGCTGCGCCGATGACCCGAGAGGGTGCCTGTTGGTCGCCGCGGCCGCCGAGCGGGCCGGTGAGGACGCCGCGGTCCGTTCCCGGGTCACGGCGGCGTTCGCCGGCCTGGAGGCCGCGCTGCTGGAGGCGGCGCAACGCGGCCGGGCGGCCGGCCTGGTCGCCGACACGGTGGACCTCACCGGCTGGGCGGCGCTCACCGTGGCCACCATTCAGGGCTTGCGGGTGATGGAAGCGGGCGGCGCCGACCGGAGCACCCTGATCCGGGCGCTCGACACCGCCTTGGCGATGCTCCACCCCTGACCTCTTGCTCACCCCTGGGCGTGGCATCCGCCTGCCCATTTATTTGACCGACCGATCAAGAAAATAGGGACACGCATGTCTGTTTCGTTTGATCTCACCGACAAGGTCGCCGTCGTGACCGGCGCCGGCAAGGGCATCGGCGCTGCCGTCACCCGCGAGCTGCTCGATGCCGGCGCCCGCGTGGTCGCGGGCAGCCGCAGGGCCAGCAGCGATCTTGCCGGGCTGGCCTCCGACAAGGTGCTGGCGACGGTCGACGTCGACCTCTCCACCGCAGCGGGGCCGGGCCGGCTCGTGGCCGCCGCCATCGAGCGGTTCGGTGGCCTGGATGTGCTGGTCAACAACATGGGCGCGCTTGCCGGCGGCGGTCCCCGGCTCGGCGGGTTCCTGTCGGTCAGCGACGCCGACTGGATGAGCAGTTTCGAGCTCAACCTGCTCTCCGCGGTGCGGGCCACCCGCGTCGCGGTGCCCGCGCTCATCGAGCGCGGCGGCGGCGCGATCGTCAACGTCGGCTCCGTCAACGCCCTGCTGCCCGATCCCGGCGTCGTGGACTACTCCGCCACCAAGGCGGCGTTGACCAACCTCGGCAAGTCGCTGTCGGCGGAGTTCGCGTCCCAGGGCATCCGCGTCAACACCGTCTCACCCGGCCCGGTGGCGACCCCGTTGTGGACCGCGCCCGGCGCACTCGGCGAACAACTCGCCACGGCCATGGGCACCGACATGGATGGTGCGATGAGCGCGATGGCCGACGGCCTCGGCGGGATCAAACTCGGCCGGTTCGGCACCGCCGAGGAGATCGCCCATCTGGTGGTGTTCCTGGCCAGCCCCGCCGCATCATGGATGACCGGCAGCGATGTCGTCATCGACGGTGGACTCGTCAAGACCCTCTGACCGGCGCTCGAAGTGATCCGCGCCGCGCCAGTGGCCCGGAGCGGAGACACGAAGCGGCCGCCGCCAGGTTCCCCTGGTCGGCGGCCTTCTTCGTGCCGTCCTCCACCACCTCTCCTCCTCCGGGGCGATTCCGTGCGGGCTGCGCGTGCCCCGGCCGGAGTTACTGTGTGGACGGTGGCTCGGGCCCCGGGTTCCGCAGGGGGGAGATCGCGGTGCGACTGGTGAAGCTCGGCGCGTTCGCGGCAGTCGCCGGCCTGGTGGGTGCGCTCACCAACCTCTGGGCGCGACAGGCGTTCCCCGAGGCATGGGGTGGCCCCAACATCGGCGGCGGGATCCTGCAACTGCTGTGCTACGCGCTCATCGTCGGCGGGGTCATCCTGGCCGTCGCCGGCGGGTTCGCCGCGCGCAAGCGGTGACCAGCCGGTCCCGGACACGGACGTCGACCCCGCGCTGACGGCTCAGCAGGAGTGCGCGGGACGCGGGCCGGCTCAGGCGAACGACGAGAGAGCCGGCACGCGGAGGAACACCAGGCGGTGGAGCGCCGGACCCGGTTCGAGACAACGACGAAGGCCGCTGCCCAGTTGCCTGGTCAACGGCCTTCAGTGCTGGTCAAGCTTCCTTAGCAAGTGTGCCCCCGGCAGGATTCGAACCTGCGCCCCCGCCTCCGGAGGGCGGTGCTCTATCCCCTGAGCTACGGGGGCTCAGCGACTGGGAAAGACTAGCAAACGCCCGGTACGAACGCCGAATCGGTATCCGTCGCGCGCGTCACCCCTGTTCAACCTCACCCACCCCACCCTGCCCCTGGACGTGTTGATCAAGAGGTTTGCGTCAGGATCCGCGCGGAAGTTGACGCAAACCTCTTGATCAACACGGTTCTGAGCGACCGCACCGCAGGGTCAGGCGGCCTGGGCTCGGCCGCAGCTGGGCAGGGGGTGCAGCACGATCCGCCGGGGTAGCCGGCGAGGCCACTCGTTGCGGGCCCACGAGCCGTCCACGATCAGGTGCACCGTGCGCTCCTCCGCGCCGCTGAGCCGCAGGACGAAGTCACGGGGCAGCGGCGGGTCGACGTTCGGGGTAGTGATCATGAAACGCACCCGGCCGCGGGAGGAGACGGCGGAGATGACGTCCGCCGCCGGCATCGTGCCGCGCAGGCGGACCCGACCGATCCAGTAGACCTCGGCGAGGTGCTCCTGGGCGGCCCGGGTGATCGCCGGGTACTCGCTGCGTACCCAGCGCTCGACCGCGCCCACGCAGAGCCCGCAGGCCCGCTCGCGGGGCTCCCGCGGACCCAACCCCCAGGCCCGCAGGTACGCCCCGACCGCGCCGGCGTCCATCGGCAGCTCGAACTGACGCTGGATGAGGGCGGTCAGGCTCTGCCGCGTCCACAGCTCCTCATCCAGATCGAACTGGTCCGGGTGGACACCTCGCAGGGTGTCGATCAGTTCGAGTTCCTGTTCGCGGCTGAGCATTCCCGGCTCGCTCTGCCGCTGTCCGCGACGGGCGGCTGCCACCGCCCCGTCACCGCCGATGGTGTGGCGACGGCACCAGCTGGTGACCGAACGCCGTGCGTCTCTCAGTGCAACCCCCACGTCTTGCGCAACGAGCCCGAATCGCAACTGGTCACGATATGTGTGGAGAAAACTCTCCAACGCACGTAATCGGGCAGACCGCCCAAAGCGCGCAGGATGCTCGGTGTGCTGGACGAAGATCTCCGCGTGGGTCGGGGTCGATCACCGCGCCAACCGGCCGGAAACGACCGAGAGGTCCGGATCGGCCGGTGGAACCGGTTAATCCAGACCTCTCGGTCGTCGGGAGAGTCAGCGACGCGTCAGCCGCCGAGGCGCTTCTTCGCGTTCTGCAGGTTGGTGAGATCGGTCTGCTGGGTGTTCTTCATGATCTGCGCCGTCCGGAGCACCTCCGACTCGTCGCCGGCATCGAGCACGCCGTCGATCATGTGGATACCGCCCAGGTGGTGATTGATCATCATGTTCAGGAACAGGAGGTCGAACTCCCGGCCCTGGGCGGCGCGCAGCCGCTCCATCTCCTGCGGGGTGGCCATGCCCGGCATCAGCCCGTTCTTGACCAGGCTCGCGCCGTCCGGCATCCACGCCATACGCGGCTGCGACCCGGTCGGATCCAGCCCCCATCCGCGGAGCCAGGTCTGCATGATGCCGATCTCGCCCTGCTGGCCGCTGGCGATGTCGCCGCCGATCTGGCGTACCTCGGGGTCGGTGCCCCGTTGGAACGCCATCATCCCCATCTCGACCGCCTGGGCGTGGTGGGCGGTCATGTCCCGGGCGAAGCCGGCCTCCACCGAGTCGTCACCGGGGCGGGTCAACCGGGGGGTCAGCAGGCCCCCCGCGAAACCGAGGAGCAGGGCGACCACGACGGCGACGGCGACTCCCACCAGGCCGAGGCGGGTGCCGGACCTCCGGCCGCCGTCGGCGGCCGGGGATTCGGGTGAGCTGTCAAGCGTGGCGGGAGCCGTCATCACGATCCTTACTGGGTCGGCATCTGCACACCGTTGTCACGCGGCGTGGTGCCGGTGGCGGTGATGCCCTGGTTGCACAGCGCGGTCGGCCCCTCGATCGAGGCGTTCACCCGCAGCGTCTTCACGAACTCGTCGATCCGGCTGTCGTCGGCGTTGTCGAGCTTGAGCTGGTAGCCCCAGGCCTGCAGCGAGATCGGCTTGTCGAGCCCCTCGAACGGGCTCATGAGCATCTTCTCGTTGCCGCGCACCTTCTCGGCGAGCTTGCTGACCTGGTCGGCCGGGAGGTCGGGGCGGTAGGTGATCCAGATCGCCCCGTGCTCCAGGCTGTGCACCGCGTGCTCGTTGGCGATCGGGGCGTCGTAGACGTCGCCCATGCAGTTCTGCCAGGCCTGGTTGTGCGGGCCGGCCACCGGCGGGGAGACCGTGTACTTGATCGGGCCGGGCTGGTGGTTACTGCCCTTGACCAGCTCCGGGTCCTTCTCGCGGTAGTTCACGATGCCGCTGATCGCGTCGGCCCGCTCCTCCCACGGCTTGGAGCCCTGGAACGCGGCCCAGGCGCCGAAGCCGATGATGCCGGCGGCCACCAGGCCCACGACGACGAAGAGGATGATCGGGCCCTTGGCGCGGCCCTGACTGACCTTGACCGGGGCGATCGGCTTGCGGGGACCCTTGCCCCCGCCCGCGCGGGCTGCCGTCGGCTTGCCGGATCCGGCCTTGGCGCCGGACGCCGGCCGGCCTGCGGCCGGCTTCTTGCCCGTGCTGACCACGGTCGGACGGCGCTGCTCGCCGCCCGGGGTGCTGATGCTCATCGTGCCTCGTCAGGTCGGTCGGTCAGGGAGCCGGCGGGTCTGGTACGCACAACGGGTCACCGCCGCGGGCACCGAGTCTACCCCCGATAACATGGATCGGTGACTCCCGCAGAACTCGCCGAGGTCGTCCTCGCCGCAGCCCACGCCGTCTTCACCCAACGGGGCCTCGACCCCGCTGTTCTGCCGGGGGAGACCACCGTCGAGCGACCCCGGAACCCGGAGCACGGCGACTACGCCTCCACGCTGGCGTTGCAGCTGAGCAAGAAGGTCGGTCGGCCGCCGCGGGAGCTGGCGAGCGCCCTCGCCGAGGAGCTGGGCAAGGCGCCGGGCGTCAAGTCCGTGGAGATCGCCGGCCCCGGCTTCCTCAACATCCGGCTGGACGCGGCCGCCGCCGGTCAGCTCGCCCGCGTGATCGTCGAGGCCGGTGCCGAGTACGGCCGCAGCGAGCGGCTCACCGGGCAGCGGATCAACCTGGAGTTCGTCTCCGCCAACCCCACCGGCCCGGTGCACATCGGCGGTGTGCGGTGGGCCGCCGTCGGCGACGCGCTGAGCCGGCTGCTGCGGGCCACCGGCGCCGAGGTCGGCACGGAGTACTACTTCAACGACGCCGGCTCCCAGATCGACCGGTTCGCCCGGTCGCTGCTGGCCGCGGCGCGGGGCGAGGCGGTCCCGGAGGACGGCTACGGCGGGGCGTACATCTCGGAGATCGCCGCCGAGGTGCAGGCCCGCCGGCCGGAGGTGCTCTCCCTCGACGACGCCGCAGCCCAGGAGGTCTTCCGGACCGAGGGCGTCGCGCTGATGTTCGACGAGATCCGCTCCTCGCTGCGCGACTTCGGGGTCGAGTTCGACACGTACTTCAACGAGAAGGACCTGCACGACCGGGGCGAGCTGGACCTCGCCCTGGCCCGGCTGCGGGAACAGGGCCACGTCTTCGAGGCCGAGGGGGCGACCTGGCTGCGCACCACCGAGTTCGGCGACGACAAGGACCGGGTGCTGCGCAAGTCCAATGGCGAGTGGACGTACTTCGCGGCCGACTGCGCCTACTACCTCGACAAGCGGGAGCGCGGCTTCGAGCGGGTCGTGATCATGCTGGGCGCCGACCACCACGGCTACATCGGCCGGATGAAGGCGATGGCCGCGTGCTTCGGCGACGACCCGGAGCGCAATCTGGAGATCCTCATCGGCCAGCTGGTCAACCTGGTCCGCGACGGGCAGCCGATGCGGATGAGCAAGCGGGCCGGCACGGTCATCACCCTGGAGGACCTGGTCGAGGCGATCGGCGTGGACGCCGCCCGGTACGCGCTGGCGCGCTACTCCAGTGACTCGCCGATCGACATCGACGTCGAGCTGTGGACCCGGGCGAGCCGCGACAACCCGGTCTACTACGTGCAGTACGTCGCCGCGCGGACGGCTGGCGTGGCCCGGCAGGCTGCTGAGGTCGGGCTGGTCCGCGGCGACAGCGCCGACTTCCGTCCCGAGCTGCTCGGCAACGAGAAAGAGAACGAGCTGCTCAAGGCGCTCGCCGAGTTCCCCGCCGTGGTGGCCACCGCCGCCGAGCTGCGGGAGCCGCACCGGGTGGCGCGTTACCTCGAGGAGACGGTCGCGCCGGCCTATCACCGGTTCTACGACGAGCCGGCCTGCCGGATCCTGCCGCGCGGCGACGAGCCGATCGGCGACGGCAACCGGGCCCGGCTCTGGCTCAACGACGCCACCCGGACCGTGATCGCCAACGGCCTGCACCTGCTCGGCGTCACCGCACCGGAGAGGATGTAGTCGGTGAGCGCGAGGAGTGAGCTTGCGAGCCCCGCAGTCGCGAACGGAAGGTGGTACTGATGCGGGCTCACGAGGCCGGCGCGCTGCACGGTGAGATCGGCAGCCGCGGGCCGGGCTGGCTGCGTACGCCGGAAGACGTCAACGCCCTGATGCCGGCGCTCTGGCCGCGCACCGTCCGGCGTGCCGACGACGGCGCGCTCAGCGTCGCCGGGCTGAGCGTGCGCGACCTCGCCGCCGAGTTCGGCACCCCGGTCTACGTGCTGGACGAGGACGATCTCCGGTCGCGCTGCCGGGACTTCCGGGACGCCTTCCCCGACGTGGACGTCTACTACGCCGGCAAGGCCTTCCTCTGCCGGGCCGTGGTCCGGATGATCGACGAGGAGGGGCTGCACCTCGACGTGTGCAGCGGCGGTGAGCTGGCCACGGCGTTGGCCGCCGGGATGCCGCCGGAGCGGATCGGCTTCCACGGCAACAACAAGTCGATCGCCGAGCTGACCCGGGCGGTGGACGCCGGGGTCGGGCGGATCATCGTCGACTCGTTCACCGAGATCGACCGGCTGACGGCGCTCGCCCGCGAGCGGGGCGTACGCCCCCGGGTGCTGGTACGGGTCACCGTCGGCGTCGAGGCGCACACGCACGAGTTCATCGCCACCGCCCACGAGGACCAGAAGTTCGGCTTCTCGCTCGCCGGTGGAGCGGCCGCGGCGGCCGCCTTCAAGATCCTCGACGAGGACGTGCTGGAGCTGCGCGGCCTGCACTCGCACATCGGGTCGCAGATCTTCGACGCCAGCGGCTTCGAGGTCTCCGCCCGACGGGTGCTCGCGCTCCAGGCGCAGATCCGCGACGCCCGCGGCGTGGAGCTGCCCGAGCTGGACCTCGGCGGCGGCTTCGGCATCGCGTACACCACCCAGGACCACCCGGCCGCGCCGGAGGACCTGGCGAAGCGGCTCCGCAAGATCGTCGACGGCGAGTGCGAGGCCGAGCGGCTGGCGGTGCCGCGCCTCTCCATCGAGCCCGGTCGGGCGATCGTCGGCCCGGCCGTGTTCACCCTCTACGAGGTGGGCACGGTCAAGGACGTCGACGGCATCCGCACCTACGTCAGCGTCGACGGCGGAATGAGCGACAACATCCGTACGGCCCTCTACGACGCCTCCTACTCCGCGACGTTGGCCTCCCGGGCGTCGACCGCCGAGCCGATGCTCGCCCGCGTGGTGGGAAAGCACTGTGAGTCCGGGGACATCGTGGTGAAGGATGAATTCCTGCCCGCCGACGTGCAGCCCGGAGATCTTGTCGCGGTGCCCGGCACCGGCGCCTACTGCCGGAGCATGGCCAGCAACTACAACCACGTGCCGCGCCCCCCGGTGGTCGCGGTGCGTCACGGCCAGGCACGTCTGATCGTCCGGCGGGAGACCGAAGAGGACCTGCTCGCATTGGATGTTGGATGACCTCACCTGTGCGCCTGGCGCTGCTCGGCTGCGGCACCGTCGGCGGGGAGGTGGTGCGGCTGCTGCACGAGCAGTCGACCGACCTCGCCGCCCGGATCGGCGCCCCGTTGGAGCTCGCCGGCATCGCCGTACGCCGGCTCGGTCGTGACCGCGGCGAGCTGCCGGTGGACCCGGCGATCTTCACCACCGACCCGCTCGGCCTGATCAAGCGGGACGACGTGGACGTCGTGGTCGAGGTGGTGGGGGGCATCGAGCCGGCGCGCGGTTGGCTGGTCGAGGCGCTGCGGGCCGGCAAGAGCGTGGTGACCGCCAACAAGGCGCTGCTCGCCGAGGACGGCGGCGCGCTGCACGACGCGGCCGCCGAGGGCGGCGCGGACCTCTACTACGAGGCCGCGGTGGCCGGGGCGATCCCGCTGCTGCGCCCACTGCGCGAGTCGCTGCACGGGGACCGGATCACCCAGGTCACCGGCATCGTCAACGGCACCACCAACTTCATCCTCTCCGCCATGGACGCCACCGGCGCCGGCTTCGCCGAGGCGCTGGAGGAGGCGACCGAGCTGGGGTACGCCGAGGCCGACCCGACGGCCGACGTGGAGGGCTTCGACGCGGCGGCGAAGGCGGCGATCCTCGCCTCGCTGGCGTTCCACACCCGGGTGAACGCCGCCGACGTGCACCGGGAGGGGATCACCGAGGTCACCGCCGCCGACGTGGCCAGCGCCAAGGCGATGGGGTGCACCATCAAGCTGCTCTGCATCGCCGCGCGGGGGGTGGACACCGCCGGCCGGGAGACCGTCAACGTCCGGGTGCACCCGGCGATGATTCCGCTGACCCACCCGCTGGCCGGTGTCGGCGACGCGTTCAACGCGGTCTTCGTCGAGGCGGAGGCGGCCGGTCAGCTGATGTTCTACGGCCGTGGCGCGGGCGGGGCGCCGACCGCCAGCGCGGTGCTCGGCGACGTGGTGGCGGTCGCCCGCAACCGGCTCGCCGGGGTGCGCGCGGCCAGCGAGAGCGCGTACGCCGACCTCTCCGTACGGCCCATGGGGGAGGCGCTCACCCGCTACCACGTGAGCCTCGACGTGGCCGACCGGCCGGGTGTGCTGGCCGCGGTGGCCGGGGTGTTCGCCCGGCACGACGTGTCGATCGCGACGGTGCGCCAGGGCCCGGCGGAGGGCTCGACGCCCGGCAGCGGCACGGATGCGGACCTGGTCATCGTCACCCACGTCGCGCCGGACGCCGCGCTCGCCGCGACCGTCTCCGAGCTGCGGGGTCTGGAGATGGTCCGTTCGGTGACCAGCGTGCTCCGGGTCGAGGGCGGGGTGTGACTCGTTTGACCCGGTGACGGGTCTCCGGCGAGGGCGACCGGGGCCGGCGCCGGGCGTGCGCCCGGCGGTGGAGCTGCGCCGGAACGGTCGTGAGCCGCGTCAGGCACGGCGTGGACGGCGGCGGCGCGTGCCGCGCGTCGAGGGGTGTCCCGCCAGGTGGGTAACGGGGGGTGTTTCGGGGGCCGGTCGGCGAGGCTGGTCCAGGCTTGGCGTGCCCCTGGTCGGTGGAGCGGACGAGGCGAGGAGAGCGACATGTGGCGGGGTCTGATCGAGGCGTACCGGGACCGGCTGCCGGTCACCGACGCCACGCCCGTCGTCACCCTGAACGAGGGGAACACGCCGCTGCTGCCGGCGCCGGTGCTCTCCGCGCGGCTCGGCTGCGACGTGCACCTGAAGGTGGAGGGGGCCAACCCGACCGGCTCCTTCAAGGACCGCGGCATGACGGTCGCGGTCTCCAAGGCGGTCGAGGCCGGCAACAAGGTGATCATCTGCGCCTCCACCGGCAACACCAGCGCCTCCGCCGCCGCGTATGCGGCCCGCGCCGGACTGACCTGCGCGGTGCTCGTGCCGCAGGGCAAGATCGCGTTGGGCAAGCTGGCTCAGGCGCTGGTGCACGGCGCGAAGCTGCTCCAGGTCAACGGCAACTTCGACGACTGCCTCGCGCTCGCCGCCAAGCTCGCCCAGGACTATCCGGTGGCGCTGGTCAACTCGGTGAACATCGACCGGCTGCACGGCCAGAAGACGGCCGCGTTCGAGATCGTCGAGGCGCTCGGCGACGCGCCGGACATTCACTGCCTGCCGGTCGGCAACGCGGGCAACATCTCGGCCTACTGGATGGGCTACAGCGAGGAACTGGCGGACGGGCGGGCCACCCGCGCCCCGAAGATGTTCGGTTTCCAGGCTTCCGGGGCGGCGCCGCTGGTCACCGGCGAGGTGGTACGCGAACCGTCGACGATCGCCACCGCCATCCGGATCGGCAATCCGGCCAGCTGGACCCGGGCGATCGACGCCCGGGAGGCCTCCGGCGGGCTGATCGCGGCGGTGACGGACCGGGAGATCCTCTCCGCGTACCGGCTGCTCGCCCGGGAGGTCGGGGCCTTCGTGGAGCTGGGGAGCGCGGCCAGCGTGGCGGGGCTGCTCCAGCAGGCGGCCGCGGGCCGGATCCCGGCCGGGGCCAGCGTGGTGTGCACGGTCACCGGGCACGGGCTCAAGGATCCGGAGTGGGCGATCTCCACCGCGCCCGCCCCGATCACCATCCAGAACGACCCCCTAGCGGCCGCCCGCTCCCTAGACCTGGCCTAACCCCCACCCCTCCACCCCCCACCTCCCGGGCCGGCCTCCCGGCCCCACCGCCTGGCGCCGTTGATCAAGAGGTTTGCGGTGCGACACGCCGAACGGAGTGACGCAAACCTCTTGATCACCGGGGTGGAGGCGGGGCGGGGGCGGGGTGGAGGCGGGGGCGGGGGCGGGCCGTGCCCGTGGGGGCGGATGAGAGCTGGGGTACTGCTCAGTACCCGGCGCGGGGCGGGGCGAGCGGGTCGGGCACACTTTGCATGCCCTGCAAATTTTTCTAGGAGTGAGCCAGGCCGATGTCGCTGCTCGCCAGATCAAGCCTTGCCAACCGAGGGCTGGTCGCCCTCATCGCGGTGGTGACCACCGTCTTCGGACTGTTCGCCGTGCCGTCGCTCAAGCAACAACTGCTGCCGTCGCTGGAGTTCCCGGCCGCCTTCGTGATGGCCACCTACCCCGGCGCGACACCCGAGATCGTCGAGTCCCAGGTCGTCGAGCCGATCGAGAACAGCCTCCAGGGCCTGCCCGGCCTGGAGACGGTCAACTCGACATCGCGCGAGGGCATGGCGACCGTCCAGGTGCAGTTCGAGTTCGGCACCGACCTCGACGACACGGTCAACAAGATGCAGACCGCTTTGAACCGGATCGGCGCGCAGCTGCCGGAGGGCGTGGAGCCACAGGTGCTCGCGGGCAGCACCGACGACCTGCCGGCGGTGGTGATCGCCGCCACCGGTGGCGATGACGAGCGTGCCCTCGCCGACAACCTGCGCGCCGAGGTGCTGCCGGAGCTGGAGGCGATCGACGGGGTGCGGACCGTCGAACTGACCGGCACCCGCAGCGACGTGGTGGTCGTCAAGCCCAACCTGGCGAAGCTGGCCGCCGCGAAGCTCGACCCGAGCGCGATCGGGACGGCGTTGAAGACCAACGGCGTCGCGGTGCCGGCGGGCACGGTCACCGACGGCGCCCAGGCGCTCCCGGTCCAGGTCGGCACCCCGGTGGGCACCCTCGACGACCTGCGCGGCATCGTCGTCGCGCCCGGGGCGAACCCGGTCCGGCTCGGCGACGTGGCGACCGTCGAGGAGACGCTCGCCCCGGCCACCGCGATCACCCGCACCAACGGCGAGGAGAGCCTGGGCATCGCGGTCACCGCCAGCCCGGACGGCAACGCGGTGCAGATCTCGCACGAGATCCGCGACCGGCTCGACGCGCTGCGCGACGCCTCCGGCGCCGGGCTGACGGTGATCTTCGACCAGGCGCCCTTCGTGGAGAAGTCGATCGAGAGCCTCACCACCGAGGGCCTGCTCGGCCTGGTCATGGCGGTCATCGTCATCCTGGTCTTCCTGCTGTCGGTCCGCTCCACCGTGGTCACCGCGGTCTCCATCCCGCTCTCGGTGCTGGTCGCGCTGATCGCGCTCTGGATCGGTGACTACTCGCTCAACCTGCTCACCCTCGGCGCGCTGACCATCGCGGTGGGCCGGGTGGTGGACGACTCGATCGTCGTGTTGGAGAACATCAAACGACATCTCGGGTACGGCGAGCCGAAGCGCGACGCGATCGTCAACGCCGTACGCGAGGTGGCCGGCGCGGTCACCGCGTCCACCCTCACCACGGTCGCCGTCTTCGCCCCCATCGCCCTGGTGGGTGGCTTCGTCGGGCAGCTCTTCGCGCCGTTCGCCATCACGGTGACCGTGGCGCTGCTCGCCTCGCTGCTGGTCGCGCTCACCGTCATCCCGGTGCTCGCGTACTGGTTCCTGAAGCCCTCGGGCGGCACTCCGGACGACGCCGCCGTGCGCCGGGCCGCGGAGGAGAAGGAGCTGCGCAGCCCGCTTCAGCGGGCGTACCTGCCGGCGATCGGCTTCGCCACCCGCACCCGCCGCACCCGGTGGATCACCGTCGGGCTGGGCGTGCTGGTGCTCTTCGGCACGTTCGGTCTCGCCAGCAAGCTGGACACGAACTTCCTCGACGACTCCGGGCAGGACACCCTGAGCATCCGTCAGGAGCTGCCGGCCGGCACCGGCCTGGCCGCCACCGACGAGGCGGCCCGCAAGGTCGAGGCGGTGCTGAAGCAGACCGACGGCGTCGAGACGTACCAGGTGACGGCGGGCGGCGGCGACCTGGGCTTCCTGGGTGGCGGCCGGAACAACGTGGCCAGCTGGTCGCTGGCGCTGGGCGACGACACGGACGCCCAGCAGATGCGGGAGGAGCTGCGCAAGGAGTTCGACGCGCTCGGCTCCGACGCCGGCGAGTTCACCTTCGGTGGCGGGCAGGACGCCTCCGCGAGTCGGCTCGAGGTGGTCGTCCAGGCCGCCGACCCGGAGGTGCTCGACCGGGCCGCGAAGGCGGCCGAGGAGGCGGTGGCCGGTACGCCGGACGTGGCGGACGTCACCAGCAGCCTCGCCGACCGGGTGCCGCGGGTCGACGTGACGGTCGACCGGGTGAAGGCCGGTCGAGCGGGTCTCACCGAGGCCGCGGTCGGCCAGCTCGTGGCGCAGGCGTTCCGGGGTGCTCCGCTCGGGCAGGTCGCCCTCGACGGCGGCCAGCAGAACGTGCTGCTCCGACTCTCCGACAACCCGCCGCTCAGCATCGACGAGCTGCGTGCGTTGCCGGTCGGACCGGTGAAGCTGGGGGACATCGCCACCGTCGAGCGGGCCGAGGGTCCGCAGCAGGTCACCCGGATCGACGGCGCGCGCAGCGTCACGGTGACCGGCACCTCCACCGGTTCGAACCTCGGCGCGACCACCGAGGAGCTGCGTCAGCGTCTCGACGCGATCGACGTACCGGGGGCGACGTTCGTGATCGGTGGGGTCAGCGCCGACCAGGCGGATGCCTTCGGCGACCTGGGGCTGGCGGTGCTCGTCGCGATCGCGATCGTCTTCCTGATCATGGTGGCCACGTTCCGTAGCCTCATCCAGGCGCTGATCCTGCTGATCTCGATCCCGTTCGCGGCCACCGGCGCCATCGGTCTGCTGCTGGTCACCGGGACGCCGCTCGGGGTGCCCGCGCTGATCGGCATGCTGATGCTGGTCGGCATCGTGGTGACCAACGCGATCGTGCTGATGGACCTGGTGAACCAGTACCGGGCCCAGGGCCTGAGCGTGCAGGACGCGGTCGTCGAGGGCGGCCGGCACCGGCTGCGGCCGATCCTGATGACCGCGGTGGCGACCATCTTCGCGTTGCTGCCGATGGCGTTCGGGCTCACCGGCGAGGGCGGCTTCATCTCGCAGCCGCTCGCGATCGTGGTGATCGGCGGTCTGCTCACCTCCACGCTGCTGACCCTGCTCCTGGTACCGACGCTCTACACGATGGTGGAGAACACCAAGGCGTCGTTGCGGGAGCGGCGTCGGCGGCGGGCCGACGGTTCGCCGGCGGGGCCGGCGGAGCCGACCGACCCGGCGGGTACGGCGGCCGAGCCCGAACCGGTCCCCGCGGGCGCCCGGACGGACGCGGGCAACGGCAACGGGAACCGGCCGGAGACGCGGCCGGCTCCCTCGGCGGCGCTGATCGACGGCACCGACCAGTTCGAGGTGCTCAAGCTGCCCAAGAGCCGCACCTCGCCGCTGCCGCCCACCGAGTAGGCAGCACAGCTCCAGGTACGCCCCCGGCGGGTTCCGATCCGCCGGGGGCGTTCCATTCGAGACGGACGGGCGTACCGCGCAGGGGTGTTCCGGCCGGCGGAGTAGGGTCCTGGTCCGTGGCGTCCACCCTGTCGGTCCTTACCCACAACCGGAATTTCCGCAATCTTTTCCTCGCCGAGCTGGTGGTCTTCGGAGCCGACTGGTTCGTCATGGTTCCGCTGCTGGTGCTGCTGCCGCAGCTCACCGGCAGCGGCGTGTGGGGCGCGCTGGTGCTGGCCGTGGACACCGGCGTCGTGGCGCTGCTGCTGCCGTTCACCGGCGCCATCGCCGACCGGTTCGACCGGCGGAAGATCATGATGGCGGCGAACGTGGCCGCCCTGCTCGGGGTGCTGCTCCTGCTCGGCGTCCGCAGCGCCGACACCGCCTGGCTCGGCCTGCTGGCGATCGGGGTGGTCGCGGTCGCCAAGGGCTTCTACTCGCCCGCCGCCCAGGCCGCCCTGCCCAACGTCCTCGACCCGGAGGAGCTGGCCGCCGGCAACGCGATCGCCGGCTCGGCGTGGGGGACCATGACGGTCGTCGGCGCCTCGCTCGGCGGCGTGCTCAGCGACCGGGTCGGGCCGTACGCCTGCTTCTGGATCGCCGCGGTCGGCCTGGCGCTCGCCGCGATCCTGGCCGCGACGATCCGCCGGCCGTTGCAGGCCCCGCGGGAGCCCGGCGTGCCGCCGCAGCGGGCGTGGGCCGCGGTCAGCGAGGCGTTGCGCTACATCGGACATCGCCCGCGGGTGCTGGCGTTGGTGACCGTGAAGTCGGCGGTCGGCCTGGGCAACGGCGTGCTGACGGTCTTCCCGCTGCTGGCCGCCGTGTACGGGGCCGGGCCGGCCGGCACCGGGCTGCTCTTCGCGGTCCGCGGCGCGGGGGCGCTGGTCGGGCCCATCCTGATGCGGCGGGTGCTCACCAACCGGTCGCTGCTGCTGCCCGGCCTGGCCGTGTCGATGTCCCTGTACGGGTTGGCCTACCTCGGCACCTCGGCGGTGGGCTGGTTCCCGCTGGTGCTGGTGCTGGTCTTCGTGGCCCACTTCGCCGGCGGCAGCAACTGGGTTATGTCGAACTACGCGCTGCAGGGTGAGGTGCCGGACCGGCTGCGCGGGCGCGTGTTCGCCACCGACATGATGCTGGCGACGCTGGCCATCTCGATCAGCCAACTCGCCGTCGCGCTCGTGGTCGACGCGGTGGACGAGCGGGTGGTGCTCGCCGGCTGCGGCCTGGTCACCGTGGTCTACGCGGTCGGCTGGCGGATCGCCACCCGGCGACTCTCCCTCACCGATCCGGTTCCCGAGCCGGCCCGCTGACCGACGGGACAGCCGGGTGGGCCGGTGCCGGCAGCGGCGGGAGGTCGCCCGCGTACGGAGCGCCGCTGGGGTTCGCCGTTGCCACGGGCGACGTCGGCCAGCTCCCCGGGCCGGTGGCCGGCACCGGTTCAGGCGTACGACGGCCGGTCAGCGCCGCCGCGATGACCAGGCCCAGCCCGGCCGGCTGCAGCAGGGTGCTGATCAAGCCCGTCACCACGACCAGCTGCACGACGTCGAAACCGGGGCTCCCGGTCGTCTCGGCCGAGAGCAGGGCGGGCAGTACGAACGACACACCGACTCCGAGGCCGACGTCGACCAGCAGTACTCCCAGACCGGCGACCATCAGCCTGAGGGGGCGGCCGGGCAGTCGTCTCCGGGCCACGCCGGTCAGCACCAGACCGATCACCAGCACCAGCAGGGACGGTAGGTGGCTGAGCGCTTGCACCGCCGTGTACCAGAAGGGACTCACCCGGCCTCCGATCCGTGATCGCGGCACAGGCTAGCGGAGACGGCGGAATCTCACGGGTCGGGCGGACGGCGGGGATGTCGGAGCCGGGCCATAGCATGAGCCGGTGCCGAAGAACTTCGAAGCCGGGCCGGTCCGCGTCCGGGCTCCCGCCACCAGCGCAAACCTGGGGCCGGGCTTCGACGCGCTGGGGCTCGCCCTCGGGCTCTACGACGACGTGTCGGCGGAGATCGCCCCGTCGGGCGTCCGGGTCACCGTCTCCGGCGAGGGCGCGGGCGAGCTGCCCACCGACGACCGTCACCTCGTGGTCCGGTCCATGCGTGCCACCTTCGACCGGCTCGGCGGGCAGCCGTCGGGGCTGGCCGTCGAGTGCGTCAACCGCATCCCGCAGGCCCGCGGGTTGGGCTCCTCCTCCGCGGCGATCGTCGCCGGTGTGCTGCTGGCCCGGGCGCTGACGGCCCACGGGGAGCGTCGGCTCGACGGCGCTGCCGTGCTCCGACTCGCCGCTGAGCTGGAGGGCCATCCCGACAACGTGGCGCCCTGCCTGCTCGGGGGTTTCACGATCGCCTGGACGGAGCCGTCCGGCGCGCGGGCGGTCACCCGTCCGGTCGCCGAGGGCGTACGCCCCACGGTCTTCGTGCCCGGCGGGCGCGGGCTGACCGCGGTGGCCCGCGCGGCGCTGCCGACCGCGGTGCCGCACGGTGACGCCGCGTTGAGCGCGGGGCGGGCGGCGCTGCTCGTGCACGCGCTCACCGCCGACCCCGCGCTGCTGCTGCCGGCCACCCTCGATCGGCTGCACCAGGATTACCGCGCGGACGGGATGCCCGAGACGGCCGCCCTGGTCAGCGAGCTGCGTGAGGCCGGTGTGGCGGCTGTGGTCAGTGGGGCCGGGCCGGCGGTGCTGGCGCTCAGCGCTCCGCCGGAGGGCTTCGACGCGGGAAGAGACTGGCAGGTCTGGCGGTTACCGATAGATGTCAGCGGTGCCCGGGTCACCCGGGGTAGACTTGGACACGCCGAGCGGGACCCTGTTGCCGCAGGTCGGAAGAGTTGATTACGCTCTAGACTTAGCACAGCCGCGAAGCATGCGATCTTCCTGCGGGTCGGCGCACCCCCGAAGCTCTCGGCGGTAAGCCCGTCACCCCTGCCAAGGCCACGCCGCACCGCAGTTTCCGCAGGTCGCCGCAGACGGCGAGACCTGCTCACCGAGGCTGGTGAGTCGGAAACGGACCGGCTGCTGTGTCACAGACTCCCGCGACGCGCTCACGCGAGGCGGGTGCACCGAGGCCGCCCGGCCACCTGCTTTGTCGACTCCGGGCAGTCACGGCCTATCGAGGGAAGGAATCCATTGAGCGACACCACCGACGTGACGTCGGATGTTTCCAACGTCGCTGGCGAAGCCACCACCGCCGCTCCCGCTCGTCGGCGGCGCAGCGGCACCGGTCTGTCGGCGATGCTGCTGCCAGAGCTCCAGAGCCTGGCCGCGTCGCTCGGCATCTCCGGCACGGCCCGCATGCGCAAGGGCGAGCTGATCAGCGCGATCTCCGAGCGGCAGGGCGGCGCCGCCGCCGGGACCCCTCGACCTCGGGCCGAGGTCGCGGCCGCGGCTGCTCCGGCCCGTGAGGAGGTGCACGCCGAGGTGCGGGAGACGACTGAGCGGCCGGAGGCCGAGAGGCGTACCGCCGAGGCGGCGCCCGCCGAGCAGGCCACCACCGAGACCGAGGGTCGCGGCCGGGGTCGGCGTCGGGCGCGTACCGAGGAGCGTGTCGCCGAGACTCGGACCGAGACGGCCGAGACCGGTGAGCGTGCCGATCGGGGCGAGGGCCGCGGTGGGCGTGACCGCAACGAGCGCGGCGACCGTGCCGAGCGCGGTGACCGTGCCGAGCGCGGTGACCGTGCCGAGCGTGGTGACCGCGGTGAGCGCAACGAGCGGGCCGAGCGCGGCGAGCGTGGGGACCGCAACGAGCGGGCCGAGCGCGGCGACCGGGCTGAGCGCGCGGACCGCAACGATCGCGGTGACCGCAACGACCGCGGTGACCGTGGTGACCGCAACGACCGTGGTGACCGGGGCCAGCGTGCCGAGCGGGAGCTCGACGGCGACGACGACGGCGAGGGCGGTGGCCGGCGGGGCCGGCGCAGCCGCTTCCGGGACCGTCGCCGCGGCCGTGGTGAGCGTGCCGAGGGCGGCGAGGGTGCCCGTGAGCCGCAGGTCGGCGAGGACGACGTGCTCGTCCCAGTGGCCGGCATCATCGACGTGCTCGACAACTACGCCTTCGTCCGGACCACCGGCTACCTCGCCGGCCCGAACGACGTGTACGTGTCGATGTCGCAGATCAAGAAGTACGGCCTGCGTCGCGGTGACGCGATCACCGGTGCCGTCCGGGCGGCTCGCGAGGGCGAGCAGCGGCGGGACAAGTACAACCCGCTGGTCCGGCTGGACACCATCAACGGGATGGAGCCGGAGGAGGCCAGGCGTCGGCCGGAGTTCTACAAGCTGACCCCGCTCTACCCGCAGGAGCGGCTGCGGCTGGAGACCGAGCCGCACATCCTGACCACCCGGGTGATCGACCTGGTCATGCCGATCGGCAAGGGGCAGCGGGCGCTCATCGTCTCACCGCCGAAGGCCGGTAAGACGATGGTGCTGCAGGCGATCGCGAACGCGATCACCCGCAACAACCCGGAGTGCCACCTGATGGTGGTGCTGGTGGACGAGCGTCCCGAAGAGGTCACCGACATGCAGCGGTCGGTGAAGGGCGAGGTCATCGCGGCCACGTTCGACCGTCCGCCGCAGGACCACACGACGGTGGCCGAGCTGGCGATCGAGCGCGCGAAGCGCCTGGTCGAGCTGGGACACGACGTGGTCGTGCTGCTCGACTCGGTGACCCGGCTCGGTCGGTCGTACAACCTGGCGGCCCCGGCCAGCGGCCGGATCATGTCGGGCGGTATCGACTCCACCGCGCTCTACCCGCCGAAGCGCTTCCTCGGCGCGGCCCGCAACATCGAGAACGGCGGGTCGCTGACCATCCTCGCCACCGCGCTGGTGGAGACCGGCTCGATGGCCGACACGGTCATCTTCGAGGAGTTCAAGGGCACCGGCAACGCCGAGCTGAAGCTGGACCGGAAGATTGCCGACAAGCGGGTCTTCCCGGCGATCGACATCAACCCCTCCGGTACCCGCAAGGAGGAGGTCCTGCTCGCGCCGGAGGAGCTGGCCATCATCCACAAGCTGCGGAAGGTCCTGCACTCGCTGGACTCTCAGGCGGCACTGGATCTGCTGCTGGACCGGCTCAAGCAGTCGCGTACCAACATCGAGTTCCTGATGCAGATCGCGAAGTCCACGCCGGGGGAGTGACCCCGGGGTAGGAGGCGACAGGAGGGGCACGGCCGGTCGGCCGTGCCCCTCCTGCTGTACCGGCCGGCGCGGCGACTTCCCCGTCCCATCGCTCCACTCCGGATCGACATCGCCGGACATGAGTGCAGCTTTCCTCCATTCATGCGGACGCTATTGAAACTTCTATTCAGTGTCCGGTTGACTGTCGTCCATGCGTACCCGCAGACGATTCGCCCACCTCGCCGGCGTCCTGCTGCTGACGCCGCTGCTGACCCTGGCCGGCCCACCACCGGCCACCGCCGCGCCGACCACCGCCGGCTACGCCGCGCCGGCCACCGCCACCGCCCCCGTCCCCGACGTCGACGTCGACGTCGAGCCGGCCGGTGGACTGGAGACCACGAGGACCAGCCGCCCCGTCGCGCCCGGAGTCCAGCTCACCTCCTTCGACCGGTACGACGCCGAAGGTTGGCTGCGCGCCGACGCGCTCACCGCCGACCTCAACGGCGGCGTCACCGTGGACTACGTCAACTCCGGCGTGGTCAGCGGAACAGAGCCGCTGCGCGCCGCCGTGGACCGTACCCGCGCGGTCGCCGCGGTCAACGGCGACTTCTTCGACATCAACAACTCCGGAGCCGCGCAGGGGGTCGGCATCCGCGACGGTGAACTCATCCAGTCGGCGGTAAGCGGGCACCGCAACGCGGTGGCGGTGACGAGCCAGGGCGTCGGCCGGGTCGTCGAGGTGAACTTCGACGGCACCGCCACCCTGCCCACCGGAGCGGTCACGCTCACCCAGTTCAACAACATGGTCCAGGCCGGCGGCGTCGGTGTCTTCACCGCGCTCTGGGGGACGTACCCCCGCGAGCAGGCGGTCTCCGGCGCGACGCGCGTCACCGAGGTCACCGTGGTCGACGGTCACGTGGCCCGGGTGGACCCGGCAGCGGGCAGCGGACCCATCCCCGCCGGGACCACCCTCCTGCTCGGCCGGGAGGGCGGCGCCGACGCGCTCGCCGGGCTGCGCCCCGGTGACCCGGTGGAGGTGGCCTGGCAGCCGAAGCCGTCCGACGGCAGCAACCTGCACGCCGCGGTCGGCGGCGGGAACGTGCTGGTCCGCGACGGCGTGGTGCAGACGATTGCGGATTCGTCGCTGGCGCCGCGCACGGCTGTCGGCTTCACCGCCGACGGCCGAAAAATGATCATGCTGACGGTGGACGGCCGGCAGGTCGACAGCCGAGGCGTCACGCAGACCGAGATGGGCCGGATGATGGCCGAGCTGGGTGCGCAGAACGCGCTCAACCTCGACGGCGGCGGCTCCTCGACGCTGCTCGCCCGCGAGCCGGGCGCGGCCGCCGTCCAGGTGGAGAACAGCCCCTCGGACGGCTCCGAGCGCCCCGTCCCCAACGGCCTCGCCCTCTACGCCCCGAAGGGCAGCGGGCGGCTGACCGGCTACTGGGTGGAGACGGCCGCCGACCCGACCGCCGCGCCGGGCGTCTCCCCGGTCCGCGGCGGCCGGCCGGACCGGGTCTTCCCCGGGCTCAGCCGCCGCCTCACCGCCGCCGGCCACGACGAGACGTACGGTCCGGCGGCCGGCAGGCCGAGCTGGCAGACCCGACCCGCGACGCGCGGCCGGGTGGATGGCGACAACGTCTTCCGCGCCCTGCTGCCCGGCCCGGCGACCGTCACCGCGCGCCGAGGTGGCGCCACCGGATCGCTCGACCTCACCGTCCTCGGGCCGCTCGCCGGCATCGACGCCACGGTCGAGCGGGTCGGCCTGACCGGGCTCGACGGCAGCGCACGCCTCGGCGTGGTCGGACGCGACGCCGAGGGGAACACCGCTCCGATCGAGCCCGCCGACCTGGAGCTGGAGTACGACCACGACCTGCTGCGGATCGTCCCCGACGACGACGGCAACCTCACGGTCACCGCGCTGCGCGACACCGGTGCCGCCCTCGTCACCGTCCAGGTCCGAGGGGAGCGCACCGTCGTCCCGGTCACCATCGGGCTGACCGACCAGCCGGTGGCGGACTTCGAGGACGCGGCCGCCTGGAGGTTCAGCCAGGCGCGGGCGAGCGGATCCGTCGCTCCCGTGCCGGGCCACACCGGCACCGGCCTGAAGCTCTCGTACGACTTCGGCCAGTCCACCGGCACCCGCGCCGCGTACGCGGACCCGCCGGCCTGGATCGAGGTCCCCGGTCAACCGCAGGCGTTCGGAATGTGGATCCACGGCAACGGCAAGGGGGAGTGGCCGAGCCTGCACCTGCACGACGCCCAGGACACCCAGCATGTGCTGCGCGGGCCGTACATCACCTGGACCGGGTGGCGGTACGTGGAGTTCGCCGTTCCGGCCGGGGTGCAGTACCCGGTGCGGATCCGGCGGTTCTACGTGGCCGAGACCGACGCCGCTGCCCAGTACACCAGCGAGATCGTCATCGACGACCTGGTGGCCAAGGTGCCGCCGTCGGTGGCCGTACCCGCCGAAGAGCCGGAGACCGACCGGGTGGTGGTCACCGACGGCACCGTCGACGCCGCGCCGTGGCGCTTCGCCGTGATGTCCGACGCCCAGTTCGTCGCGGCCGACCCGGAGAGTGAGCTGGTCGCCCAGGCCCGCCGTACGCTGCGCGAGATCAAGGCGTCCCGCCCGGACTTCCTGGTGATCAACGGTGATCTGGTGGACACCGCCTACCCGGCCGACTTCGAACTCGCGAAACGGCTGCTCGACGAGGAGCTCGGCGACGAACTGCCCTGGTACTACGTGCCCGGCAACCACGAGATCATGGGCGCGCCGATCAGCAACTTCCGGGCCGTCTTCGGCGACACGTCACGGGTCCTCGACCACCGGGGCACCCGCTTCGTGACGCTGGACACCTCGACCGGCTCCCTGCGTGGTGGCGGCTTCGACCAGGTGCGGATGCTGCGCGAGGCGCTCGACTCGGCGGCCACCGACCCGGCCGTCGGCTCCGTCGTCGTACTGCACCACCATCCGCCGCGCGATCCCAGCCCGGCGCAGGCGAGCCAGCTCGGCGACCGGAAGGAGGCGGCGCTGCTGGAGCAGTGGCTCGCCGACTTCCAGCACCGCACCGGCAAGGGCGCGCTCTTCGTCGGCGGGCACGTCGGCACGTTCCACGCCGAGCGGGTGGACGGCGTCCCGTACGTGATCAACGGCAACTCCGGCAAGACGCCCTCCACCCCGGCCGACCGGGGCGGCTTCACCGGCTGGACCGAGTTCGGCGTCGACCCGGTCAGCCCGGCCGAGGCCGACCGGGCCCGGCAGGACCCGCTCGCCGACGGGCCGCGCTGGGTGACGGCCGAGGTGCACGCGCACACCGACCGGCTCGCGGTGAACGCCCCGACCGGCGTCGCCCTCGGCAAGCCGGTCACGGTCACCGCCACGCTGACCCAGCCGGGTGGGCGTACGGTCCCGGTGGCCGCGCCGGTGAGCGCCGACTGGTCCGCGTCGCCGAACGTGCACATCGGGCCGCTGACCGGGCTGCGACCGTGGCACGTGGCCCGGTTCGACCCGGCCACCGGCCGGCTCACCGCGCTGCGCCCCGGCGCCTCGCTGGTGCTGGCGGTGACGGTCAACGGCGTACGCGCGCAGGCCACCATCACCACGGCGCTGCGCGCCGCCGCCTGAGCAGGGGAGGGGCCCCGGTCGCCGGGGCCCCTCCGCCTCAGAAGTCCCCGTCGGCGACCTGGAACACCGTGAGGCCCAGGGAACGCCACATCCGGACCACCTGCGCCCGGTCGTCGAAGACACCGACCACCCGGTAGCGGTCCCGCACCTCCCGCTCGTAGATCTCCCGCTTGACCATCGAGTCCTTCCGGGCGTCACCCACCGCCCGCAGGTGCAGCGCGAGGTACGGCACCCGGACGTGCCGCGCCAGCCAGGCCATCGTGTCGACCCGCGCCGAGGCGTCCCGGCCGGAGCAGAAGACCACCCCGTACCCGGCCGCGTGCATGGCCCGGACCGCGGCGATCACCGCCTCGTTCGGCTCGTCCTCGGCGACCCGCGTCATGTCGTACGGGCTGCGGGAGACGTGCAGCGCGACGGTGCCGTCGATGTCCACCAGAACGATCTCCGGCGCTCCCGCCGGGGCGGGGTGCACCCGCTTCGGGCGGCCGGCGCGGGCCTGCGGCACCGGCAGCGGCAGCGGACGCCCCGCCAGGTAGCGCTCGTGCAGCCGGCGGATCGCGGCCTCGCCGACCCGGTCCGGCTCCGGCCGGGCGGCGTCCCGGCGCAGGCACTCGTCCAGCGGGACGTCGGTGAAGTCGTGCACCTCGAACTCGGCGCCGTACCGTTCGGCCAGCTCGGCCCAGTCCCGCAGCGTCCGGGCGCGCAGGTTGGTGTCGTCCACGCAGACGTCGGCCCGGGCCCGGAGCAGCGCCTCGACCTGGGCCCGCTGGGCGGTGGTCACCTGGGCCTCCGCCCACTGGGTGAACAACCGCTCGCCGTGCAGCATCCGCCGCAGGTCGTCGCGGTTCACCCGGACCACGGACGGCTGGAGTGTACGGGCGAAGGTGGTCTTTCCCGAGGCGGGCAGCCCGCGGGTCGCGATCAGGCGGGGCATCGCGTACACCTCCGTCGTCGGCCTCCGGCGGGCGCCCTGCGGCGCGGGGTCGATCGTGCCCCACCCGGGGTACGACCCGGGGGGTGGGTGCCGGGTGAATGCCCGGACAGCGGACGGGAATGCCGGTGGGACGCCGTGCGTTGTCGAAGCCGGACCAGCGGTGCCGCCCGATGACGGGTCAGGCCGGCAGCCATGGCACACTGGTCAATCGGCCACCGGTTCCGGTTCACGCCTGAGCCCGTCGTACGTGCGGCGGGTGGCGACGGCGACCCGGCGACCACCGACGAAAGGACCGAGGCGACATGAAGCCCAACATCCACCCGGAGTACGTGACCACCGAGGTCCGCTGCTCCTGCGGCAACACTTTCACGACCCGCAGCACCGCCAAGGGCGGCGAGATCAGCGTCGAGACCTGCAGCGCCTGCCACCCGTTCTACACCGGTAAGCAGCGCGTGCTGGACACCGCCGGTCGGGTCGCGAAGTTCCAGCAGAAGTACGCCAAGGTTCAGGCCAAGAAGGCCAAGTAACTCCTCGTTCGGCGCCCGCGTCCGGTTTCCCACCGGACGCGGGCGCCGTCCGTATTACCGCCGGTTCCCCTCCGGTACGCCGGCCCTCCGTCCTCGCGTCGAAGGAGCATCCGCAGCATGAGCAGCGAGCGTCTGACCGCCCTTCTCGACGAGTACGCGGACCTGGAGAAGCGCCTGGCCGACCCGGCCATCCACGCCGACCAGGCGGTCGCCCGCCGGGTCGGTCGCCGGTACGCCGAGCTGGTGCCGCTGCACAAGGCGGCCGGTGAGCTGGCCCAGGCGCGCGCCGACCTGGCCGCCGCCCGGGAGCTGGCCGCGGAGGATCCGTCCTTCGCCGCCGAGGTCGACTCGATCGCCGGGACGATGCCGGCGCTGGAGGAGCGGCTGGCGGAGCTGCTGATCCCGCGCGATCCGCACGACGCCAAGGACGTGATCGTCGAGATCAAGGCCGGCGAGGGTGGCGAGGAGTCGGCGCTCTTCGCCGGTGACCTGCTGCGGATGTACACCCGGTACGCCGAGCGGCGGGGCTGGCTGGTCGAGGTGATCGACGCCCAGGACTCCGACCTCGGTGGGATGAAGGACGTCTCGCTGGCGATCAAGACCAAGGGCGTGCCGGAGGGCGGCAACGGGGTCTGGTCCCGCCTCAAGTGGGAGGGCGGGGTGCACCGGGTGCAGCGCGTCCCGGTCACCGAGTCGCAGGGCCGCATCCACACCAGCGCGGCCGGTGTGCTCGTCCTGCCGGAGGCCGAGGAGGTCGACGTCACGATCGACCCGAACGAGCTGCGGATCGACGTGTTCCGCTCGTCCGGCCCCGGTGGGCAGTCGGTGAACACCACCGACTCGGCGGTCAGGATCACCCACCTGCCGACCGGCATCGTGGTGTCCTGCCAGAACGAGAAGTCGCAGCTGCAGAACCGGGAGCAGGCGATGCGGATCCTGCGGGCCCGGCTGCTCGCGGCGGCGCAGGAGCAGGCCGACGCGGCCGCCTCCGACGCGCGTAAGGCGCAGGTGCGCACCGTGGACCGCTCGGAGCGGATCCGCACCTACAACTTCCCGCAGAACCGGATCACCGACCACCGGATCGGTTACACCGCGTACAACCTGGATCTGGCCCTCGCCGGTGACCTCGACGGCGTGCTCGACGCGCTGGCCGAGGCGGACCGCGCCGCCCGCCTGGCCGGCGACACCGAACTAACCCGCCGCTGACCCGGCCCCCGGCTCCCTGCCGCCGTCGCCCCGTTGATCAAGAGCTTCGCGTCACCTTCGATCACCCCGGTGACGCAAACCTCTTGATCACGCCCGGGGGACGGGGGAAGGGGAGGGGGAGGGTGTGCGTGGGGGAGGGTCAGGAGGCGCGGGGGCGGGTCTTGGCTCGGAGCATCTCGCGGTCGGCGATCTCGAACGCGGTGCTGAGCGCGTCGCGAAGCGCCGGCCCGGTGCCGGAGACCTCGGCGAAGCCGATGCTCACCCCGACGGGGGTGCCGGGGACCAGCGCCTCCCAGTCCTCGCTCGCCACCGCCGCGCCGACCCGGCGGGCCACCTCGGCGGCCTCGCTCATGCCCGCGCCGGGCAGCACCACCACGAACTCGTCCCCGCCGTAGCGGGCCACGAAGTCACCCCGGCGCATCACCCGGTTGATCACCCCGGCGATGCGCTGGAGGACCAGGTCACCCGAGTGGTGTCCGTGCCGGGTGTTGACCGCCTTGAAGCCGTCCAGGTCGCAGACCCCGATCACCACCTGCTCGCCCCGCGCCACCACGCTGGCGATGTAGCGCTCGAGCCGGCGGCGGTTGGGCAGACCGGTCAACGGGTCGGTGAGCGCCTCGCCCTCGTAGCGGGCGGCCTCCCGGCGCATCTCCTCGTGGTCGATGCGGGCCGCGATGCCGTCGATGTAGACGTCCCGCAGCCGGTCGTTGCGCTGCGCCGCCAGCCGGAACGCCAGCCGGTCCGCCCGGTGCGCGGCCGCGTGATCACCGGCCCGGGACAGGGCGATGCTGCGCAGCCGGGCCGGTTCGGCCGCGCCGAGCGTCTCGTTGGAGACCCGGACGGTGTCCAGCCGGGCCACCGCCTCGATCGGTCGGCCGGAGGCGATGGCGAGGCAGACGTGACCGAGTTCACGCATGTCCCGCGCCCGGGCGCTGTCGCCGCCGTGGGCGAGCAGCCGGGCGGGATCGGCGTCGCTGTTGAACTCGATCTCGTCGCCGAGCGCCGCCCGGCGGGCCGCGGCGTAGCCGTACGCGGAGAGGCTGCTGGGGCGCAGCTGCCCGGCCCGCCCGCCGTGCAGGAAGCGGGCCAGGTCGCTCGCCACATCGCGCAGCACCCGCAGGCAGCCGTCGCTGTCGCCGTTGTGGTCGAGCGCGACGGCGTTGCGCAGGCGGATGCCGGGCGCGGCGAACGTCTCCTCGGGGATCCCGGCGGCCATGCCGAGCTGCCGGGCCCGCTCGATCGCGCCGAGGGCGTAGCCGTGGAAGCTGAGGTAGGAGTAGGCCATCGCCAGGTCGTGCCAGCCCCAGGCGGTGTCCCGGTCCGGGTCCTCGACGGCGCCGAGCGCGCGGGCGGCCTTGACCAGGTGGGTGACGCAGCGGTCGAGCGCGCCCTGATGGTGGGCGGCGAGTGCGGCCAGGGCGTTGAGGTGCCCGTGCAGGTAGGGCTCGGCGAGGTCGCGGACGGCCGCCGACGCCTCCTCGATCGCGCGGGTGAACTCCGCCGTGCGCCCGAGATTGATCAGGGCGGAGAGGCGCTGCACCATGGCGTCGGCCCGGGTGCGTGGGCTGGCTGTGGTGCGCAGCACCCGTTCCAGCACCGTGTACGCCTCGGCGGACCGGCTGGCCTCCTGCAACGCCCGCGACTGCGTCAGCGCGTCAACCTGGTCTTCGACCCGGTCGAGCCAACCCACCAGCGACCTCCTGTCGGCATGCGCCTGTACGCACCCGCTCGTGACGTGCCCCGCGACGCTTCATGATTATGTCGTGACCATCGAGCCGCAACACCCCCCCGAAGGGACGAATAGGATTCGGCCATCGATCGCCGTGCTGCGGGCGGCCCGGATCCTCGACGATGCCGGGGTGCCGGCCGCCCGTACGGAGGCCGAGCTGTTGGCCGCGTACGTGCTGGATGTGCCGCGTGGCCGGCTGGCTCTCGCCGACGGGTTCGACGCGAACCAGCTCGCCACCTTCGACGCGCTGGTGACCCGCCGGGTGAGCCGTGAACCGTTGCAGCACCTCACCGGCAGCGCCGCCTTCCGGCGGCTGGAGCTGGCCGTCGGGCCGGGCGTCTTCGTGCCCCGGCCGGAGACGGAGCTGCTCGCCGGCTGGGGCATCGAGCAGGGGCGGGACCGGGACACGCCGCTGGTGGTGGATCTCTGCAGCGGCTCGGGCGCGATCGCCCTCGCGGTGGCCCAGGAGCTGCCGGCGGCCCGGGTGGTCGCGGTCGAGCGCTCCCCGGCGGCGCTGGACTGGCTGCGCCGCAACGCGGGGGACCGGGCCACGGCGGGAGACCGGCCGATCGAGGTGGTGGCGGCGGACGTCACCGCCCCCGACCTGCTCGACGATCTGGTCGGCCGGGTCGACGTGCTGCTCTGCAACCCGCCGTACGTGCCCGCGGACACGGTGGTGGCCCCGGAGGTGGCCGGGTACGACCCGGCGGAGGCGGTCTTCGGGGGCGCGGACGGGCTGTCGGTCATCCGCCCGGTGATCGCCCGCGCGGCGGCGCTGCTGCGGCCCGGCGGGATGCTCGGCATCGAGCACGACGACACGCACGGTGCGGACGTGCCGGCATTGCTCGTCGCCGACGGCCGGTTCGCCGCCGTCACCGAGCATCGGGACCTCACCGGGAGGCCCCGGTTCGCCACCGCGTCCCGACGTGCGGACGGCCGCCGCCCCGACCTCGGGCCGGCGTGGCAGACTGGCTCCTCGTGATGCTCTACGACTGCCGGTCGCCCGCCGACCGGGACCGCGGCATCGCCGCGGCCATCGAGGCGGTCAAGAACGGGGAACTGGTCGTCCTGCCGACGGACACCGTTTACGGCATCGGCGCGGACGCCTTCACCCCGTACGCCGTCAAAGCGCTGCTGGACGCCAAGGGCCGGGGTCGGCAGATGCCGCCGCCGGTGCTGATCGGCTCCCGGCAGACCCTGGACGGCCTGGTCTTCTCGCTGCCCCGGGAGGCCCGGGACCTCGTCGAGGCGTTCTGGCCGGGCGCGCTCACCATCGTGATCGAGCACTCGCCGAGCCTGCAGTGGGACCTCGGGGACAAGACCGGCACGGTGGCGGTGCGGATGCCGCTGCACCCGGTGGCGCTCGAGGTGCTGCGGGAGACCGGGCCGATGGCCGTCTCGTCGGCCAACAAGACGGGCCAGCCCTCCGCGCTCACCGCCGAGGAGGCGCGCGACCAGCTGGGTTACTCGGTGCGTGCGTACCTGGAGGCGGGCCCCTGTCCGGATCCGGTGCCGAGCACGATCGTGGATCTCACCGGCGAGGTGCCACAGGTCCTGCGCCAGGGCGCGATCCCGCTGGAGAAGCTGCGCGACGTGGTGCCGGACATCGTCGAGGGAGTCTAGGTGCCACCGTTCACCGTGCTGCACGTCTGCATGGGCAACATCTGCCGGTCACCGATGGCGGAGCGGCTGCTCGCGCTGGCCGTACGGGAGCGGCTGACCCGGCTGGGCCTCGACCCGGCCGGCGCCGACGAGCTGGTGCACAGCCACAGCGCCGGCACCGGGGGCTGGCACGCCGGTGAGGAGATGAACCCGCCGGCGGCCCGGCAGGTGGTGTCCCGGGGCGGCGACGCCGAGGGGTTCGCCGCCCGCAAGCTCCGCTCGGACCACATCGACGCCGCCGATCTCGTCCTCACGGCAACCGCCGACCAGCAGGACTACGTGGTGGCGCTGCGCCCCGACGCCGCGGCGCGCACCTTCGTGCTGGGGGAGTTCGGCCGGCTGCTGGGCGCGGTGGACGTGGCTGGGCTGCCGGAGTCCTCGGCCACGCCGGAGGCGGTACACGCCCGCGGGGTGGCGCTGGTGGCGGCGGTGCAGGCGGCCCGTCACGATTCCCATTCGCTCGCCACCGATGATCTCGACGATCCGTGGGGCCGGGGTGACCAGTGCTTCAGCCGGGTGGCCGACGAGATCGAGGAGACGGTGCAGCCGCTCGCCGCGGCACTTCTGCCCTGACCGTCCTCCTCGCGAGTTTCCTCCGGGTTTGAGGCGAATCGGCGGCGAAACAGGGCTTTCCGGGTCATTCTGAACGGGTCCTAGCGTGACCGGCTCCTGCGGGGAGAGCTGATGATCCGGGCCCATCTCGACAAAGTGCTGACCGTGTTGCTCGCCGGCGTGCTCGCCGGTCTGGTGCTGGCGGGAGCGGCCCTGCCGGTCGCGCTGGTCTTCGGGATCGGCTTCAGCGCCCTCTCCACGCCCTACTCGGAGCTGCCCAACACCCTGCGCACGTCGCCGACCGCGCAGCGCTCCAACCTCTACGCCAACGACGGCACCACCCTGATCACCTCCTTCTACCAGGAGGACCGGGTGGACGTGCCGCTGCGCGAGGTGGCTCCGGTGATGCGGCAGGCCATCGTGGCCGCCGAGGACCTCCGCTTCTACGACCACCGCGGGGTGGACCTGCGCGGCGTGGTACGCGCCTTCGCGGTCAACCAGCGCGGCGGCGAGACCCGGCAGGGCGCGTCCACGCTGACCATGCAGTACGTCCGCAACGTCCTGAGCACCGATCCCCGCCTCTCCGCCGATCAGCGCCGGGCGGCCACCGAGGTGAGCGCCGCCCGCAAGGTGCAGGAGATGCGGTACGCCCTCGCCCTGGAACGGGAGTTCGACAAGGAGGAGATCCTCACCCGCTACCTCAACATCGCGTACTTCGGTGCCGGGGCGTACGGGATCGCGGCGGCGAGCAAACGGTACTTCTCCAAGTCGCCCGCGGAGCTGACCCTGGCCGAGGCGGCACTGCTGGCCGGCCTGGTCCGCTCACCGCACACCGACGAGCCGATCAACGGCGACGCCGACGCCGCCCTCGGCCGCCGGTCGTACGTGCTGCAACAGCTCGCCGAGTCCGGCCAGGTTCCGCCCGAACAGGCGGCGCGCGCCAACGCGGAGCCGCTGAAGCTGCGCCCCAGCGAGACGCCGAACGACTGCACGGCGGTGCCCGAGGCGCAGAACGACTGGGGCTTCTTCTGCGACTGGTTCACCCGGTGGTGGAGCGACCAGACCGCCTTCGGCGCCACCGCCGACGAGCGGCAGCGGGCGCTGCGGCGGGGCGGTTTCTCGATCGTCTCCTCGCTCGATCCCGCCGTGCAGCGCACCACCGTCGAGCAGGTGCTGCGGATCTACCCGGAGACCGACCGCCGGGCGGCGCCGACCGCCGTCGTCCAGCCCGGCACCGGCCGGGTGCTCGCCATGGCCGTGAACCGCGACTACGGCGTCGACGAGAACCCCGCCGGGCAGAAGAACTACCCGAACACCGTGAACCAGCTGGTCGCCGGGGGCGGAGCCATCAACGGTTACCAGGGCGGCTCGACCTTCAAGCTCTTCACGATGCTCGCCGCGCTGGAGGCCGGCCTGCCGCTGCGGACCGAGTACGACGCGCCGGGCCGCCTGGTCACCGGCTATCGCGCAACGGGGCCGGCGAGCTGCGACGGCCAATGGTGCCCGCAGAACTCCTCTGCGTCGGTCGACGGCCGGCACACCATGTGGAGCGCCTTCGGCAACTCGGTCAACACGTACTTCGCCTGGCTGATCGAGCGGGTCGGCGCCGACAAGGCGGTGGAGATGGCCGAGCGGTTGGGCGTCGCCTTCCGGGCCGAGTCCGACGCCCAACTCGCCCGGCACGGCGCCAAGGAGTGGGGACCGTTCACCCTCGGCGTCTCTGCGACCACCCCGCTCGACCTGGCGAACGCGTACGCCACGCTGGCGGCCGAGGGGACCTGGTGCGCACCCTCGCCGGTGGTGTCGATCACCGACGCGTCCGGGCGGCCGGTGGAGGCGGCGCAGCCGGACTGCCGGCAGGTGCTGGACACCGATGTGGCGCGGGCGGCCGTGGACGCGGCCCGCTGCCCGGTCGGCGACCAGTCGATGTACAACGGGTGCGACGGCGGGACCGTGACCGACCTGCGGCAGCGGCTGGGCCGGCCGGTGGCCGGCAAGACGGGCAGCTCCGAGCGGTACGAGACGGAGACGGTGGTCGCCTTCACCCCGCAACTCGCGGTCGCCGCGATGGCCGCGAACCCGGACGACCCCCGGGACGCGGTCGGCAAGCCGGTGCAGGCCGAACTGGCCCGCTCGGTCGGGGAGGTGCTCTCGTTCGGGCTGCGGGACCAGCCGGTACGTGACTTCGTGCCGCCGAGCGAACGGATCGCCTTCGACCTCACCGGCCCCCGGACCGGGAACTGAGGTCACTGCCGCCCCGCTCCGCGCCGCGGGCGATGTTGCGGGCCATCCCACCGAAGACCACCGCGTGGAACGGGGTGACGGCGGCCCAGTAGGTGTGCCCGGCCAGCCCACGCGGCAGGAACACCGCCCGCTGCTGGTACCGGCTGCGCCCGTCGGCGGCCGGCAGAGCGCGCATCTCCAGCCAGGCCCGGCCGGGTAGCCGCATCTCCGCGCGCAGCCGCAGCAGCCGTCCCGGTTCGATCTCCTCGACCCGCCAGAAGTCCAGCGCCTCGCCGACCTGGAGCCGGTGCGGATCGCGCCGCCCGCGTCGCAGCCCCGCCCCGCCGATCAGCCGGTCGAACCAGCCCCGCACCGACCAGGCCAGCGGGAACGAGTACCACCCGTGCTCGCCCCCGACGCCCTCGATGATTCGCCAGAGCGCCTCAGGGGGCGCGTCGACGACCTGTTCGCGCAGGTCGGTGTAGGCGGTACCACCGGACCACTCCGGGTCGCTGGGCAGCGGCTCGGCCGGGGCGTACGGGCCGCTCGCGGTCGACCACCGAGTCTCCACCTGGGCGTCGCGCACCCGCGCCAGGGCCAGCTCGAGCGCCTGGTCGAAGCCGGTGAGCCCCTCGGGCGGGTCGGGGACGTACGCGGCGATGTCGTGCTCCTGCACGACCGCCTCGTGGATCAGGCTCTCGATCAGCGGTCGAGCGATCGCGTTCGGCACCGGGGTGACCAGTCCGACCCAGTACGACGACAGCGTGGGGCTCAGCGGGCGCACCGGCACGATGACGCGCTCGCGCAGCCCGGCCACCCGGGCGTACCGCTGGATCATGTCGCCGAAGGTGAGCACGTCCGGCCCGCCGATGTCGAAGGCGCGGTTGACCTCGGGCGGCAGGTCGACGCAGCCGACGAGGTAGCGCAGCACGTCCTCGACCGAGATCGGCTGGATCCGGTTGTGCACCCAGCGCGGGGTGACCATCGCCGGCAGGCGTTCGCTCAGGTAGCGCAGCATCTCGAACGAGGCCGAGCCGGATCCGATGATCACCGCGGCCCGGAGCACCGCCGTCGGCACGCCGCTGGCCAGCAGGATCCGCCCCACCTCGGCGCGGGACCGTAGGTGGGCCGAAGCCTCGTCGCGGGCCGGCTCGGGCCCGCCGAGATAGACGATGCGGCGTACGCCGGCGGCCCGGGCCGCCGCGGCGAAGGCCTCGGCGGCCTCCCGGTCGGCCGACTCGAACCCGGCCTGACCGAGCGAGTGCACCAGGTAGTAGGCGGTGTCCACGTCGGCGAAGGCGGGCGGCAGCGTCTCGGGGCGACGCAGGTCGCCCTCGACGATCTCCACGGCGGCGGCCCAGGGCGCGTCGCGCAGCCGGCCGGCGTGGCGGGCCAGGCAGCGCACCTGGTGCCCGTCGGCCAGCAGTCGCGGCGCGAGCCGCCCGCCGATGTATCCGGTCGCACCGGTGACCAGGCATCTCACAGTGTCCAGTCTGCGGCCCCATAGACTGCTTCGTCGTGGACACCGTGACGAGCACCTTCTGGGGGCCGGACTTCGAGCAGCTCCGCGCCACCGACCCGGAGATCGCCGGCGTGGTGCTCGGCGAGCTGGACCGCCTACGGGGCGGGCTGCAACTGATCGCGAGCGAGAACCTCACCTCGCCCGCGGTGCTCGCCGCGCTCGGCTCGACGCTCACCAACAAGTACGCCGAGGGCTACCCGGGGCGGCGCTACTACGGCGGCTGCGCCGAGGTGGACCGGGCCGAGGAGATCGGCATCGCCCGGGCGAAGGAGCTCTTCGGCGCCGAGCACGCCAACCTCCAGCCGCACTCCGGGGCGAGCGCCAACCTCGCCACGTACGCGGCGCTGGTGCAGCCCGGGGACACCGTCCTCGCCATGGACCTGCCGCACGGCGGGCACCTCACCCACGGCAGCCGGGTGAACTTCTCCGGCAAGTGGTTCGCCACGGTGGGCTACACGGTGCGGCGCGACACCGAGCTGATCGACTACGACGAGGTGCGGGACCTGGCCCGGGCGCACCGGCCAAAGATGATCATCTGCGGTGCGACCGCGTACCCTCGGCTGATCGACTTCGCGAAGTTCCGGGAGATCGCCGACGAGGTCGACGCGTACCTCATGGTGGACGCCGCCCACTTCATCGGGCTCGTCGCGGGCAAGGCGATCCCGTCGCCGGTGCCGTACGCCGACGTGGTCAGCTGCACCACCCACAAGGTGCTCCGCGGCCCGCGCGGCGGCATGATCCTCTGCCGGGAGTCGCTGGCCCAGCGGATCGACAAGGCGGTCTTCCCGTTCACCCAGGGCGGCCCGCTGATGCACGCGGTCGCGGCGAAGGCGGTGGCGCTGCGCGAGGCCGCGCAGCCCGAGTACCGGGCCTACGCCGACCAGGTGATCAGTAACGCGCAGGCGCTCGCCACGGGGCTCGCCGACGAGGGGATGCGCCCGGTCTCCGGCGGCACCGACACCCACCTGGCCCTGATCGATCTGCGAGAGCTCGGGGTGACGGGCGCGGAGGCGGAGGCGCGCTGCGACGCCGCCGCCATCACGTTGAACAAGAACGCCATCCCGTACGACCCGCAGAAGCCGATGGTCTCCTCCGGCATCCGGGTGGGCACGCCGAGCGTCACCACCCAGGGCATGCGGGAGCCCGAGATGCGGCAGATCGCGAGTCTGATCGCCCGGGCCGTGCGGACCGACCCGGCCACGGCCGGGGGCGCCGACGAGCTGGCCCGGATCGGCGTCGAGGTGACCGACCTGGTCGCCACTTTCCCGGCGTACCCCCGTGGCTGAGCCGGTGGCCCGCGCGGAGCGGGCAGCGGAGGACCGGGGCTGGCGGCTGCGGCACCTGCCGGTGCTGCTGATCGCGTCGGTGCTGCTGGCCGGGGTCGCGGCGGTGGTCGGCGGGGTGACCGGCGGGGCCGACGCGGCGCTCGGCGCCGCCGCCGGGGTGGCCGTCACGGTGATCAGCTACAGCCTCACCACTGTGGTGCTGGCCTGGGTCGACGCCCGCAACACGCAGTTGGTGCTGCCGTTCGGCCTCGCGCTCTACGTCGCGAAGTTCACGGTGATCGGCGCGGTGATGGTCGGGGTGGCCTCGACCGGCTGGCCCGGTCTCATCCCGATGTGCCTGGGCATCGCCGCCGGGGTGGCGGTCTGGACGGGCGTGCACATCTGGTGGCTCACCACGGTCCACGCGCGACGCGTGGCGGGTTGACGGGGGCCGGCGTCCCAGTTTTCGGAACGCGCGCCGATGTGTCCCCGATCGGTCATTCTCTCCCCTGCCGAAGGGGAGTAGCGTGCATCGCGACGACTTCGCCCACCCGTGTCCCACACAACCAGGTTGTGCGGGGGGTGAGGCACAGCCTTCTCTCCCCGACTGATATCGTTCGCCCCGTCATGGCCGGTGACCAGAAACCCCCCAGCGCTGGCGGCCCGGACGATGTTCCGTCCGGTGCCGGTCAGGGTTGGACCGCGCTCAGCTACCTGATCGCGGGCATGCTCGTGTGGGGCTTCATCGGCTGGCTGGTTGACGGATGGCTGGAGACCGGGGGCATCGCCACCGGCATCGGGATCGTGCTCGGCATGGCCGGGGGCATCGTCCTGGTCATCCGCAACCTCGGCACGCCTAAATAGGAAGGGACGCGGTGTTCGGACAGTCGAACGTCCTGGCACAGGGCGAGGTTAATTTCCCACCCAGCGTGGAGGACTTCTACCTGCCCAGCATCGCCCCGTGGGGCGCGGAGAACAACTACTGGTTCACCAAGATCACGTTCATGGTGTGGCTGGCGGTCGGGATCCTGATCCTGTTCTTCCTGCTCACCTACCGCAAGCCGCAGTTGGTGCCCACCAAGAAGCAGTGGCTCGCCGAGTCGATCTACGGCTTCGTGCGCAACAACATCGCGGTCGAGATGATCGGGCACCAGGGTGTGCGGTTCGCGCCCTACTTCACGACGCTCTTCTGCTTCGTGCTGCTGACGAACTTCTTCGCGATCGTGCCGTTCTTCCAGATCTCCCCGAACTCGCACATCGCCTTCCCGGCCTTCCTCGCCTTGATCAGCTACGTGCTCTTCAACTGGGTCGGTATCAAGAAGCACGGCTTCGGCGGGTACTTCAAGCGGGCCCTCATCCCCCCGGCGCCGTGGTACATCCTGCCGCTGCTGATCCCGATCGAGGCGTTCTCGACCTTCCTGGTCCGGCCCTTCTCGCTCGCCGTTCGTCTCTTCGCGAACATGTTCGCCGGCCACATGCTCCTGCTGGTCTTCACGCTCGGCGGCTTCGCGATGCTCAACGCCAACGCCCTGCTGGCGCCGATCTCGGTCCTGTCCTGGGTGATGACCGTGGCGCTCACCTTCCTCGAGTTCCTGGTGATCGTGCTGCAGGCCTACGTCTTCACGGTGTTGACCGCCAGCTACGTGCAGGGCGCGCTCGCCGAGGAACACTGATCCACTCGCACCAACCGTTGTCGTCCCGCGTGAGAGTCACGCGTGATAACCAGGAGGAACCACACCAATGGACGCTAGCGTTCTCGCCGCGGTAGAGGGCAGCACCGCCGCCATCGGCTACGGCCTCGCCGCCATCGGCCCGGGTATCGGCGTCGGCCTGGTCTTCGCCGCCTACATCCAGTCGACCGCCCGCCAGCCGGAGTCGTCGCGGATCACCCTGCCGTACGTCTGGATCGGCTTCGCCGTCATCGAGGCGCTCGCCCTGCTGGGTGTCGCATTCGGCTTCGTGTGGCAGGGCCCGATTCAGTAATTCCGCCCCCCTTCGACCGGGAGGTCTTCCATGTACTTCCTCGCCGCAGAAGGCGGTGAAGCGCACAACCCGATCCTGCCGCTCTGGCAGGAGATCGTGGTCGGTGGCATCGCCTTCATCGTGCTCTGCTTCGTGCTGATGAAGTTCGTCTTCCCGCGCATGGAGCAGACGTTCCAGGCCCGGGTCGACGCCATCGAGGGTGGCATCAAGCGCGCCGAGGCCGCGCAGTCCGAGGCGAACCAGCTGCTCGAGCAGTACCGTGCGCAGCTCGCCGAGGCGCGTACCGACGCCGCCAAGATCCGGGACGACGCCCGGGCCGACGCCGAGGGCATCCGGCAGGACATCCTCGCCAAGGCGCGGGAGGAGGCCGACCGGGTCATCCAGGCGGGCAAGGACCAGCTCGCCGCCGAGCGGGCCACCATCGTGCGCGAGCTGCGCGCCGAGGTCGGCACGATCGCGGTCGACCTGGCCAGCAAGATCGTCGGTGAGTCGCTCGCCGACGAGGCACGTCGCAAGGGCACCGTCGACCGGTTCCTGGACAGCCTCGAGAGCACGGGGGCCCGCTGATGCAGGCCGCCAGCCGGGAGTCGTACAAGATCGCGGCCGAGCGCCTCGACGAGTACGTCCGCGGCGCGGAGGCGTCGGCGGTGGCCACCACCGCCGACGACATCCTCTCCGTCGCCGCCCTGCTGCGGCGGGAGCCGCGGCTGCGCCGGGCGCTCTCCGACCCGGCCCGGTCCGGCGCGGACCGGTCCGGGCTGCTCGCGGGGATGCTCAGCGGCAAGATCGGCGCGGACGCGCTGACCCTGCTCACCGCGCTGGTCTCCGGCCGGTGGTCGGCGCCGTCCGAGCTTCTCGACGGCGCCGAGCGGCTGGGCGTGGAGGCGCTGCTGGCCAGCGCCGACTCCGCCGGCGAGCTCAGTGAGGTCGAGGACGAGCTGTTCCGCTTCGGGCAGGTCGTCGCCGGCTCTCCGGAGCTCTCCAACGCGCTCTCCGACCCGATGGTCCCGTCCGAGCGGCGGGCGACCCTGGTCGACCAGCTGCTCGCCGGCAAGGCCCGGCCGGTCACCGGCCGCCTCGTCGGGGTCGCGCTCGGTGGCTTCGGAGGTCGCTCCTTCAGCGGGGCGCTCACCCGGCTGGTCGAGCTCTCCGCCGACCGACGGGACCGGCAGGTCGCGTACGTGACCGTCGCCGCCCCGTTGAGTGACGGTGAGGAGCAGCGGCTGGGCGCTCGGCTCTCCGCGATATACGGTCGGGAGGTATCCGTGCGACAGACGGTGAACCCCGACGTTCTGGGTGGCGTGAGCGTGCGGGTCGGCTCCGACCTGTACGACGGCACCGTCCTGCGCCGCCTCAACGAGACCCGCAACGCGCTCGCGAAGCGCTGACCGGCTCAGCCGCGCAGCGCCCTCAACGACAGACGCCACTCGGACCGGTCGGTACTAGGTATCCCGGGCCCCTGATACATAAGGAAGCAGAGGATGGCCGAGCTGACCATCTCGACGGAGGAGATCCGCGGCGCCCTGGAGCGCTACGTCTCCTCCTACTCGACCGACGTCTCCCGCGAGGAGGTCGGCACCGTCTCCGACACCGGCGACGGCATCGCCCACGTCGAGGGCCTGCCTTCGACCAAGACCAACGAGCTGCTGGAGTTCGAGGACGGCACGCTCGGCGTGGCGCTCAACCTCGACGTCCGGGAGATCGGTGTCGTCGTTCTCGGTGACTCCGCCAACCTGGAGGAGGGGCAGCGCGTCAAGCGCACCGACCGGGTGCTCTCCGTGCCGGTCGGCGACGCCTTCCTCGGCCGCGTGGTCAACGCGCTCGGCCAGCCGATCGACGGCCTCGGCGACATCGCCGACGAGGGCTACCGCGAGCTGGAGCTGCAGGCGCCGAACGTGATGGCCCGGCAGTCGGTCTTCGAGCCGCTGCAGACCGGCATCAAGGCGATCGACGCCATGACGCCGGTCGGTCGGGGCCAGCGGCAGCTGATCATCGGTGACCGGAAGACCGGCAAGACCACGGTCGCCCTCGACGCCATCCTGAACCAGCGGGAGAACTGGCGCTCCGGCGACCCGAAGAAGCAGGTCCGCTGCATCTACGTCGCCATCGGCCAGAAGGCCTCCACGATCGCCTCGATCAAGGGCCAGCTGGAAGAGTCGGGCGCGATGGAGTACACCACCATCGTGGCCTCCCCGGCCTCCGACCCGGCCGGCTTCAAGTACATCGCCCCCTACACCGGCTCGTCCATCGGGCAGCACTGGATGTACGGCGGCAAGCACGTCCTGATCGTCTTCGACGACCTGAGCAAGCAGGCCGAGGCGTACCGCGCCGTGTCGCTGCTGCTGCGCCGCCCGCCGGGCCGTGAGGCGTACCCGGGTGACGTCTTCTACCTGCACTCCCGCCTGCTGGAGCGCTGCGCGAAGCTCTCCGACGAGCTGGGTGGCGGCTCGATGACTGGTCTGCCGATCATCGAGACGAAGGCCAGCGACATCTCGGCCTTCATTCCGACCAACGTCATCTCGATCACCGACGGCCAGATCTTCCTCGAGACCGACCTGTTCAACCAGGGCGTCCGGCCGGCCATCAACGTCGGCACCTCGGTCTCCCGGGTCGGTGGCGCCGCGCAGGTGAAGCCGATGAAGAAGGTCGCCGGCTCGCTGCGGCTCAACCTGGCCCAGTACCGCGAGCTGGAGGCGTTCGCCGCCTTCGCCTCCGACCTGGACAAGGCCTCCCGGGCCCAGCTGGACCGCGGCGCCCGCCTGGTCGAGCTGCTGAAGCAGTCGAACTACTCGCCGTACCCGGTGCAGGAGCAGGTCGTCTCGGTCTGGGCCGGCACCGAGGGCAAGCTGGACGACGTCCCGGTGGGCGAGGTCCGGCGCTTCGAGTCGGAGTTCCTCCAGTACCTGCGGCACAAGCACGCCGGTGTGCTGGCGGGGATCGCCGACAACAAGTGGGACGACGACATCATCGGCTCCCTGGACGCGGCGATCACCGAGTTCAAGCAGGTCTTCCTCGGCAAGGAGGACGAGCGTCAGGTCAACGACGCGCCGGCCGCGCCGCTGGAGGGTGACGAGAACCGCGAGACGGTGACCCGCTTCCGCGACGGCGCGACCGACCGCCCGGCCGAGAGCTGATCCCATGGCGGCCCAGGTACGCGTTCTTCGTCAGCGGATCCGCTCCGCTAAGGGGATGAAGAAGATCACCAAGGCGATGGAGCTCGTGGCGACGAGCCGGATCGCCAAGTCCCAGGCGCGGGTGGAGGCGTCCCTGCCGTACGCCCAGGCCATCACCGGCGTGCTCACCGCGCTCGCGTCCAACGCGCGGATCGACCACCCGCTGCTCACCCCGCGTGAGCGGGTGCGGCGGGCGGGCGTCGTGCTGGTAACCGCCGACCGGGGTCTGGCCGGCGGTTACAGCTCCAACGCGATCAAGACGGCTGAGTCGTTGATCGCCCGCCTCCGGGCCGACGGCAAGGAGCCGGTGCTCTACGTCGTCGGGCGCAAGGGCGTCAGCTACTACCGGTTCCGGAACCGGCCGATCGAGGCGAACTGGACCGGATTCTCGGAGCAGCCGTCGTTCGCGGACGCCCGCGCGGTGGGCGAGACGCTGATCAAGGCGTTCACGGCCGGTGCGGACGACGTCGACGGCGGCGCCGGGGTGGACGGGGTGCTCGGCATCGACGAGCTGCACATGGTCTACACCGAGTTCCACTCGTTGATGACCCAGACCCCGGTCGCCAAGATCATCGGGCCGATGCAGGTCGAGGACCGGCCGCGCTCCGAGGGGCTGCTCCCGGCCTACGAGTTCGAGCCGGAGGCGGAGGCGCTGCTCGACGCGCTGCTGCCGAAGTACATCAACACGCGGATCTACGCGGCGTTGATCGAGTCGGCGGCGAGCGAGTCGGCGGCCCGGCGGCGGGCGATGAAGAGCGCCACCGACAACGCCGAAGAGATGATCGAGAAGTACACGCGCGAGATGAACACGGCCCGCCAGGCCGGGATCACCCAGGAGATCAGCGAGATCGTCGGCGGCGCGAACGCGCTTGCCGCGTCGGGAAGTGAAGTGTGATGACTGCCCCAGTAGAGACCAAGACGGCCACCGGTCGCGTGGTCCGGGTCATCGGCCCGGTCGTCGACGCCGAGTTCCCGCGCGACGCCATGCCGGCCCTGTTCAACGCCCTGAACGTCGACGTGAACCTGTCCGGTGGTGAGAAGACGCTGACCCTGGAGGTCGCCCAGCACCTGGGTGACAACATGGTCCGGGCCATCTCGATGCAGCCGACCGACGGCCTGGTCCGCGGCGCGGAGGTGCGTGACTCCGGTTCGCCGATCACCGTGCCGGTGGGCGACGCGGTCAAGGGTCACGTGTTCAACGCGATCGGCGAGGTCCTCAACCTCACCGAGGGCGAGACGCTCACCCCGGACGACCACTGGGGTATCCACCGCAAGGCCCCGGCCTTCGCGGACCTGGAGCCGAAGACCGAGATGCTGGAGACCGGCATCAAGGTCATCGACCTGCTCGCCCCGTACGTCAAGGGCGGAAAGATCGGCCTGTTCGGCGGCGCCGGCGTGGGCAAGACGGTGCTCATCCAGGAGATGATCACCCGTGTCGCCCGTAACTTCGGTGGTACGTCGGTCTTCGCCGGTGTGGGTGAGCGGACCCGTGAGGGCAACGACCTCATCGCCGAGATGACCGAGTCGGGCGTCATCGACAAGACCGCGCTGGTCTACGGCCAGATGGACGAGCCGCCGGGCACCCGGCTCCGGGTCGCCCTCTCCGCGCTGACCATGGCGGAGTACTTCCGCGACGTGAAGAAGCAGGAGGTGCTGCTCTTCATCGACAACATCTTCCGCTTCACCCAGGCGGGTTCCGAGGTCTCCACCCTGCTCGGCCGGATGCCGAGCGCGGTGGGCTACCAGCCGACCCTGGCCGACGAGATGGGCGAGCTCCAGGAGCGGATCACCTCCGTCCGGGGCCAGGCCATCACCTCGATGCAGGCGATCTACGTGCCGGCGGACGACTACACCGACCCCGCCCCGGCCACCACGTTCGCCCACCTCGACGCGACCACCAACCTGGAGCGGTCGATCTCCGACAAGGGCATCTACCCGGCCGTGGACCCGCTGGCGTCCTCGTCCCGGATCCTCGCCCCGGAGTTCGTCGGCCAGGAGCACTTCGCGGTGGCCACCGAGGTGAAGCGGATCCTGCAGCGCTACAAGGACCTGCAGGACATCATCGCCATCCTCGGTATCGAGGAGCTCTCCGAGGAGGACAAGGTCACGGTCGGCCGAGCCCGCCGGATCGAGCGCTTCCTGTCGCAGAACACCTACGCCGCGGAGCAGTTCACCGGCGTTCCGGGCTCGACGGTCCCGATCAAGGAGACCATCGAGGCGTTCCGGAAGATCAGCGAGGGTGAGTACGACCACTTCCCTGAGCAGGCGTTCTTCATGTGCGGCGGTCTGGAGGACCTGGAGCGCAAGGCGGAAGAGCTGATGAAGGCCTGACGAGGCCCTCCACAAAAAGGCCGCCCCGGCAATGCCGGGGCGGCCTTTTGTTCACCTTTGGCATGTACGGTCGCCACTGCTCCGTTCCTCGCTTTCGGCGTGCGCGCGGATGCGAGGTAGCGTTCACCGCACCTTCACACCTGGTCAATGCGGATCGGTGCAACCTTTTCGAGGACGCACGCCGTCTTCAGTCAGGGAAGCGGCGTGACGAACGGAGACAGTCGTGGCCAAGGCCGGTAAGAACGGCCGGAAGCGATCCACCTGGCGGGCCATCCCGCGGTGGGCGCGGATCTGCACCATCTTCGGCACTGTGCTCATGGTGCTCAGCGGCACCGCGCTGGTCGGCACAGCGGCGCTGAAGTCCCGGTACGAGGGGGCCGTCGGCAAGGCCGATCTCTTCGGTGACGAGGCGGCCGGCGCCCCGGCGCCGCCGAAGAGCGACATCAAGGGGCCGCTGAACCTCCTGCTGGTCGGCATCGATCCGCGTAACCCGACGACGCCGCCGCTCGCTGACTCGATCATGGTGCTGCACGTGCCCGCCACCATGGATCGCGCCTATCTCTTCTCCGTGCCGCGCGATCTCTACGTGGACATCCCCGCCTTCCCGAAGGCGGACTTCGGCGGTGAGACCACGAAGTTGAACGCCGCGATGTCGTTCGGCAGCCGGGTGCCGGGGCAGAACCCGGACGCCGCCCGCGGTTTCGAGTTGCTGGCGACGACGGTGCAGGAGATCACCGGCATCAAGCGCTTCGACGCCGGTGCGATCATCAACTTCACCGGTTTCCAGAAGATCGTCGACGCGATGGGCGGCGTCGACATGTACATCGAGCGCGAGGTGCGCTCGGAGCACCGGCAGCCGGACGGCAAGCCCCGGGAGTTCAACCAGCACGGCGAGGGCTACGTCGGGCCACAGGCCGTGTACACGAAGGGCACTCACCACCTCAAGGGTTGGCAGGCGCTGGACTACGTCCGGCAGCGCTACCCGAAGAACGGTGTGCCGGATGCCGACTACGGCCGGCAGCGTCACCAGCAGCAGTTCGTCAAGGCGATGGTGGGCCAGGCGTTCAGCGCCGACGTGGTCTCCAACCCGATCAAGCTGGACCGGGTGATCCGAGCGGCGGGCCAGTCGCTGATCTTCAACGGTCGCGGCCACAGCGTGCTGGACTTCGGGCTCGCGCTGAAGGACATCCGCCCCGACACGATCCAGATGATCAAGCTCCCGGGCGGCCCGGTCTTCGACGGCAAGACCTACAAGGGGGAGCAGTTCCAGGACGGCGTCGACGACTTCTTCGCCGCGTTGAAGGACGAGCAGTTGGACGCCTTCCTCCTCGAGCACCCCACCTTCCAGAACAAGACCAAGTAGCCGCGGCACGTCTTGCGCCACCCGCGTTGGGTAAGCGGTGGTGGCAGGATTAGAATTTGCCCATTCCGCCGCCGCAGCAAGGAGACAGCGTGGCACAGCAGCTTCACGTCGAGCTCGTAGCCGTCGAGGAGAGGGTCTGGTCCGGCGAGGCCGAGATGGTCGTCGCCCGGACGACCGAGGGCGAGCTGGGCGTGCTGCCGGGGCACGCGCCGCTGCTCGGCCAGCTCGCCGAGCCCGGTCAGGTGCGCATCAAGCTCCCCGGCGGTGAGCAGGTCTCCTACGAGGTGGCCGGCGGCTTCCTCTCCGTGAGCGCCGAAGGCGTCACGGTCCTCGCCGAGAGCGCCACCCCGGTCTCCGCCGCGCAGGGTCGCTGACCCGCACCGTCGATGGAGATCGTCGAGGGGATCGGAATCGGCTTCGCCGTCGTCCTCTGCGCGCTCCTGACCCTCTTCGTTCGGCGGGCCCTCTTCACTCGCAGTGGGGGCACCATCCGGCTCAGTGTCCGGGTCTCCACGCTCCTCGACGGTCGTGGCTGGTCGCCCGGTTTCGGCCGGTTCGTCGGTGCCGAGCTGCGCTGGTACCGGTTGTTCAGTTTCGCGCTGCGCCCGAAGCGGGTGCTCGAGCGCGAGGGGCTCGCGGTGGAGCGGCGGCGCCTGCCCGAGGGGCAGGAACGCTTCTCCATGCCCGCCGACTGGGTGATCCTCCGCTGTACCAGTCACCACGCTCCGGTCGAGATCGCGATGGCACGATCGACCGTGACGGGTTTCCTCTCCTGGCTCGAGGCCGCCCCACCCGGGGCGGTCTCGCCGCGTCTGGCCTCCCAGGACTGGCCTGCCGCCTGACCCCGTCCTCCCCGGTCACCGGCCCGCTTCGGCGACCAGCTCGACCTCGTACCCCTGGCCGTCGGTGAGATAGCCCGCGTAGGTCTCCGGGCCGCCCGCGTGCGGGTGCCGGTCCGGGAAGAGCAGCGCCCAGCCGTACGCCGGCGCCGCGGCGACCAGCCGGTCCACGGCGGCCGGCGGGCCCGCGTGGAAGGCGAGATGGTTCAGGCCGGGTGCGAGCCGGTCGTGCCGCCGCCCACTCATCGCCGGGGACTCCTCCAGCACGAGGTAGGTCGGGCCGAGCCGCCAGGAGCGGCCGGCGGGCCACTCCTGAAAGATTTCCCACCCCAGCTCGCCCAGAAGCCAGCCCCAGGCATGTTCGGCGGCGGCCAGATCGGGGACCCACACCTCGACGTGGTGCAGGCCGCCGGTCAGCGCTTCCCGCCCGGAACCCATAGCACGTCCCCGGCCGGATTCGCCGCTCTTGCCAGGATAAAGAGCAAATCGGAGAGCCGGTTGAGATACTTTGCCGGGAGAGTGCTGGTCCGCTCCGGGTCGTGGCTGACCAGCGCCCATGCCGCACGCTCGGCGCGCCGGGCGATGGTCCGCGCCACGTGCAGCAGCGCCGCGCCCGCGGTGCCGCCGGGGAGGACGAAGGAGTCGAGCTTGCTCAGGCGCCCGTTGTACTCGTCGCACCAGCCCTCGAGGCGATCGACGTACTCCTCGGTGACGCGCAACGGTGGATACTTCGGCTCCGGCTCGACGGGCGTGGCCAGGTCGGCGCCCACGTCGAAGAGGTCGTTCTGGATCGACCCGAGCACCGCCCGCAGTTCGTCGTCGAGCTGGCCGAGGGCGAGCGCGACCCCGATCGAGGAGTTGCACTCGTCCACGTCGGCGTACGCGACGATCCGCGGATCGGTCTTCGGCACCTGCTCGTTGTTGTTCAGCCTGGTCGTGCCGGCGTCGCCGGCCCTGGTGTAGATGCGCGTGAGGTGGACGGCCATGACGAACAGCCTACGGATACCGGACCTGACCATCCCGGTGCGGCCGGGCGCGCCCGGTTGGCCGACCGCGGTCGGTCCCGGCGACGCCGGCGATCCCTCGGTCAACGACGTCGACGTCATCCGGGTCCACGGCGGCGCCCGGCTGGCGGGCACCGTGCACGTGGTCGGTGCGAAGAACTCGGCGCTGAAGTTGATGGCCGCCGCCCTGCTCGCCCCCGGGCGCAGTGTGATCACCAACGTGCCCCGGATCACCGACATCGCGATCATGGGGGAGGTGCTGCGCCGGCTCGGCTGTGACGTCGGGTTCGACGCGGACGACCCGGTGGATCCGATGGTGGCGGGGGGCGGGGTGGCCCGATCCAGGTCGGTGACCATCGACGTGCCCGACCAGTTGGGCACCGAGGCCGACTACGACCTGGTACGCCGCCTGCGCGCGTCGATCTGTGTGCTCGGGCCGCTGCTGGCCCGGCAGGGCTACGTACGGGTGGCGCACCCCGGCGGCGACGCCATCGGCTCGCGCGGGCTCGACATGCACATCTCCGGCCTGACCCGGATGGGCGCGGAGATCTCCGGTGAACACGGTTTCGTCATCGCCGCCGCGCCGAACGGCCTGCACGGCGCCGAGATCATGCTGGACTTCCCGAGCGTCGGCGCCACGGAGAACCTGGTGATGGCGGCGGTGCTGGCCCGCGGCGCCACGGTGATCGACAACGCGGCCCGCGAGCCGGAGATCGTCGACATCTGCACGATGCTCCGGGAGATGGGCGCGCAGATCTCCGGCGCAGGCACGTCCACCCTGCACATCGAAGGGGTGCCCGGGCTGCGCCCGGCGCGGCACGCCACCGTCGGCGACCGGATCGTGGCGGGCACCTGGGCGTTCGGCGCCGCCATGACCCGAGGCGACGTGACAGTGACCGGGGCGGACCCGGCCTTCCTGGAGGTGGCGCTGGACAAGCTGGTGGCCGCCGGTGGCCTGGTGGAGACCCGGGCGGACGCCTTCCGCATCCGGATGGACGAGCGGCCCTTCGCCGTGGACGTGGTGACGCTGCCCTTTCCCGGGTTCGCCACCGACCTGCTGCCGATGGCGATCGGGCTGGCCGCAGTGAGCGACGGCGCCTCCCTGATCACCGAGAACATCTTCGACGGCCGCTTCATGTTCGCCAACGAGATGATGCGGCTCGGCGCGGACATCAAGACCGACGGCCACCACGCGGTCGTACGCGGCCACGAGCGGCTCTCCGGCGCGCCGGTGCAGGCCACCGACATCCGGGCCGGGGCCGGCCTGATCATCGCGGGCCTCTGCGCGGACGGCGTCACCGAGGTGTCGCACGTGCACCACGTCGACCGCGGCTACCCGGACTTCGTGGCCGACCTGCGGGCCCTGGGGGTCGAGGTGGAGCGCGGCACCGCGCCGGAGGAGCCGGAGCTCACCATCTGAGCGCAACCGGCTTAGCCATCGTTCAGCGTCGCCGACTAGGGTGCTGGCAAGCACTCAATCAGGCGAGGGAGAGAGCAGATGGCGGGTCGACTCGCGGTCGTCGGGGCCGGGTTGATGGGTTCCGGCATCGCCCAGGTGGCGGCGCAGGCGGGCTGGCAGGTGACGCTGCGGGACCTGGACGACGCGGCCACGAAGCGGGGCGTCGACGGCATCCGGAAGTCGCTGGAGAAGTTCGCCGAGAAGGGCAAGATCGAGGCGTCCGAGGTCGAGGCGACGCTCGGTCGGATCAGCGTGACCACCGACCTGGAGGCCGCCGCCGACGCCGACATCGTCGTCGAGGCGGTCTTCGAGCGGCTCGAGATCAAGCACGAGGTGTTTCGGGCGCTCGACAAGATTTGCAAGTCCGACGCCGTCCTCGCCACCAACACCTCCGCCATCCCGGTCACCCAGATCGCCGCGGTCACCGAGCGCCCGGAGGCGGTGGTCGGCACCCACTTCTTCTCCCCGGTGCCGATGATGAAGCTCTGCGAGCTGGTCCGCGGCTACAAGACCAGTGACGCCACGCTCGCCACCGTACGGGCGTTCGCCGAGGAGATCGGCAAGACGGTGGTCGTGGTCAACCGGGACATCGCCGGCTTCGTCACCACCCGGCTGATCGCCGCACTCGTGGTCGAGGCGGTCAAGCTGGTCGAGTCGGGCGTCATCTCGGCCGAGGACCTGGACACGGCCTGCAAGCTGGGCTTCGGCCACGCCATGGGCCCGCTCGCCACCACCGACCTCACCGGCGCCGACGTGCTGCTGCACGCCGCGAAGAACATCTACGCCGACACCGCCGACGAGAAGTTCTTCCCGCCGGAGCTGCTCCAGCGCATGGTCACCGCCGGTGACCTGGGGCGCAAGACCGGCAAGGGCTTCTACACGTACTGAGGACGGCCAGGGCCCGCCACCGGCCGCCTGCCGTCCCTCAGGGTGCGGCGGCGGCCGGGTCGGGCCTGGTCCGATCCTCGACGCCGCCGATCGTGGCGGCGCGCGGAGAGGTACGTCGCAGCCCGGCGGTGAGGGTGAGCGTGGCGACCAGCGACGCCGCGGCCAACAGCGCGACGGCGTGGTACGCCGGCACCAGGTCCGCGACTGCGCCGGCGACGGCGGCGCAGAGCGCCTGCCCGGCCAGCATGCCGTTGTGGTGCAGACCGAGCACCTGACCACGGGCGTCGGACGGCGAGTGGGCGACCAGCCGCTCCTGCAGCGGGAGCGTGGCGGCGTAGCCGACCGAGGCGATCAGCGCGACGGCCATGGCCAGCGGCAGCGGCGGCGCGAGCACGAAGGCCAGGTACGGGAGAGCGAGCAGCAACCGCAGCGGGTGCAGCAACCGCTCGCGGCGGGCCGGGGTCAGGAACCGCCCGACCAGCACGTCCCCGACCAGCATGCCGAGGGCGGCGGCGGCGAGCAGGAAACCGGCGCGGTCACCCGCGTACGGGACGAACAACGCCTCGCAGCCGACGATCAGGCCGCCGGGCAGCCAGAGGTTGAGCAGCAGCGACCGCCGACCGGGGTCGGCCCAGAGCGCCCGGTTCACCCGGAGGGTTCGGGCGACCGTCACCCGCTCGGTCGCCCGAGCCGGATGTTCGGAGAGCCCGAACCAGCCGACCGCCGCGGCCACCGCGCGCAGGGCCAGGGCGAGCAGGAACACCTGGTACGGGCTGAGCCAGACGAGCAGGACGCCGGCCAGCCCGAAGCCGGCGATCTGCATGACGCCGACACTGGTGTTCATCGTGGCGCGAGCCAGGACGTAGGCGTTGGCCGGCAGGATGTCGGTGAGCAGGGCCCAGCGGGCGCCGCCGGTGACCGAGCCGACGTACGCGCTGCCGAAGATGACCGCGAAGCGCGCCCACAGTGGCAGCCCGGGCACGGCCTGCACCGCCGCCCCGGCGGTGACCAGCAACGCGGCGAGGGTCAGCGCCCGGCGGGGCGGCACACTGTCCGCGGCGGAGAGCAGCGTCAGGCTGCCGAGGACACCCGCCAGCGGTGCGCCGAACATGCTCAGCGCGGTGAGCAGAGCCGAGCCGGTCGACGCGTAGGTCAACGCGCCGAGCGCGAGCGCCGACGTGGTGTGCGCGGCGATTCCCGCGCAGTTCGCGAGGAAGAGGTTCCGGAACTCCCGGACCGCGAACAGTTCTGCGTACGTTCTCACGTGCACGATGGTCGGGGGTGCCGGGCCGGTTCTCACAGAGTTACGTCTGGAGGCGAAACGTGGGTGTCTGGCAGGTGCCGTCGGATCTACTCGCGGGCAGCCGCTTCACCGTCTCGCCGATGGTCGAGACGGTCGCGGCGCTGAAGGCGCTGATCAATCCGCGTACCCCGTGGCAGCGGGCCTGGCGAGAGCCGTACGTCGACGCGTTCCGACGGATGCTGGCCGCCCGGCCGGTGGTCCGGGCGCTGCTGCCCGCGTCGTTCTACCCGCGGTGGATGGCGGACTTCCTCACCGTCGCGCCCGCCCTGCCGGACCCGACGTTCGCCTCCGAGCTGGCGACCGTCGCGGCGCTGCCCGACGAGCGGATCCGGGCCGACCTGCGGGCCACCCGCCCGGAGCCGCTCGCCGCCGAGCTGCTGGCGGACGGCCTCACCGCTGAGGTGGTGGGGCTCCTGCGCTGGGTCTGGGCGCACACCGTCGAGCCGGAGTGGCCGGAGCGGGAACGCCGGCTGCGGGCGGACATCGTGGCTCGCACCGCGGCGTTGAGCACGCGCGGCTGGGCCGGGGTGCTGGCCGACCTCAACCGCGACATGCGGTGGTTGGGGGAGGGCCGCCTCCAGATCAACGACTACCCCGACCCGGCGCTGTCGCTGCACCGGGCCGAGCAGCTGATCTTCCTGCCCGCGCACTGCCCGCGCGGCTGGGTGGTCTGGGACCTGCCGACCCGGTTCGGGATGGTCTATCCGGCGCGCGGGATCCTGGTCGACCCCACCTCACCCGCGCCCGACGGACTGGCCCGGCTGATCGGCGCGAACCGGGCCGACATCCTGGCTCGGCTGGAGTCGCCGTTGAGCACGTCGCATCTGGTGGCGCTCACCGGGCTCTCCCTCGGGACGGTGAGCGACCACCTACGGGTGCTGCTCGACGCCGGGGCCGTCGACAAACGACGCTCCGGGCGCGAGGTGCTCTACTGGCGTACGCCGCTCGGTGCCGCGCTCGTCGCCACCGGCGGGTGACAGGTGTCGTCCGGCGACGATCGCGTCAGCCGTCGCGGCGGGTGGTCCAGCGGAAGGTGGTCAGGCAGAGCAGCAGGCCGATCACGCACCAGGCGCCGAGCACGAGCGCGACCCGGCCGAGCTCGAAGGAGCCGCCCGCCTCCTGCGCCCCGAAGCCGTCCGGCAGGAAGACCGAGCGCAGGCCCTGGCACATCCACTTGAGCGGGAAGAGCGCGGCCACCTGCTGCATCCAGGTGGGCAGCTCGGTGAAGACGAAGAACACCCCGGAGATGAACTGGAGCACCAGCGCCAGCGGGGTGACCACGGCGGAGCCGCTGCGTGCGGTGCGGGCCAGCGACGAGATGGCGATGCCACAGAGCGTGCAGGCGGTCACTCCGAGCACCGCCACCCAGGCGAAGGTGAGCCAGCGTCCGGCGGTGGCCGGCAGGTCGAGGTCGAAGAAGGCGGCCGAGACGGCGAGCAGCAGCACGGTCTCCACCACGCCGATCGCCACCACCATGATCACCTTGCCGGCGAAGTACACCCACTTCGGCATCGGCGTGCCCCGGTAGCGCTTCAGCACCCCGCGGTCGCGCTCGATGGGGATCCAGATCCCGAGGTTCTGGAAGCTGACGGTCATCAGGCCGGTGGCGATCATGCCGGTGATGAAGTACTGGGTGTAGCTGACCCCGGGCGCGATCTCGTTGTTGAAGATCGCCGCGAAGATCAGGATCATGATCACCGGGAAGCCCATCGTGAAGACGACGGACTCCCGGCTGCGGAGGAACTGGGTGATCTCCAGCCGGCCCTGCCGCAGCCCGAGCGCGACCGGGCCGACCCGTCGGGGCGCGGTGGCGGCGAGCGGCGCCGCGGGCTTCGTGGTGGTGGTCATCGGTGTCCGATCATCGTGAGGTAGACGTCTTCCAGGGTCGGCCGGGTCACGGTCAGGCCCGGCACCTCGCCGCCGAAACGCCCGGCCAGCTCCGCCACCAGCGCCGTCGGCGTCGCGCTCTGGACGCTCTCCACGACCCCCTCCGGGGTACGCCAGGAGACGGTCGTCAGGGCCGACTGCCGGTTGCCGAGCTGCTCGGGCGTGGACACCTCCACGATCCGGCCGCCCGCGATCACCCCGACCCGGTCGGCCAGCTCCTCGGCCTCGTCGAGGTAGTGGGTCGTGAGCACGATCGTGGTGCCCGCCGCGGCCAGGTCGCGGATCAGTCCCCAGAACTCCCGCCGCGCCTCCGGGTCGAAGCCGGTGGTCGGCTCGTCCAGGAAGAGCAGCTCGGGGCGGCCGACGATGCCCAGCGCCACGTCGAGGCGGCGCTTCTGCCCGCCGGAGAGGCTGTGCGTACGGGCCCGCGCCTTGTCGGTGAGCCCGACCCGGGCGATGACCTTCTCCGGATCGTCCGCGTCCGGGTAGAAGCCGGCGAAGTGCCGCACCACCTCGCCCACGGTCAGCTCGTCGAACTCGCCGGTGCCCTGGAGCACGATCCCGACCCGGGAGCGCCAGTCGGCGGCCGGGGCGGCCGGGTCGCTGCCGAGCACCCGGACCTCGCCCGCGTCGCGTCGGCGATAGCCCTCCAGGATCTCCACCGTGGTGGTCTTGCCCGCCCCGTTCGGGCCGAGCAGGGCGAAGACCTCGCCCCGGCGGACGTCGAGGTCCACGCCGGCCACCGCGACGTTGTCGCCGTACGCCTTGCGCAGCCCTCGTACGGCGATCGCCAGCTCGTTCTCCATGCCGTCAAGTGTGCTGCCTGGCTGCGGTGCCAGACCGCGCGGGGTGTGGTGATCGGAGCCAGGTCACGCCGTTCCTGCCCGGCTGTCTCCGCCATGGACGTGTGTAATTTTCCACAGCCGGTTTTACTGAACGGTAACTTAGACTCCCGTCATGGACGAGAAGGGTCTCCCTGGCCGGTTGCCCGAGCGCGACCGTCCGTGGGTGATGCGCACGTACGCCGGGCACAGCTCGGCCGCCGCGACCAACGCCCTCTTCCGCCGCAACCTGGCCAAGGGGCAGACCGGTCTCTCGGTCGCCTTCGATCTGCCCACCCAGACCGGGTACGACCCGGATCACGAGCTCGCCGTCGGCGAGGTGGGCCGCGTCGGCGTCCCCGTCGCCCACCTCGGCGACATGCGGGCCCTCTTCGACGGCATCCCGCTCGCCCGGATGAACACCTCGATGACCATCAACGCCCCCGCGATGTGGCTGCTCGCCCTCTACGGGACGGTCGCCACGGAGCAGGGCTGGACCGCCTCGATGCTCACCGGCACCACCCAGAACGACATCATCAAGGAGTACCTCTCCCGGGGAACGCACATCTTCCCGCCGGCGGCGTCGCTCCGGCTCACCGCCGACGTCGTCGCGCACGCCCTCGAGGCGATGCCGAGATGGAACCCGGTCAACATCTGCTCGTACCACCTCCAGGAGGCCGGCGCGACGCCGGTGCAGGAGGTGGGCTTCGCGCTGGCCACCGCGGTCGCCGTGCTCGACGCGGTCCGCGACTGCGGCCAGGTGCCCGCCGAGCGAATGGGCGACGTGGTGCAGCGCCTGTCGTTCTTCGTCAACGCCGGGGTGCGCTTCGTCGAGGAGGTCGCCAAGATGCGGGCCTTCGGCGCGCTCTGGGACGAGATCACCCGCGACCGGTACGGCGTGACCGACCCGAAGCAGCGCCGGTTCCGCTACGGGGTGCAGGTCAACTCGCTCGGCCTGACCGCGGCGCAGCCAGAGAACAACATCCAGCGGATCGTGCTGGAGATGCTCGGCGTCACGCTCTCCCGCGACGCCCGGGCCCGCGCGGTGCAGCTGCCCGCCTGGAACGAGGCGCTCGGTCTGCCCCGCCCCTGGGACCAGCAGTGGTCGCTGCGGATGCAGCAGGTGCTCGCGTACGAGTCGGACCTCCTCGAGTACCCGGACCTCTTCGCGGGCTCGCACGTGATGACGGCGCTGGTCGACGGGCTCGTCGCCGGGGCGCGGACCGAGCTGCAGAAGGTGCTGGAGATGGGGGGCGTGGTCGCCGCGGTGGAGACCGGCTACCTCAAGAGCGCCCTGGTCGCCTCGCTGGCACAGCGGCGGCACCGGATGGAGGTCGGCTCGGACGTGGTGGTGGGCGTCAACCGGTTCACCGAGACCGAGCCCTCCCCGCTCACCGCGACCGGCGCCGGGGCGATCGAGCAGGTCGACCCGGCGGTGGAGGCCGACGCGGCGATCGCCGTACGCCGCTGGCGCGCCGAGCGGGACGCGGCGGCGGCGGATGCCGCGCTGACCCGGCTGCAGGCCGACGCGGCGAGCACGACGAACCTGATGCCGGCCACGCTCGCCTGCGTACGGGCCGGTGTGACCACGGGGGAGTGGGCGGGAGCGCTGCGCCAGGTCTTCGGCGAGTACCGGGCGCCCACCGGGCTGACCGCGACCGCCGCCGCCGGGGCGGACCCGGGGCTCGCCGCCGTCCGGCAGCGGGTCATCGCGACCGCCCGCGACCTGGGTGCCGGTCGGCTGCGGCTGCTCGTCGGCAAGCCGGGACTGGACGGGCACTCCAACGGCGCCGAGCAGATCGCCGTACGCGCCCGCGACGCCGGCTTCGAGGTGATCTACCAGGGGATCCGGCTGACCGCCGGGCAGATCGTGGCGGCCGCCGTGGAGGAGGACGTCGACCTGGTCGGGCTCTCCGTCCTCTCCGGCTCCCACCTCGCGGCGGTGCCCGCCGTGCTCGACGGGCTACGTGCCGCCGGGCGGGGGGACCTTCCGGTGGTGGTCGGCGGCATCATTCCGGCCCCGGACGCGGAGCAGCTACGGGCCGCCGGGGTGGCCCGGGTCTTCACCCCCAGGGACTTCGCCCTCACCGGGGTGGTGGACGAGCTGGTCACCGTGATCCGCGAGGCGAACGGGCTGACCTGATCCCGCGCCCACGATGAGCGCCTCTCGGCGGTGCCGGCCTTCGGCGCTGTCGACGCTTCCTGGCGGGCGCCCGCCTCGGCGCTGCCGGCGCCCTTGGCGGTGCTGCTTCTGGCGCTGCGGCCGTCGGCGTTCGCGGGTGGCGGTTGCCGGCCTCAGCGTTCGGCGTAGGTGATGCAGTCGGCCAGGTCGTTGTCCGGGCCGACCCGGATGGCCGGTGCGTGGCACTCCAACTGCTCGTTGTGCCGGCAGTCGGCGCGCTGGCAGGCGCCGACCTGAGCGGTCAGTTCTGCCACCCCGGCGCGGACCGGCAGCTGTACGAAGGTGTGACAGTGGGCGTGGTCGGGGCTGCCGATCGTGATGGCGAAGGCGTGGCAGTCGCCGGTGTGGTTGTACGCGCACGAGGCGACCACACACTCCTCGACGCGGGGCATCTGCATCGCCGCGGTCATCTCGACCTCCTTGAGAGCCTGCGGGTCACCCGGCCGATCCGGACTCACCGGCTGCCAGAAATGGCGGCCGGCCCCGATCTCGCCGCGTACCGCTGTGACCTCCATCGGACCACCGCCGATCTCCCGATTTCCGGAATTCGAGCACTTTGACCCCCATGAACGTGCCGGAGCCTTTTCGCCGCCGGGTACCCGGGCCACCGGTGATCGACTCGGGGTCCGTGGAGGTCGGGGTGTCCGGGTGGTGCGGATGCCCCGACCTCAAGGAACCCGAGTCGACCCTTGACCTGATCGGCCGGCGGCACGGGCCGGATCGCGTGCGGGATGGCTGTCGTGCCGATCCCGGCCACTCTTGGGGTTGATCGACTCGACGTGCCTGCTTTTCGGGGCGTCCCGGCGGGGTGATGCCCCGACCTTGCGGCCCCGAATCGACCTATGAGGGGATCGGGCCGGTCCCCCCGGCAGAGCCGGGTCGCTGTGCGCGACCCATCGCCTTCTCCCGGGCTCGCAAACCGGATATATCGCGCTCATCGCCCCGTGCGCGTCGGTGATCGACTCGGGTTCCTTGATGTCGGGGTGTCCCGGTCGCGTGATGCCCCGACTTCAAGGACCCCGAGTCGATCACGAGCGGCGCCTGGGGTGATTGGCGAACGGTGTCCGGTTCACGTGCGCGCAGCCTGGGGTGCGGCCACCCCAGGCTGATGGTTTGGGCGGTTTCGGGGTGTGACCGGTGGCATCCTCAGGCCGGAATCGTGGCCGGGTCGCGGGCGTTGAACACCCCCGACGGCCGAGGTAGCAGCCCCGCCCGATGGCCCGTCCGCCCGGACCGAGCCGCGAGGCTCCCCGGGAATGACGGTGGCCTGCCGGTCGTTGAACACGGTCCCGCCGCACGACCCCCTCCCGGGTCGCAGCGGGCCACGGTCACCGAGCCTCCCGAAGCCCCGGGCACGTCGCCGGGAATCATGGCGGGCCGCCGGTCGTTGAACCCGGTCCCGCAAGCCCCCGAGACCCCCGGGCATGTCGCCGGGAATGATGGCGGGTCGCCGACCGTTGAACACCGTCCCGGCGCGGTGAAGCCCCCCCGCTTCGCCCCGGGACACCGGGCCCCGCGAACTCCCTCTCGCGGAAGCGCCCACTCAGACTTTCCCCCCTTTTTGAAGCGCCCGAGCGTGGCGCTGACCTGCACACCCCCCCCGGGTGTGGGTCATCACCCCCGAAGGAGCTTTGACATGAACACGATCATGCGTAAGAGCGTTCTCGGTATCGCTGGTCTCGCGTTCGCCGGTGGTGTCATCGGCGGCCCCGTCGCCGCCCACGCCGCCACCCCGGCGGTGGATGCCAAGCCCGTCGCTGTCGTGCAGGCTGACAAGCCGGGTGTGGACAAGGGCAAGCTGATGCCCAACGGCACCCACGGCACCCAGTCCCGCATCAACCTCGACGACGAGCAGACCGCCAATGTGAAGGCGATCATCGCCGCGACGAAGAAGTCGGACATGAACGAGCGGGCCGCGGTCATCTCCATCGCCACCAGCCTGCAGGAGTCGAAGCTGCACAACCTGGGTCACCTCGGTGACGCCAACGACCACGACTCGCTGGGCCTGTTCCAGCAGCGCCCGACCTCGGGTTGGGGTACGCCGGAGCAGATCACCGACCCGCAGTACTCCACCACCGCGTTCCTCAAGGGCCTCAAGCAGGTCGACGGCTGGCAGGACATGCCGCTGACCGACGCCGCCCAGACCGTGCAGGTGTCGGCCTACCCGGACGCGTACGCGCAGTGGGAGCAGCAGGCCGCCGACCTCGTGGCCCAGTACTGGAACAGCTGACAACCAAACAGCACGACCAACCGCTGGCCGGCACCCATCACGGGTGCCGGCCAGCGGCGTATCCACTTGGGTCTGTTCCATAAGACCGTGCCCGGCTGCGCCGGCCCCAGGCGGCGACGGTTCGTCCGGATACAACACCGGGGGTATCCGCACGAACCTCCGCCTTGCCGGACCGCCGTCTGGGGCTCGGCTCGCTCGGGCGAGCCTTGTGAAAACGGACCCTAGACGCGGAAGCCGGCTGCTCGGGCCGCCTCCAGCTCCCGGCGCCGGTCGGCGCGCCGGCGCCGGAACCAGAAGAGGAAGGCGAGCAGTCCGGCCAGGAACAGCAGGACGAGCACCGGCAGCAGGATCGCCACCACCGACACCACGGCGCTCGTCGCGTCCTCGGCGGTGCTCGCCACCGGCGCGCCCACCCCAGCGGTGGTCGCGTTGATGACGGGACGGGCGGCGGACTTGAGCAGGTGCACGCCGAACGCGATGAGCACGCCGGTCACGACCGGCACCCACTCGTGCGACGAGAAGAAGTTGCCCGGGTCGCTCACCGTGACCGTCTCGGCGGTCGAGCCCGCACCGAAGGCCAGACCGCCTGCGGTCGGGCGTACGACCGTCTGCACCACGTCGTTGACGTGGTCGAGCACCGGCACCTTGTCGGCGACCACCTCGACGGAGAGCAGCGCCGCCAGGATGACGAGGACCCAGCCGTCGCCGAGCCAGGCCCAGCCGCTCGGTAGGTCGATCAGGTCGGTGTAGCGGGCGAGCAGACCCATGGTGAGCAGGGGGATGTAGGCGTTCAGTCCGGCCGAGGCGGCGAGGCCGGTTCCGGTGAGGAGTTCGAACACGGTCACAGCATCCCATCGGCACGCCAGTGCCGCTCGACGGCGATCCCCGGCTACTCCGCTACCCTCGTCGGGTGCGGTTGGTGATTGCGAAGTGCTCGGTGGACTACGTCGGACGGCTCTCGGCTCACCTGCCGCCGGCCACCCGACTGCTCATGGTCAAGGCGGACGGATCGGTCTCCATCCACGCCGACGACCGTGCGTACAAGCCACTGAACTGGATGAGCCCGCCCTGCCGGCTGGAGGAGGCCCCCGGGGTGTGGCGGGTGGTCAACAAGGCCGGCGAGGAGCTGCGGATCACCCTCGAGGAGATCTTCCAGGACACCTCGTACGAGCTGGGGGTGGACCCCGGCCTGCGCAAGGACGGCGTCGAGGCGCACCTGCAGGAGCTGCTCGCCGCCAACCCGGAGACCCTCGGCGAGGGGTTCACGCTGGTCCGGCGCGAGTACATGACCGCCATCGGCCCGGTCGACCTGCTCTGCCGGGACGCCGACTCGGGTGCGGTCGCGGTGGAGGTGAAGCGGCGCGGCGAGATCGACGGGGTGGAGCAGCTCACCCGCTATCTCGAACTGCTCAACCGGGACCCGCTGCTCGCACCGGTCGCCGGCGTCTTCGCCGCACAGGAGATCAAGCCGCAGGCCCGGGTGCTCGCCACCGACCGGGGCATCCGCTGCGTGGTGGTCGACTACGACAAGCTACGCGGCATCGAGCGCGACGAGCTGACCCTCTTCTGAGGCTGCGCCGGCCCACTGCTGGGTCGGTCGCCGGCGCTCACCGGCCGTACATCGTCTTGACGACCTTCACGAGCCGGTCGACGTCGGCCGGGGTGCGGTCGAAGGTCATCGAGGGCAGCAGCGAGCGGGCTCGACGCCGGGTGATCGCCTTGGCTCGGCTGAACTCGCGCAGCCCGTCCGCGCCGTGGATCCGGCCGAAGCCCGAGTCGCCGACCCCGCCGAACGGCAGGGTGGACATTCCGGCGAAGGTCAGCGTCGAGTTGACCGAGGCCATGCCGGAGCGTAGCCGCCGGGCGGCCGCCATGGCGCGACGCCGGCCGAAGACCGAGCCGCCCAGCCCGTACGGGAGGGCGTTCGCGCGGTCGACGGCCTCGTCGACGTCGCGGACCCGGTTGATGGTGAGGGTCGGCCCGAACGTCTCCTCCCGTACGGCGGCGGAGTCCTCCGGCACGTCGACGAGCACCGTCGGGCGCACGTACGGCGGCTGCACCGCGTCCGTGCCGCCCAGCACGGCCCGCCCACCCCGGGCGAGCGCGTCGTCGATGTGCCGGCGGATCACGTCGATCTGGGCGGGCATCGTGATCGGGCCGAGGTCCGCACCGTCGGGGCCCACGGTCAGCCGGCCTGCCCGGTCGACCACCTTCGCCACGAACGTGTCGAAGACCGGTTCGACGGCGTAGACCCGTTCGATGCCGATGCAGGTCTGCCCGGCGTTGGTCAGCGCCCCCCAGACGCACGCCTCGGCGGCCGCGTCCAGGTCGGCGTCGCTGTCGACGATCATGGCGTCCTTGCCGCCCGCCTCGATGAGCACCGGCGTGAGCGACTCGGCGCAGGCGGCCATCACCTTCCGGGCGGTCGCGCTGGAACCGGTGAAGGCGAGCTTGCCCACCCCGGAGCGGCAGAGCGCCGCACCCACGTCGCCGAGCCCGTGCACCGCGGTGAGGACGGGCTGCTCCGGCGCCACCTCCGCGAACGTGTCCACGAGCCACTGCCCCACCGCGGGCGTGTACTCGCTGGGTTTCAGGACGACCGCGTTACCGGCCGCCAGCGCGTACGCCGTCGAGCCGACGGGGGTGAGGACCGGGTAGTTCCACGGACCGATGACGCCGACCACCCCGTACGGCTGGTACTCCAGGTGACCGGAGAACTCGGCGAGGATGAGCCGGGATCGGACCCGGCGTGGACCGAGCGTCCGCCGGGCGTTGCGGGCGGCCCAGTCGATGTGCTCGACGGCGGTGACGATCTCGACGATCCCGTCGGCGACCGGCTTGCCGCCTTCGAGGTGCATCAGCTCGGCGAGCTCTTCGATCCGCCGGGCGAGCAGGGCCCGCCAGCGCAGCAGCCGTTCCCGGCGACCGGCGAAGCCGAGCGACGCCCACCACTGTCCGGCCGTGCCGGCGCGTTCGACAGCCGCAGTGACGTCGGCCGGGGTGGCGACCGGGAAGCGTCCCGCCTCCGCACCGGTGGCCGGGCTGGTGGAGACCAGGAGGCCGTCTTCGATGGCCGGGGCGCCGGGGACATGCACAGCCGTCATGGCGGGAGTCTAGACCCGAGTATTACTCGCCGGTAGGGGTGATTCGACCGCTGTGCCCGGGTCTTCGGCGCGTCCCCGGTCCTCGCGACCAGCGCGGCGGCACGATGGAGCTGTCGGTCCGCCGCCCGAACCGGCTAACGGAAGGTGTACGGCCGGGGGCGTGGAGGTGTCCGCCCGGCCATGGAGGTGACTACCGTCTGGTGGCACTCTGATGCGGGGAGTGAGGGTGTGGGGTGGAGGGCTGACTGTCCATGGAGGAGCTTCCGGAACTGCTGCCGTTGTTGACGGTCGCCGGTGGTCCGATGCGCGGGGCGAGCTTCCGGCTTCGAGCCGAGGCTCAGTTGATCGGTCGGGCGCCGGCGGCCCACGTCTCCGTCGCCGACCCGCATCTGAGCCGGCGGCACGCCGAGGTGTGGCTCACGCCCGAGGGAGCCTGGCTGCGTGACCTCGGCTCGACCAACGGCACCTGGCTGAACGACCGCCGGATCGGGGGGCTGGAGCAGCTCACCGACGGGGATGTCATCCGGCTCGGCCGTACCGAGCTGCGCTTCTTCGACCCGGGGGTGGCCCGTACCGACCCGGTCGGGCTCCGGTTCGGCCCGGCCCGGCGCGACCACCGACCGACGTTGCCGCTGCCCTTGCCGACGCCTCCGGTGCTGCGCTGACACAGGCCCCACGCGGCGCGGAGAGTCAGGAAGGTCGACGGCACGTGTCGAGGGGTCTCCGGGCCGGAGCCCGGCGAACGACCACACCTTCGGCCCGCCCCGGATGGGAGTCGGCCACATGGACGGCCGGCAGCCGGGGTGGCAGCATGCCGCGGATGGAGACCGAGCAGCGGATCGTCACGGCGAACGGCATCACCCAGTCGGTACGGGTCGCCGGTCCGCCGGACGGAGTGCCGGTGCTGCTCGTGCACGGCAACTGCTCGTCCGCGCTGTTCTGGGAGCCCCTGGTCCGGCGCCTGCCGGGAACCCTGCGGATCGTCGCGCCCGACCTGCGCGGCTACGGCGACACGCAGACCGCCCCGGTGGACGCCACCCGGGGGCTGCGTGACTTCGCCGACGACGTGGCCGCCCTGCTCGACGAGCCGACCCTCTTCGCCGCGCCGGACGTCCGCCCGCTGGTGGTCGGGCACTCGCTCGGCGGGGGAGTGGCGATGAGCCTGCTGATCGACCACCCCGACCGGGTGGCCGGGCTGCTGCTCGCCGCCCCCGTCTCCCCGTACGGCTTCGGCGGCACCCGCGACGTGACCGGCACCCCGACCACCGCCGACTTCGCCGGCACCGGCGCGGGCACCGCCAACTCCGACTTCGTGCGCCGGCTCGCCGCGCAGGACCGCGGCGACGACGCCCCGGCGAGCCCGCGCAGCGTGCTGCGGGGCACCTACGTGGCGGACCCGACGTCGCTCGGCGGGGACGAGGAGCTGCTGCTCGACAGCGTCCTGTCGACCTCCACCGGGGACGACAACTACCCGGGCACCTCGGTCGCCTCGGTGAACTGGCCGGGCAGCGCACCGGGTGAGCGCGGCGTGCTGAACGCCCTCGCCCCCACGTACCTCCGGGTCGCCGACGACCTGGTCGCGGTCACGCCGAAGCCGCCGATCACCTGGATCCGCGGCGACGCCGACGTGATCGTGTCCGACACCTCGCTCTTCGACCTGGCGTACCTCGGTTCGCTCGGCGTCGTGCCCGGCTGGCCGGGCGAGGCGGAGTGTCCGCCGCAGCCGATGGTCGGGCAGACCCGGGCGGTACTGGACCGGTACGCCGCGGCCGGCGGCGCGTACCGCGAGGTGGTGCTCCCCGGCTGCGGGCACAGCCCGCACCTCGAACGGCCGGCCGAGTTCGTCGCGGAACTGCTGGCGCTGACCGATCACGCGGCCGTCTGACGACCCACCGCCGGGCCGGCGCCGGCCGCGCCCGGACGACGAGGCGAGGCCGCCGGTCGTGGCGGTCGCTGCCGGAAGCGGGCGCGCTGGGTGAAATATGCCACGGCTTCTCGACAACCCGGCGGTGCATGGCAGACTCGCGCGCATGACTTAGCGGCCGTTCAAGTGGCCGTGCGGAGCGTACTGGGGAGGCCGGTCATGGCACGCGAGTTCACCAGCGTGGGCGTCGTCGGGCTGGGCACCATGGGTGCCGGCATCGTGGAGGTCTTCGCCCGCAACGGCATCGACGTGGTCGCCGTCGAGATCTCCGCGCCGGCCCTGGAGCGCGGCCAGGCCACCCTCACCCGCTCCACCGACCGGGCGGTCGCCAAGGGCAAGCTCGACCCGGCCGACCGGGACGCGCTGCTCGACCGGGTCACCTTCGCCGTCGGCCTCGACGCGCTGCACGCCGTCGACCTGGTCATCGAGGCGGTCCCCGAGCACCTCGACCTGAAGCAGCGGATCTTCGCCGAGCTGGACCGGGTCTGCAAGCCCGACGCCATCCTGGCCACCAACACCTCGTCGTTGAGCGTCACCGAGATCTCCGTGGCCACCAGCCGGCCCAACCAGGTGATCGGCATCCACTTCTTCAACCCGGCGCCCGTGATGAAGCTCGTCGAGGTGATCCGCACGGTCGTCACCTCGGCCGACGTGGTCGCCGACGTGGAGGCGCTCTGCGCCCGGCTCGGCAAGGTCGACGTCACCATCAACGACCGCGCGGGCTTCATCGCCAACGCCCTGCTCTTCGGCTACCTGAACCACGCGGTCGCCCTGTTCGAGTCGAACTACGCCAGCCGGGAGGACATCGACGCCGCCATGAAGCTCGGCTGCGGCCTGCCGATGGGCCCGCTGGCGCTGATGGACCTGATCGGGGTCGACACCGCGTACGAGATCCTGGACACGATGTACCGGCGCGGTGGACGGGACCGCCGGCACGCGCCGGTGCCGCTGATCAAGCAGATGGTCACGGCCGGTCTGCTCGGTCGCAAGTCCGGCCGCGGCTTCTACACCTACGAGCGGCCAGGTTCGCCGGTGGTCGTACCGGACGAGGCGACGCCGGTGGCCCCGGCGGACGCGTTCAGCGAGGGCGGCCGGGCCATCGCCAAGGTCGGTGTGGTCGGCTCCGGGACGATGGCCACCGGGATCATCGAGGTCTTCGCCCGGGCCGGCTACGAGGTCGTCTCGGTGACCCGGGGCGCGGAGAAGTCCGCGAGCATCTGCGAGGCGGTGAAGACCTCGCTCAACAAGGGCGTCGTCCGGGGCAAGCTCAGCGAGGAGGAGCGGGACGGCGCGCTCGGCCGGATCACCTGGTCGGCCACGCTCGACCACCTCGCCGACGTCGACCTCGTCGTCGAGGCGGTCGTCGAGGAGCTGAGTGTGAAGAAGGCGCTCTTCGCCAGCCTCGACGAGATCTGCAAGCCCGGCGTCGTCCTCGCCACCACCACCTCCTCGCTGCCGGTGATCGAGATGGCGATGGCCACCCAGCGGCCGGCGGACGTGGTCGGGCTGCACTTCTTCAACCCGGCCCCGGTCATGCAGCTGGTCGAGGTGGTACGCACCATCCGGACCGCACCGGAGACCGTCGCCACCGCCCGTGCGGTCTGCGCCGCGCTCGGCAAGAGCTCGGTCGTCTGCGGCGACCGCTCCGGGTTCGTCGTCAACGCGCTGCTCTTCCCGTACCTCAACGACGCGGTGAAGATGCTGGAGGCGAGCTACTCGACCACGGACGACATCGACCACGCCATGAAGCTGGGCTGCGGCTACCCGATGGGCCCGTTCGAGCTGCTCGACGTGGTCGGGCTGGACGTCGCGCTCGCCATCCAGCGGGAGCTCTACCTGGAGCTGCGGGAGCCGGGCTTCGCCCCCGCGCCGCTGCTGGAGCACCTGGTCACCGCCGGCTACCTGGGCCGCAAGACCGGCCGGGGCTTCCGCGACCACACCCACCGCTGACCCCGGGCCTCCGCGAGCCAGCCGTACGCTTGACGACGTGAGTCCCCGTCGTAACCGTCCCCGCCGGGACGAGAACCCGGACCTGGACGCCGAGCGGGCGCGCCAGGGCATCGGCTCGGTGCAGCAGTGGCGCGACGGCGAGTGGCAGGTACGCGCGATCAGCGGGGGCTCCTCGGTCAAGACGTACCGCTGCCCCGGGTGCGATCAGGAGATCCGCCCCGGGGTGCCGCACGTGGTCGCCTGGCCGGCGGACGGCCGGGGCGACCTGAGCGACCGCCGTCACTGGCACCGCGGTTGCTGGGGCGCGCGGGACCGGCGCGGTCCGGTGATCCAGCGCGGCCGGGGCGCGCCCCGGTACGGCTGAGCGATCTGCGTCACCCTGTTTCCTCCCCGGGCGGGCGGGTTCCACGCCGTCGCGCCAGACTTGACCGGTGAGCACACCGATCCGCGCGTCCTCCGTCCTCCCCGCCAAGCGGGAGGAGATCGAGCTGCACACCGCCGACGGGCTGCGCCTCGTCGGCGAGCTGGCTCGCCCGCTCGACCGGGAACCGGTGGCCACCCTGGTCTGCCTGCACCCGCTGCCGACGCACGGCGGGATGATGGACAGCCACGTCTTCCGCAAGGCCGCCTGGCGGCTGCCCGCGCTGGCCGACGTCGCGGTGCTGCGCTTCAACACCAGGGGCACCAGCAGCCTCCGGGGCACCAGCGAGGGGACGTTCGACAACGCGGTAGGTGAGCGCTACGACGTGGCCGCCGCGATCGAGTACGCCGAGTTCGAGGAGCTGCCGAACATCTGGCTGCTCGGCTGGTCGTTCGGCACCGACCTGATCCTGAAGTACGGCTGCGACCCCGCCCTCACCGGCGCGATCCTGCTCTCCCCGCCGCTGCGCTACTCCAAGCCGGAGGACCTCGCCCAGTGGGCGCAGTCGGGTCGGCCGCTGACGGCGCTGGTGCCCGAGTTCGACGACTACCTGCGCCCGGAGGAGGCGCGGAAGCGGTTCGCGGCGGTGCCGCAGGCCGAGGTGATCGGGGTGTCCGGGGCGAAGCATCTCTGGGTCGGTGACGCGGAGCGGGTGCTCGACGAGGTGGTCCACCGGGTCAACCCGGCCGTCGCCGTGCCGCTCCCCACCACCTGGGACGGCCCGATGGAGACCGGCGACGTCAGCGCGTACGCCGACCGGACGGTGGCCTCCTTCGCCGACCGGCCGGTGCCGGGTCCGCCGCAGGCCCACGCGGGCTGAACGGGCCGGTGGGCGCGGCACCCGGCGCGGCACAGCCCACCCAGCCCGGGCGCGCGGGGCGCGGACCCGCCGACCGCCGGTCAGCGTGACTGCTGTCGGGGCAGCACCACCTCGCGCAGGATGATCTGGATGGCGGCCACCGTCGGGATGGCGATCACCGCGCCCACCACTCCGATCAGCCCGACGCCGAGCAGCGCGGCGAGCAGGGCTGCCACCTCGTTGACGTGCACCGAGCGGCGCATCACCTTCGGGTAGATGAGGTAGTTCTCCACCTGCTGGTAGACGAGGAAGAAGACCACGCAGGCGATGCCCGCGGAGAGGTCGGTGGCGAAGCCGACCAGGGTCACGATCACCGCGCCGAGAGTCGCCCCGATCTGCGGGATCAGGTCGGTCACCGCGACCACCACGGCCAGCGCCATCGGGTACGCCAGCCCGACGATCAGGGCGAAGACGAACGTGCTCACCCCGGCGAGCACCGCGATGCAGAGCGCGCCCACCATGTAGGCGCCGACCCGGGTGAGGATCTCGTCGCCGATGAGCTGCACCCGCTCCCGCCGCGACGCGGGCACCAGCGAGTAGCCGAGGGCCCGCAGGCGGTTGAAGTACGCCAGGAAGTAGATGGTCAGCACCAGCACGGTCAGGGCGCGGAAGATGGTGCCGAAGATCAGTTGGGCGCCGCCGAGCACGCCACCGAGGGCGCGTCCCACGGTCTCCGCGTTCACCGCGCCCTGCACCTTCTGCACCAGGTCGTACCGCTCGACCAGGTCGTTGACGGTCTCGCTGCGGCGCAGCTGCTCGATGTAGTTCGGCAGCTGTTCGATGAACTGCCCGGACTGGGTGATGATCGGCGGCACGAGCGCGAACACGCCGCCGCAGAGCAGCAGCAGCACGGCGAACGCGACGAGCGCGACGGAGAGGCCGTGCGGCAGGCCCCAGCGGCGCAGCCGGACCACCGCCGGATGGAGGCCGATCGCGAGGAAGAGCGCGATCACCACCAGGACGAGGATCCCGAACGCGTTGCGCAGACCGAGATAGAGGGCGTACGCGGCGAGCAGGCCGAGCCCACCGGTGAAGCCGACCAGGAAACTGTTGCGCCGCAGCGGACGCCCCCGCGGCCCGAAGCGCCCCGAGCCGGTGGCCGGTGCGGGGTCGCTCGGATCGTCCGGGGATTCCCCCACAGTGGTGGCGTCCGGGCGGGGCGGGCTCGCCCCCTGCGGTGCCGGAGTGCGCCGGGGCCCCCGGCCCCGCTCCGGCTGCCCCGCCTCGGCCCGCTCCGGATCCGGTCCGTCGGCCCTCGGCCCGTCCTGCGTCACCAGTCCTCCGGTCAGGTTCGGCGACTGCGCCGCCTCATCCGCGTCTCGGGCCTGCTCCTGGCACCGGCCCTGACCGGAGAGTACTGGCTGCCGGCGGGCCGTACCGTCCGCAATCCCGGTCGGCGGCCGCGCTGCCACTCAGCGGCGACCGCCGCGGGAGGGCGAGCGGTCCCGCCGGGTTCGGATCCGGTTCGGTGGGGCCGGCCGCCGCGTCCGTCCGGCGGGCCGGGTCACTCCTTCTCGACCGAGACCGTGTTGGGTTTGGCCGCCCGCTCGTCGGTGGTCGGCTTGCTGGGCCGCTTCCCGTTCTCACCCGTGCTGGTGATCTTCGTGGGGGTCGCGCCCCGGCCACCCTCGCCGGGTACCGCGGCGACCGTCGGCTCGCCGTCCACGGCCGCACCGGCGGCGCCGTCGTCGACGGTGGTGACCGGCTCGCCCACCGGGCGGGCCTTCGGCTGGCCGCTCGCCTGCGACTCGCCCTCGCCCTCGGCGGTCACCGGCTCGGGCCGGGTACCGGCGGCGCTCGCGCCCGCGGCGCCCTTTCCGGACGCGCTGCCCGCCCCGGCGGGCTGCGCCGGGCTCTCGGTGGCCTGCGCGGTCGCGCCGACCGGCTGGGGCTTGCCGTCCGGCTGCGTCCTGCCGCCGCCCGGCTCGCCCTTGACACCGCTCGGGCGGGACGTACCCGCCGGCGTCGCCGTCGGGTCGGTACCCGCACCGCGTCCCGCGTCGACGGGCCGGGCCGCCACGGCCGGACCCGCGGCCGCCGTGGTCGCGCCGGCGGGCGGAGGCGAGGTGGGGCCGTCGGAGCCGGCCGGCGCCGTCGCGAGCTGACCCCGCAGCTCGACCAGTTGCCGCTGGAGCTCGTCGGACTCCTGGCGCGACGTCCACGTCTCCTGGCGCAGATCGGCGAGCTTCTGCTGCGCCTGCGCGATCTCCAGCATCACCTGTGCGAGCTGCTGCCGGCCGGACGCGACCTCCTGCTGCGTCGCCGCGAGGTGCTGCTGGGTGGTGGCCAGGGCCTGCTGGGTCGTCGCCGCGTACTCCTCGAACTGCCGCCGGGACGTCGCGACGTGCTCGTCGGCCGTGCGACGCTTCTCGGTCGCCTCCGTCTCGGCCCGGCGCAGCAGCTCGGTGGCCTGCTCCTCGGCCTGCCGGCGCAGCGTGACGGCATCCCGCTCGGCGGCCTGCCGGACGCGGTCGGCGCCCTGCTCGATCTCGTTCTTGCGCGTCGTGTACTCGGTCTCCAGCTGGTCGCGCCGGGCGGTGAACTCGGTCTCGAGCTCCTGCTGGCGGCGCGTGGTCGTCGTCTCCAGCTCCTGCCGGCGGCGCGTGAAGGTCGTCTCCAGCTCCTGCTGGCGGGACTTGTGCTGCTTCTCCAGGTCGTCGCGGCGCTTCGCGAACTCCTGCTCGGCAGCGGCCCGGCGCTGAGCCAGCTCGCGATCCGCGGTCTCCCGTCGGGAGTTGACCTCCTTCTCCACGCCGGCCCGCCAGGCGCCCAGCTCCTGCTGGGTCTGCGCCCGCGACTGCTGCACGTACGACTCGGTCTCGCTCCGCATCCGCTGCACGTACGCCTCGGTCTCGGCGCGGCTGCGCTTTGCGGTCTCGCTCGCCTGCGTCGTGATCCGCTCCGCCTCCTGCTGCGCCTTCGCCCGGGTGGCCCGCCCCGCCATCGCGGCGTCGTCGATGGTCTGCTTCGCCTCCCGCTGTGCCTTGGCGTGGCTGGCCCGCCCGGCCTCGGTCGCCTGGTCGACGAGGCGCTTCGCCTCCTGCTGGGCCTTCGCGTGCACCTCCTTGGCGGCGTCCCGCAGGTCGGTGGCCTCCTGCTGCGCCTTGGCCAGCGTCGACCGGGCGGCCTCGCGCAGCTTGGTGGACTCCTGCTGGGCCCGGGTGTGGATCTCCTTGGCCGCCTCCCGGAGTTGGTTCGCCTCCTGCTGCGCCCTGGTCAGCTCGTCCTGCGCGTTGCGGCGCAGCTTCGCGGACTCCTCCTTGGCGGTGCGCAGCGCGGCCTCCGACTCGGCCTTGCGCGCGGCGGCCTGCCGCTCCTCCTCGGAGCGCCGCGCGGCGAGGGCGATCTCGAAGTCCTTCAGCGCCTTCTCGGCCTGCTCGCGGGCGTCCTCGATGATGTGCTCGGCGGCGGCCCGGCGGGAGTCGATCTCGTCGTTGGCGACGCGGAGGATCTCCTCCGCCTGCTCCTCGGCGAGGGTGAGGATGTGCTCGACGCGGGGGCCGAGGTGCCGGAAGGACGCCCGGTCCACCACGCCGACCTGTTTGCGCACCTGGGCGAGGTCGCGCTGGAGCACCTCGACCTGGCCGGCGAGCTTGTGGATCTGTGTGTACGCCTGCTCCCGCTCTGCCGCGAGAGCCGTGATCTCATGCTCCGCTCGCGCGACGTACCGGTCGACCTGCTTCTTCTCGTACCCCCGCAGAGCGGTCTCGAAGCTGGGCTCCGTGGCCACGTCCCCGCCGAGAGCGAACAGTTCCTCGCCGTGCGACATGCCCTCATCCTCACACGCAACGGGCCCTCCTGGGGCGATACGGACGCCCCTGTCGGCCCTACTTCACTCGGGTCGTACCGGTGGATAACAGTGGGTGGCGAAAAGCGTGCGGCGCGGGGGGCACCGGTCACCCGGTGCCCCCCGCGCCGCGTCATGCCCCGGCCTGTGGTTCGTCAGCCAGCCGATTCCGCGGCCACCTTGTCGCCGCCGGACTTGCCGGCCTCGGGCTTGGCCTCCGCCGCCGCGGCCTGCCCGTTCGGCACACCCGGCACGATGCCGGCGAGGCCGGAGAGCATCTGACCCAGCTGCGACGTCACCGCGTCCTTCTGGCGGGTGAGGTCCTCGACCTCGCGACGGGCCGCCTGCGTGGTCAGCTCGGCCTCCGTCCGCGCCTCGCTGAGCAGGCGCTGCGACTCCGCCCGCGCCTCGGTGAGGGTCTTGTCGGCGAGCGCCTTGGCCTTGTCGATCGTCTCGGCGGAGCTGCGCTCCGACTCGACCCGGCGGGCCTCCGCGCGCTGCTCGATCTCCTTCGCCCGCTCCTGCGCGGCGCGGGCCCGCTGCTCGGCCTCGCTGACCATCTTCTGGGTCTGCGCCACCTGGGCGGCGTGCCGCTCGGACTCCTCGCGCTCGGCCTTCTCCCGGCGCTCGGCGAGCTGGAGCTCCAGGGCCTGGAGGTCCTTGTCGCGCTTGTCCCGCGCGTCGGTGAGCAGCTTCGTCGCCTCGGCCCGCTTCTCCTCGGCCTCCCGGGCGGCCTTCGCCCGCTGCTGGGTGATCTCCCGCTCGGCGGTGGCCCGGAGGGTCGCCACCTCCCGCTCGACGGTGGACTTCAGCTCGGCCACCTCGTGCGCGGTCACCGTGCGCAGCTGCTTGGTCTCGCGGTCGGCGTCGGCGCGCAGCGTGTCGGCCTCGCGGCGGGCCTGGACGCGGACCTCGGCGGCCTCCCGCTCGGCGGCGGTGCGCAGGTTGCCGGCCTCGCGCTCGGCGGTGGCCTTCATCGCGGCCGCCTCGGCGCGGGCCTTGTCGGTGATCTCCCGCGCCTCGAGGCGGGCGGCGGAGAGAATCCCCTCCGACTCGCGCTTGGCCTCGTTGCGGTGGTCGTTGGCCTGCTCCTCCGCCAGTCGGAGGATCTGCTCGACGCGAGTGCCGAGGCCGGAGAGCGTCGGCCGGCTGTTCTCCTCGAGCTGCTTGTTGGTGTCCGTGAGCTTCTGCTCCAGTGCGGCCACGCGCTGGTCGGCCTGGCGGAGCCGACGCTGGGCGTCGTTCATCCGCTGCTCGGCCTCGGCGCGGGCCTGCTCGGACTGGGTGAGCGCGGCGGTCATCCGGCCGAGGAAGTCATCGACCTGGTGGGTGTTGTATCCGCGCAGGCCAACCGTGAAATCTGGCTGTGAGTTCGCGTTATCGAAGAACGCGAGAGGGGAGGATTGCTGCTGGGGCATTGGGACATACTGGCAGACGCCCCAGGGTGCTCCGCAAGAGCGGTACGAACCTTTCGAGTCCTCTTTACATGGTCAACTTCCGCTCGTCACGAGACCGGGCCGGGCACCGATCTTGGCAGCTCCGGGGTGGGTCGGGTCGGCCGCCGCCGGTCGGCGAAAAGGGGCTCACTACGACACCGGCCGGGCCCTTTGTGCGTACCCCGCGTCAGTACGCGAATGGGACGCCGACCGCCCGCCGGAAAGGCGGCGGTGTGGCCCCGCATTGGTCGACGAGTCCTCGCCCGGGTCGCCGGTCCCGCGCCGGCCGCGGGCGGTTCGCCGTGCGGGAGCGGCGGCGAACCGCTCCGCGCCGCGGCGGCCGGCGCGGACGCTCCCGACCGTCACGGCCGCACCGGGCGAACGGTAGTCGCCGTCAGTGACCGCGGAACCGGTTGATCGCGTGCTCGTGCCGGGCGCGCAGCTCCGGGTCGCGGACGCCGAGGCCGTCGCGGGGCGCGAGGCAGCGGACGCCGACCTTGCCCTGGTGGGCGTTGCGGTGCACCTCGTACGCGGCCTGGCCGGTCCGCTCCAGCGGGTAGGTCCTCGACACCGTCGGGTGCACCCGACCCAGGGCCACCAACCGGTTCGCCTGCCACGCCTCGTGGTAGTTGGCGAAGTGGCTGCCGATGATTCGCTTCAGGTGCATCCAGAGGTAACGGTTGTCGTACTGGTGCTGGTAGCCGCTGGTCGACGCGCAGGTGACGACGGTGCCGCCGCGTTTGGCGACGAAGACGCTGGCGCCGAAGGTCTCCCGGCCGGGGTGCTCGAAGACGATGTCCGGGTCCTCGCCGCCGGTCAGCGCTCTGATCCGTTCGCCGAAGCGGCGCCACTCGTCGGCGTCCTGGGTCTGCTCGTCCCGCCAGAACCGGAACCCCTCGGCGGTGCGGTCGATGACCAGTTCGGCGCCCATCTTCCGGCACAGCTCGGCCTTCTCCGGCGAGGAGACCACGCAGACCGGGATCGCGCCCCCGTTCAGGGCCAGCTGGGTGGCGTAGCCACCGAGGCCACCGGAGGCACCCCAGATCAGCACCACGTCGCCCTGCTTCATGCCGGCGCCGTGCTGCGAGACGAGCTGCCGGTACGCGGTCGAGTTGACGAGTCCCGGGCTGGCCGCCTCCTCCCAGCTGAGGTGCCGCGGCTTCGGCATCAGCTGGTTGGCCTTGACCACGGCCAGCTCGGCGAGGCCGCCGAAGTTGGTCTCGAAGCCCCAGATCCGCTGCTGCGGGTCGAGCATCGTGTCGTCGTGGCCGGCGGAGTCCTCCAGCTCCACGGAGAGGCAGTGCGCCACCACCTCGTCGCCGGGTTGCCAGCGGGTCACCCCGGGCCCGGTACGCAGCACCACGCCGGCCGCGTCCGAACCGACCACGTGGTACGGCAGGTCGTGCCGGCGGGTCAGCTCGGAGAGCCGCCCGTAGCGCTGGAGGAACTTGAAGGTGGGCAGCGGCTCGAAGATGCTCGTCCAGACGGTGTTGTAGTTGATGGCGCTGGCCATCACGGCCACCAGCGCCTCGCCGGGGCCCAGCTCGGGGGTCGGCACCTCCTGGACGTGCAGCGCCTTGCGTGGGTCCTTGTCGCGGGCCGCCATTCCGTCGAAGATGCGGGTCTCGTCGGCCCGTACCACGACGCCGTGGTAGCTCTCCGGCACCGGCAGGCCGGCGATCGCGGCGAGTTCCCGCCCCGGCTGGTCGGAGCCCTCGGCAGCCATGATTGCTTCGAGGATGTCCTGCACGGTGACCTCCCGTTCGTCCGCACCCGCACGCGCGGGACTGGGTGCTGCCATCGTCGGCGCCGGGACGAGCGGCCACCATGTCGGCGTCCGACACATCGTGGCGCGGTTGCGTCCCTGCTGGAGGCGGACGTTACTGAACGGTAGCTAGGGCGGGAAGTCCCCTGTGAACAATTGCATCCACCGATGCGTGAAGGTGTCCGGGCGGCCGTCGCACCGCGCAGACTCGCGCTCGCCGGGCGGTCCGCGGGGCCCCGGCCGCGCGACAGGCGGCGGCCGGGGCGCCCGGTCAGTGCGCCGCGGGTTCGACCAGCTCCACCAGCACGCCGCCGGCGTCCTTCGGGTGGACGAAGTTGATCCGGGAGTTCGCGGTGCCGCGTCGCGGCTCGTCGTAGAGCAGCCGCATTCCGCGCTCGCGCAGCGCCGCGCAGGCCGCGTCCACGTCCGTCACGGTGTACGCCACCTGCTGCACCCCGGGGCCGTTGCGGTCGAGGAACTTCGCGATGGTGGACTCCGGCGTGAGCGGGGCGAGCAGCTGCACGCAGCCCCCCTCGACGTCGGGGCCGACGGCGAGCATCGCCTCGCGTACGCCCTGCTCGGTGTTGGTCTCGGTGTGCACGCAGCGCATCCCGAACGTCTTCTGGTAGAAGTCGATCGCGGCGTCCAGGTCGGCGACGGCGATGCCGACGTGATCGATTCGCCGTAGCCCGATGTCTGTGACGTAGTCCGCAGCGGGCTCGGCGGGGGAGTTCTCTGCCATGACGCTAGTCTGGCCGAACAATCGTTAAGGCGTACAGGTCGGCACCCCCCTCGGAGGCAGCTATGGCTTCGGTGATCGTCAGCGGCGCGCGGACCCCGATGGGGCGACTGCTGGGCAACCTCAAGGACCTTCCGGCCACGAAGCTCGGTGGGATCGCGATCAAGGCGGCCCTGGAGCGCGGTGGCGTCAGCCCCGAACAGGTGCAGTACGTGATCATGGGGCAGGTGCTCCAGGCCGGCGCCGGTCAGATCCCGGCCCGCCAGGCGGCGGTAGAGGCGGGCATCCCGATGAGCGTGCCGGCGTTGACCATCAACAAGGTCTGCCTCTCCGGCCTGGACGCGATCGCCCTGGCCGACCAGCTCATCCGGGCCGGCGAGTTCGACATCGTCGTCGCCGGTGGCATGGAGTCGATGACCAACGCCCCGCACCTGCTGATGGGGCAGCGGACCGGCTACAAGTACGGCGACGTGGTGATCAAGGACCACATGGCGCACGACGGCCTCTCCGACGCCTGGGACTGCTGCTCGATGGGGGAGTCCACCGAGCGGCTCGGCGGCAAGCACGGCATCACCCGCGAGGAGCAGGACGCCTTCGCCGCGGGCAGCCACCAGAAGGCCGCCGCCGCGCAGAAGAACGGGCACTTCGCCGACGAGATCACCCCGGTGGTCATCCCGCAGCGCAAGGGCGACCCGCTGGTGATCGGCGAGGACGAGGGCATCCGCCCGGACACCACCGTCGAGACGCTGGCCAAGCTCCGCCCGGCGTTCACCAAGGACGGCACGATCACCGCCGGCAGCTCCTCGCCGATCTCGGACGGCGCCGCCGCGGTCGTCGTGATGAGCAAGGCCAAGGCGAAGGAGCTGGGGCTGACCTGGATCGCCGAGGTCGGCGCGCACGGCAACGTCGCCGGCCCGGACAACTCCCTGCACTCCCAGCCGTCGAACGCCATCCAGCACGCGTTGCGCAAGGCCGGGCTGACCGTCGCCGACCTCGACCTCATCGAGATCAACGAGGCCTTCGCCCAGGTCGGCATCCAGTCCGTCCGCGACCTCGGGATCAGCCCGGCGAAGGTGAACGTCAACGGCGGCGCCATCGCGCTGGGCCACCCGATCGGCATGTCCGGCGCCCGCCTGGTCCTCACGCTCGCCCTGGAGCTGCGGCGGCGTGGCGGCGGCACCGGCGCGGCGGCCCTCTGCGGCGGCGGCGGCCAGGGCGACGCGCTGATCATCCACGTTCCGGCCCGGGGCGAGAACGGCAAGTGAGCACCACGAGCGACCGGGTCGCGCGGACCCGCGCTCGCCGACCGAAAGTAGCCCCGTGAGCGGAACCATCGAGAACGCCCCGGCCGCGGCCACCGCTTCGGTGCGCCGCAGCCGGGACGTGCCCATGCTGGTCGAGCGGGCCCGCGCGGGTGACCACCGCGCGGTGGCCCGCCTGATCACGCTGGTGGAGAACGGCGACGACCTGCTCCGGGAGGTCGCGGCGGCGCTCGCGCCGTACGCCGGCCAGGCCCAGGTGGTGGGGTTGACCGGGTCGCCCGGCGTGGGCAAGTCCACCACCACCAACGAGCTGGTGCGGGCGCTGCGGGCGCGCGGACACCGGGTCGGCGTACTGGCGGTCGACCCGTCCAGCCCGTTCACCGGAGGGGCGATCCTGGGCGACCGGGTCCGGATGCAGGACCACGCCACCGATCCCGGCGTCTACATCCGCTCGATGTCCAGCCGGGGTCACCTCGGCGGGCTGGCGGCGGCCACCCCGCAGGCGGTGCGGGTGCTGGAGGGCGCCGGCTGCGACGTGGTGCTGGTGGAGACGGTCGGTGTCGGGCAGGCCGAGGTGGAGGTCGCCTCGCTCGCCGACAGCACACTGGTGCTGCTCGCCCCCGGGATGGGGGACGCGATCCAGGCCGTGAAGGCGGGCATCCTGGAGATCGCCGACGTCTTCGTGGTGAACAAGGCCGACCGGGACGGCGCCGACGCGACGTACCGCGACATCCAGGGCATGATCGCCCTCGGCGAGCGAGCCGCGGGACAGTGGCGACCGGTGGTGACCCGCGCGGTCGCCGCGCGGGGCGAGGGGATCGACGACATCGCCGCCGCGATCGACAAGCACCGGGACTGGCTGGTCGAGCACGGCGAGCTGCGCCGCCGGCAGGAGGCGCGGGCCGCCGCCGAGGTCGAGGCGATCGCGCTCGGTGTGCTCCGCGCCCGGATCGGCTCGCTGCGCGACGGTACGGAGCTGCCGTCGCTCGCGGCGAAGGTGGCCGAGGGGGCGATCGACCCGTACGCGGCCGCCGACGAGCTGCTGGCGCAGCTCGGGGCCTGACCTCAGCCGCGGCGCCGGCCGTGTACCGGGCGACTCCGGGCCCGGCACGAGGTACTCAGGGCTGACGGCGCCCGCCGACGCGGGACCGGCGGCGATGACAGGCGCCGGTCCCGCGTCGACGGGTCGCTACGGCCGGTCTAGCCGCAGTGGTCCCACTTGCTGGTCCACGAGGTGCCGCGGCTGAGCCCGCCGAACTTGACGCACTGTCCACCGGCCTGACCCCGCACCGGCCCGGCGTAGTACAGGTAGGGGTCCTCGTCGAAGCCGCCCCGGCCGTCCTCGATGTGCAGGTAGGCGCCGACCTTGGTCGCCGTGCCCCGATCCGCGGTCTTGACGGTGACCACGCAGTTCCAGCCGCCGCTGGACTTGTAGAGCAGGTAGACGGTGGCGCCGGGCAGCCCGTGACTGTCGATGACGTAGTACCCGGAGCCGCAGAGGGCGCTGGGCGACTCGGCCGCCTGGGCCGGCACGGCCGTGCCGAGCAGCGCACCGAGCGACAGGGCGACAGTCGTGGCGAGACTCAACAACCTCTTGCGCATCAAACAGACCTCACTCGTGCAGCGGAGTGGCCGTCCATCTCGGACGCTCGGGACGGCAGCGTAGTGGCTCGATGTCCACAGTTGTGCGCGGGACTCCACGGGTACGTTCGGCCGGTCGTGGCCCGCCGCCTGGGCCTCGGCTCGCTCGGGCGAGCCTGACGAAACAGACCCTAGTAGGCTCGCAGCGCACGGCCGGGAGCGAGGCTCCCGCGGAGCGGGCCGCCGAGCCGGTCGGTCCACAATGCGTCGGGACCAGGGGAGATGTGATCATGACGGACGCGGTGGAGAACGCCGGTGGAGTGCAGCCCGATGCGGGCGCGGCCCGAGGCGGCACGTCGGTCTCCGACGAGGTCGTGGAGAAGATCGCGGCGGCCGCCGCTCGTTCGGTGACCGGAGTCGCCGATCTCGGCGGCGACGTGGCCCGGTTCTTCAACAGCGTCCTGGACAAGGTCGGCATGGACGAGGTGGGCGACGCCCGCCGGGGCGTCTCCGCCGACGTGAAGGGCACCTCGGCGGTCATCAACGTGGTCCTGGTGATCGACGCCGGGCAGGTCGTGGCCGACGTGACCGAGGCGGTGCGGGCCGCGGTGATCGAAGCGGTGGAGAAGTACGGCCTGACGGTCACCCAGGTCAACGTCACGGTGGACGACATCGAGCTCAACCAGCCGGGAGCGGCCGGCGCCTGAGGCACCGGGGCCCGGCGGCCGCGTTGGCCGCCGGGTTACCCGCTGGTTCGGGGCGACTTAGCGATCGTTCAGGCGTGACCTCTAGACTCGACGTGTAGGTCGAGGACCCGAGGAGGAGCCGCGGATGAACGCCGACGAGATCGCTGCTGGCCGGGCGCGCTGGCAGGCCCGATACGACGCCGCGCGCAAGCGGGACGCGGACTTCACCACCCTCTCCGGCATGACCGTCGACCCGGTCTACGGGCCCCCGGAGGGGGTCGACCAGCCGGGCTTCGAGCGGATCGGTTGGCCGGGGGAGTACCCGTACACCCGAGGGCTCCACCCGACCGGTTACCGGGGGCGGACCTGGACCATCCGGCAGTTCGCCGGCTTCGGCAACGCGCAGCAGACCAACGAGCGGTACAAGATGATCCTCGGCGCGGGCGGCGGCGGCCTCTCGGTCGCCTTCGACATGCCGACGCTGATGGGCCGCGACTCCGACGACCCGCAGGCGCTGGGCGAGGTCGGGCACTGCGGCGTGGCTGTCGACACCGCCGCCGACATGGAGGTCCTCTTCGGCGACATCGACCTGGCCGGCGTCACCACCTCGATGACCATCTCCGGCCCGGCCGTGCCGGTCTTCTGCATGTACCTGGTCGCCGCCGAGCGGCAGGGCGCCGACCTGTCCACGCTCGACGGCACGCTGCAGACCGACATCTTCAAGGAGTACATCGCGCAGAAGGAGTGGCTCTTCGACCCGGAGCCGCACCTGCGCCTGATCGGCGACCTGATGGAGTACTGCGCCCGGGAGATCCCGCGCTACAAGCCGCTCTCGGTCTCCGGCTACCACATCCGCGAGGCCGGGTCGACCGCCGCGCAGGAGCTGGCGTACACGCTCGCCGACGGCTTCGGCTACGTCGAGCTCGGGCTCTCCCGGGGGCTGGACGTGAACGTCTTCGCCCCGGGGCTGAGCTTCTTCTTCGACTCGCACGTCGACTTCTTCGAGGAGATCGCCAAGTTCCGGGCCGCCCGGCGGATCTGGGCCCGCTGGATGCGCGACGTGTACGGCGCCACCAGCGAGAAGGCCCTCTGGCTCCGCTTCCACACCCAGACCGCCGGGGTGTCGCTGACCGCCCAGCAGCCGGTGAACAACGTGGTACGCACCGCCGTGGAGGCCCTCGCCGCGGTGCTCGGCGGCACGAACTCGCTGCACACCAACGCGCTGGACGAGACCCTCGCGCTCCCGACCGACGAGTCCGCCGAGATCGCCCTGCGTACCCAGCAGGTGTTGATGGAGGAGACCGGGGTCACCAACGTGGCGGACCCGCTCGGCGGCTCCTGGTACGTCGAGGCGCTCACCGACAAGATCGAGGCCGAGGCGGAGGAGATCTTCGCCCGGATCCGCCAGCTCGGCGGTGAGGGCCCGCACCAGATCGGCCCGATGACCTCCGGCATCCTGCGCGGCATCGAGGACGGCTGGTTCACCGGCCACATCGCCGAGTCCGCCTTCGTCTACCAGCAGGCGCTGGAGAAGGGCGACAAGAAGATCGTCGGGGTCAACTGCCACACCAGCACGGTCGCCAAGGACCTGGAGATCCTGCGCATCTCGCACGAGGTCGAGCTGGAGCAGCGCCGGGTGCTGGCCGAGCGGAAGGCCGGCCGGGACGACGCCGCGGTCAAGGCCGCAGTGAACCGGATGGTCGAGGTCAGCCGCACCGGGGAGAACATGATCCCGGCGATGCTCGACGCGGTCCGGGCCGAGGCGACGCTCGGCGAGATCTGCGACGCCCTGCGCGCCGAGTGGGGCACCTACCGCGAGCCCGCCCGCTTCTGACCCGTCCGACGGACACGGCCTCACCCACACCGCGCCGCGGCTACCCGCGGCGCGGTGCGGTCTGTGCCCGTACGGGTGGGATGAGCAGGGTGAGAACTGCAACTGTCGCCGTCGCGGTTGATCTGAGTTCGGCGACGTCCGTGCCAAACTAGATAACCATGAGCGACCCACGGATCACCTCGTCGATCTTCACTCGCGGCGCGGTCGACCTCAGCGCCCTCCGCGCCCCCGCCCCCACCTCCGCGCCCGTCCAGGCGGGCCCGCCCGCCGGTGCCCCCGGTGGCGCCGTCGGCGGTGCCACCGTCATCGACGTCACGGAGGCGACATTCCAGTCCGAGGTGCTGGAGCGGTCGCTCACCACCCCCGTGGTGATCGACTTCTGGGCCGAGTGGTGTGAGCCGTGCAAGCAGCTCTCGCCGGTGCTCGAACGGCTGGCGGTCGAGGGCGGCGGCGCCTGGGTGCTCGCCAAGATCGACGTGGACGCCAACCCCCGCCTCGCCCAGATGTTCCGGGTGCAGGGCATCCCGATGGTCTACGCCGTGGTCGGCGGCCAACCGGTCGACGCCTTCTCCGGTGTGGTGCCGGAGGCGCAGCTCAAGCAGTGGATCCAGGCAGTTCTCAAGGCCGGCGGGGTAGCCCTCACCGAGCCGGCCGACCCGCGCCTCGACGAGGCCGACGACGCCCTGATGACCGGTGACCTGGACGCCGCCGAGCACGCGTACCGCAAGATCCTCGCCGACTTCCCGGCCGACGCCGCGGCCGAGGCCGGCCTGGCCCAGGTGGGCCTGGCCCGTCGGGTCGGCGGCGCCGACCCGCAGGGCGCGCTCGCGGCGGCCGCGGCGAACCCCGACGACGTCGACGCGCAGCTGCTCGCCGCCGACATCGAGGTGATCAGCGGCCTCGCCGAGCAGGCCTACAAGCGCCTGGTGGACACGGTCCGCCGCACCGCCGGTGACGACCGGGAGAAGGTACGCCAGCACCTGATCGGCCTGTTCAGCATCGCCGGCCCGGACGACCCGGCGGTCGCCACCGCCCGGCGCGCCCTGGCCAGCGCTCTGTTCTGAGCAGCGGAACGGTTCCGAGTACGTAGCAGAGCAGTGCGGGCCGGCAGACCGGCCGGCCCGCCCGACCTCCGAGGACGGGAGCCCATGATGCGCCGGATCGCCGTCCTCGACGCGCCGACAAACCTCGGCCTACGCCCGCCGACGCCCAGCTCGGTCCCGGGCTGCGCCAAGGCGCCCGGTGCACTGCGCGATCAGGGCCTGCTGGCCCGGCTACGGGCGCGGGACGCCGGTCACCTCACCCCACCCCGCTACGACCCGGGCGACTGGCGTCCCGGCGACGGCGTCTGCCACGCCCGGGAGATCTCCGCGTACTCGGTGGCGCTCGCCGACCGGATCGGCGCGATCATCGACCGCAGCGAGTTCCCGCTGGTGCTGGGCGGTGACTGCTCGGTGCTGCTCGGCTCCGCGCTGGCCATGCACCGTCTCGGTGAGGCGGTCGGCGGGCGGATCGGGCTGATCTTCGTCGACGGCCACTCGGACTTCCGGCACCCCGGCAACGCCTCGTACGTCGGCGCGGCGGCCGGCGAGGACCTCGCCCTGGTCACCGGCCGTGGACAGGCCGACCTGGCGGCGATCGAGGGGCGCCGGCCCTACTTCCGCGACATCGACGTGGTGGTGCTGGGCATCCGTGCGCAGGACGAGTACCGCCTCGACCTCCAGGCCGCAGGCATCCTGACCCGCCCCGTGCCGGCGCTGCGCGCCGAGGGCGCGGCGCGGACCGCCCAGTGGGCGCACGAGCAGCTCGCCGAGTGCGCCGGCTACTGGGTGCACATCGACGTGGACGTCCTCGACCCGGCGGTCATGCCGGCGGTCGACGCGCCCGACCCCGGCGGCATCGCCTTCGCGGAGCTGGAGATCCTGCTCGCCGGGCTGGTGGACACCCCGCACTGCCTGGGCGTGGAGCTGACCGTCTTCGACCCCGACTACGACCCCGACGGTGCGTACGCCGCCGAGATCGTGAACACGGTGGTGGCCGGGTTGACCCCGGTGACCTCCCCGGGGGCCGTACCGCCCCGGCTGCTGCCGGGCCCGCCGGACACCCCGGCACCCGCCCCGCGCCGCGGCACCCGGCGGCCGTCCGTCTCCGCGACGGCGTCCTCGGCCACGACGGCTGCCCGCGGTCCCGTCCCGTCCGGTCTGGCCTCTCCGGGCGCCCTGCCTCCCGCCGTCGCGGTCCGAGGTTCGGCGGAGGAGCCCGCCGGCCCGCTCGGCCCGGATTCGCTGGGCTCGGGTTCGCTGGGCTCGGGTTCGCTCGGGCCGGGTTCGCTGGGCTCGGGTTCGCTGGGCTCGGGTTCGCTCGGGCCGGGTTCGCTCGGCCCGGGGCTCGTCGCGCCGCCCGCCTCGGCCGGGCTGCTCACCTCGTCCGCGCCGGAGCCGACCGGGCCGCCCACCTCGTCCGGGCCGCAACCCGGCGCATCGCCCGCCTCGGCCGGGTTCGAGCCGGTCGGGCCGCCTGCCTCGGCCGGGCCCGGGCGGCTCCGCCGGCCGGAGGTCACGGCCGAGCGGAACGGGGCGGAGGACGACCGTCCGGCACCGGCCGAGGAGAGGCCGCGCCCAGCTGCCGGCCTCGCCTGACCGAGCGACTGACTGATCCACTCGGGTTCATTGAAGTCGGGCTGTCCGGCCCGGCCGGACACCCCGACTTCATGGATGTCGAGTCGATCACGCCCTGGCCCCGGCCTGGTCACCGGCCCTGGCCCCGGCCTGGTCACCGGCCCTGGCCCCGGCCTGGTCACCGGCCCCGGCCTGGTCACCGGCCCTGGCCCCGGCCTGGTCACCGGCCCTGGCCCCGGCCTGGTCACCGGCCCTGGCCACCGGCCCAGGCCCTGGCCTGGTCACCGGCCCAGGCCCTGGCCTGGTCACCGGCCCAGGCCCTGGCCTGGTCACCGGCCCAGGCCCTGGCCTGGTCACCGGCCCAGGCCCTGGCCTGGTCACCGGCCCAGGCCCTGGCCTGGCCACCGGCCCCGGCCCCGGCCCCGGCCCCGGCCTGGCCACCGGCCCCGGCCCCGGCCTGGCCACCGGTCTCGGCCTGGCCACCGGCCCTGGCTCGGCCCGGGCCCTGGCCCCGGCTTGGCCCTGGCCCCGGCTTGGCCCAGGCCCCGGCTTGGCCCAGGCCCCGGCCTGACCCCGGTCCCGGTCCCGGACTGACCCGGCCACCGGCCCCGGCCAACGGCCCGGCGGGCTCGGCGAGCCGGGTCGGTCGTCAGCGGGGTAGGGCGCGGAGGAAGCGTTCGGCGATCGGTACGGCGGAGGCGGTGCTCGCGCCGCCCTTCTCGACGAAGACGGCGAACGCCACGTCCCCCTGCCAGCCGACGAACCAGGCGTGGGTGTGCGCCGGGTTGTTGTCGTACTCGGCGGTGCCGGTCTTGCCGTGCACCGGCTGGCCCGGTACGTCCTTCAGCGTGCTCGCGGTGCCCACGGTGACGACTTCCCGCATCATGGCCCGTAGCGCCTGCACCGACTCGGGCTTCAGCGGCTGACCGAGCGGGGCCGCCTTGGCGGGGGCCGGATCCAGCAGCAGCTTGGGCTGGGCGAAGTGGCCGCGGGCGACGGCGGCGGTGGCGGCCGCCAGGGCCAGTGGGCTGACCAGCGTGGTGCCTTGGCCGAACGAGGCGGCGGCCTGTTCGGCGGGGGACCCGTTCGCCGAGACCTTGCCGGTGAACGCGTCGACCCCGAGGTCCCACTGCCCCTCCAGGCCCAACGACCGGCCGGCGACCGCCAGACCGTCGCCGCCCAGCTTCGGGGCCAACGCCGCGAACGCGGTGTTGCAGGACTTCGCGAAGTCGGTGCGGAAGGGCACCGCGCCCAACGCGAAGTTGTCCGAGTTCTTGAACGACCGGCCGTCCACCGTGAAGGTCTTGTCGCACTTCACGGTGGTCTCCGGCGTGACCGCGCCGCGGTCGAGCAGGCCCAGGGCGCTGACCATCTTGAAGGTCGAGCCGGGCGGGACCTGGGCGTCGAAGGCGAGGTTCTCTCCGGCCGGGCCGGGACCGTTCGCCGCCGCGAGCACCGCGCCGTCGCTGATCCGTACGGCCACCAGGGCGGAGCGTTGCGGCTGTGCGCGCAGCGCCCCGTCGGCCGCGTTCTGCACGGCCACGTCGAGGGTCGTCTTCAGCGGCTGGCCCGGCTGGGGCTCGTGGTGGAAGACCTCCTTGCCGGTCGGCACCAGCGTGCCGTCCTCGCCGGGACGCTTGATGATCACGGTGAAGCCGGGTCGCCCGCGCAGCCGGTCGTCGTACCGGCCCTGCAACCCGCCGTGCCCGACGAGGTCACCGGCGAGGTACTTCTCGGGGTGGGCGGCCAGGTCGTCGGCCTGTGCCGGGTCCACCGAGCCGAGCAGCGCCCGGGCGAACTCCCGGGTGGGGGCGAGGTCCGCCTTGTCGGACTGGAACTTCGTGCCGGGCAGGTCGTAGATGCGCGACTTGATCTGCCGGTACGCCTCGTCCCGCAGCGTCACCACCTCGACGAACGCGCCGGGATCGGCCTCGGAGAGGCGCTTGGGCAGGTCGGCGAGGTCGACCGCCGGCACGATCACCGGCCGGATGGCCCGGAACGCGCTGTCGAGCTTCTTGACCAGCCCCGGCACGTCGCTGACCTGGTTGGGCTGCACGCCGACCCGGACGATCGGTCGCGGTGCCACGATCGGTCGTCCGGCGGCGTCCAGCACGCCCGCGCGGGCGCCGGTGTCGCGGCGCAGCCCGAGCCGGTCGCCCTTGGTGAGCTGCTCCTGCACGAGCTGCGGCTCCCAGATCACCTGCCACTGGCCGTCGTCGCCGTGCGCCAGCCGCACCTGACGGTCGTACGCCCAGCGGGTGTCGCCCTGGAGCGTCCACTCGATCCGGATTCCGGCGGTGGCGGTGTCTGCGGTGATCTTGGCGTCGCCCTGCCGGCGCAGCGTGGGCGGGGTGGCGGCCAGCTCGCCGGAGAGCTCCTTGATCTCCTTGACCACCTCGTCGGCGGGGACCTTGGCGCCGGTCGCGTCGACGAAGCCCACGGTCTGCAGGTCGCCGGAGCGCCAACCGGACAGGAAGGCGTCGACGCTGCGTTCCGGGCCGTCCTCGCCGGAGCACGCGGTGAGCGCGCCGACGCCGATCAGGCTGGCGGCCACGGCGACGAGAAGCCGGTTGGGGCGGGTGCGACGGGTGTGACGTGGGTACGACAGGGGCATGCGTCAGGTCCCTCCGCGGTCGGGTCGCCCCACGCTAGTACGTGAACGGCGGACCCACTGTCCGGGACGGGCCGCGACGTGGGGAAAGACTGGGCGGGGGCAGTGTGATGAACATCGCGCGAAGGGGTACACGGCAGGCGGCCAACCTCGGACCCGCAAGGGGCGAATGGACAAAGTCCAGATCCGGACGTCCGGCCCGTGGTCCGCCCGCGAAGGGGTGAACCCGTAGGGCCTAGGCTGGGCGGCAGAGTGACCCACAATGCGGTGGGTCGTCGAGGGGAGTGGCACCGATGGACCGGCGTCCGGCGATCAAACCGGAATCCGACCTCCGGCTGAACGACACCGGCGGGAACGACGACAGCTTCGATTCGGCGACCGACGGGGACGGCTACGGCCGGCTCGACACGGGCGTCACCGGGCTGACCGGGTCGAGCATCGACACCATCTACGAGCTCGGCCTGCCGACGGAGGCGCTGGCCGACGACGTGGAGGACGCCGAGCTCGACGAACCCGTACCCAACGCGGAGCGTCTGGTGGCCCAGGCGGTCGCGCTCGCGGGGGACGACCAGGACGCGGCGACGCTGGTCAGCCGTTTCTGGCGGTTCGCGCCGGACGAGGAGCTGATCGGCTTCACCGCCGAGGAGATGCTCGACGCGGCGCGCGCGCACCGGGACCTGGCGCAGCAGCGGGTGCCCGGCGAGCTGAAGCTGCGCATCCACGAGCCGGACGCCGAGCAGCACCACACCGTGGTCGAGATCGTCGTCGACGACATGCCCTTCCTGGTCGACTCGGTGACGGCGCTGCTCAACTCGCACCATCTCGACGTCCACCTGCTGGTCCACCCGCTGGTCGTGGTGCGCCGGGAGCCACTGGGTCGGCTGGCTGAGGTCTCCGCGGACGTCGAGCCGGACGACGCGATCGCCGGCGACCTGGTCGAGAGCTGGATGCGGATCGAGATCGATCCGGTCCGGGACGCCGCCGAGCGGGACCGGATCCGCCGGGAGCTGCAGCGGGTCCTCACCGACGTCCGCGAGGCGGTGGAGGACTGGCCCAAGATGCGGCAGCGGGCCCTGGCGCTCGCCGACGAGTTGGCCGCCGCCCGCACCAGTGACAACCGGCCGCCGGTGCCGGAGAAGGACATCACCGACTCGGTCGAGCTGCTGCGGTGGCTCGCCCACGACCACTTCACCTTCCTCGGCTACCGCGAGTACCGGCTGGTCGACACCCCCCAGGGCGGTCAGGCGCTGGAGGCGGTGCTCGGCACCGGGCTCGGCATCCTGCGGCAGGACGCGCCGGAGGCGCGGGCGCTGTCGTCGATGACGCCCGAAGCCCACGAGAAGGTGCTGGAGAAGCGCCTCCTGATCATCACGAAGGCGAACTCGCGGGCCACCGTGCACCGGTCGGCGTACCTGGACTACATCGGCTTCAAGATCTTCGACGAGGCCGGCCAGGTGGTCGGGGAGCGGCGCTTCCTGGGCCTCTTCTCGACGGCCGCGTACCGCACCAGCGTGCGGGAGCTGCCGGTGGTCCGCCGCAAGGTCGCCGAGGTGCTCGAACGCTCGGGCCTCAGCCGGCGCAGCCACTCCGGCAAGGACCTGCTCCAGATCCTGGAGACCTACCCGCGCGACGAGCTCTTCCAGATCAAGACCGACGACCTCTACCACGCGGTGATCGGTGTCCTGCGGATGGCCGGACGCCGGCAGCTGCGGGTGTTCCTGCGCAAGGACGCCTACGGGCGGTTCATCTCCTGCCTGATCTACCTGCCGCGGGACCGGTTCACCACCCAGAACCGGCTGCGCATGCAGGACATCCTGCTGCGCGAGCTGAACGGCGTGGGGGTGGACTACACCACCCGGGTCACCGAGTCGATGCTCGCCCGGGTGCACTTCATCGTCCGCACCGACCCGACGAACCCGCCCGGCGACATCGACGCCGACCTGCTCGCCGAGGAACTCGCCGACGCGACCCGGCTCTGGGACGACGACTACCGGCTGGTGCTGGAGCGCAAGCTCGGCGACGAGCAGGCCAAGCACCTCTTCGCCCGGTACGCCGACGCGTTCCCGGAGGGCTACAAGGACGGCCACACGCCGTACGAGGCGATGAAGGACCTGGCCAAGCTGGAGCTGCTCGAGGAGCCCGGCCAGCTGGAGATGCACCTGTTCCGCAAGCAGTCCGCCCCGCGGGCGGGGGCGCGGGCCGGCGCGGACCAGGACGAGTCGATGGACGTCCGGTTCAAGGTCTACCGGTACGGCGAGCCGATGATGCTCTCCGCCGTGCTGCCGGTGTTGCACTCGCTCGGCGTACGGGTGATCGACGAGCATCCGTACGAGGTGGACCGGATCGACGGCCGGATCTGGCTGTACGACTTCGGGTTGCAGCTGCCCGAGGCCCACCAGGAGCTGGCCGAGGTGCGCCCTCACGTGGAGAACGCCTTCGCGGCGGCGTGGCGGGGCGAGGCCGAGGTGGACCGCTTCAACGAGCTGGTGCTGCGCGCCGGGTTGACCTGGCGGCAGGTGGTGGTGCTCCGGGCCTACGCGAAGTACCTGCGGCAGGCCGGCACGGTCTTCTCGCAGGACTACATGGAGCAGACCTTCATCGCGTACCCGCGCATCGCCGAGCTGCTGGTCCAGCTCTTCGAGACCCGTTTCGCGCCCGGCGAACCCGACACCGGGCAGCGCCAGGAGCGCAGCGCCGAGCTGGTGGAGAGCATCCGTACGGCGCTCGACGAGGTGGCCAGCCTCGACCAGGACCGGATCCTGCGCTCGTACCTGACGCTGATCCAGGCGACCCTGCGGACCAGCTTCTACCAGCGGCGCACCGACGGGCGGCCCAAGTCGTACGTGGCGTTCAAGCTCGACCCGCAGGCCCTTCCGGACCTGCCGGCGCCCCGGCCGAAGTTCGAGATCTTCGTGTACTCGCCCCGGTTCGAGGGTGTCCACCTGCGCTTCGGCTCGGTGGCCCGCGGTGGTCTGCGCTGGTCCGACCGGCGGGAGGACTTCCGCACCGAGGTGCTGGGCCTGGTCAAGGCGCAGATGGTGAAGAACACCGTCATCGTGCCGGTCGGCGCCAAGGGCGGCTTCGTGCTCAAGCAGAAGCCGGGGGACCGGGACGAGGCGGTCGCCTGCTACAAGGAGTTCATCTCCGGGCTGCTCGACGTGACCGACAACATCGTCGGCGGGCAGATCGTGCCGCCGGAGGACGTGGTCCGGCACGACGGCGACGACCCGTACATGGTGGTCGCGGCGGACAAGGGCACCGCCACCTTCTCCGACATCGCCAACGAGATCTCCACGGCGCACAACTTCTGGCTCGGTGACGCGTTCGCCTCCGGTGGCTCGGCCGGATACGACCACAAGAAGATGGGCATCACCGCCCGGGGCGCCTGGGAGTCCGTGAAGCGGCACTTCCGGGAGCTGGGGCACGACACCCAGAGCGAGGACTTCACCGTGGTCGGCGTCGGCGACATGTCCGGCGACGTCTTCGGTAACGGAATGCTCCTCTCGGAGCACATCCGGTTGGTGGCCGCCTTCGACCACCGGCACATCATCCTCGACCCGGAACCGGACGCGGCCACGTCGTACGCCGAGCGGAAGCGGCTCTTCGACCTGCCCCGCTCGTCGTGGGAGGACTACAACGCGGAGTTGATCTCGGCGGGGGGCGGCATCTACCCGCGTACCGCCAAGTCCATCCCGATCTCGCCGCAGATCCGGGTGCGGCTCGGCCTGGACGACGGCGTGAACCAGCTCTCGCCGCAGGAGCTGATGCGGGCGATCCTGACCGCGCCGGTGGACCTGCTCTGGAACGGCGGCATCGGCACGTACGTCAAGGCCTCCAGCCAGACCGACGCGGAGGTGGGCGACAAGTCCAACGACGCGATCCGGGTCGACGGCAGGAGCCTGCGCTGCCGGGTCGTCGGTGAGGGCGGCAACCTGGGCTTCACCCAGCTCGGCCGGATCGAGTACGCCTTGACCGGTGGTCGCATCTACACCGACTTCATCGACAACGCGGCCGGCGTGGACACCTCCGACCACGAGGTGAACATCAAGATCCTGCTCAACACCGCGGTCGCCGACGAGGAGCTGACCACGGCGGCGCGGGACGAGCTGCTCGCCGAGATGACCGACGAGGTCGCGGAGCTGGTGCTGCGGGACAACTACGACCAGGCCCGGGCGATCAACAACGCCCAGGCGCAGGCCGCGTCCCTGCTGCCGGTGCACCGGCGGATGATCAACGACCTGGAGCGCTCGGGTGCGCTCGACCGGTCGCTGGAGGCGTTGCCACCGGACGAGGAGCTCGCGGTCCGGGTGGAGTCCGGACTGACCGCTCCGGAGTTCGCGGTGCTGCTCGCGTACGTCAAGATCGTCCTCGAGCGGGACATCCTCGCCGACGGGCTCGCCGACGAGGAGTGGACGACCGACGTCCTGGTCAACTACTTCCCGACGCCGATGCGCGAGCGGTTCGCCGACCGGATGGCCCGGCACCGGCTCCGCCGGGACATCGTGACCACGGTGCTGGTGAACGAGGCGATCAACCGGGGCGGCATCTCGTTCGTGTTCCGGGTGACGGAGGAGACGGCGGCCTCGGCGGCCGACGTGATCCGGGCGTACGTGGTGGTCCGTGAGGTCTTCGGGCTGGGGGAGCTCTGGGACGCGGTCGAGGCCCTGGACAACAAGGTCTCGCCGGAGTTGCAGACCAGCGTCTACCTGGACACCCGCCGGCTGCTCGACCGGGCGGTGCGGTGGCTGGTCACCAACCGTCGCTCGCCGATCGACGTACCGGCGGAGATCCGCCGGCTCCGCGACGGCGTGGCGCGGCTGCTGCCCGGCCTGGAGAGCCTCTTCTACGGCAGCGAGCGGGAGGCCATCACGGCCCACATCGACTCGATGACGGAGCGGGGCCTGCCGCGCGAGCTGGCCGAGCAGGCGACCCGGCTGATGTACAGCTTCGGCCTGCTGGACGTGGTGGAGACGGCGGCGAACCGGCGACGGGACGTCGGCGAGGTGGCTCCGGTCTACTTCGTGCTCTCCGACCTCTTCCGGGTGGACTCGCTGCTGTCGAAGATCTCCCTGCTGCCGCGGGAGGACCGGTGGCAGACGCTGGCCCGGATGGCGCTGCGCTACGACCTGTACGCCGCGCTGGCCGCGCTCACCGCCGAGGTGCTCGACTCGACGCCGGACGACCTGTCGCCGCAGGAGCGGGTGCAGCAGTGGGAGAAGTCGAACTCGACCTCCATCCACCGGACCCGGCGGGCGATGGGCGAGTTCGACGAGTCCCGGGCGGATCTCGCCGCGCTGTCAGTGCTGCTGCGCCAGATCCGCACCCTGGTGCGGACCTCCGCCGCGGCCTGACCGGGGACCGCACGTGATCCGGCCGGTCGGGGCATCCCGACCGGCCGGATCCTGCCCTCTCCTCAGCCGACCAGGCTGGCGAAGACGATCACGTTGTTCAGGTAGCTGCGTGCGGTCTCGTCGAACTGGCCGCCGCAGGTGACCACCCGTAGTCCGGGCCGTTCGCTCGGCCCGTAGACCAACTCGGTCGGGAACTGGTCCTTCGGGTACGACTTGACCGAGTCGACGCGGAACGTGGCCGGCCGCCCGTCCGACCGGTTGACCGTGACCGTGTCACCGGGTTGCATCGCGCCCAGGTCGAAGAAGACCGCGGGGCCCATCGCGGCCGAGTCCACGTGACCGACGATGACCGCGTTGCCGACCTCGCCGGGGCTCGGCCCCGGCTCGTACCAGCCCGCGCGGTCGGCCTGCTCCAGCGGAGGCACCTGTACCGTTCCGTCCGGGTTGGTCCCGAGCGACATGATCTGTGCGTCCACCCCGATCCGGGGGATCGCGATGGTGGTGGGCGTCGCGCGGGGAAGTCCGGTGGGCGCTGGGTCCCCCTCGGCCGGCTGGTCCGCCTCGGCCAGTTGGCTCGGCTCGGGGCCGGCCTGGGCCAGGGGCTGGGGCGGGCGGGGCGCGGAGGCGGTCGTCATAGAGGCGCCGATCATGCCGACGCCGGCCATGGCGAGCAGGACGACGACAACGGTGCCGGCGGCACGCCACGGTTTCCCGTGACGGCCGCCGGCCCTTGTCGCCGTCGCGTCAGGCGACCGACTCATCGGTCCGCCGACGACGCATCAGCACGATCCCGCCCAGGGCGGCGGCGCCGAGCAGGCTCGCACCCCCGGCGGCCAGGTTCATGTCGGTGCCGCCGGCCACGCCGCCGTCACCACCGTCGACCCCACCGCGCGGCAGGACGACCAGCTCGCCCTCGCCGCAGGAGCCCTTCAGCTCGTAGCGGCCGGGCTTGGCGTCCTTGTCGACCTTGGCCTCGCCGTAGTAGACGAAGTCACGCTTGTGCTCCCAGCCCTTGTCGCCGCCTTCGCGGGACTCCTCGCCGTTCCAGCCGCTCTCGCTGCCGCCGTTCTCCCACGAGCGCTTCTCTTCGTGGTCGCGGGACTCCTCGTCCTTCTTCGAGTCCGAGCCGTACTCCGACCCGTTCTCCGAGCCGTACTCGCTGCCGCCGTTCTCCCACGAGCCGTTCTCCTCGTGGCTGCGGGACTCCTCGTCCTTCTTGTCGTCCTTCTTCTTGTCGTCCTTCTTGTCGCCGTGCTCCTCGCGGCCCGCGTCCTGGCCGTGCTCGTAGCCGTTCCAGTCCTTGCGGTCCTCGTTCTTGCGGTCTTCGTCCTTGCGGTCCTCGTGCTTGCGGTCCTCTTCCTTCTTGGGGTCGTCGGCGGCCGCGCCCTGACCACCGTTCGCCGAAGTCCGCTCGCCGTTCTGCCAGTCGCCGCCGTTCTCGCTGCCTTCGTAGTCACGACCCGAGTCGTCCCGAGCCTCGTGCTCACGACCCTTGTCGTCCTTGCCCTTGTCGTCCTTGCCGTGCTCGTCCTTGCCGTGCTCGTCCTTGCCGTGCTCGTCCTTGCCGTGCTCGTCCTTGCCGTGCTCGTCCTTGCCCTTGTCGTCCTTGCCGTGCTCGTCCTTGCCGTTCTGGTCCTTGCCGTGCTCGTCCTTGTCGTCCTTGCCGTGCTCGTCCTTGCGGTTGTCGTCCTTGCCGTGCTCGTCGCCCCGGTCCTCGCGCCGGTCGTCCTTCACGGGCTTGAGGTCGACCTTGCCGGTGACCTTCGACCACACGAAGGCGTGCTCCTGCTTCTCGGAGCAGATCTCGAGGAGCTTGACCTCTTCGCCGGCCTTCACGACGTGCGGCTTGGCCAGGACCTTCCCGTCCCGGTCCTTGCCGTCGTGGTGCCCGTCCGCGAGCGCGACTCCGGGGGTGAAAACCAGGAGGGACGCCCCACCGAGGGCGGCGCCCGCGACGATCTTCCCGAGCATCTTCTTAGCCATGACCTGCGTCACTCCATCCCTGTTGTCCTGAACTCGGCGCACCCGAGCTGAGACTGACGTTAGACCGTTTCATGACTTATGAAGGGAAAGATTCGTGTTTCTACGTTTATGCGGTGTAAGCACTTGGCGGGTGGTACGCGGCTTTCGCTCCCAGCGGTGTCACTCGGGAGGGTTGGTGCCGTGCTGTCCGCGCCTGCGCTCTCCCCACGGCTTGGGCGGGCCTGGGTGATTTGGCCAGGTCCGAATTCGGGCACGGCGCACGACAAGGCCCCTGCCCGACCGCATCTCGCGTCGGGCAGGGGCCTCCTGCTGTCTGCCGAAGGTCAGGGCACGGTGCGCTCCACGGCGGCCTGGCCCAGCTCGTCGAGGTCCCGGCGGGCCCGTTCGAGGTTCTCCGGGGTGAGGTCCTGCCCCCGGGCCATCACCAGGTCCTCCGGGTCCCAGGGCTGTTCCCCGCCGGTACGGATGTTGTCGCCGCCCGCGCCGGTGCCGGTCCCGGTCGCTCCGGTGCCCGCCGCGTACGGGTCGCCGAGCAGGTCCTCCGTCGAGGCCTCCGGCCCGGTGAGGTCACCCGGTTGGGCGAAGGACGGGTTGTCCCGATCCGCCCCGCCGCCCGTCCGGAGCTGCGGGACGGTGCTGTCGTCGTCCACCGCCGCGGCCATCTCCGGGCTCTCCTCCAGCGGCGGTTGGCGGTCACGATCGCTCATGCTGCTGCCCTCCTGTCCCGAGGCGCCTCTCACGCGTTGCCTGATCCGATCGCGTACCCCGCGGGCGGCCCGTCATGCCCGGTGCGCCGCGGGGTGTTCGCGCCGGCCCGCTGGAACGAACCCGAGCCAGGCCCGGACTCGGCTGGTCAGGACCGGGCCGTGGAGTCGGCCCCGGGGTCGTCCGGCTGGCCGGCCACCCGCTCCCGCTCCCCGGTGGCGGGCGGCTCGGCGGGGCGCAGCCACTGCCAGAGCAGCATGAGCAGGCCGAAGGCGAGCATCGCGAGACCCGCCCAGAGGTTGATCCGGACGCCCTCCGCCTTGTCGAGCTCGGCCCGGCCGTCGAAGACGCCCATCAGGGTGACGATCACTCCGTACACCGCGAAGAGACCACCGATCACCCGGCGGATGTCGAACAGGCGCGCGGCGGCCGAGCGGCGCGCCTCCGTCTCGTCCTCACCGGCCAGCGGATCGCGAGCCGGCTCGCTGCGGTTCTCCATGGCGCCAACACCTTTCCTAGAAGACCGGGATGTAGAGGACGACGGCCAGGGCCAGGGCGATCACGCCGAGCAGCAGCGGGGAGCGGTACCAGGCGGCGTCCCCGGCCAGCACGTCCCCCTTCAGGTCGACGCCGCCCGTGCCGTAGACCAGCCCGCGCAGGTCCTCGTCGCGCTTCGGCCTGGTCAGCGGAGTGAGGATCGCGGCGACCACGGCCACCGTGCCGAAGGCGAGGCCCGCCCCCCAGAAGCTCTCCTCCAGGTCCGAGTTGAAGTGGATCACTCCGGCCCGGTACAGCAGATAGGTCCCGACCGCCACCACGGTGCCGGAGAGCAGCGACCAGAAGCCGGCCAGCGCGGTCATCCGCTTCCAGAACATCCCGATGATGAAGGTGCCGAAGAGCGGGGCGTTGAAGACCGAGAAGAGGGCCTGGATGTAGTTCATGATGTTGCTGAACCCGGCCGCGATGAAGGCGGTGCCGATGCCGATCACGACGGCCCCGATGGTGGCGTACCGGCCGATCCGGAGGTAGTAGTCGTCCGGCCGGTCGCGGCGGACGTAGGCCTGCCAGATGTCGTACGTGAACACGGTGTTGAAGCCGCTCACGTTGGCCGCCATCCCGGCCATGAACGAGGCGAGCAAGCCGGTGACCGCCACCCCCAGCACGCCGTTGGGGAGCAGGTCCCGCATCAACAGCGGGATCGCGTTGTTGTACTGCAGGTCGCCGCTCGACGCGCCCAGGCCCTTCACGGTCACCAGGGCGATCAGACCGGGGATCACGGTGACGACCGGGATCAGCAGCTTCGGGTACGCGGCGATGATCGGCGTACGCCGGGCCGCGCTCATGTTCTTCGCCGACAGCGCGCGCTGCACCTCGGCGAAGTTGGTCGTCCAGTAGCCGAACGAGAGCACGAAACCGAGCCCGAAGACGATGCCGAGCCAGTGCGCCCCGAGCGGATTGGCCGAGCTGCCGGTCTCCTGCCAGGCGTGCAACCCCGCCGCACCGAGCTTCGAGTCGCGGACCGCGTCCATCAGGCCGGAGACGCCGCCGACCTTCACCAGACCGATCACGGTGACCGGGATGAGCCCGGCCAGGATCACGAAGAACTGGAGCACCTCGTTGTAGATCGCGCCGGAGAGGCCGCCGATGGTGATGTAGGCCAGCACGATCGCGGCGCCGACGATGACGGCCACCCAGAGCGGCCAGCCGAGCAGCGCCTGCATGACCAGCGCCAGCGCGTAGAGGTTCACCCCGGCGATCAGCACCTGGGCGACCGCGAAGCTGATCGCGTTCAGCAGGTGGGTCGGGCGGTTGAAGCGCAGCCGCAGGTACTCGGGCACGCTACGAACCCGGGAGCCGTAGTAGAAGGGCATCATCACGATGCCCAGGAAGACCATCGCCGGCACGGCACCGACCCAGTAGTAGTGGAGCGTCATCACGCCGTACTGAGCGCCGTTGGCGGCCATACCGATGATCTCCAAGGCCCCGAGGTTGGCGGAGACGAAGGCCAGGCCGGTCACCCAGGCGGGCAGTGACCGGCCGGAGAGGAAGAAGTCGACGCTCGTGCGGATCGCCCGGCGGGCGGCGAAGCCGACGCCGAGCACCGTGACGAAGTAGAGCGCCAGGAGGACGTAGTCCAAGGCGTTCATGTCGAGCCGAAGTCCGCCGCCGTCCATCCGCGTCACCTCTCGTCCCACCGGTCGCGTCTCGCGGGCGGCCTACTACCCGAGGCCACCGGAGTCCACGCCTGGATCGGAGGTTCACCGGCCGGGAAACACGAAAGCGCCCCGGCCGATGGCCGGGGCGCCCTCGTGGACGGTCAACGACCGAGCACGCGGTCCAGGAAGTCCCGGTAGCGACGGACCGCCATCCGTAGCTCCTCGGTGTCCGCGGAGCCGTCCCCCTGCCAACTGCCGAGGCTGCTCTTCTGCGCCGCCAGCGCCGCGGAGAGCGCCTCGATGGCCTCCTCGACGAGCGCCTCGGCGTGGCCGGCCGCGGCCCGTGGGTCGTCCACGAAGCGCAGCTGGACGTCCCGCCAGCGATCGCGGAACCCCTGCGCGGTCAGCGCGTCGAAGAGGCTCGCCGGCTCGGCGGCCACGGTGGAGCCGGCCGGTCGGGCGGTTCCCGCCGAGGCGAGGGTGCCGGACCGGCCGGCCGGGGCGGAGCCCGGCATCTCGTGCCCCGTGGAGCGGGTGGGATCGGCGTCGGGCGAGACCGCGTCCGGGTCGACCGCCCCGGGGACGGGGCTGCCGTAGCCGGCCGCGTCGACCGTTCCCGCGTCGGGGTCGCCGCCGGACGCGGTCAGGTCCGCCCGTCGCTCCGGACCGCCCTCGACCGCGCCGGGTGGCACGACGGTGCGCGTCGCCGACGGGTCCGTCCGGACCGCCCCGGACGCGGCCGACGCGGTGACCGAGGTGCCCCGGCGGTGCAGTTCGGCCGTCGGATCGGCCCGCGGGCCCTCGCGGGTGCCCTCCTCGGCGCCGTCGCCCGGTCGCGCCGTCCGCTCCTCCCGGGCGTCCGGCTCGTCCTCCGGACGTGGGCTGGCGAGTGCGGACGCGGCGACGGCGCCGGCCACCGTGGGGGCGCCGAGGGCGGTCGGCACCGGCCCCGGCTCGTGGAAGCCGCCCTCACCGGCGTCCCGCTGCGCCGTTCGGGCGACCCGGGTGTCGTCGTCGGCGTCGGTCCGCCCGGTCCGGGCGTCGTCGCCGGTCACCGACGGATCGTCGAACGTGCCCCGGTCGTCCAGCGCGTCCTCCGGCACCTCCGTCCGCCCACCACCGTCGCCGCCGGGCGGCACGGGTACCGGGGCGGACCGGACGGCCTCGGGCTGGTCGTTGCTCACCTGCTGCTTGTCCTGGCGCATCGCGGTGCCTCCTCAGCGGTTGGTGGCGTCGTGGGCCTGCTCCGGGCGGCGCTGCGCCGGGGGCTCCGCCTCTGACGCGCGGGGCTCGGGGTGCTCCTCCGGCCGGCGCTGCTCCGGTGGCCGGGGATGCACCGGCTCCTCGCCGAGCAGGTCGGCGAAGAGCGAGCGGTAGTGCACGACGGCCTGCCGCAGCTCCTCGGTGTCGGCCTCGCCCCGGCTGTTGCGCAGGTGGATCTCGTGCGCGTCCCGGTAGTGGGTGAGCGTGCGGGCGTGCTCGACGGAGAGATGGGCGATCTGGTCGGAGAAGTCACCGGTGGGGTACCCGGGCTCGGCGATCAGCCGGGTGACCAGTTCGTCCGCGTCGCCGACGGCGTCGGCCGGGGAGTCGACGAAGCGGACCTGGAGCTCCTCCCAGGCGGCGGTGTAGCGGGCCCGGGACTCCGGGGTGAGCGGGGTGAGCGCCAACTCCGAGTGCCGGCGTTCCCGCTCGCGCAACTCCCGCTCGGCGGCCGCGCGGCTGTCCCGTTCGGCGACCACCCGGTCGTACTCCGGGCCGAACCGGTTGCGCAACGACCGCCGGCGCGCCGACGAGCGAGCGGCGACGGCGATCGCCACGAGCACCAGTACGGCGACGAGGATGACGATTATCTGCGTGGGCGACATGGCTCCTCCTTCGTCACCCGGTATTCCCTCGCCTCACCGATCGCCAATCCCGATCCGCCGTACTTTCCTGGGCGATCCCTGCGCTCCGCCGCGCCGGTACGCCCTCGCTGCGCGGCTTGTCCGGTTTCCGACCTGGAAGTTGCCGATTCCACGGCGACTCCCGGACCGGGGCGGCGGCCGGTGGGGCCGCTCGCCGCACCCGACCTCGTCGAGACCGTGGAGTCGCCGGATCGCGGAGCGCCGGGGGAGCAGCCCTGGGCCAGCGGCGAACCGGGGTCGACGAGGCGGGGTCGACGAGGACCCGGTCCTGGCGTGGCCGGCGTCCGGTCGTGCGGCTCCGACGATCGCCGGTCACCACCGGTCGACCCGCGCCCGCCCGGCTCCACATCGGAGCGTTGTGGTGACCGCAACGGGCGGTAGTGCATCTTGCCGCGATTACGTATCCTGCCCAAGGCGCCCGTGCCGGTGCCCGGCGCCAGGTGCCGGGAGGCTGCCCGGTGGGAGCGCTGCCCGGCCGTCGCCGGCGCTCCTCCTGCCACACCGCCCGGGCGAGGTCCGATGAGAACGCGCGACTGGCCGATCCGCTCGAAGCTGACGGCGCTGGTCGTCGTGCCGGTGACGGCACTGCTGGCACTTTGGATCTTCGCGACCACGCTGACCTTCGGGCCGGCGCTCGACCTGCTCTCCGCCCGTACGTTCCGCTACGACCTGGGCCGCCCCGGCGACGCAGCCGTCGCCGAGCTGCAACGGGAGCGCCGCCTCACCGTCGAGCAGCTCGCCGGCACCAGGCCGCTGCCCGCCCTCGCCGAGCAGCGGGAACGCACCGACCGGGCGCTCGCCGAGCTGCGCCGCCGGGTCACGGGCGAGGAGCTGCGGGACGCCGCGGACGCGTCTCTCCAGGCCCGGATCGACCAACTCGTCACCGCCCTGGACGCGCTCCCCGCCGGCCGGGGCTTCATCGACCAGCGGAGACTGGACCGGGCCGGCGCCTTCGGGCTCTACAACGGGATGATCGGATCGGCCTTCCAGGCGTTCGCCGCCACCGCGACGCTGCCCGAGCCGGAACTCAACCGGGAGTCCCGCGCGTTGACCGAGCTCGGCCGGTCCCGGGAACTGCTCGCGCAGGCCGACGCCCTGCTCAGCGGGGTGGTGACCGCCGGGCGGTACGCCGAGGGGGAGCACGCCCGGCTGGTGCAGATCATCGGCAACCACCGCTTCCTCACCGAGGACGCGGTGGCCGACCTGCCCGCCGCGGAGCGGGCCGCCTACCAACGGCTGACCGAGCAGCCGGCCTTCGCGCGACTACGGGTGATGCAGGACCGCCTGGTCGCCGGAGATTCCCGGACGGTGCCGTCGGTCGACCCGGCCGGCTGGCAGGCCAGCTACGACGAGGTGCAGCAGCAGCTGCGGGAGTACGAGCTGGACGCCGCCGACGGGCTCGCCGACCGCTCGGTGCCGAACGCGATCCGGATCCTCGTCCGGCTCGCCGTCGCCGGGGTGCTCGGGCTGGTCGCCGTCGTCGCCTCGGTGCTGGTCGCGGTGCGGGTCGGCCGGACGCTGGCCCGCCGGCTCAGCGGCGTACGGACCGCGGCCCTGGAGTTGGCCGAAGCGCGACTGCCGGAGGTGGTGACCCGGCTACGGCGGGGCGAACAGGTCGACGTGGCCCGCGAGGCACCCCCGTTGGAGTACGGCGACGACGAGATCGGCCAGGTCGGCCGGGCGTTCAACGAGGTGCAACGCACCGCCATCCGGGCGGCTGTCGACGAGGTCACCCTGCGACGTGGACTCAACGAGGTCTTCCTGAACATCGCCCGGCGCAGCCAGAGCCTGGTGCACCGGCAGCTCGCCCTGCTCGACCGGATGGAGCGGGGCACCGAGGACCCGGACGAGCTGGCCGAGCTCTTCCAGGTGGACCACATCGCCACCCGACTGCGCCGGCACGCCGAGGACCTGGTCATCCTGGCCGGGGCCGCCCCCGGCCGGGGCTGGCGCAATCCGGTCGCGGTCGTGGACCTCGTCCGTGGCGCGATCTCCGAGGTCGAGGCGTACGACCGGGTGGACATCGTGGACGTGCAGCCGGCCGGAGTGCTCGGGCGGGCGGTCGGCGACGTGATCCACCTGCTCGCCGAGCTGATCGAGAACGCCACCGCCTTCTCCCCGCCGGCCACCCGGGTCAGCGTCAACGGTCAGCGGGTGGCCAACGGGTACGCCCTGGAGGTCACCGACCGCGGTCTGGGTATGTCCGACGCCGCGCTGGAGGACGCGGGCCGGCGGCTCGCCCGCTCGCCCGAGTTCGACCCCGCCGAGAGCGCCCGGCTCGGCCTCTTCGTGGTGGCGCGGCTGGCCGCCCGGCACGCCGTACGGGTCAACCTGCGCCGGTCGGAGGCGGGCGGGATCACGGCCGTCGTGCTCATCCCGGCGGAGCTGGTCACCGACGAACCGGCCCCGGGCGTGGGGGACGTCGTCGGCCGGGTGCCCGAGCGTCGCCTGACCGCCGCCCGAAGTGGCGCGGCGCCCCGGCCACGGGTGGCCACGAGCCGCCGCGCCTCCACACCGGTGCCGACGACCGCCGGCTCCGATGCGGTGGCCGAGCAGCTCGCGCCGCCATTGCCCGTCGAGGCGCCGCCCTCGACGGAAGCAGGGGAGACCTCCCCGAGCGACCTGGACGGCCTGCCCCGACGGGTCCGCCGACGGCCCCCGCCCGCCCCCTCGGCGCACCCGGCCGACGACACACCGACGCCGCGTCCGCCCGAGGAGGTGCGCCGGGTGATGGCGGCGTTGCAGGCGGGCACCGCCCGTGGACGCGCCGCGGCGTCGACCGGCCCGGCGCCTGGCATCGGCCCCGACGTGGCCCGTGGGCGCGTGGTGGCGTCGACCGGCCCGGCGCCCGGCACCAGCCCCGACCCGGCCCCGCCGTCCGGCACTCCGATGGCCGGCGGAGAACCGACCGATCCTGAGAGGGACGCCTAGTGCAGCAACCGACGAAGCAGAGCGCCGATCTCGACTGGCTGCTCGACGAGCTGGTGCAACGGGTACCGGCCGCCCGCGAGGCGGTGGTGCTGTCGGCGGACGGGCTGCTCCTCGGCTCCACCGCCGATCTGGACCGGGCCGATGCCGAGCACCTGTGCGCCCTGGCCGCCGGATTCGCCAGCCTGGCCCGCGGCGCGAGCCGGCACGTCGACGGCGGGCCGGTGCGGCAGACCGTGGTGGAGATGGAGTCGGCGTACCTCTTCGTCACCGCCGCCGGGCAGGGCGCCTGCCTCGCCGTCGTCAGCGACGCCGATGCGGACATGGGTCTGGTGGCGTACGAGATGGCGATGCTGGTGATCCGGGTGGGTGAGTACCTCACCGCCCCGGCCCGGCCGTCCGCGGGTGCCGTCGATGCTGGCTGAGCCGCCGCGGCCGCACCACGAGTGGCTGGACGACGCCGCAGGCCCGGTCGTCCGCCCCTACACGCTCACCGGCGGCCGGGTCCGTTCCGCCGCCGACGGGTTCGACCTGGTCGCGTTCATTTTGGCGGGGCCGCAGGCGAACGCGGCCGACCCGCAGCTCGCGCCGGAGCACCGACGACTCGTCGAGCTGACCCACCGGCCGGTGCCGGTGGCGGAGCTGGCGGCCGAGTTGGATCTCGCGGTCGGCGTCGTCCGGGTGCTCCTCGGCGACCTGCTCGCGCGCGGCCTGATCGCGGTGCACGAGCCGCTCACCGCCTCCTCCATTCCCGACGACGACATTCTCAAGGCGGTGGTCAGTGGACTCCGTGCGCTTTGACCGGACGGGCGCCGGTACCCGGGTGCCCCTGGCGCTGAAGATCCTCATCGCCGGTGGGTTCGGCGCCGGCAAGACGACGCTGGTGAGCGCGTTGAGCGAGGTCCGGCCCCTGCAGACCGAGGAGATCCTGACCGGCGCCGGGGCCGACACCGACGACATCTCCGGCGTGGAGGGGAAATCCACCACCACTGTCGCGATGGACTTCGGCCGGATCACCATCAACGAGGACCTCCAGCTCTACCTGTTCGGCACCCCGGGACAGGACCGCTTCTGGTTCCTCTGGGACGAGCTGGCCTTCGGGGCGCTCGGCGCGGTGGTGCTGGCCGACACCCGTCGGCTGTCCGACTGCTTCCCCTCGATCGACTACTTCGAGCAGCGGGGCATCCCGTTCGTCGTGGGGGTGAACTGCTTCGACGGCGCTCGCCAGTACGACCTGGCGACCGTACGTCGCGCACTGGACCTCGACCCGGAGGTGCCCGTGCTGCTCTGCGACGCGCGGGATCGGCAGTCCGGCAAGCTGGTGCTGATCGGCCTGGTCGAGCACGTCGCCCGGCAGCGGGGCGAGCCGGTGCCGGTGGCCTGAGCCTCGCCATTCGCACCGCCGGACGTCGGCCGTCGAAAGCCCGCGGCCGCCCGGCGGCCGTCGAAAGCCCGCGGCCGGAGGTCGGCCGTCGAAGCCTGCTGTTCGGCTGTCCATCGGGAAAGAAATCACGCACCGATGGCTGACCGGGCGGCGACGGGGGAAGTCTCTGGTTGGATCTGACGGAGGCGTCGGCGGAGGGCGGATCAGGTGAACGGTCGGGTTGAGGTCGTCCACATCGGGTGCTACACGGCGGAGAGCGGCGGGCGCGGAATCGGGGTCATGACGGCCCGCCGTGATCCGGCGTCCGGCACGTTGACGCTGCTGGACACCGTCGCGCCGACCGCCTCGCCGTCGTTCCTGGCCCGCCACCCGACCCGGCCCGTGCTGTACGCCGTCAACGAGCTGGCCGACGGGGCGGTCAGTGCGTGGCGGGTGGGTCCGGCCGGGGAGTTGACGCCGCTGGCCAGCCGGGCCACCGGTGGTGCCGAGCCGTGCCACCTGGCCGTGCTCCCGGGCGGTGGTCACCTCGTGGCCGCCAACTACGGCGGCGGCAGCGTCACGGTCTTTCCGCTCGACTCCGCCGGGGTGCCCGGCGAGCGCACCGATCTGGTGGCGCACGAGGGGCACGGTCCGGATCCGCAGCGGCAGGAGCGGGCGCACGCGCACATGGTCTCCCCGGGGCCCGCCGACGGCCCGCTGCTCGCGGTCGACCTCGGAACGGACTCGGTCTACCGGTACGACCTGGACCCCGCCTCGGGCCGGCTGACGCCTCGGGGCGCGCGGCTGCGCACCACGCCCGGCGCGGGCCCTCGACACCTGACCCGCCATCCGGACGGGCGGCGCGTTCACCTGGTGGGCGAGTTGGACGCGACGGTCACCACGTACGAGTTGACGGCCGACGGGTCGCTGCGGGAGCTCAGCCGGGTGAACGCGAGCGGCCGGCCCGGGCACGTGCAGCCGTCGGAGATCGCGGTACGGCCGGACGGGAACTTCCTCTACGTGGCCAATCGTGGCGTCGGCACCGTCGCCGTCTTCGATCTGCGGGGCGACCGGCCGGACCTGGTGGCCGAGGTGGAGACCGGCGGGGAGTGGCCCCGTCACTTCGCGCTGATCGGGGAGCACCTCTACGTGGCCGACGAGCGAGCGCACATGATTCGCACCTTCCGGGTCGACGCGTCGACGGGGGCGCTCGAGCCGGTCGATGAGCCGTTGCCGGTGCCGAGCCCGACGTGTGTGCTGCCCTGAGTCGGGGCGTACGGCGACCGGATCGGCCACACCGCGAGGCCGGTTGGTAACCCTCAGTTCCTAAACGTTGATCAACTGTTTCTCCTCCGTAACTTTCGTCCGAACGGTCATGGCAGTTCAGCCGCTGGGTACGCAAGATTGTCTGCGTGTCTGCAGGCCGCCATCGCATGCGTTCGAAGATTTCCGGAGTCGCCGCCGCCGCATCGGCGACGGCGCTCGTCGTTGTTGCGGCGGGCACCTGGTTCGGTTACCGGGAGTTGATACAACCCGCGTGTTCGGGTCAGATCCAGCTCTCGGTGGCCGTGTCGGCGGAGCTGGCCCCCGCGGTCGACGCCGCCGCCTCACAGTGGGTCGAGGACGGCGCGGCGGTGGGCGGCACCTGTATCGCCGTCAACGTCAGCGCCAGTGAGCCGGTCGACGTCGCGGCGGTGGTCGCCGCCAAGCACGGCGCGGTCCTGGCCGGCGTGGGCCAGGCCAGCGGCACGGCCGTGGCGCCGGACGTCTGGATTCCGGACTCGTCCACCTGGCTGGTCCGGCTCAAGAAGGAGGCGACCGCCTTCGCGCCGACCAACGGCGCGTCGATCGCGCGCAGCCCGGTGGTCGTCGCGATGCCCCAACCGATCGCCATGCGGCTCGACTGGCCGAACGCGAAGCTGAAGTGGACCGACCTGCTCAAGCAGGTGAACAGCAGCAAGCCGCTCTCCACCGGCATCGTCGAGCCCACCCGTGACAGCGCCGGGCTCTCCGGCCTGCTGTCGTTGACCGCGGCCGCGGGCGGCGCGGGCGGCGACCAGGAGACGACTGTCGGCGCGCTACGCGCGTTGGCCACGGGTCGCTCCGCCCTCCGCACCGACCTGCTCGAGCGGTTCCCGAAGTCGACCGATCCGGCGGCGATCGCGAGCGGCCTCGGCGCCGCTGCCCTCTCCGAAGAGGACGTGATCGCCTACAACAAGACGAAGCCGCCGGTCCCGCTGGCCGCGCTCTACCTGGAACCGGCGCCGGCGCCGCTGGACTATCCGTTCGCCGTGCTGCCCGGCGTCGAGCCGGACAAGGCTTCGGCGGCCCGGGTGCTCTTCGAGCTGCTGACCACCGGCGACTTCCGGGACCGGCTGGCCGCGCGCGGGCTGCGGGCGCCGGACGGCAACTGGGGCGCGGGGTTCGAGGCGCCGCAGGGCGCTCCCAGCCCGGCCGGAACGCCGGCCGCGCCGAACGGTGGCGGCACGGCGGCCGGCGGGCTGGACGGCGACTCGATCGACCGGGTCGTCTCCAGCTGGTCCATCGCCACCCAGACCGGCCGGATGCTCGCCGTCATCGACGTCTCCGGCTCGATGAAGGCGGAGGTGCCGGCCGCCAACAACCGCAGCCGCGAGGAGGTCACGGTCGAGGCGGCCCGTCGCGGGCTCGGTCTCTTCGACAACTCGTGGCAGATCGGGCTCTGGACCTTCTCCACCAACCTGGTCGGAACCCGGGACTACAAGGAGTTGGTGGGCATCGCGCCGCTCTCCGGCAACCGGGGCAGGTTGGAGTCGGCGCTGAGCACCATCCGACCGTCCGACGGTGACACCGGCCTCTACGACACCATCCTCGCGGCCTACAAGCGGGTGCAGGGCGACTGGCAGGCGGGCCGGGTGAACTCGGTGGTGCTCTTCACCGACGGCAAGAACGATGACAAGTCCGGCATCTCCCAGGCGAAGCTCCTCGCCGACCTGAAGGGCCTCGCCGACCCGGATCGGCCGGTGCAGGTCATCCTGATCGGCATCGGCGACGGCGTGAGCAAGGCGGAGCTGGACTCGATCACGAAGGTGACCGGTGGCGGAAGCTTCGTCGCCAAGAACCCGACCGAGATCGGGGGCATCTTCCTGAAGGCCATCGCGCTGCGGCCACCGGCGCCGCGCTGACCCGCCGGACAGCCTCGGGGCCCGTCGTACCGCTCGATCGGTACGGCGGGCCCTCTTCCATCCGCGCCCACGGCCAGGAAAAGTGACGGCAATACGTCGCAAGCAATCGGCCACCATGGTTGTCAGGGAGGATGTCGACGTGCCCCGGCATCGTCGGCCCCCGCCCGGCCCGATAGTCGACCCGGGGCCGTCCTGAGCGAAGTGGGAGGGCTGGTGACCTCGGCTACGCTGTTGACCCCTGCCAGGACGCCGTGGACTCCGGAGGGCACCACGCCCGGAGCCGCGACCCGCATCGACGAACGGGCCTACGTCCGTGCCCTCGTCGTGCTGGACAGCGTCGTTCTGACCGTCGCTCTGCTGGTCGGCTACCTCGCCCGCTTCGGCGACGAGGTGCCGAGCGGTTCGAAGGTCCCCTACGTGCTGGTGGCGCCCGGGCTGGTGCTCGTCTGGCTGGTCTCGCTCAAGGCGTTGGGCTGCTACGACGACCGGGTGATCGGCTACGGCGCGGACGAGTACCGCCGGGTGAGCACCGCGAGCCTGCGCCTGGCCGGTGGGATCGCCATCGTCGGCTACGTGGCCGACGTGGGCGTGTCCCGGGGCTTCCTGGCGATCTCGTTCGCGGTCGGCACCCTCGGCCTGGAAGTGGCCCGGTTCGCCGCCCGCAAGCGGCTGCACCGGGCGCGTTCGCACGGCGGCGGCTGGTCCCGCAAGGTGCTGGTGGTCGGCGACACCGCCCACGTGCTGGAGCTGGTGCAGACCCTGCGGCGTGAGCCGTACGCCGGCTACCACGTGGTCGGCGCCTGCATCCCGGACGCGCTGCTCGCCCCGGTGCCGCAGCGGCTCGGTGACGTGCCGGTGGTCGGGTCGTTCCGGGGCATTCCCGAGGCCGCCACCGCGATCGGCGCGGACACTGTCGCCGTCACCGCGTCGGGTGAGCTGACCGCCGCGCGGCTGCGCCGGCTCGGCTGGCAGCTAGAGGGCACCGGCGTCGACCTCGTCGTCGCTCCGGCGCTGACCGACGTGGCCGGCCCCCGCATCCACACCCGTCCGGTCGCCGGGCTGCCGCTGATCCACGTCGAGGCGCCCGAGTTCCGGGGCACGCGCAAGCTGGTGAAGGGGTTCGTCGACCGGGCCGCCGCCGGCGTCGCGTTGACGCTGCTGCTGCCGGTGCTCTCGGTCATCGCCCTCGCCATCCGGCTGGACAGCCGCGGGCCGGTCTTCTTCCGGCAGACCCGGGTCGGCCGCGGCGGGCACGAGTTCGGGGTGTGGAAGTTCCGCACGATGGTGGTCAACGCGGACGCCCTGCTGACCGAGCTGACCGCCCGCAACGAGACCGACGGCCTGATGTTCAAGATGCGCGACGATCCCCGGGTCACCCGGGTGGGGCGGCTGCTGCGCAAGTGGTCGCTGGACGAGCTGCCGCAGCTGGTCAACGTCCTGCTCGGCCAGATGAGTCTGGTCGGCCCCCGACCGCCGTTGCCGTCCGAGGTGGCCCGCTACGACGGGGACGTGGCCCGGCGACTGCTGGTCAAGCCGGGCATGACCGGGCTCTGGCAGGTCAGTGGACGGTCCGACCTGAGCTGGGAGGACGGCATCCGCCTCGACCTCTACTACGTGGAGAACTGGTCGCTCGCGGCCGACCTCACGATCCTCTGGAAGACCTTCGGCGCGGTGGTCAACGGCCGCGGGGCGTACTGAGCGGGCGGGGTCAGGATCGCCTGCCCGTCCAGTCCACGCAGACCACGACGGCGTCGTCGATCAGGTCGCCGGCCACGAACGCGCGCAGGTCGCCGAGGAGCGAGCGGACGGCGTCCAGTGGCTCCATCGGCCCGGTACGGCGCAGGAAACGCTCCAGCGCCGTCTCGCCGTAGTGGGCGTGCTTCCCGACCGCGTCGATCACCCCGTCGCTGAGCACGAAGAGCCGCTCCCCCCGGTGCAGCGGGAACCGCTGCTCGCGGTAGTCGGTCGCCTCGAACATGCCGAGGGGGAACTGCGCCTCCAGCTGCTGCTCGACCACCTCGCCGTCGCGGACGCGCATCAGCTGGGGCGATCCGGCGTCGACGGCGCTCATCACCCCGCTCTCCAGGTCGAGCTCCAGCAGCAGGGCGGAGAGGTACTGGTCTCCCCGGTACAGGTCGTAGATCGCCTGGTCGGCGAGGGCGGCCTGATCGGCCAGCGCGAGCCGGGCCCGGCGGGCGTTACGCAGCGCGCTGGTGGCCAGCGCGGTCAGCATCGACGCCGCGACCCCCTCACCCATCCCGTTGATGATCGCCACCCAGAGCCGCTGCCCGTCGTCGGACCAGTCGAAGCTGTCTCCTCGCACCGCGTACGCCGGCTCCAGCTGCCCGGCGAGGCGGAACGCGGCCCGGGTGCGGCTGCGCCCCGGCAGCAGCTCCCACTGCATCTCGGCGGCGAGGGTCAGGCGTCGGCTGCGTCGGGCGGTGCGGTAGACGTCGGTGCCGGCGGAGACGGCGGCCAGCTCGTGGCCGAGCGCGGTGGCGATCCGGGCGAGCTCCTCCCGTACGGCCGGCTCGTCGGGCACCGGAGCCAGTCGCAGGACGCCGCGCCGCTCACCTCGCATGCTCACCGGAAAGTACCCGGTCGGGCCGTCCAGCACCGGCTCCTGGTGGTCGAAGCAGCGCCAGGCGGGGTGCCCGGGGCTGGTGATCCCCGCCCCCTCGCCGAGCGGCAGCAGGACCGCGAGCCGGTAGTCGACCTGGAGCAGCTCGGCGGCGGTGATCCCGTACGTCTCGGCGAGAACGCCCGCGACGGCGTCGACCAGCCGGTGGGCCGGCGCGTCGGTAAGCGCCTCTCGTGCCCGATTGACCGGTTTACTCATTCCCCGCTCCTCGTTCGGCGGCCCGATCCGCCGGTTCGGCGGAGTACTCTCGGGCCACCATGGCCGAACTGCACGAACCACCGGACTCCGCGCCGAGTATGGCTGCCGCACTGGATGCTGCGGCGGGTGCCCTACTCACCGTATGGGAAGCGGCGCGGGAGCGGACGACCAGCCGCGTGTCCGGCGCGCAGTTGCGTGCGGTGATGGTGGTCGAGCAGCACGACGGGATCAATCTCCGCCGGCTCGCGAGCCGGCTCGACATGCTGCTCAGCTCGGCCAGCCGGCTCTGCGACCGGCTCGTGGCCGCCGGGATGCTGGAGCGCGAGCCGGGGCGGCTCGACCGTCGGGAGATCGCGCTGCACCTCACCCCGGAGGCCCGCCGCCTCCTCACCGAGCTGCGGGAGGACCGGCGGGAGCAGCTCGCCCGCATCCTCTCCGGGATGACCGCGGAGAGCCGGGAGGCGCTGCTGCACGGGATGCGGGAGTTCGACGAGACCGCCCGCCGGCAGGAGGCCGAGTCCGCCCCGGTGGAGCCGGTGCCGGTCCGGCCGGACGGGTTCGACGGCGACGCCGCGACCCTGCCCGCGCCCCGCGACTGGTCGGACGGATCACCGGTGGCCCGTACGGCCTGACCCGCGGCCGCCTGCCCGGGATCGGCCGGGTCCACCCGGGACGGGTCGCTCAGCCGGTGCGCGCCAGCCAGCCCGCCGGCCGCGCGATGATCCGGCGCACCACCGAGCCGGCCGCCCCCACCGCCGCGGCGTCGGCGCCGAGGGCCGCCGGTCGGACGGTGACCGGTGACCAGGCGGCGGTGAGCACCCGGCGGGAGATCTCGTCGAGCACCGGTGGGCGCAGCCACGGGGTGAGCGGGGCGTAGCCGCCGCCGAGCACCACGGTGTCCAGGTCGAGCAGGTTCACCACGGAGGCGACCGCGATGCCGAGCGCGGTGCCGGCCTCGTGCAGCGCGCCCAGCGCGTCCGCCGAGCCGGCGGTGGCGAGTTCGGCCAGCCGGAGGGGGGCCGTGTCGGCCGGCAGGTCGGCCCGGTCCAGGCCGGCGGCGGCGAGGATCGCCTCCTGCCCGGCGTACTGCTCCAGGCAGCCCCGGCCGCCGCAGCGGCAGCTGCGCCCCTGCGAGTGGACGGGGATGTGCCCGATCTCGCCGCTCCAGCCGCGGGCGCCGCGGAAGAGGTCGCCGTCGAGCACGATCCCGGCGCCGATGCCGACCTCGCCGGAGATGTGCAGGAAGCTGCTCGGCCCGTCGGTGTCGGCGTGCAGCTCGCCGAGCGCGGAGAGGTTCGCCTCGTTGTCGACCACGATCAGGGGTACGCCGTCGACCCGTTCGGTCAGCGGGGGGAGTCCGGCGAGCAGCGTCGGCACCGGCACGTCCCGCCAGCCGAGGTTGGGCGCCAGCCGGACCGTGCCGGCGTCGTCGACCAGGCCGGGCACGCCGAGCGCCGCTCCGGCCAGGGTGAGTCCCTGCGCGGCGGCCTCGGCCCGGGCCTGCCCGGCCAGCTCGACGAGTCGGTGGAGCGCGTCGGTGGGGGAGACCGGCCGCAGGTCGGCGCGGCGCACGGTGTGGTGCCGTACCCGCCCGGCGAGGTCGACCACGCAGACGGCGAGGTAGTCGACGTTGATCTCCAGCCCGAGCCCGGCGGGACCGTTGCCGGCCAGCACGAGCCCACGGGCCGGTCGGCCCGCACCGGTACGCGGGGCCGGTTCGGCCTCGGTCACCAGCCGGCCGGTGATCAGGTCCTCGACGACGGCGGAGACGGTGGCCCGGGTGAGGCCGGTCTCGGCGGCGAGGTCGGCCCGGGACGGCGGGCGCTCGGCGGCGGCGATCCGGCCGAGCACCACGGCGAGGTTGAGCTCGCGCAGGCTGCCCTGGCGGACCGCGCCGCCGGGGCCGGGGGTAGGCGTCACCCCTTGACAGTGCCACAGGTCAGCCAAATAATTCAATCGCTGAACAAATAGCCGACCCCACCCCTCGGAGGCTGCCATGGCACCCCGTCCCACCCCCGCCGACAAGTTCTCCTTCGGGCTCTGGACCGTGGGCTGGCAGGCCCGGGACCCGTTCGGCGACGCCACCCGCCCCGAGCTGGACGCGGTCGAGGCGGTGCACCGGCTCGCCGAGCTCGGCGCGTACGGCATCACGTTCCACGACGACGACCTGATCCCGTTCGGCGCCGACGCCGCCACCCGCGACCAGCACATCGCCCGGTTCCGCAAGGCCCTCGACGAGACCGGCATGGTCGTCCCGATGGTCACCACCAACCTCTTCACCCACCCGGTCTTCAAGGACGGCGGCTTCACCAGCAACGACCGTGACGTCCGCCGGTACGCGCTGCGCAAGGTGCTGCGCAACGTCGACCTCGCCGCCGACCTCGGCGCGAAGACCTTCGTGATGTGGGGCGGCCGCGAGGGCGCCGAGTACGACGTCGCCAAGGACGTCCGCGCCGCGCTGGAGCGCTACCGCGAGGCCGTCGACCTGCTCACCCAGTACGTCATCGACCGCGGGTACGACCTGCGCTTCGCGCTCGAGCCCAAGCCGAACGAGCCGCGCGGCGACATCCTGCTCCCCACGGTCGGGCACGCGCTCGCCTTCATCTCCACTCTGGCCCATCCGGAGCTGGTCGGCCTCAACCCCGAGGTGGGCCACGAGCAGATGGCCGGGCTGAACTACGCCCACGGCATCGCCCAGGCCCTCTGGCAGGGCAAGCTCTTCCACCTCGACCTCAACGGCCAGCGCGGCATCAAGTACGACCAGGACCTGGTCTTCGGCCACGGCGACCTGATGAACGCGTTCGCCCTGGTCGACCTGCTGGAGAACGGCGGCCCCGGGGGCGGGCCCGCGTACGACGGCCCCCGGCACTTCGACTACAAGCCCTCCCGCACCGAGGACATCGCCGGGGTCTGGGCGTCGGCCGAGGCGAACATGGCGACCTACCTGCTGCTCAAGGAGCGGGCCGCGGCGTTCCGCGCCGACCCCGAGGTGGCCGAGGCGCTGGCCGCCAGCAAGGTGGCGGAGCTGGCCACCCCGACCCTGAACGACGGGGAGGGCTACGCCGAGCTGCTCGACGACCGCTCGGCGTTCGAGGAGTTCGACGTGGATGCCGCCGCCACCCGCGGGTTCGGCTTCGTCCGGCTCAACCAGCTCGCCGTCGAGCACCTGCTCGGCGCGCGCTGAGGCGGTCGCCATGCCGCTCGTAGCGGGGGTGGACTCGTCCACCCAGTCCTGCAAGGTCGTGATCCGGGACGCGGAGAGCGGCGCACTGGTCCGCCAGGGCCGCGCCCCGCACCCGGACGGCACCGAGGTCGACCCGGCCGCGTGGTGGACGGCGCTACGGGCGGCGGTCGCCGCCGCCGGTGGGCTGGACGACGTCGCGGCCGTCTCGGTCGGCGGCCAGCAGCACGGCATGGTCGCCCTGGACGAGGCCGGCCAGGTCGTCCGACCGGCGCTGCTCTGGAACGACACCCGCTCGGCCGACGCGGCCGACGAGCTGGTCGACGAGGCCGGCGGCGGTGAGGTCGGCCGCCGGTTCTGGGCCGACGCGGCGGGCAGCGTGCCGGTCGCCAGCTTCACGGTCACCAAGCTGCGCTGGCTGGCCCGGCACGAGCCGGAGCAGGCGGCCCGGGTCGCCGCCGTCTGCCTGCCGCACGACTGGCTCACCTGGCGGCTGGCCGGGTCGCCCGGCCTCACCGGCCTGCGCACCGACCGCGGCGACGCCAGCGGCACCGGCTACTGGTCGCCGGCGACCGGGAAGTACCGGTTCGACCTGCTGGAGCAGGCCTTCGGCCGGCGCCTCCAGGTGCCGACCGTGCTCGGCCCGGCCGAGGTCGCGGGTGAGCTGCACCCGGGCGCGCTCGCGGCCGACGGCACGCCGGCCGGGCCGGCCGGCGGCGGCGTGCTGCTGGGGCCGGGCACCGGCGACAACGCCGCGGCGGCGCTCGGCGTGGGCGCCGGCCCCGGTGACGTGGTCGTCTCGATCGGCACCTCGGGCACCGTGTTCAGCGTCGCCTCGGGACCATCCGCCGATCCCACCGGCATCGTGGCCGGCTTCGCCGACGCCACCGGCCGTTACCTGCCGCTGGTCTGCACGCTCAACGCGGCGCGGGTGCTGGACGCCGCCGCGTCGATGCTGCGGGTCGACCTGGACGAGCTGGCCGAACTGGCTCTCGCCGCGCCGGCCGGGGCGGACGGGCTGGTCATGGTGCCGTACCTGGAGGGGGAGCGGACGCCGAACCGGCCCACCGCCACCGGCGCCGTGCACGGGCTGACCCTGCGCAACTCGACCCCGGCCCACCTCGCCCGGGCCGCCGTGGAGGGGATGCTCGCCGCGCTCGCCGACGGGCTGGACGCCCTCGTCGCCCAGGGCGCCGAGGTCCGCCGGGTGATCCTGGTCGGCGGCGGCGCCCGCTCGATCGCGGTGCGGAAGATCGCGCCGCAGGTGTTCGGCTGCCCCGTGGTCGTGCCCCCGCCCGGCGAGTACGTCGCCGACGGCGCCGCGCGCCAGGCCGCGTGGGTCGCGCTGGGCGGCGACGGGCCGCCCGCGTGGCGCCTCGACGGCACCGAGGAGTACGCCGCCGAGCCGGTCCCCGCGATCCGGGAGCGGTACGCCGCCGCCCGCGACCACGTCATCGAGCGCTGACGGAAGCCCGGGGCGGGCCGCCACACCTCCCGCCCCGGGCTCCTGTTTCGCCCGCCGCGGCCGGTGAGACAGCACCCGTCACGGCGGGCCTTCACCCGCTCGTGACCTCGGGCTGCTTGGCTGCGACGCATGACCTTGAGCCGGGGCGGGATGACGCGTGCCTGGGGCGGCACGCCCCTGCACCGCGGTTACAGCGTCGTGGTCTTCGTGCTGCTCGCCTCGCTGGACAATGTGGCGATCGGGCTGGTCCCGCCGTTGTACGGCCCGATCGCCGACGGCTTCGAGGTGCCACAGCGGCTGCTCGGCCTGGTCACCGCCGCGACGTTCGTGGTGAGCGCGGCGGCGGCGGTCGGCTGGGCGTACGTCGGCGACCGGGCGAACCGCAAACCGCTGCTCATGGCCGGGACGCTGATCTGGGCGGTGGGCACCGGAGGCAGTGCCCTCGCCGGTGACTACCTGACCTTCCTTATCGCGCAGGTGGTCGCGGCGGTCGGCCTGGGCGCGGTCGGCTCCGTCGGGTTCTCCGTGGTCACGGACCTCATCTCACCCCGCCGCCGGGGACTGGTGATGAGCTTCTGGGGGCTGTCCCAGGGGGTCGGCACGCTGGCCGGAACCCTCGTCGCCGGGCTGCTCGGCAGCGTGGACTGGCGTCGGCCGTTCCTGCTGCTCGCCGTCGTCGGCCTGGCGGCCACGGTGCTGTACCTGTTCACGTACGACATCCGGCGCGGCCAGAGCGAACCGGAGCTGGTCGACGCGCTCGCCGCGGGGGCGGAGTACGACTACCGGATCAGCCGGGCCGACCTGCCGCGGATCCTCGCCCGGCGGACGAACCGGTGGCTGGTCCTGCAGGGGTTGACCGCGCAGGCCGCGTTCGGCTCCCTGGTGTGGCTGCCGGTGCTCTTCGCCGAGCGGGCCGAGGCCCAGGGCCTCTCGGGCGCCACCGCCGTGGTCGTGGGCAGCGTCTTCGCCACGCTGTTCCAGCTCGGCGGCGTCTTCTCGATCGTGGGCGGGCTGGTCGGCGACGCGGTGCAGCGGCGTACGCCCCGGGGGCGTGGCCTGGTCGCCGCGGTCGGTGTCCTCGCGGCGGTGCCGCTCTACCTGGTGTTGTTCTTCGTGCCGATGCGTATCGACGTGCCGGACGGCGCGAGCACCGGCGCGGTGGTGGCGGCGGTGCTGGCCAGCGTGGTCACCGAGCCGACGGTCGGGCTCAGCCTGCTGACCGCCCTCTTCGCGCTCGCCCTCACCTCGGCCAACTCGCCGAACTGGTTCGCGCTCATCGCCGACGTCAACCCGCCGGAGCACCGGGGCACGGTCTACAGCCTCGGCAACCTGGTCAACGGGGTCGGCCGGGCGGCGGGCAACGGGCTGGTCGGCGTCTCCTTCCCGGTGCTCCAGGCGGCCTTCCCGCCGCCGCTGAACTACGCCGTCGGGCTCGCCGCGTTCCAGCTCTTCTTCGTGCCGACCGGCGTCATGTACTGGCTCGCGGCACGCCACTCGCCGGCCGACATCGTGGCCGTACGCGCCCTGCTGCACGAGCGCGCCGAGCGGCTGGAGTGAACGAGCGCGCCGGGTTGAAAGCGCACGCCGAGCGGGTGGAGTGAACGAGGCCCCGGTCGACGCCGGGCGTCGACCGGGGCCTCGCGTCGGCGGCTCAGGCCCGGAACCAGACCGTCACGTCGGTCGGCACCGCCCCGTCGTAGGTCAGCGGCTCGCTCGCGTGCAGCACCTCGGCGCTCGCCGGCAGGGGAACCGCCGCCGCGCCGAAGTTGGTGAGCACGGTGAGGTCGCCGTTGTCGAAGGTCAGCACCGTGTCGCCGGACTCCCGCCAGCGCAGCGTGCCCTGGCCCAGCCCGTGCTCGCGGCGCAGCCGCAGCGCGGTCCGGTACGTCTCGTACGTCGACCCGGGCACTTCCCGCTGCCGGTCCAGGGCGTACTCGGCCCAGATCGCCGGCTGCGGCAGCCAGCTCGCGTCCGTCGGCCCGAAGCCGTACGAGGGCGCGTCGGCCTCCCACGGGATCGGCACCCGGCAGCCGTCGCGGCCACGCTGGGTGTGCCCGCTGCGGGCCCAGGTCGGGTCCTGCCGGGCCTCGTCGGGCATCGTGGTGTGCTCCGGCAGCCCCAGCTCCTCGCCCTGGTACAGGTAGGCCGAGCCGGGCAGGGCGAGCATCAGCAGGGTGGCCGCCCGGGCCCGGCGCAGGCCGAGCGCGGCGTCCGGCTGCGGGTCGCCGATGCCGATGCCGTTGGGGCGCGGCGTGCCGACGGGCAGGCCGAGCCGGGAGGCGTGCCGCACCACGTCGTGGTTGGAGAGCACCCAGGTCGTCGGCGCCCCCACCGAGTCGGTCGCCTCCAGCGAGCGGGTGATCACCGCGTACTGGGCGGGCGCCGTCCAGGCGGCGAGGAGGTACTCGAAGTTGAACGCCTGGTGCATCTCGTCCGGTCGCACGTAGCGGGCCAGCCGCTCGGCCGGCTCCACCCACGCCTCGGCGACGAGGACCCGCTCACCCGGGTAGCCGTCCAGCACCCGACGCCAGTCGCGGTAGATCTCGTGCACCCCGTCCTGGTCCCACATCGGCGGGCGGGGCCGGTCCGCCTCGTTGCCGGAGAGGATCTCCTGCGGCTCCTGCCAGTCGGCCAGGTCCGCCTGCTTGATGAGGCCGTGCGCCACGTCGACCCGGAAGCCGTCCACCCCCCGGTCGAGCCAGAACCGCAGGACGTCGAGGAACTCGGCGCGTACCTCGGGGGTGTCCCAGTTCAGGTCGGGCTGGCCGGTGTCGAAGAGGTGCAGGTACCACTGGCCGGGCCGGCCGTCCGGGTCGACCACGCGGGTCCACGCCGGTCCGCCGAAGACGCTCTGCCAGTCGTTCGGCGGCTGCTCGCCGTCCGGGCCCCGGCCGTCGCGGAAGACGTACCGGTGCCGCTCCGGGCTGCCCGCTCCGGTCGCGAGCGCGGCGGTGAACCAGGGGTGCGCCGAGGAGGTGTGGTTGGGCACCAGGTCGACGATCACCCGCAGGTTGCGTGCGTGCGCCTCGGCGATCAGCTTGTCCGCGTCCGGCAACCGGCCGAAGAGGGGGTCCACGTCGCGGTAGTCGGCCACGTCGTACCCGGCGTCCGCCTGCGGCGAGGGGTAGAACGGGGAGAGCCAGACCGCGTCGACGCCCAGCTCGACGAGGTGGTCGAGGCGGGCGGTGATACCGGGCAGGTCCCCGATCCCGTCCCCGTCGCCGTCGGCGAAGGAGCGCGGATAGATCTGGTAGATGACCGCTTCGGTCCACCAGCCGGTGATCGGGCCGCCGGAGGGGTCTTCCTTGCTCACGTTGCTGTTCAGGGCCTTCTCCCGTGTGTCGTACGTGTGCTGCGTGGGCCCCGGCGTCGCTGCCGGGCGGGTCCGTTCAGTGTGCCCGGGGTGGTGCTGTCGACTCACGCACCACCAGCCGAGTGGGCAGGATCACCGGCGGGTTCTGCGGGTTCGACGTCCCGGCCGGGCCGGAGGCGGTCAGTGGCCGGCCGTCGACCGCGGCGAGGGCGTGCCCGCCGAGGGGGTCGAGCAGGATGCGGGCGGCGAGCCGGCCCTGCTCGGCCGCCGGCTGGGCCACGGTGCTGAGGCCGAGCACGCCGGCCAGGTCGTGGTCGTCGATGCCGATCACGCTGACGTCCTGCGGTACGCGCAGCCCCGCGTCGCGCAGCGCCGCCAGCGCGCCCATCGCCATCTCGTCGCAGGCCGCCACGATCGCGGTGGGCGGTTCGCCCCGGGCCAGCAGTTCGGCGGTGGCCCGGGTACCGCCGGCGATGCTGAACTGGGACTCCACGTCCAGGCTCGGGTCGGGCCGTAGCCCGGCCGCCCGCAGCGCCGCCTGGAAGCCGCGCCGCCGCTCGGCGTGGGCGGTGAAGGCCAACTCGTCGTGGGGGTAGCCGGAGATGTGCGCGATTCGACGGTGACCGAGGTCGAGCAGGTGCCGGGTCGCGGTCCGCGCCGTGTTCAGGTCGTCGATCCGTACGCAGGGCCACCCCGGTACCGGCGTGCCCGAGCTGATCGTCACGCCGGGCACGTCCAGTGCGGTGAGCGCGCTGACGTCGGCGGCGAAGAGCGGGGTGGCCACCAGCATGATGGCGTCCGCGCGCTTGTGCAGGTTGGCTGTGCGCAGCACCCGCTGCCGGGACTGCTCGCGGCCACCGAGGTTGTAGAGCAGCAGGTCGTACCCGGACTCGTGGAGGAACTTCTCGACCGCCTCCACGACGGTGGCGAAGAACCAGCGGGTGATCTGCGGGACCACCACGGCGATCGTTCCGGTCCGGCCGCCGGCGAGGCGGGACGCGCTCGGCGAGACGGCGTACTGCAGCTTCTCGGCAGCGGCGAGCACCCGGTGGCGCGTCGCGGGCGAGACCGTCGGCAGGCCGCGCAGGGCCCGGGAGACGGTCGCCGTGGAGACGCCGGCCAGCCGGGCGACATCATCGATCGTGGTCACGGTTACCCCAGCTCCGTGGCCGCGTCCGCCGCCGCCCACGAGCGCGGGCGGCGGCGGACGACGTGCCTCAGCCCTTCACGCTGCCGGCGAGGAGCCCTCGCACGAAGAAGCGCTGCAGGGACAGGAACACGATCAACGGTACGACGATCGACACGAACGCACCGGCGGTGAGTCGCTGCCACTCGTTGCCGCGCGTTCCGGCCATCTCGGCCAGCCGCACGGTGAGCGGGGCGGTCTCGTCCCCGCCCCCGGCGAAGATGAGCGCGACCAGCAGGTCGTTCCAGACCCAGAGGAACTGGAAGATGCCGAACGCGGCCAGCGCCGGGGTGATCAGCGGCAGCACGATGGTGCGGAAGATCTTCGGGTGGCTGGCGCCGTCGACCCTGGCCGCCTCCATCAGGTCACCCGGCAGCTGCGAGATGAAGTTGTGCAGCAGGAAGACGGCGAACGGGAGCGCGAAGCAGGTGTGCGCGAACCACACCTGGGCGAACTTCTGTTCGTCGACCAGGTCCCAGGCCGGCAGCACCTGGACACCGGCGACGGTGACGCCGGTGGAGAAGAACTTCAGCAGCGGCACGAGGGCCATCTGCAGCGGCACGATCTGCAGCGCGAAGATCGCGATGTAGAGCCAGTCCCGCCCCCGGAAGTTGATCCAGGCGAGCGCGTACGCGGCCAGGGCCGCGAAGGCGAGCGGGAAGAGCACCGACGGGATGGTGATCGCCAGCGAGTTGATGAAGTAGCTGGCGAGCTGGCCGGAGGAGGAGGAGCGTCCGAAGAGGACCTCCTGGTAGTTCTCCATGGTGAACTGCGGGTTGGTGAAGAACGTCCACCAACCGGTGGTCTTGATCTGGTCCTCCGGCCGGAACGAGGAGATGAAGAGGCCGAAGGTCGGAACGGTCCAGACCAGCGCGATGATGATCGACACCAGGGTGGCGGTACGGCTGTTCAGCCGCTTGCGGACCCGGCCGGCGACGGACTTCGGCCCGTCGGTCTGCTGGGTGCCGGCGGCGATCGTGGGCGTGGCGGTGGTCATCTCAGCCCTCCCGCTGCTGACGGAGGTTGCGGATCTGGTAGATCACGATCGGGATCACCAGGACGAAGAGGAAGACCGCGAGCGCGGAGCCCTGCCCGTTCTCGCCGTAGCGGAACGCCTGGTTGTACATCTCGTTCGCGATGACGCTGGTGTCGTAGTTGCCGTTCGTCGCGGTCCGGACGATGTCGAAGACCTTGAGCGTGGCGATCGACAGGGTCACCACCACCACGATCAGCGCGGGGCGGATGCTCGGCATGGTGATCCGCCAGAACATCTGCCACGGGCTGACCCCGTCGAGCCGGGCTGCCTCGACGATGTCGGCGGGGATGGCCTTGATGGCGGCGGAGAGCACCACCATGGCGAAACCGGCCTGGATCCAGATCATGATGACGATCAGCAGCAGGGTGTTCAGCGGTGACTCGAGCAGCCACTGCTTGGGCTCGCCGCCGAGGCTGACCACGATCTGGTTGAGCAGACCGATCTGCTCCTGATCGTCGCCCCGGTACGCGTAGACGAACTTCCAGATGATGCTGGCGCCGACGAAGGAGATCGCCATCGGCAGGAAGATCAGTGATTTGGCGACCGCCTCGAAGCGGGCCTTGTCCACCAGGACGGCGTAGATCAGGCCGAACGCGGTGGCCACGAGTGGGACGAGGAGCACCCAGATCAGGCTGTTGATCAGCACTCGGACGATGGAGTTCTCGGAGAACATCCAGCCGTAGTTGCGCAGCCCCACCCAGTGCGTGCTGCCCGAGTCCATGAAGGAGAGCAGGGTGGTGCGGATGGCCGGGATGACCAGCCCGATGGTGAGCAGGAGCAGCGCCGGCAGCAGGAAGAAGAGGGCCACGGCGCCCTCCCGCTGTTTGCGGCGGCGGGGAAGCGGGGCACCGCTGACGGAGGCGGCGACGAGCCGCGCCTCCCGGCGGCGGGTGAACCAGGCCGGCACCACGTCGAGAAGCAGGAGCAGACCACCCACCACCGCGACGAAAGCGATCAGCCCGTACATCAGCATGAGGAACTTCGGCTGTTCCTCCGCGAAGTCGAACTCCATCGACCCTCCCAGGTCCTTGTCCGACGATGGGCCGGCCCGCGTCGTGCGGGCCGGCCCATCGGCTCAGATCACTTCCAGCTGCTCTCGATGCCCTGGAGCACCGACGCGGTGTCCTTACCGTTGATCCACTCGACCATGCCCTTCCAGAAGGTGCCCGCGCCGACGGCGGCCGGCATCAGGTCCGACCCGTCGAAGCGGAAGACCCCGCTCTTGTCCTGCAGGATCTCGACGGAGAGCTTGTCGATCGGGCTGGCGACGTTGGCGATGTCCAGCTTGTTGTTCGCCGTCACCCAGTTGCCGAGCTTCGCGCGGCTGTTGACGTACTCGCCGGAGGCAAGGTAGGTCTGCACCGCCTGGACCTCGGGGCGGTCGGCGTAGGCGACGACGAACTCGCCGGCGCCCAGCACGGGCTTGCCCTTGGCCGGGTCGATGGCCGGGAAGTAGAACGCGAAGGCGTCGCCGTCCTCGGCCACCTTGGTGCCGTCGGGGAACTGGTTGGCGTAGAAGGACGCCTGCCGGTGCAGCGCGCACTTGCCGGTGGTGATGGGCAGGCCGGCCTCACCGAAGGCGGTGGTGCCGATGCTCTTCACGCCGCCGAAGCCGCCGTTCATGTACTTCTCGTTCTTCAGGATGCTGCCGGCCCGGTCGACCGCGTCGGCGATCTTCGGGTCGTTGAACGGGATGCTGTGCGTGGTCCACTGGTCGTAGACCTCGGGGCCCTGCGTGCGCAGCAGCACGTCCTCGATCCAGTCGGTGGCCGGCCAGCCGGTGGCGTCACCGGACTCGATGCCGGCACACCACGGCTTCATGCCGGTGGCCGCGATGGTGTCGCTGAGCTTGATCAGCTCGTCCCAGGTGGTCGGGACGGTCCAGCCCTTCTCTTTGAAGAGCTTCGGCGAGTACCAGACGAAGGACTTCACGTTGGCGCCGAGCGGCACGCCGTAGAGGTTGCCGTCGACGGTGCCGTACTTCAGCCAGTCGGCGGGCAGGTTCTGCTCGGCCATCGCCTTGGTGTCGGCGCCGAGGGACTTCAGCTTGCCGGCGTCGGCGAACCGCTTGACCAGGCCCGGCTGGGGGACGAACGCCAGGTCGGGCGCGTTGCCGCCGTCGACCCGGACGGGGAGCTGCGCCTCGAACTCGGCGTTGCCCTCGTAGTCGATCTCGATGCCGGTGCACTTGGTGAACTGCTCCCAAGACTGCTCCAGCAGGTCGGCCTCGGCGTCGCGGATGGACGCGTAGATGGAGACCTTCTTGCCGTCGTTGCCCTGGTACTTGTCGTACGCGGCGCACTCCGGCGCGTCCGCGTTGCTGCTTCCCTTGTCGTCGCCGGTGCCGCAGGCGCTGGCGCTGAGCGCCAGCCCCAGTACGCCGGCGATGACGAAGGCCTGGCGTGGTCTGGCAAAGACCGCCATGCCGTCCTCCTTTCTTGCCGGCGCGGTTGCGTGAACCGGCGCCGGTCCGATGGGCGTCACAACATGTAAGCGCTTGCATGGCGCGCGGTCCACCCCCTGTCAGACACGACCGAGTAACGATCCGGAAACCTTCCGAACGCATATGGGCACGCTCCCATAGCCGAATTCCAGCCTCTTTCGATCGCTGTCGATATCTGTCAGGCTGTATGTGTTCCATTGAAGGATTTCGACATAGGAGGAGCTGGATGCGTAAGCGGTGGTTCAGCCTGGTGGCGGCCGGTCTGTTGGTCGCGGGCACCCTGGTGCCGGCGACCCCGGCGATGGCCGCCCCGACCTTCAAGGTGCCCTTCCCGTGCGGTCAGGTCTGGTCCGGCCAGACGCGCACCAACCACAGCCCGGCGAACGCAGTCGACTTCAACCGCACCGACGATCTCGGTGACCCGGTGGTCGCCAGCGCGCCCGGCACCGTCGACCGGGTGACCGACCTCGGCGGCACGAGTTACGGCAAGTACGTACGGATCAGTCATCCCGGCGGATATCACACGTACTACGCCCACCTGAACGGGTTCAACGTCTCCGTCGGCCAGTCGGTGGGCTACGGAAGGGTGATCGGCTATGTCGGCAGCACCGGCGGCTCGACCGGCCCACACCTGCACTACGAGCAGCGCCTCAACGGCGGCGACATCCAGGTCCGGTTCAACGGCACGCTCGCCCTCTACTGGGGGACGAGGAACTACACCAGCGACAACGGCTGTTCGTCCGGCGGCACCGCCACCGGCACGGTCAACACCAGCGGCACCCCGCTGACCGTCCGCTCCGGGCCCGGCACCGGCCACTCCGCCGTCGGCACGGTCGCCGACGGCGCCCAGGTGACCATCCAGTGCCAGACCACGGGCACCACGGTCACCGGCACCTACGGCACCAGCTCCATCTGGGACCGGATCGGCTCCGGCCGGTTCATCTCCGACGCGTACGTCTACACCGGGCACGACGGGTTCATCCCGGGCGTGCCCCGCTGCTGAGCTGACCGGTGTGCCCGGCCGAACCCGGCCGGGCACACCGGGCGCGGGTCACCGCGGGGCAGGCGGCGGCGCGCAGCCGCGGCCACGGCCCGCGAAGTTCAGGGGTTCAGCCGCCAGATGGCGAAATTGAGGGCGGCCGCGTAGCTGACCCAGGCCCAGTAGGGGAGCAGGAGCAGCGTCGCCGCCCGGGACACGCGGGCGAAGAGCGCGACGGTCACCGCGATCGCCAGCCACAGGACGACGATCTCGGCGAAGGCCGACCCGTAGCGACCGGCGCCGAAGAAGATCGGTGTCCAGGCCGCGTTGAGCGCGAGCTGCGCGACCCACGCCCAGAAGGCGGCACCGATGCCGACGCGCCGCCAGACCAGCCAGCCGGCCAGCGCGATCAGCGCGTAGAGCAGGCTCCACACCGGGCCGAAGAGCCAACCGGGCGGGGCCCACACCGGCCGGTCCAGTGCGGCGTACTCGGCCCCGGTGCCCCGCACCCCCAGCGCACCGATCGCCGCGGCCACCGCGACCGCCGCGCCGAAGCCGAGCAGCGCCCACCACGAGCGGGCGCCGGTGTGCCCGCGTGACGTCTCCATGGTCGTCCCTTCGCGCTGCGTCGGCGACCGGCCCGGGTCCGGACGCTACGGCGCCGGGGCCGCCGCGAACGGTGCTCCTGTCGGGAGGACGGAGAACCGGCCACGACGACCCCGGCGGGTCCAATGGTGGGGCGGTGTGTGAGGTCAATTGAAGATGCTGACACCGCCCGGGCCCACGAGCAGTCCGACGATGATGAGGACGATGCCCCAGAGGATCTGCCGGCGGAACAGCGCCAGGATGCCGGCAACGACCAGTACGACCGCGAGAATCCAAAGAATCAGCTCCATGGCGAATCAGGTACCCGAGGCCGTCAAACGCGAAACCTCACCCTGATCAAGGTCGTCGCCCACGTGGAAGACGCTGTACGCCTGCTTGATCACCGGGTGCGCGACGTTGCGGACGCGTACCCCGCCCGGGGTGGTGCCGCGCTCGCTGCCGGCGTGCGCGTGCCCGTGCAGGGCGAGCGCGGTCGGCGCCGAGTCGATCGCCTGGCCGAGCTGGTACGCGCCGAGGAAGGGGTAGATCTCCAGCGGCTCACCGGCGAGCGTGTCCGGCACCGGCGCGTAGTGGGTGAGCGCGACCAGCAGGTCGCAGTCCAGGCTCTTGAGCGCGTGGGCCAGCCGGTCCGCGCTGTCGGTGGTGGTGCGGACGAACGCCTTCATCTCCGGCTCGCCGAAGTCGCTGGCGCAGCGGCCGGCGAAGCCGCCACCGAAGCCCTTCACGCCGGCCACCCCGAGCCGGCCGCCGACGCAGTCGAGCACCACGCCGTCGCCCTCGAGGACGGTGATGCCCGCGTCCTCCAGCACCTTGATCACCTGCGGCACCTGGTCGCACTGGTGGTCGTGGTTGCCCAGCACGGTGATCACCGGCACGCCCAGGCCACCGAACTCCCGGGCCACGCAACGCGCCTCCGCCTCGGTGCCGTGCCGGGTCAGGTCACCGGCGAGCAGCAGCGCGTCGGCGCAGTCGGGCAGCTCCTCCAGGGCCGGCCGGAACCGGCCCACCACGTCCTCGTCGAGGTGCACGTCACCGACGGCAGCGATCCTTATCACCACGGAACCCTCCTCAGGGCAGTTGCTCGATCTGCGTCGGCGCCTCGGTTCGGATCACCCCGATCTCGCTGGTGACCGGCAGATCCGGGAACCGTTCCGCGACGCGGCGGAGGATCTCCTCGCGCCGGTGGGAGCTCTCCACCTCGCCGTAGAGCACGAGGCCGGTCTCCCGGCGCACGACGGTGATGCCCTGCTCGGCGACGGACGGGTCCTCGGCCAGCAGCCGGTGGATCTCCGCCTCCAGGTACTCGTCCGGTGGCCCGATGCCGGTGTCACGGTGTTGGGTCACGATCTCCCCTTCTCTGCCGGGGTGCCGACGTACGGCACCACCTCCAGCCGGTCCAGCAGCACCAGGAACGCCTCGGCGTACGGCGAGTGCTGCGTCTCCTTCCGTACCCGATCCCAGTCGATCTGCTCCCGCAGCGAGCGGGCCAGCGGCAGGCCGCGGGCGAAGTCGCAGTAGTGCTGCGAGAAGCTGAGCAGCTTGTGCACCATGAGTTGGGTGGCGGAGAGCACCGGCATGTGGATCGCGTCGACGGGCCGTACCACGGTGTCCGCGAACGTCTCCTCGGTCACCGGCGTCTCGATCGGCCGGTGGATCAGGTCCACCATCCGCTCGTCGTCGTAGACCTTCACCAGCCAGTCCTCCGGCGGGTACTCGGCGGTGAAGCCCGCCTCCACGAGCGCCGTCATCGCCGAGTCGACGTCGACCTCGCGGATCAGGAAGTCGACGTCGTGGTCGCTGGAGTGACCACCGTGCGCGTACACGGCGAAGCTGCCGCCGAGGGCGAAGGGAATCTCGGACTGCTTGAGCACGGCGGCGACCTTCTTGAGGGTGTGCAGAAGACTCTCGTCCCCGCGCTCGGCCATCTGGCTTCTCCCGTCGGTCGTAACAGGCGGTTGATTCCGACTTCGGTACCCGGCATTCGGGTCACCCACACCTGCCCCGGTGGCGGTCGGGCGTGAAACGGGAGCAACCGGTAGATAACGCCGCAGTCGAGAGCGCGGGTCCGATAGCCTGTGCAAGGTGGTCAGATCACTGCGGGCGCGCCGGCGCCGACGCCGGTTGCGCAGCGTCGCCCTGATCGGCATCGACGGCTCGGGCAAGACCACCCAGGCGCACCAACTCGCCGACGCGCTCGTCGCGGCCGGGCGTCCCGCCACCTACCACCGCAACGCCGGCGGTCGTCGCTGGCTGGGCCGGATCGCCCAGCGGCTGGGCCGCCCGGACGCGCAGCGGCTGGTCGGGCGGGACGGACTGCTCGCCGTGGAGTCCGTGCTGCGCTGGCTCGCCATCGCCCTCGCCCTGATCAGCTGCCTGGTCACCGGCCGGACGGCGGTGATGGACCGCTACTCCGCCTGCCAGTACGCGAGCATCCGGGCGCACGGCGGGCACCGGTGGGAGCGGCTGGCCCGGGCCGGCTACCGGGTCTTCCCGCAGCCGCAGGTGACCTTCCTGCTCTCGCTCGATCCGGCCGAGGCGTACCGGCGGATCGAGCGGCGCGGCACCGACCACGAGACGTTGGGCTGGCTCACCGCCGCGGACACCGCCTACCGGGCGCTGCCGGAGTACCCGACCTTCATCCTGGTGGACGCCGGCCGGCCGGCCGACGAGGTGTCGAAGCAGATCCGCCACCACCTCGCGGACTGGTTCGGCGCCGACGAGGCCGCAGCCGGTCTCCCGCTCACCACCGGCGAGCGGGAGAACCAGCCGGAGTCACTGAAGTCGGCGTGACCAACCGGTGGGACGCGGCGGCGAACCGCCACGGCCCCGCCCGTGCCCCGACACCGGCTCAGGCGCGGCCGTAGACCGGCACCGCCGCGCCGCTCGTCGGCGCGGACTCGTCGGAGGCGAGGAACCGGATCACCGTGGCGATCTCGGCCGGGGCGACCCAGCGCGAGTGGTCGGCGTCCGGCTGGGCGGCCCGGTTGGCGGGCGTGTCGATGACGCTCGGCAGCACCGTGTTGCACCGCACCCCGAAACGCCGGTACTCCACCGCCACCGCGTTCGCGAAGGCGAGGACCGCCGCCTTGGCGGTGGCGTAGCCGGCCGCGCCGGAGAACGGGCTGAGCGCGGCGCGGGCGGAGACGCAGACCACGGAGCCGCCGCCGGCGGCCACCAGGTGCGGCAGGGCCTCGCGGGTGACCAGGTGGGTGGGGCGCAGGTTGGCGGTGAGCATCCGCTCGAACTCCTCGACCGGCGTCTCGTGCACCAGCCCGCCGCTGGCGTACCCGCCGACCAGGTTGACCACCGCGCGCAGCGGCGCATCCGGGTCGTCGGCGGCCGCCCGTACCGCCCGGGCCACGTCGTCGGGATCGCTGACGTCCGCGACCAGCCGGTGCACGCCGTCGGCCGCCGGTTCCGCGGTGGTTCGACCGCCCCGCACCGGTACGACCACCCGCCAGCCCGCCTCGGCGAAGGCGGTGGTGACCGCCCGGCCCAGGCCGCCTGATCCGCCGGTGACGAGCACACTCTGTCCTGCCATGGGGCACACGCTAGCGCCGCCGGGAATCGCCCGTCGCGCGGGTGCGCGGGCCGACGCCGCCGACTCGTCCGATCCCGGACTGCCGAACCGGATGCCGTGTGACGCCGTACGGTTGGAGTGGATCGGATGCCCGTGTCAGCGGCGACCGTCGCGGGACGGCGGTCCCGGCCCGGCGGCTGACGCGTCGTCGCGGCGAGGGTGGCACGCTGTCCCGGATGGTGGGCCGCGGTCGGTGGTCCGTCCCTCAACACGCGGGAGTCATGGTTGACGCTCACGCCTCATGAAAGTAAGTTTCATCCGTGGCGAAGAGTCCGAAGATTTCTGCGAGTCACGAGCCCGGTGGGCTGATCGTCCACATCAGTGGCTTGCTCCCGTCGCTGTCGCCGGCCGAACAGCGGGTTGCCCGACTGGTCGTGGCCGACCCCGCGGACGCCGCGCGCCGGACCATCACGGACCTCGCCACCGCAGCCGAGACCTCCGAGGCGACAGTCATCCGGTTCTGCCGCTCCGTCGGCATGGACGGCTACCCGCAGCTGCGCATCCGGCTCGCCGCCGAGGCCGCCCGCCGGATCGAGCCGCCCGACGCCCGGGTGGTCGGCGGTGACATCCCACCCGGCGCCGACCTGGCCCAGATCATCGCGACGATCGCCTTCAACGACGCGCGTGCCGTCGAGGAGACCGCCGAGCAGCTCGACCCGGCCGTCTGCGAGCGGGTGGTCGACGCGATCGCGGGCGCCGGCCGGATCGACGTCTACGGCGCCGGCGCCAGCGGCTTCGTGGCCTCCGACTTCCAGCAGAAGCTGCACCGGATCGGCCGCACCGCCTTCTACTTCCCCGACGTGCACACCGCGCTGACCTCGGCCGCGTTGCTGGGCCGGGGCGACGTGGCCCTCGGCATCTCGCACACCGGCACCACCTCCGACGTCATCGAGGTGCTGGAGCAGGCCCGCGCCCGGGGCGCCGCCACGGTCGCGCTGACGAACTTCCCGCGTTCGCCGATCACCGAGGTCGCCGACTACGTGCTCACCACGGCGGCTCGGGAGACCACGTACCGGTCCGGGGCGATGGCGAGCCGGCTGGCCCAGCTCACCGTGGTCGACTGCCTCTTCGTCGGGGTGGCCGCCCGCAACCGGGCGCGCGCCAAGAAGGCCCTGGAGGCGACCGCCGAGGCCGTCCAGTCCCACCGGGTGGGCGGCGGACGGAGGCGGGCGTGACCACGGGCGCCGTGGAGCCGGATGAGGTGTCGACGCCCGCCCCGGACGCCCGCCCGGTCGTGCGGGTGGGCGCTCCCACCGAACGCCGCAATCCGCTCAGCGCCGATCTGGACCTGATGTCCACCCGGGACGTGCTGGCGGTCATCAACGAGGCGGATCGGCTGGTGCCGGCCGCCGTCGCCGAGGTGCTCGACGAGATCGCCGCCGCGGTCGACCTGGCCGTGACGGCGCTGCGCGGCGGGCACCGGGTGCACTACTTCGGTGCCGGCACCTCGGGCCGCCTCGGCGTGTTGGACGCCGCCGAACTGGCCCCCACCTTCAACTCGCCCCGGGACTGGGTCTGCGCCCACCTCGCCGGTGGGCCGCAGGCCGTGTGGCGGGCCGTGGAGAACGCCGAGGACGACGACCGGGGCGGAGCGGCCGAAGCGGCCGACTGCGTACGCGCCGGTGACCTGGTGGTCGGTCTGGCCGCCAGCGGCCGCACCCCGTACGTCCTGGGGGCGCTCGCCGCGTCCCGCGCCAAGGGCGCCTCGACGGTGCTGCTCTGCGCCAATCCGGAGGCGGAGGCCGCTCGGTCGGTGGACGTCTTCATCGGGGTGGATACCGGACCGGAGGTGGTGACCGGATCGACCCGGATGAAGGCGGGCACCGCGCAGAAGCTGGTGCTGAACGCGTTCTCCACCGCCGTCATGGTCCGGCTCGGCCGGGTCTACTCAAACCTCATGATCGACATGGTGGCCACCAACGCCAAGCTCCGGGGCCGGATGATCTCGATCCTGATCGAGGCCACCGGCTGCTCCGAGGAGGTCTCCCGACGGGCCCTCAACGAGGCCGACGGTGACCTGAAGACCGCTCTCGTCTCGCTCGTCTCCGGTGCCGGGGTGCCGGCCGCCCGGGCCGCCCTGACCCGCGCCGACGACCAGGTACGCGGAGCGCTCGCCCTGCTCGCCTCCTGACCCGACGTCGAACGGTAGCCGTCACCTCACCCGGAGCAAGGATCGCGCCGGGGATGATCCGGGCCGGAGGGCGCCCCGGGGGTGTTTGTTCGAACTGGTCGCGGGCCCGTCCGGCGAGTGGGCATAGAACCCGGCCACGGATTGTTCACCGAGGCGCGGGGTAATACCAAGTACGTGGATGAACCGCCCCGTCCACCGGTGCGTATTCGGCAGTGACCAGGATCGCACCCCTGGTGGTGACCCGGGTCGCTGTCCCCCTCCTATCCGCAGTGCTGCCATATCAGGGGCGACGGTGAGCGGTCGTGCCACCGGCCCGTACGTGGTGCCCAAGGCGAGCCACCCGGCGGGGTGCTGACAGCAAACATGGATCGCGCTTTCAGCTACTACTCAGGCATTCGTGACAGTTTCGACTCACGACATGGAATCCCCGACACGTCTCAACTGTTGTGTAGGTGTCACCACCGACGGGCACAGCGGTACGCGGGGGAGGGCTGATGGACGTGGGGATGGCAAGGAACCGGGCAACCGGCGCGAGCGAGGGGACCGTGGGCAACGTGGACAAGAACATCGGCATGCGAACCGACGAGGTCGCCGAGGAGCGTGACCTGGTCGGCGTCTACCTGCACGAGATCTCCCGGACGCCACTGCTGGACGCCGCCAAGGAGGTCGATCTCTCCAAGGCGATCGAGGCCGGCCTCTACGCCGAGCACCTGCTCGACGAGGACCGCGTCCCCGACGGCGTCGCCCGTGAGGACCTGGAGCGGCTGGTCGTCGAGGGGGAGCGGGCGAAGGACCTCTTCATCCGCGCGAACCTCCGACTGGTCGTGTCGATCGCCCGCCGGTACGTCCGGTCGGGGATGCCCATGCTGGATCTGATCCAGGAGGGCAACACCGGTCTGGTCCGGGCGGTCGAGAAGTTCGACTACGAGCGGGGCTACAAGTTCTCCACCTACGCCACCTGGTGGATCCGCCAGGCGATCAGCCGGGCCATCGCCCAGCAGGAGCGCACCGTCCGACTGCCGGTGCACCTGGTGGAGGACGTCAACCGGATGCGCAACGTGGCCCGGCAGCTCACCCGTGAGCTGGGCAGCGACCCGGAGCCGGAGCAGATCGCGGCGGCCCTCGGCGTGACCGTCGAGCGGGTCAACGAGCTGGTGCGCTGGTCGCAGGACACCGTGTCGCTGGACACGCCGGTCGGCGACGACGGGGACACCAACCTCGGTGACCTGGTGGCCGACAGCGACGCCCCGTCGCCGGAGGACATCGTCCTGACCGGGCTGGAGCGGCAGCGGATCGAGGGTCTGCTCAACCACCTCGATGACCGTTCGGCCGGCATCATGCGGGCCCGCTACGGGCTGGAGGACGGCCGCGAGCACTCGCTCACCGAGGTCGCCTCGCGGTTCTCGCTCTCCCGTGAGCGGATCCGGCAGCTGGAGATCCAGGCCCTCGGCCGGCTCCGTGAGCTGGCCCGGGCGGAGGGGCTCCAGGCGGCCTGAGACACCGACGAAGACGGCGAACGGCCGGCGTCCGATAGGGGGACGCCGGCCGTTCGCCGTCAGGTGGGATCAGCGCACCCGGCCGTACCCCTGGATGGGCATCATGTTCATGCCCCGCTTGAGCACGTTGCGACCGGCGCTCGGCGCGTCGATCACCTGGCCGTCGCCGACGTAGAGGGCGACGTGCCCGAGCCCGCGGTAGAACACCAGGTCACCCGGGCGCAGCTCGCCGCGGCCGACGTGGGATACCGCACCCCACTGCATCCGGGCGTTGTGCGGTAGCGACTTCCCGGCCGCCCGCCAGGCCGCCGAGGTCAGCCCCGAGCAGTCGTAGCCGTTGGGGCCGGAGCCGCCCCAGACGTACGGCTTCCCGATGGCGCCGTACGCGTACCGCACGGCGGCGCCGGCCTGACCGGAGACGGCGGGCGCCTGGTGGTCGGCGGCGGGCTTCGCCGCCGGCGCCTCGGTCGCCCGTCCGTACGCCGTGCGGCGCAGGTCGTAGAGGCGGTCGAGGTCCCGCTCGATGCGGGACTTGGTGCCGGCCAACGCGCGTGCCTGGGCGTCCTGCCGTTGGAGCACCTTGTTCAGGCGGGTCTTCTCGTCGACCAGTTGGCGCTGGCTCTCGGTGAAGCCGGAGATCCGCGCCTGGCGTTGCCGGGTCAGGTGCTCGATCGTGCCGAGCCGGTCGAGCATCGCCGCCGAGCCGCCGGGGCGCAGCAGCGCGTCCGCGGTCTGCAGGGCGCCGGTCTTGTACGCGGTCGCGGCGATCTGCGCGACGTCGGCCCGGCCCTGCTCGGTCTGCCGTTCCAGCGGGCCGATGCGGGCCTGTAATCGGTCCACCGCGGCCTTGTTGGTCTTGATGTCCTCACGGAGCTTGTTGTACGACTCGACGACCCGTTCCAGTTCCGTCGAGGAGCGCTCGATCTGGCGGTTGAGGTCGGCGGGGGAGGGCTCTGCCCGGGCCGCCGTGGCCGGTGCGACCAGCGCGGCCGACAGGCCGACGACTGCCAGTGTGCGCAGCAGTTTTCTCAGGGATGACAAGAGCGGAAGGCTCCTCTCCCACGGCCACCGGCGGGTGCTGACGCCCCCGGTGGCACCGGACCGGGGCCCTCCGGATGGTGGGCACTGGGCCGGGCCGGCTCGCTCAACCTAACCCGGGACGGGAGTGATCCGCAGTGGAAGTCGGGACGTCTGTTGGCAAAGTGGTAGCAAGTGCCACCTGCGGCAGGTGACCCACTGTGATCATTAACGAGGCGGTCGCGCCTGGGGCGCGCCAGGGATGCGGCTTTTGCCCAGACAATGAACTTCGTCGTTCTGGACGTATGCCGCCGGAATGCGACGACCCATAACCGATAAAGACGGAAATGGATTCCCATTCCTGACCATGTACCGCTCCGGCCTGCCGACGAGGCCCGGCAAAACCCGATCTGAGCTGGCAGGACGGCAACACAATGAAGCCGTAGCCGGGATTCCCGTCAAGCGGCATTGAAGGTGTGAGGCCGGGACGGGCCGACCCGACGGACGCCGCGGGAGGAAGCCGTGAATCCTGAAGGCGCGACCACACGAGCACCGGGATCACCGAGGGTGACCGGCGCCCGGAAGACCCTGCTCTACGCCCGCCCCGGCATCGTCGTGACGATCGACAGGTTCACCGTCGGCCGCAACACCTACCGGGTCGCCCACCTCACCCACCTGCGCAGCACCCGCGGCCCGCACGACCGGATCGCCGTACGGGCGGTGGCGACCAGCGGGGCGATGATCGGTGGAGTCGGCCTGCTGCTCGGCTTCACCGGCGGGCTGCAACGGCTCACCGCGGGCGCGTACCTCATCTTCGGCGCCGTGCTGCTGGTGCCGGCGCTGCTGGCGACCGTCGGTGACCGCTGGCGGCCCCCGGCGTACGAGCTGTGGGGCGTGTACCAGGGCGAGGAGGTGCTGCTGTTCAGCGCCGACGACGAGCGGCAGTTCGGCCAGGTCACCCGGGCCCTGCTGCGGGCCCGGGAGATGAACCGGTACGGCGGGTGGAACGAGCCGCTCGCCTCGGCCGATCCGTGGCGGCCGAGCCGTTGACCGGGGCACCGGTCGCTCAGCCGGCGATCGGCTCCGGGGTGCGCTCGGCCGGGCGGTGCAGCCAGGCGGTCGCCCGGCGCTCGGCGTAGAAGGAGACGAACGGCACCGTGCCGGCCAGCATCACGCCGAGCATCCGCTTCATCGGCCAGTTCGCGCGGCGGGACAGGTCGAAGGTGGCCACCAGGTAGATCATGTAGAGGAAACCGTGCGCCGGGCCGACTGTCTCCACCACGACCGGGCTGTCGAACAGGTACTTCAGCGGCATACCGATCACGACCAGCACGATCAGCACCACGCCCACGATCCAGGCGATCGCGCGGTACCGGGTAAGGGCTCCGCCCACCTCTGTCCGTCCTTCCGAACCCGGCTCAGCCGGGATAGTCACCGGGCCGAGCGCCCGGGTTGGCGTTCAACCATGACAGGTAGCGGTTGTACGCGGCCAGGTCGGCGTCGTCCTCCACGCCGTTCACGACCGCCGGGACGCGGGTCACCCGGACCGGCCGGCGTACCACCGGTCGCGTCGTCGAACCGCTCTCGCCGACGACCGGCTCGACCTCGGCGACCGGCTCGACACGCTGCTCCGGCTCGTCACCGCGCACGGTGTGTCGCGCCTCACGCCACCACACGAAGACCACGAACCCCGCGAAGATCGGCCACTCGAAGGCGTACGCCCAGCTGAGGGTGTTGCCCCCGGCGGCCCGGCTGATCTGCCACCAGCCCAGCGCGAGGAACGCGACGACCAGGACGACCATGGCCGTGTGGCGTGCGATCCACACCGGGGTCCAGAGCCGCTTCATGGCATCGAGGGTACCGGCCCGTCCGGCGCTCTCCGACGAGGTGTCGTAGTTGTCATGGGTCCGGGACGTTTGGTGCCACCCGGCGTGGGCAACCGTTTAGACGCCAGCCCAGACGAGACCAGGGGGCCAGATGAGACAGGAAGGCTACCCGCCGGGCGGTGGAGCCAGCCCGGAGGAGCGGGTCATCGAGTGGAGCGGCGACCACCTCGCCGACCCCACCACGCTCGGCCCCGACCTCGACGGTGAGCTGGGTGTCGACCCCGCGGAACTGCCCGACGAGGACCTGATCCGCGAGATCCACAGCCTGCACCGGACCCGGCTCGACACGCTGCGGCACGCGGCCGATTCGGCGCTCGCCCACCACCTGCGCCGGACCGCCGAGCTGGAGACCGAGTACCTGGCGCGGTACCCGAGCCGGGAGATCGACCCGAGCCGGCTGCGGGACGAGTGATGGCGCACGCCGAGCGCGGCATGTCCGCGCCGCCCGAAGTCGTCTTCAACACCGCGACCGACCCGGACCGGGCAGCAGCGTGGTTGCCCCCGTTCCTGCGCGCCGACGGCGCACCGACCCCCGAGATCCGCGGCGAGGAACTCCGCGCCCGGTGGCGGATCGCCTCACCGACCGAACTGACGGCGGAGATCCGGGTGGACCCGGAGAACGCCGGCGGCGCGCGGATCCGGTTCGACCTCTCCGGCGGGTCCGGCGGACAGGACGCCGACCGGCTGGCCGCCGAGGCGCTGGACAGCCTGGCCCGCGAGGTGGCCGACAACCTTCAGGCGGGCTGACGCCCGCGGAGCACCCCGCCGGCCGCCAGGGCCGGAACCGTCGGCGATCCGGTCGGCGGAGCGCAGCAGGCGAGATCGAGGAGGCCGGGTGACCCCCTACGGCTTGAGGAAGAAGGCGACGCGGCTGCGCCAGGCGTACGCGCCGCACGAGCACCGCCCACTCGGCGGCTACCTGGCGGCGATGGGCGCGTACGCCGGGGTGACCGGGGCCGTCGCGGGTCTGGTCCGGGCGACCGGTCGGCCGGTGCCCGAACGTCCCGCGCCGGCCGACGTGGTGCTGCTGAGCATCGCCACGCACAAACTGAGCCGGTTGCTGTCGAAGGACGCGGTCACCAGCCCGCTGCGCGCCCCGTTCACCCGCTACGACCGGCCCATCGGCAGCGGCGAGGTGATGGAACAGGTACGCGACTCGGGCAGCTCCACCCGGCACGCCATCGGCGAGCTGCTCAGCTGCCCGTTCTGCCTCGCGGTCTGGGTCGCCACCGGACTGACCGGTGGCCTGGTGCTCATGCCGCGGCTCACCCGCCTGGTGGCCACGGCGCTGACCGCGGTGGCCGCGTCCGACTTCCTGCAGATGGGGTACGCGGTCGCGCAGCAGGCCGCCGAGGGCGGCGGGCGGCACGAGGAGTAGACCTCGACCGACGACGGGGGCCGGCGCGAAGCGCCGGCCCCCGTCAGGTGAACGTCCTCGTCACGTCGGTGTCGTGCCGCCGTCCTCGCCCGCCCAACCACGGGACGCCTCCGGTTCCCGTTCACCCTTGTCCTCGCCGGTGACCACCTCGCGGTCCACCGCCGTCCGATCGTGCTCGTCGGCGAAGTCCGGCTCGGGCAGGCTGTCCACGCCCGCCGGGGGCTGACCCAGCGCCGGGACCCGGTCGTGGTGCTGCTCGTGGGACATCTCGTTCTCCTCTCCCCCCGGGGAGCGGGGGCGGTCTCAGGTGACCGTGCCGCCCAGCAGGTCGGCCGCCTCGTCGACCGAGTACTCCCCCTCGGGCAGCGCGCAGATCCGGGTGAGCCATTCGGAGGGCAGCTCGGCGGCGACGGCGCGCCGGTAGATGTCCGCCTGGCTGACCCGCTCCTGGCCGCGGTACAGGTCTTCGAGCAGGTCGTCGAGGCGTCGGGTGTCCGGCTTCTCGGTCACGGGTACGTCGTCGGTCACGGCGATCAGCTACCCGTGCCGGAAACGGTCAAACGTCACGCGCCCGAGCGAGAGCCCGGAGGCGGAAACAGCGGCGCCCCGGCCGGATGGCCGGGGCGCCGCTGGGCGTCGGTGTGCAGGTCGCCTCTCGGCGAGTGGCTCGACGCGGCTCCAGCCGGACGGTATTCCGCGAAGGCAATTGGGTGAGGCCCGGGGACACTGGACACACCGACACCCCACACAACCACGCCACCCCCGCGACTCTTCCGCGCCCCCCTGTGCCCTACACCACACCCCTCCGCCCGTTCCGCGCCGACCCCGCACCGGTCCCGTTGATCAAGAGATTCGCGTCGGATCCGCGCGCCCTCGTGACGCCGAGCTCTTGATCACGCAGGACGTCAGGCGCGGGTGGGCAGCGACGCGCGGCGGGCGCGGACGGCGGAGGCGAGCTGGTCGAGGACGTCGGCGGTGGTGTCCCAGCCGATGCACGCATCGGTGATCGACTTGCCGTACTCCAGCTCCCGGGTCGGGTCCAGGTCCTGCCGGCCGGGCTGGAGGAAGGACTCCAGCATGATGCCGACGATTCCGCGCTGCCCGGCGGAGAGCTGGGCGGCCACGTCCGCCGCCACGAGCGGCTGGTTGCGGTGGTCCTTGCCGCTGTTGGCGTGGCTGGCGTCGATCACCACCCGCTCGGGCAGGTCGGCCGCCCGCAGCAGGTCCAGCGCACCGGCCACCGACTCCGCGTCGTAGTTCGGCCGGCCGCCGCCGCCACGCAGCACCAGGTGGCCGTCGGCGTTGCCCCGCGTGTGCATGATCGCCGGGGTGCCGGAGAAGTCGATGCCGGGGAAGACGTGCGGCACGCCGGCCGCCCGGATCGCGTCCACGGCGGTGCCGATGCTGCCGTCCGGGCGGTTCTTCATGCCGATCGGCATGGAGAGCCCGGAGGCGAGCTGGCGGTGCACCTGACTCTCCACGGTGCGGGCCCCGATGGCCCCCCAACCCACCGCGTCGGCGATGTACTGCGGGGTGATCGGGTCGAGGAACTCGCAGCCGACCGGCAGGCCGACCCGGAGCACGTCCAGCAGGAGCGCGCGGGCCAGCCGAAGGCCCGTGTTCACGTCGCCCGAGCCGTCCAACCGCGGGTCGTTGATCAGCCCCTTCCAACCCACCGTCGAGCGGGGCTTCTCGAAGTAGACGCGCATCACGATCAGCAGGTCGTCGGCGAACCGGTCCGCCGCCTCGCGCAGCCGCCGGGCGTACTCCAACGCGGCGACCGGGTCGTGCACCGAGCACGGGCCGACCACCACCAGCAGGCGGTCGTCGGCGCGGTCGAGCACCCGGCCCACCGCGCGCCGGCCGGTCAGTACGGCCGAGGCGAGCGTGTCGTCCAGGGGCAGCTCGTGGTGCAGCAGGGCGGGGGTGGTCAACGGCACGACACGGTCGATCCGCTGATCGCTGACCCGATCGGTCTCCGGGGTCGTCACGGTGGGCTTCCTTCCGCCGACCGTGCCCGGGGCCGGTGCCCGGGTCGAGCCGGCTGCTCGTACGCGAAGGGCAGGACCAGAAGGCCCTGCCCAGCCGGCTCGAAGAGGAGTGACGTCAGTTCATGGTGAAGTCACCGGCTCCTCCAGCCGGCTGCCTAAACCATCGATACGACCGCGTCACGGTGCACAGCGTACCCGACGGATCGCGCGGCGTTCAGTCCCACGTCCGCAGCGTCCCACGCCGGTGGTGCGCGGGCGTGTCGACCGCCGCGCCGGGGTATGAGGGGTGGCATGAGCGAGCAAATCAATCGGCACGGCGCGGGCGAGCCGCAGAGCGCCGCCGACCGGAGGGGGGCGACGGCATGAGCGAGCCAGGCGGTGGCACCGGCGACGAGCAGGAGCGCGTCGAGTCCCGGGCCCACCTGCTGCCGGAGGAGAAGGCAGTGGGCAGCGACGACCCCGAGGCGCAGGCCGACGCCATCCTGACGGAGTCCGACGCCCGCGAGGACCGGAACGTGGCACCCGACACGCTGCTGGAGCACCGGACGTCGGCTCAGACGGTGACGCCGATCGAGCCGCCGGACTGAGCCTCGACCCCGCGCGCCCGGCGGGAACCCCGGTAGGACTGCCCCCGCAACCACGCCATCGCCCCGACCGCGCGCAGCCCGGTCGGCAGGTTGCCGATCGGGTCGAACGCCAACGCGGCATCCTGCCGGGCGCTGAGCTGGGTGCCGATACTGACCTGGCCGAACGGGCGCCACGGCCCGACCGCGGACGCCGTCGCGAGCACCAGGCGCGGCTCCTCCGTCCGGGTGGCGGCGGCCACCTCGGCGAGGCTGCGCCCCAGGTCGATCGAGTCCGGGTCGGCCAGCGCGGCCAGCCAGAGCCGCCGACCACGATCGGCGCGCAGGGGCACGATCGTGCTGTACGTCCCGGCGAACCGTCGACGGGGCAGCGCCACCGCCCGCAGCACCGGCCGCGCGCCGCTGGAGCTGACCAGCAGGTCGACCGGGCGCGGCCCGTCCGTGTGCACCCGCACCGCCAGGCCGAGCACGTCCGGCCAGCTCCCCGGGGTGGACGTGCCCTTCGAGAGGCGGATCGTCGCCGGGTAGCGGCCCGGCTCGTCGAGGAAGGCCACCCCGGTCGGCGGGCCCGACGTACCCCAGATCGTCACCTCACCCGCGAACGACCGGCCGGCGGGATGGAAGAGCCGGGCCCGCCGCAGGCGGGTCAGGAAGGCGGAGGCCCGGCAGACGGCGTCGCCCGCGCGTTTCGCGAAGGCGGACGGGCGGGCGGTGGGCGCGGACATGCCCCTGCGGTACCCCGGCCCGCCCGGTCGATGCGCGTGGCGGGCGAGCACCGCAGCCGGCGACGGCTCGCCCGACCTCGTCGTGTCCCGTTTCCGCCCCGGAGATCGGATAGCGTCGTCCCATGCCCGAGAGCGGTTACCCCTGGCCCATCGAGACGACCCGACTGGACAACGGCCTGCGCGTGGTGGTGAGCGAGGACCGCACCGCGCCGGCGGTCGCGGTGAATCTCTGGTACGACGTCGGTTCCCGGCACGAGCCGCAGGGGCAGACCGGCTTCGCCCACCTCTTCGAACACCTGATGTTCGAGGGCTCCCTGAACGTGGCGAAGACCGAACACATGAAGCTCATCCAGGGCTCCGGCGGATCGCTCAACGCCACCACGAACCCGGACCGGACGAACTACTTCGAGACGGTGCCGGCCGAGCACCTGGAGTTGGCGCTCTGGCTCGAGGCGGACCGGATGGGCGGGCTGGTACCGGCCCTGACCCAGGAGACGCTGGACAACCAGCGCGAGGTGGTCAAGAACGAGCGGCGGCAGCGCTACGAGAACGTGCCCTACGGCGACGCGTGGCTGCGGCTGCTGCCGCTGCTCTACCCGCCGGGTCACCCGTACCACCACGCGACCATCGGTTCGATGGCCGACCTGAACGCCGCCGACCTCGCCACGTTCCAGGAGTTCCACCGCACGTACTACGCGCCGAACAACGCCGTGCTCACCGTGGTCGGCGACGCCACCGCCGCCGAGGTCTTCAAGCTCGCCGAGAAGTACTTCGGCGTCATCCCGCCGCGGGCGGACATCCCGGCCGCGCCGGACGGCCGGACGGTGCCGGCCACCGGACGGCCGGCCAGCGAGACGGTCACCACCAACGTGCCGGCCCCGCGGGTGTACGTCGCGCACCGCACCCACGCCTTCGGCAGCACCGGGTACGACGTGCTCACCGTGCTGGCCACGGTGCTCGGCAGCGGTCGGGGCAGCCGCCTCTACCAGCGCCTCGCCGACGGCGAGCGGATCGCGCAGCCGGACCTCGTGGGCGCGTACGGGGTCGACCTGGCGCACGCCCCGGCGCCGCTGATCGCGACTGCGACGGCCCGCCCCGGGGTGGACGGCGAGCGCCTGGCCGCCGGGCTGCACGCGGTGGTGGACGAGTTGACAACCGTTCCGGTCACCGCCACCGAGCTGGACCGGGCCAAGTCGCTGCTCAGTACCGCCTGGTGGCGCCAGATGTCGACGGTGGACGGTCGCGCGGACACCCTCGGCAGGTACGCCACCCAGCTCGGCGACCCGGCGAAGGCCGGCGACCGCCTGCCGGGCTGGCTCGCGGTGACCGCCGACCAGATCGCCGAGACCGCCGCCGAGGTGCTCGCCGCCGACGACCGGGTGACCCTGACCTACCTCGCCGAGGAGAAGCCATGACGCTGATCGCCACGCGCCCCGGGCCGGGCGCCGCCCGCCCGTACCGGTTCCCGCCGGTCGTCCGCCGCGCGGTGGCCGGCGGGCAGGTCGTCGCCGCCCACCTGCCCGGGCAGAACCTCGCCGTCGCGTTGCTGCTGCTCGACGCGGGCGCCGAACGGGAGCCGCTCGGCAAGGAGGGGCTCGGCGGGGTGCTCGCCAAGGCACTGGAGGAGGGGACTGCCCAGCGGGACGCGGCCGCGTACGCCCTCGCCGTCGAGGGGCTCGGCACCGAGCTGGTGACCGGGCTGGACTGGGACTCGTTCCAGGTCAGCGTGCAGGTGCCGGTGGACCGGCTGGCCGCCGCCGTGGAGCTGCTCGCGGAGGCCGTGCGTACCCCTCGACTCGACCCCGTCGACGTGGCGCGGGTACGCGACGACGAGGCCACCGGGCTGCGGATGGACTGGGCCAACCCGGGGCCGAGGGCGGACGCGGCGCTGCGCGCCGACCTCTTCGGCGGGCAGAACCGCTGGGGCCGCCCGATGTACGGCGACCCGGAGTCGGTCGCCGGCCTGGACGTCGAGGACGTCCGGGTCTTCCACTCGGAGTGGTTCATCCGGCCCGGCACCCTGATCGTCGCCGGTGACCTGGACCGGCTCGACCTGGAGGCGCTCGGCGCGGCCGCCTTCGCCGGCACCGGTGGTGGCCCGGTCGAGCGGGGCGGCCCGGTCGAGGCGCCGTTGCGCAGCGGGCGGCGGATCATCCTGGTGGACCGGCCCGGCTCGGTGCAGTCGACGCTGCGGCTCGGGCACCCGGCCCCGCACCGCGCCCACCCCGACCATGTGGCGATGACGCTGGCCGGCACCGTCCTCGGTGGCGCCTTCACGTCGCGGCTGAACCACCTGATCCGCGAGGTGCGCGGCTACACCTACGGGATCCGGGGCGACTTCGCCTCGTCGCGACGGTTCGGGCGGTTCGGGGTCAGCTCCGGCGTGCAGACCGCGGTCACCGCGCCGGCGCTGGTCGAGGCGGTCGGCGAGATCTCCCGTACCCGCAGCGGCGGGGTGACCGAGGAGGAGCTGGCCGTGGCCCGCTCCTGGCGGGCCGGGCAGCTGTCGGTGGAGTTGCAGACCCCCCGGGCCATCGCCTCGGCGCTGACCACGCTGGTGGTGCACGACCTGCCGGACGACTACCACGCGCGGCTGCGGGAGGCACTGCTCGCCGCCGACGTCGACGCGGTGAGCGCCGCGGCCGCCACCCACCTGCACCCGGACTCGCTCACCCTGGTGGTCGAGGGCGACGCCGCTGTGATCCGCGACGACCTGGCCGCCGCCGACCTGGGCGAGATCGTCTCCTAACCCCTGCGCACCTTCACGGAAAGAGTGGCCATTTCCTGACGGGAGGCCACTCTTTCCGTGAAAGTGCGCCCCGGCTGCCTGGGGTGGGTGGGGTGTGATGTGGGTCGCAGGGGGGTGGTGGGTGGCGGCTCGGTGGGGGTGGGGCGGCGCGGAGGGGCTGCGGCGGGGTCCGGGGTCCGGTTGGGGATCTTCCGGGCGGTGGGGCGATCGGCGGTGGGCTTTGCGGGCGGGCGGGCGCCGGTGGACGGGTGCTCGGCGCGTCGGAGGCTGTGACGTCCGGCGCCGGCGGGGGGAAAGGGTTCCCACTACGGGTGCCGCCGTGGGTAGCCTCGCGAGCATGAGGATCGGCATTGTGGGGGCCACCGGGCAGGTTGGTGGCGTGATGCGGCAGGTGCTGGCGGAACGGAAGTTCCCGGCGGAGCAGTTGCGGTTGTTCGCCTCGGCGCGGTCCGCGGGCCGGACCCTGCCCTGGGGCGGCGAGGAGATCACCGTCGAGGACGCGGCCGTGGCCGACTACTCCGAGCTGGACATCGTCCTCTTCTCGGCCGGCAAGTACACCTCGAAGGAGCTCGGACCCCGGGTCGCCGAGGCCGGCGGCGTGGTGATCGACAACTCGTCGGCGTTCCGGATGGACCCGGATGTGCCGCTGGTCGTCGCCGAGGTCAACCCGCACGCCGCCGCGGTACGGCCGAAGGGCATCATCGCCAACCCGAACTGCACCACGATGGCCGCCGTGCCGGTGCTGCGTCCGCTGCACGCCGAGGCGGAGCTGGTCAGCCTGGTCGCGTCGACGTACCAGGCGGTCTCCGGCGCCGGTCTGGCCGGTGTCGCCGAACTGGACGAGCAGGTCCGCAAGGTAGCCGAGCACGCCAGCGGGCTCACCTTCGACGGTTCGGCCGTCGAGTTCCCCGCGCCGCGCTCGTTCGCCGAGCCCATCGCGTACAACGTGCTTCCGCTCGCCGGCGCGCTCGTCGACGACGGCTCCTTCGAGACCGACGAGGAGCAGAAGCTGCGCAACGAGAGCCGCAAGATCCTCGAGATCCCCGGGCTCAAGGTCTCCGGCACCTGCGTGCGGGTGCCCGTCTTCACCGGCCACTCGCTCCAGATGAACCTCCGGTTCGCCCGGCCGATCACGCCGCAGCGCGCCCGGGAGCTGCTCGCCGACGCCCCCGGGGTGGCGCTGACCGACGTGCCCACCCCGCTGCGGGCGGCGGGCCGGGACCCGGTCTACGTCGGGCGGATCCGGGCCGACGAGACGGTCGAGAACGGGCTCGCGCTCTTCTGCTCGAACGACAACCTGCGCAAGGGCGCCGCGCTCAACGCCGTGCAGGTCGCCGAACTGGTCGCCGCCGAACTCGGCTGAGCGCCGTCGACGGTTGAGCACCCACCCGGCCCCGGCCACCAGCCGGGCCGGGTGCCGGCCGGGTCCGGTGCCGGCCGGGTCGGGCGGCTCGTCGCGATCGGGTCTACGCCGCGGTGATCCGCCCAGCCGGACGCTCCCGGGCCACCGGACGCCGTCGACCAGGCAGCCGGGTCGACCACCGCGGGAGACGGCCCCCGGCCCATGCTTGGATGGGAAACCGGAAGCAGGACGAGGTGGAGGAAACCGTGCCGGACGAGCGTACGCAGCAGGCGTTGACCGATCTGATCGCCGCGCGCCGGATGGCCGTGCTGGCGACCCTCAAGCGGGACGGTCGGCCGCAGTTGTCCACCGTCATCTACTCGTTCGACCGGGAAGCGGGCCTGATCCGGGTCTCGGTGACCGGCGACCGGGCGAAGACGGCCAACCTGCGCCGGGACCCGCGCGCGACCCTCCACGTGAGCAACGAGGACGGTTGGGCGTACGCGGTGGTCGAGGCGCGCGCCGAGCTGACGCCGGCGGCCACCGACCCGGACGACGCCACCGTGCGGGAGCTGATCGAGGTCTACCGGTCGCTCCAGGGCGAGCACCCCGACTGGGACGACTACCGGCGGGCGATGGTCGCCGACGGTCGCCTGGTGCTGCGCCTGCACGTCGAGCGCGTCTACGGCCTGCCGCCGCGCGACTGACCCGCGAACCCGCAGCACCTCACGGCGGCCGACTCCCGCCGCGGGGCGGCCCCCGGGATGGGACGCCCCGGCGGCGCCTGAGCCGCTCGGTCGCCGATCGAGCGGCGATCCGGGCCGCCGCCGGTCAGGCCGGCACCGGCAGGCGCCTGGCGAAACAGGCGCTGTAGGGGCGACCTGGACGGGTATACGCGTCGCGCCGGGGGAGGGGCGTGATGCGGGCGGAGCAGAGCGGTGGCGACGAGCCGGTCGACGGCGCCGAGCACGGCGTGGACGCCGAGGCGGCCGACCGCATCGTCGGCGGTGAGATGCGCTCGGAGATCGGTCGCCTGCTCACGTTCAGCGACGCGGTCTTCGCCATCGTCATCACGCTGCTCGTGCTGGAGTTGCGCGCGCCGGAGGTGCCGCCGGGCGGACTGGCCCGGGCGCTGCTCGACCAGTGGCCGTCGTACCTCGCGTACGTCACGTCGTATCTCCTGATCGCCGTGACCTGGTACAACCACAAGACCACGTTCCGCCGGGTGCACCGCTGCGATCCCTGGCTGCACGTCACGAACCTCGGCGTGCTGTTCAGCACCGCGCTGTTGCCCTTCGCGACAGCTGTCGTCTCCCGGTCGCTGCGGCACGGGAACCAGGCTGATGAGCGGATCTCCACCGCGCTCTTCGGCCTGGTCGGGGTACTGATCTCGATCAGCTGGCTCGGGCTCTACCACCATCTCGTCCGGAACCGGAGGTTGCTGCGTCCCGGGGTGACGGTGCGCCTCTTCACACTGGAGCGCCGGCGCGGGCTCTTCGGCGTGGCCGCGTTCGGGTTGGGCGGTCTGCTGGGTTTCCTGGTCAGTCCGCCGGTCGCGCTCGGGATCTTCCTCGTCCTGCCGGTGATCTTCGCGCTCTCCGCGGAGAGCGTGGCAGAGGTGCGTCGCCTGCGGTGGTGACCCGTTCGCGGCGCGGCGAGCCGGCGGCGGGCGCTACCGGCGGCTCGAACCGGCGGCGCGCGTTACCCCCTCGGGAGGGGCGGGTAGACCGCGGTGCCGACACCGAGAGGGGGCACCATGACAACGGTCGGAGAGTTCATGACGACCCGGCTGGTGACGATGGACGGCAACGACACACTCACCGCCGCGGCACAGGAGATGCGTGACATGGCGATCGGCGATGTGGTGGTCACCGATGGCGACAACGTGGTCGGCATCGTGACGGACCGCGACATCACGGTCCGTGCCGTGGCGGAGAACAGAAATCCCACCACCACCCGGCTCAACGAGATCACCACCAAGGACGTGATCACGGTGAGCCAGTACGACGACGCGGTCGCCGCCGCGGACCTGATGCGCACCTACGCGGTGCGACGACTGCCCGTCGTCGAGGACGGCCGGCTCATCGGCCTCGTCTCGATGGGCGACCTGGCCGTCGAGCGTGAGCCCCAGTCGGTGCTCGCCGACATCAGCGCCGACGACCCGAACAACTGACGTCCGCCGCGGGCGCGCGCCGGCCTTCCGGGAGACCGGGGGGCCGGCGCGTCGTGTCCGCTGCGGGCGGATGCGCCCGGCCGGGGCTCACCCGATCCGGGCGAGGTTGACGGCCCGCCGGACGGGCACCCGTGCTCGGACGCCGAACGGCCGCCCGGAAGGGCCGGAGACCACCCCAGACCGGGCGGACGCCGGGCGTGACGGGCCGCGGGAGGAGGGGACCTTTGGACACCACCACGAGGTTCTTCGAGGAGATCGACCGGCGAGGGTACGAGCCGAGGCTAGCCAAGACCGCCGGCACCATGCGGGTGGACCTGCAGGAGGGGCCGCACACCACGCACTGGTTCCTGAAGATCGAACACGGTCGGATCGCGGTGAGCCGGGAGAACCAGGAGGCCGACACGGTGATCGGCACCAGTCCGGGGCTCTTCGAGGACATCGCGGCCGGGCGCGAACACGGGATCGCGGCGATCCTGCGCGGCGACATGACGGTCTCCGGCGACGCGCGCCTGCTGGTGCAGGTGGAGCGGATCTTCCCCGGCGACCCGGACGCCCGTGGGCCCCGCCGGAAGTTCGAGCGGGAGGTGCGGTGATGGCTTCGAACGGCACGATCCGGATCCTGGACGGCAACACCTTCGTGGTGTCGGAGGACACCGGGGACATCGAGGCCACGCCGAGCGAGCCGACCGGGCTCTTCTCACTGGACACGCGGTTCCTGTCGAAGTGGGTGCTGACCGTCAACGGCGAGCGGCTCAACGCGCTCTCCTTCGACGACCTCCAGTACTACGAGGCGCGGTTCTTCCTGGTGCCCGGCATGGCCACGCACTACATCGACGCGAAGCTGTCGATCATCCGGGAGCGGGCCGTCGGTGGCAGCTTCCGGGAACAGATCATCATCCTCAACCACGACGAGAAGCCCGTCGACCTGGAGGTCCGGATCGACGCCGGCTCCGACTTCGCCGACCTGTTCCAGGTCAAGGACGAGATTTTGAACAAGAAGGGCGAGCTCTACAGCGAGGTCGAGTCCGACTGCCTACGGCTGGGCTACCGCCGCGGCAACTTCGTACGGGAGACCGCCATCGTCTCCTCCGCCCCGGCCCGGTACGACCGAGACGGGCTCGCCTACACCGTCCACCTGGAACCGAACGAGCAGTGGGAGACCCGGATCGACGTCTCCACCACTGCCGTGGGGCCGGGCGGACGCGACCTGCGGTTGGGTGTGAGCACGCACGGCGCCGAACGGCTGGCACTCCAGCACGACCTGGAGAAGTGGATCAAAAACGCGCCGAAGCTCAACAGCCAGCACGAGGCGCTCTCCTCGACGTACCGGCGCAGCCTCGTCGACCTGGCCGCGCTGCGCTTCTCGCCGCTCTCCCTGGGCGGGGCGACCCTGCCCGCCGCCGGCCTGCCGTGGTTCATGACCATGTTCGGCCGGGACAGCATCCTGACCTGCCTGCAGACGCTGCCGTTCACCCCGGCGCTGTCGAAGACCACGCTGCGGATCCTGGCGTCGTTGCAGGGCAGCCGGTTCGACGACTTCCGGGAGGAGGACCCCGGCCGGATCCTGCACGAGATGCGGTACGGGGAGACCGCGGCCTTCGAGGAGCAACCCCACTCGCCGTACTACGGGTCGGTGGACGCCACGCCGCTCTTCGTGATCCTGCTCGACGAGTACGAGCGGTGGACCGGGGACGCCGCGCTGGTCAAGGAGCTGGAACAGGAGTCGCGGGCCGCGCTGCGCTGGATCGACGACTACGCGGACCTGGTCGGCACCGGCTACATCTGGTACGAGCGGCGCAACACCGACACCGGCCTGGAGAACCAGTGCTGGAAGGACTCCTGGGATTCGATCTCCTACTCTGACGGAAAGCTGCCGCCGTTTCCCCGGGCCACCTGCGAGGTGCAGGGGTACGCGTACGACGCGAAGGTCCGCGGCGCCCGCCTGGCCCGCGAGTTCTGGGACGATCCGGCGTACGCCGAGCAGCTCGAGCGGGAGGCGGCGCAGCTGAAGGAGCGGTTCAACCGCGACTTCTGGGTGGCGGACGGCGAGTACTTCGCCCTCGCGCTCGACCCCGACGGACGTCAGTGCGACGTGCTGAGCTCGAACATCGGCCACCTGCTGTGGAGCGGCATCGTCTCGCACGAACGGGCCGAGAAGATCGCACAGCACCTGGTCGGCCCGCGGCTCTTCTCCGGCTGGGGCGTGCGTACCCTCGCCGAGGGGGAGATCCGCTACAACCCGATCGGCTACCACAACGGCACGATCTGGCCGTTCGACAACTCCTTCATCGCCTGGGGGCTGCGCCGGTACGGCTTCGCCGAGGAAGCGGCCATCATCGCCAGCGGCATCCTGGACGCGGCCACGTACTTCAGCGGCCGGCTGCCGGAGGCGTTCGGCGGCTACCACCGGGAGCTGACCAAGTTCCCGGTGGAGTACCCGACCGCGTGCAGCCCGCAGGCGTGGTCGACCGGTACCCCGCTGCTGCTGCTCCGGACCATGCTCGGCCTGGAACCGCACGAGGGCCACCTCTCGGTGGACCCGCGGCTGCCGGTCGGCATGGGCCGGATCGAGGTGCTGGACATCCCGGGCCGCTGGGGCCGGGTGGACGCCTTCGCCCGCGGTCGGCTGGAGGTGCACAACCTGATCGACTGACCGCCCGCGGCGCCGCCCCGGCCCCGATCCCGCGCCGGTTCAGCTCGCCGGCAGGACGGTGTCGAGGAAGGCGGCGGTGGCCGCGTGCAGGTCGGGCCGGTCCAGGGCGAGCGCGTGGCCGCCGTGGGTGAGCCAGCTGTGCACCGGATGCCCGGCGGCCAGCAGCGCCCCGGTGAGCCCGACGGCCTGAGTCGCCGGCACCGAGCGATCGTCGGTGCCCTGGACCAGCAGCACCGGCACCCCGTTCCCGGCGTGGGTGGTGACCGTCGCGTCGACGGTCGCCGGGTCGCCGGGCGCGGGCGGGTGGCCGAGCAGGTCCGCCCATGGGTCGTCGCCGGCGCGTAGCCGCCGCCAGTCCGTGCCGAGCGGGTCCACCGGTGCCCAGTACGCGAGCACACCCGCCACGTCGTCCGGGCGGTCCACCCCGCGCAACGCGAGGTGCAGGGCGAGCATCCCGCCGGCCGAGTCACCGGCCACCAGCAGCGGCAGACCGCCCGCCTCGGCCCGGGCCCGCCGGGCGGCGGCCCGGACGTCCTCCAGCTGGGCCGGCCAGCGCGCCTCGTGCACCAGCCGGTAACCGGCCGGAACCACCCGCAGTCCGTGCGCGGCCAGCGCCGCGCCGTCCTCGCTCGCTCGGGCGCGCCACCCGCCGCCGTGGATCCAGAGCAGTACGCCGCGTTCGGTCATGCCGCCATGCTGCTGCGGGCACCGCCCCGACGACCAGTTTCTTCGCTGACGGCAGAAGATCCACGGCCGGGGTGGATGCCGCGACGGCGCCGGCTGAAGCAGCGAGCCCGGGGCGAGAGTGCCCAGGTCACCCCGGAGGCCGGATCGTTCCGCAGCCGGGCAGGATGGTGTCTGCCCCTGCGGCTCCCGCCCGACCAGGATCCTTCCCATGAGCAGAACAGCACTCGTCGTGATCGACGTCCAGGAGTCCTTCCGCCAGCGCCCGATCTGGGCGTACGGCTCCAACCCCGACATCGTCGGCCAGGTGAACCGGTTGGTGGCCGCCGCCCGCGAGCGGGGCGACCTGGTGCTCTGGGTCCTGCACGCCGAGCCCGGCAGCGGCGGCGTCTTCGACCCGGCCCTCGGACACGTACGGCTGATCGACGGGCTGGCGGCGGCCGAGGGGGAGCCGACGCTGGTGAAGACCGCGCACAACGCGTTCACCACCACCAACCTCCAGCAGTTGCTCACCCTCGCCGGAGTCCACGACGTGACCGTGTGCGGGATCCGCACCGAGCAGTGCGTGGAGACCACCACCCGGCTCGGCTCCGACCTCGGCTACCGGACGACGTTCGTGACCGACGCGACGATGACCTTCCCGATCCCGCACCGGGACCTCCCGGAGACGGCCGGCCCGGCGGAGATCCTCGGCGACCCGCGCACCCTGTCGAACGAGGAGATCCTCCGCCGCACCGAGTACGCCCTGGCCGGCCGGTTCGCCACCGTACGCACGGTGGACGAGGTGACCGGCGCGTCCCTCTCCGGCGCGCGGAGCTGACCGATGGCCCGGGTCGTCTTCCTGCTCGTTCCGCAGCTGCACCTGCTGGATCTCGCCGGGCCGGCCCAGGTCTTCTCCACCGCGGCCGACCTCGGCCACGACTACGAGCTGCACTACGTGGCCGAGCGGGAACGGGTGCCCACCGTGCAGGGCGTGCCGCTGGTCGCCCGTACCCGATGGCCCGACCTGACCCCCGACGACCTGCTGGTGGTGCCCGGCTGGCGGCCGAACGCGCACGGGCCGGCGGGCCCGGTCGGCCCGGACGATCTGCGGCGGCTTGCCGCGCACCACGCGGCCGGGGGCACCGTGGCGAGCGTCTGCGCCGGTGCGTACGCCCTCGGCCGGGCCGGCCTGCTCGACGGCCGGCGCTGCACCACCCACCACGACGTGCAGGAGGACCTCGCCCGCCGGTATCCGGCCGCCCGGGTCGTCCAGGACGTGCTCTACGTGGTCGACGACCGGGTGGTCACCTCCGCCGGAATCGCCAGCGGGATCGACGTGGCGCTGCACCTGGTGGCCGGTCGGCACGGGCCCGCCGTCGCCGCCGACGTGGCCCGCGAGCTGGTGGTGTACGCCCGCCGCAACGGTCTCGAACAGCAGGCCAGCGTGATGCTGCGGCACCGCTCGCACCTCTCCGACGCGGTGCACCGGGTGCAGAACCTGATCGACCGCCGCTACGCCGAGCGGCTTCCGCTCGCGGACCTGGCCGCCGCCGGTGGCGTCGCCGAGCGGACGCTGAACCGCCTCTTCCGGCAGGCCACCGGCCTCACCCCGCTCGGCTACCAGCAGCTCCTGCGGGTCGAGCGGGCGGAGCACCTGATCGGGCACGGCGTCACGGTGGAGGCGGCCGCGCGGACCGTCGGGTTCACCGATGCCCGAATGCTGCGTCGCCTGCGGGCCCGGACGCGTCGGGTGCCGGATCCGCAGCCCGCCGGTAGTAGTCGTCCCGGGACCGGAACTCGACCGGGAGCGACCCCGGCAGGGTGATCCGGGACTCCCCGATGAGGCGTCCCGCCGACCGCAACGCCAGCACGTCGCGCTCCTGCGGAGAGAGGTCGACCAGCTGGGGCCGGCCCAACCGGAAGGCGGCGACCGCCCGGCACACCTGCCGAGCCAGCCGGGCGATCTCGTCGGCCGGGCCGCCCAACGCGAGCGCCGGCTGCTGGATGGTCCGCAGCGCGTCGCACACGATCAGCAGCCGGGCCGGGCCGTCCTGGTCGGCCGGCGCCAGCTCCAGGCGAGACGGCCACTGCCAGCGGATCTGCCCGCTGAGCAGGCCGGGCAGCCGGACCGGCGGACGGTGCCGGGCGATGCCGACGGCTCGCCCACCGGCCAGCACGGCGAGCTGCGAACCCTCGCCCACCCAGACGACCCGCTGATCGGTGACGGTCACGGTCACCGGGCCGGGCAGCGTCCACACCCGCCGGATCTCGGTCGGGCCGAGCAGAAGTCCCGAGACCTCCACCCGGTGCCGCCAGAGCACCTGTTCGCCCAGGGTCGGCACCAGTTCGTACCGGCGGTCGAGCAACGGGCCCATCTCATCGTCCGGCGCGTCGAATCGGTGCGGACCGATGAAGAAGGGCGACGCGTCAGCCTGCATCGTCACGACCTCCCACAGAGCTCACCCCTGCTTTCGAGCCTGGCGGACCACCGAACGGGTGTCATGACACCCGTTAGGGGGTCGGCCGGTCGTACCTCGCCTGCGACCGGTAGATGCCGATCTCTTCCGGCCGGATGAGGCCGTCCTCGATCGCGCGGGCGAGCAGCGCCGCCTTTGTGGCGGCCGGGCGGCCCGCCCGGGTGTACTTGATCCGCGCCCGGTCGACGTACTGCTTGACCGTGTGTTCGCTGATCCGCATCCGACGGGCCACCGACGCCTTCGACATCGACTGGAACCAGAGCAGCAGCGCCTCGCGCTCCTTGTCGGAGAGGACCGGGCGATCCGGCCGCGGATCACCGACCATCGCCCCGGCCAGTGCCGGTGGCACGTACGGGCGGTCGCTCGCCGCGGCGAGCACCGTGGCGACGCAGTGCTCCCGACCCTCGTGCTTGGCGAGGAAGGCCACCGCACCGGCGTCCAGGGCGGCGAGCATCGTCTCCGGGTCGGTGTGCTCCGAGTAGACCACCACCCGGCGTCCCGCGGCGCTCAGCTCGGCCAGCTTGCCCAGCGCCATCCGACCGTGCAGCCGCAGGTCGAGCAGGACGACGTCGGCGTCCGGCGCGGCCCGGAGCACCTCGTCCGGATCGTCCCCCGTGGCCAGTACGGTCAGCAGCGGCTCGGTGGCCAGCCAGGCGCGTACCCCGTCGACCACCACCGGGTGGTCGTCCACGATGGCGACCCCGATGGGCCGTCCACCGCTCATCTCCGCCACCGGGTCTGCACCCATCTGATCTCCCCGTCCCGCTCGTAGATCCGATCAACCCGGCCCTCGTGCGAACCGTTGTCCCACTCGGGCGGGCCGGTCGCGTCGGGGCCGTTCCGGTCGGGGGTGACGAGGCTGACCACCACCTCGTCCGGACCCGACACGACCGTCAACCGGGCCCACTCCAGGGCGTCCGCCAGCGTCGCCGTGAGCGGGTCGGCGAGCTGTCGGCGGACCTGCACCGGCAGCGGCGGTGGCGCACCGATGGTCACCAGGTCGATCGGGAGCCCGTTGCGTTCCGCCAGGTCGGCGGCGGCGCGCAGCTCGTGCAGCAGCGGATCGGGCACGTCGTCGGACTCGGCGATCAGCCGCCGTAGCCGGGCTGCCGCCAGCACCGCCCGGCGCTGCACGAGCGGGTCGGTGGGATCGGCGCGCCCGTCGGCCAGCTCCGCGAGCACCGCCCCCGCGGCGCCGCCGACCAGGGCCAGCCGGTCCCGGCGGTCCCGCCGGGCCCGTTCGGCGGCGTCCCGCTCCGCCGCCATGGCATGGGTGGCCGCGGAGGTGGTGGCCCGCTCCCGAGCCAGCACGGCGACGACCGCGCTGCCGACGTACGCCGCGATCGGCAGCGACGACGTGCCGTAGACGTACATCGCGAGGCGGGCCAGGTCGGCGGGGGTGGTCGCGCCGTATCCGACGACCGCCACGAGGGCGATGAGCGAGTGCGCGGCGAGCAGGGCGATCAGCCCCCGCACCCGCCGACCCCAGAGCGCCAGCATGAAGAACCAGCCGAGCGTGCCCCAGACCCAGTTCGCGGTGGTGAAGAGCGCCCGCTCGCCGGCGGCGGCGAAGACCGTCGCGTCGACCGCGAGCAGCAGCCCGGCCAACGGCCACGCCGGCAGTGGGGTCTGCCGCAGCAGCCGGACCCCGGCCAGCACTCCGACCACGGCCACGACCGCCCAGGCCGTGAGCACCACGCCGGCGGCCGTCAGCTCCGCCCGGTTGGCCAGCACCGCCGGCAGCCCGATCACGCAGTGCCAGGCCAGTGCGATGGCGACCGCCGCGATCCGGGCACCGCGGTCCGAGGCCCACCCCACCGCGGCGGCGACCTGGCCCGCCGCCTGCGACGTGGCGCCGCCGGCCGAACCCGGGACCGGGGCGGGCGGTGCCGCGACGGTGAGCGCCGTGGCCGGGGCGTGCCGGTGCCGGACGGCGGCGTCGAGTTCAGCCGACACCGGGCCACTCCAGGGTGATCCGGGTGCCCGCACCGGGGGCGGAGTCGATCCGGGCGCTCCCGCCGATCGCCGTCATCCGTCCCCGGACCGACTCGCGCAGCCCGTACCGGTGCGGTGGGACGGCGGCCGGGTCGAAACCAGGGCCGTCGTCGGCGACCTCGACCACGACGCCGAGCGCGGACCGGCTCAGACGCAGCTCGGCCGTCGCACCCGGGGCGTGCCGGACCACGTTGGACAGTGCCGCGTAGACGCTCTCCGCGACCGCGTCGGCCACGGCCGCCGGCACCGCGCACGGCGTCAGCTCGACGCTCATCGGCAGCGCCGGCATCCGGTCGCGGACCGACCGCAGCCGGTCGTCCAGCGACACCGGGCCGTCGGCGGGAACGGTCCGGGCGTCGGCGAGAGCGGTGAGGGTACGCAGGTCGGCGGCGCAGCGTCGACGCAGCTCCGCCGACGGGCCGGTGACCGCGCCGAGACCGACCATGGTGAGCGTGCCGAGCACGGTGTCGTGCAGGTCGCGGTTCTGCCGACGTTCGGACTCCCACGCCGTCCGGGCGACCACCGCCTCCCGGGCCAACCGTTGGTGCGCGGCGAAGGTCCGGTCGGCGCGGGAGATCCGGCGGCGCATCACCGCGCTCATCATCGCCGTGCAGCCGATCTGCACCAGCAGGGTCGCGGTGTGCGCGGCGGCCTCCCGCGGGTTCCCCGCCGCGTGCGCGCCGGTCGCGTAGCCCCCCACGACCAGCAGGCCGGCCGGGATCGACCAGCGGGCCGGCGCGGTGACCTGCGTGTTGATCACAGTGGTGCTGGCCAGCACCGCGATCCAGCTCCCCTCGCCGGGCAGCACCTCGGGGGCCACCAGCCGGGGGATGAGCAGGCAGGCGACCGTGGTCAGCGCCACGTCCCCGGCGATCAGGGTCGGCGTGACACCGTGCCGCAGGGCGCGCGTCGCGTACCAGATCGACCAGGCGGTCAGCGCCGCGACGCCGGCGAAGAGCAGGGCTGACTGCACCGGTGGCGTACGGACCGAGACGGCCACGATCGCGCCGACGAGCCCGCAGGTCAGCCGGAGCATGGCCGGCAGCGTGGTGAAGATCAGGCTGAGCGCGCCGCCGGCCGGGCTGTCCAGCACGGCGGGTGGCACGGTCCGAACGGGAACGGCCGGCATCGGGAGAAGTGTCCTTCCGGCAACGACCCGACCCGGGGTCGCGCGGCATAGATCGACGAGGAAGAATAACACGGCAGCGATACGCGTCGTCACACACGGTGTGCGACAAGCGGTCTCTTGCCCGTCGACGCTGGTCAGCGCCTCGCGCCGAACGGGAACCGGTTACCGCCCGTCAACCGGCACGCGCTCAATTGATCGGCAGGATCGCCGGCCCGCCCCCGGCGATCGACCGGGTGAGCTGGCGACCTCCCGACCAGAAGTAGCAGCGGACGCCCCGATCGCCCCGCGTCCACGCCTCCTTCGACGGGTAACGGAACGTGGTGCCCGTGCGGTAGCGCAACATGCTGTCCGCCGGCACGTCGGCGTAGTGCGCGACGACCGTACGACAGCGATCGTGGGCGGTCTCCTCGTCGCGCCGCGCCCGCTCGTACGACCGCTCCGGCGTGGTCCAGACACCCGCGTACTCGAACTGGTGCGGGGCGGTGCAGGCGGCCGGCGACAGCCGGGCCCACTCGTCGGAGTTCATGCAGCCGAGCCGCACCGAGGAGTCGTTCCGCAGCGCGCCCCGCAGGCTGCCGACCCGACTGACCGCCTCGTCGTCCTCACCGTTGACGCCGGTGACCGCGTTCAACTCGAACATGTCGCAGCGGAACCAGCGACTGCCGACCCGCCAACCGGCCGCCGCGACCGGCAGCACCCGCACCGACAGCCGACCACCCCGCCAGTCACCGCCGGCGAACTCCCGGCCCCGGAGGTCGCACTCGGCGAAGGCCGCTCGTACGGCGGCGGAGCCGGGTGGCGGTGGCGCCGACCGCCGCGCCACATCGGCGGGGAACGTTCCGACCTGGAACGTCTCCACCAGGTGCGGTGCCGCGCAGTCGACCGGCGGGTGGCTCGTGTGCGGACTCAGCGCCCCATAGCACTCGCCGACGCGCGGGGTGAACTGCCGCGCCTCGGTCGCCGGCCGCCAGTCGTCGGTCAGGTCACCATCGGTGCCGGTCGACGCGGCACAACCGCCCACCGTCGCGGCGAACAGCGCAGCCCACACCGCCGCGAGCCACCGGCGTCGCATGTGTCACCCTCCCACAGGTCCCCCGTGACACGGCGGAGCATAGGGCACCGGCGCGACCGACCGGCGCCCGGCCGACCGCCCGACGGACGGCGTTCGCCGCACCGGGGGGCGGTAAATGCGTTGAGTCGTTCCACCGGCGCGGGCAGGGTGGTCCGCATGCTACGGGCACCGATCTGGGACGCGGAGACCGCCGAACGCTACGACACGCCGGGCAGCGGCATGTTCGCGCCGGAGGTGGTCGGGCCCACCGTCGAGCGCCTCGCCGCGCTGGCCGACGGTGGCCGGGCCCTCGAGTTCGCGATCGGCACCGGGCGGGTGGCCGTCCCGCTCGCCGAGCGCGGCGTACCCGTCACCGGCATCGAACTCTCCCAACCGATGATCCACCGGCTGCGGACCAAGGTGGACGAGGCGACGATCCCGACGGTCGTCGGGGACATGGCGACGGCTGTCGCGCCCGGCGAGTACACCCTCGTCTACCTGGTCTTCAACACGATCTCTAACCTGCTCACCCAGACCGAGCAGGTCGAGTGCTTCCGCAACGCGGCCCGCCACCTCGTACCGGGTGGACGGTTCGTGATCGAGCTCTGGGTACCGGAGCTGCGTAAGCTCCCGCCCGGCCAGCAGGCGGTGGTCTGGCACTCGGAGCCCGGCTACGTCGGGTTGGACATGTACGACGTGCTCAACCAGTACGCCGAGTCGCACCACTTCCGGTTCGACGAGAGCGGGCAGGCGCGGTTGAGCCGCAGCCCGCACCGCTACATCTGGCCCGCCGAGCTCGACCTGATGGCCCAGCTCGCCGGCTTCGAATTGGAGAGCCGGCACGCGGACTGGACCGGCGGCGAGTTCACCGCCGACTCGCGCTCCCACGTCTCCGTCTACCGCCTGCCGCCACGGTGACCCTCAGGACCGTCAGCCGCTAGCCGCGCCGCCGGTCAGTGGTCGTCGAGCATGAACAGAAGCGTCGCGTGCTCGACGTCGAGGTACGCGATCCGCCACCGGCTGGACGTGTCCAACTCGTCGTAGACCCTGCTGGTCAGCCACCGCGTCTCCGGCGGCAGGAAGCCGGACAGGGCCGGCCAGAGGTCCTCGGGGGTCCGCTCGGCGGCGTATTCCGCGGAGACGACCGGGTCGTAGGCGACGAACTCGTACCGCTTCGCCAACGCGCGCGCGTCCTCCGGGCGGAGCTCCACCACACCCTGGTACGCCCAGTCCGTCGGACCCGGCCCCCGCGAGCACGGGTCGCCCTTCGCCCGGGCCTGCCAGTGAATCGCGGGGTAGTCGCCGAGGCCCGGCAGATCCTCCGGCCGGTCCCACCGCACGGTGCGTACCTTCGCCTCCTCGATGGGCAGCGACTCCCGGCAGGTTGTCTGATGTGTCCAGTCGCTGCGAACCGCCAGGTAGCCGGCCGTGACCGCGCCGGCCGGCAGCAGTGCGACAGGGGCGCCGAGCACGGCCACCAGCAGCAGAATGCGCCTCTTCACGGCCACGAGGGTACGGGCCGGATCGATCATCGTGGCATCGGCCGGCGAGGGGACATCGTGGCCGCAACGGTGCGGTTCAATGTGGCCATGTCGATCGGTCGGGTAAGGAGGGTCGCGGGTCTCGCCGCCGCGACGGCCCTCGTCGTCCTCGCCGTACACGCGCCCGGCTGACCGTCGCTCGCGCCATACCCGTATGTCACCTATCCGACATCGCGTAGTGCGACAACACCGACCCGACCAGCATCAACACGCCGACACCACGTGGGGAGCGCAGAGCATGACCGACCCGTATCAGACTCAGCCGCCGCAGCAGCCCGATCCGCAGGGCGCCGCCCCGGTCCACCCGCCGCAGCAGTACCAGCCGACCGCCGCCGGGTACCTGCCGCCGCCGGCCGACCAGCAGCTGCCGGCCGACCAGCAGGCGTCGGTCGACCAGCAGCCGCCGGCCGCGCCCGCCCGCGGCGGCCGCAAGCTGCTCATCACCGGGATCGTCTCGCTCGTCGCCGTGCTGGCGGTCGTCACCGCCGGCGTCGCCGTCTACGACACCTTCATCCGCGAGGACTCCGGCGTCGCCGTGTGCAAGGCGATGCGCGACGGCAAGGACATCCTCGGCAACGAAGAGCGCAGCGGTGACGACGAGATGACCGAGGCCGAGTACCGGGAGGCGCGGGAGCTGTTCGAGGACTCTCGTCACGAGGACATCCGGGAGCACGGCACCGCGCTGATGGACATCGCGTGGCAGGTGTCGAACCTGCCGGAGGATCAGGGGATGGGGGCGCTGGCGTTCCTCGGCGCGATGGGCACCCACATCTCGGGCCTGCAGACCGCCTGCGCCGACCAGGGCGTGATCGTCGACCTGAACCGGGACTAGGGTCTGTTTCATAAGACCGTGCCCGGCTGCGCCGGCCCCAGGCGGCGACCGGCGGCGTTGGAGGTTCGTCCGGATACAACACCGGTATCCGCGCGAACCTCCGCCTTGCCGGACCTCCGCCTGGGCCTCGGCTCGCTCGGGCGAGCCTTATGAAACAGACCCTAGCCGCCGAACACCCGGAAGCCGCCCGCCCCACGAGGAGTGGGCGGCTTCTTGCTGCCGCTACGGCAGCGGTCCCCTCCCCGGCAGGTCGCTCATCGTCGGCCGGAGATGGTCAGCGCAGCGGATCGAAGGGGCGCAGCTCCGCGGGCTGCCGACCGGTGGTGATCTGCTCGGCGAGCAGCTCGCCGGTGAGCGGGCCGAGCGTGATGCCCCACATGCCGTGGCCGCCGGCGGCGAAGACGCGCGGCGAGCCGGTGCGGCCGATCAGCGGCAGACCGTCGGGGGTGCAGGGGCGCGAACCGACCCACTCGTCGGCGCGGGCGTCCAGGTCCGCGCCGCGCAGCAGTGGACGGGCGGCCTCGGTGATCGCCCGGATCCGGCGGGGATCCAGCGGCGCCTCCGCGCTGCGGAACTCCATCATTCCGGCGACGCGGAGCCGGTCACCCAGGGGCGTGCAGGCGACCCGCTGCGCGGGGAAGTACACCGGGCCGGCCGGCAGGTGTTCGATCGCCACGCTGAAGCTGTACCCACGGCCGGCCTGCACGACGGTCCGCACCCCGTAGCGCCGCGCGAGCGCGCCGAGCCACGTGCCGGTCGCCAGCACCGTGGCGTCGTACCGGTCGTCGGCGCCGTCGGCGGTCACCACCCGCACCGCGCTGCCCTCGTCGCGTACGTCCACCACGTCGGCACCGGTCACGATCGTCGCGCCGCGGGCGCGTACCGCTTCGGCGAGCCCGTGCACGTACTGCCCCGGGTTGACGAAACGCTGGCTGTGCAGGCGGATGGCGGCGCCGACGGCGTCGGCCAGCGAAGGTTCCACCTCCCGCGCCTCGGCGCCGGTGAGGACGTCGAACTCGATCTCCTGACCGGCGGCGCGGATGTGTCCCAGCTCGTCCAGGAGGACCGACCGTTCGGCCTCGGTCCGGTACGCCGCCATGAACGACTTCGCCTCGTACGTCTCCGACCCGACCCCGCCGGCCGTCAACGCGTCGTACGCCTCGAAGGCGCGCCGGTTCATCGGGATGTAGGCGGCCATGGCGGCCCGCCACTTCGATTGGGTGCTGTGCCGGGCGAAGGAGGTCAGGAACCGCAGCAGCCGGGGGTCGGCGCGCGGCGGGACGTACACCGGTGACGCCGGGCTGAGCAGGGCGCGCAGCCCGTACCGGAGCACCGCCGGCTCCGGCAGGGGAGTGGTGATGCCGGGGGTGAGCCAGCCCGCGTTGCCCCACGACGCGCCCGCGGCCACGCCGACGCGGTCCAGCACGGTGACCCGTACGCCACGCTCCTGGAGGAACCAGGCGGTGGCCAGCCCGACCATCCCCGCACCGATGACGGCGACGTGCTCAGGGGCGGGTACGGGCTCGGCGGCGGGCATGGCGCTCTCCTTCGAAAAACGTCGGGGGCGGAGCCGTCCCGTCCCCGCAGTGCCCGGTCGTCGGTCGACCCGGCCAAACGATCATGCGCCACATCTCGGCCGGGGCGAACTATGTCGATGGTCACAGGCGCGGGCGGACGAACAGCCGTGCGCCGCCGACGCCGGAAGACCACGGAGGGCGGAAGGAGGGCGCGGTAGTTTGGCGATCATGGGGGACTGGGAGCTTCGGCCGGCTTCGGCGGCGGACGTCGACGCGGTGGCCGAGTTGCGGGCCGTGGTGCTGCGGTCGGATCTTGAGCGGCTCGGGCGGTACGACGATCAGCGGGTGCGCCGGCGGCTGCGCGACGGATTCGCGCCGGCGCACACCTGGATCATCGAGGTGGGCGGCGCGTTCGCCGGCTCAGTGGCGCTGCGGCCGGCCGAGGACGCCCACTGGCTGGAGCACTTCTACCTGGCTCCGCATCTGCAGGGCAGCGGGATCGGCGGTGCGGTGCTACGCGGGCTGCTGGAGCGGTGTGACCGCGAGGGCGTCGTGGTCCGGCTGAACGTGCTGCGGGGCAGCCAGGCCCGGCGGCTGTACGAGCGGCACGGATTCACGATCGAGGCCGAGGATCCGGTCGACGTGTTCATGGTGCGCCGACCGGCACCTTTCGCCGCGCACCGAAACGTTCCGCCCGTACCGTCCGGCGGTGCGCCAGACGAATGATCACCTGACGATCCAGCCCAAGATCCTCTACTACGGCACGCCCGTCGTGTTGATCAGCACGGAGAACGAGGACGGGACGAGCAACCTCGCGCCGATGTCGTCGGCCTGGGCGCTCGGCCAGGTCGTGGTGCTCGGCCTCGGGGCGGAGGGGCAGACCGCCCACAACCTGCGCGAGCGGCCGGACCTGGTGATCAACCTGCCGACGGCGGAGCAGTGGCCGGCGGTGGAGCGGCTCGCCCCGCTCACCGGCCGCGACCCGGTTCCCGACCACAAGCGGGGCGCGTTCCGGTACGAGCCGGCGAAGTTCGCCGCCGCCGGCCTGCGTCCGGAGCCGGCCGAGCTGGTACGGGCGCAGCGGGTCGCCGAGTGCCCGCTGCAGTTGGAGGCGCGGGCCGTACGGATCACCCCCGACCTGCACGACGATTTCCTGATCGTCGAGGCGCACGTGCTCCGGGTGCACGCGGATCCGGCCGTCGTCGTGCCCGGTACGCAGCACGTCGACCCCACCGCCTGGTGTCCGCTGATCTACAACTTCCGCCACTACTTCGGCCTCGGCCCACAGCTCGGGCAGAGCTTCCGATCGGAGACGCCAGTGGTCGGGGTGGCCGGCAACTAGGGGCGGCTTCAGCGGTCTGCGAGGGGGCGGGGCGCGGTTCAGGCCGTCATTTCGCAGGCTGTCGCCGGGCGGCCAGGGCCTCGATGATCAGCTGGATCGCGAAGTCGAAGCGCTGGTCGAACTCGCCGGAGCCGACGTGCGGCAGGGTCGCCGCCAGCGCCGGGTACCGGTCGAGCGGCACCTGGTCGGCGCGTACCGGAACGGCCGTGCCGGCCTGCTGTTCCTGGGTGATGCCGAGGATGAGGTAGAAGAGGGACCAGTGGGCCCAGGCGGCGGTCCGCCCGTCGAAGCCGGCGTCGAGCAGGGTGGCGACGACGGTCTCCGCATAACGCAGCGAGTGCGGTTCGGGCCCGCAGGCCACGGTGAGCATCCGGGCCGCGTCGCGGTGCGCGAGCAGGGCCGCTCGGCACCGTCGGCTCAGCGTCCGGATCCGCTCGTCCCAGGCCGGTGGCAGCGGCTCGTCGGCGCAGTGCGCCAGCAACTCGTCCGAGACCAGTTCGAGCAGCCGTTGCTTGCTCGCGGCGTGCCACCGCACGGTGTTGTGCTGCACGCCGAGCCGCTGGGCGACCGCGCGCATGGTCAGCCCGTCCAGGCCGTCCTGGTCGAGCACGTGCAGGGCCGCCTGGACGACGGCCTCCCGCGTCGTTGGCACGATCGCTCCGTTCGCGAGCTTCTCCGCGAGACGTGTCACATCCCGTGGTGACTTCTTGTCCGCTGGCTAACATACCTCTTATCCATTGGACAAGTAGGGGAGATCATGGTCAGCAGCACCGTCGCGCTCGTGACCGGCGCGAACAAGGGACTCGGCTTCGAGACGGCGCGGCAACTCGGGCAGCGCGGGGTGGCCGTGCTGCTCGGCAGCCGCGACCCCGGCCGGGGCGAAGCCGCCGCCGCAGCCCTGCGCGAGGAGGGGCTCGACGTGACGGCCGTCACCCTCGACGTCACCGACGCCGCCGCGGTCCGCGCCCTGGCCGACCGGCTGCGCGCCGAGCACGGCCGGCTCGACATCCTGGTGAACAACGCGGGCAGCATCGACGAGACCCCGATCCTGGACGTCTCGGCCGAGCAGATGCGCCGCACGTTCGAGACGAACGTCTTCGCGGTGACCGAGGTGACCCACGCGATGCTGCCGCTGCTGCGCGCCTCGACGGCGGGTCGCATCGTCAACGTCGCCAGCACCACGGCCTCGTTCGCGCTGACCGGCGAGATCGACTCGCCCTACGCCGCGGCGGAGCACATCCTGCCCTACTCCTCGTCGAAGGCGGCGCTGAACATGGTCACGGTGCGGTACGCGCAGGCGTTCCACCGGACCCCCGGGTACGAGCACCTGAAGATCAACTCGGCCTCGCCCGGCCACGTCGCCACCGACCTCACCCACCACGGAAGTTCGCGGACCGCCGCCGAGGGCGCCCGGATCATCGTCCACCTGGCGACGCTGCCCGCCGACGGCCCGAGCGGCGGCTACCTCAGCGACGCCGGCCAGCAGCCCTGGTAGCCACAGTGGTGGGTCACCTCGACGCGGCCGCCGGCTGCCGCGGCGAGGGCCTCGATCCGTGACAATCGTCAGGGGTACGGGCGCAGCGGCGTCCGTAGCGTTCCAGGCATGACGAACCCGAACTCTACCAAGCGGATCGACTGGCGGATCGCCCTCCTCGGCGGCCACAAGCAGCGGGTCACCGGCGCGCCCGCCGACACCGTGGTCGTCACCCCGATCGGCGGCGCCGACGTCGACCTCAGCGACGCAGAGCTGCCCGCCCGGACGACGCTCACGAAGGTCTCGCTTCTCGGCGGTGTGAAGCTCCGGGTGCCCGCCGGGGTCGACGTCGAGGTCGAGGGCTTCCACCTGCTCGGTGGGCGCCGGATCGAACCGGCCGCGGCCTCACCGTCGGCCCCCGTCGTCCGCGTCCGCGCCTACGGCATCATCGGCGGGGTCGAGGTCAGCCGCGCCTGACCAGATCACGGCGACGGTACGGGTACGTCCCGGTGCCGGTTACGTCGTCCACCCCGCCCGGCGTCGTGCGGCGTAAGTGGATGGTCTCGGCTGTACGAAGGGCTGTACGGTCCCCGGCGTGGATCGGGGGACGCGATGAGCTGGGTTGCCAACGTGATGGTGTCGGTGAGCCCGGAGGACCGCCTCAACGTCGAGGCGTTCAGCGGATGGCTCGACGAGGAATGCCCACGTCTCGGCGGCACGGGCCGGGGCGGCTGCGGCAACCTGAGGCTGATCACCGATGTGGACAACCGGTGGGGTGGATACAAGAACCCCGAATGCGATGTGTACGCCGCGGCGCTCAACCATGCCGACCTCGCTGCCGTCGTGGCGCATTTCGGTTCTTTGGCCTGGCGCAACCCGAATGCGGTGCAGCTCTTCGTGATGGACCAGGAGGAGCTCTTCTTCCGCGTCTGGATGATCCGCGACGGCGCTCTGCGGCAGTACGCCCCCTCCTCGCCCGACGAGGAGGACGACGAGTTCTGGGGCACCGCCGAGTCGTAGCCCGAGATCGGAAACGCGCTCAACCGCTCTTGATGACCAAGACTCGTCCACGCGCCCGGCGACGAGAGCGTGAACGTACTCGACTGCGAACTGTTACTTGTCTTCGACCGCCCAACCGTGGCGACGCATCTCGTCCACCGCCTTACGCACGCGGACAGCCCAAAAGATCACCGCTTCCTGGTGGCCATCGGCCACGAACTTGACGCCACTGGCCAGCACCGGGACGCGACCGAAGCGAGAGATCGATCCGAGATTCGTCCGGGTAACTCGGAACTCTCCGAACATGGAGGAGACCACGATCTTCTTCGTTCCCACCTGGAGCCGAGCGAAGGGCCAGGTGGCATGCCGATGGCTCTTGAAACCGGATCCCCCCGTCTCAACTTGCCGGTCGACGTATGCGATGCCGCCGCGAGTGCTGAAATCCGTGTCAGTCACGGAGCGATCATCGCTGGCGTCGACAACGCTTGGCCGCCGTGCTCGGGCCTGGTTCGGAAGTTGCAGCTTCCGTTGGGCACGCTGCGCGGGACGGCCATTCGCAGCGGACCTATGGCAGCGCTGCCTCCCGCCGCTCACCCCGACGCAGCAAGGCCGTGGAGATGACGGCAGTGAACACGCAGAAGCTCCCCGCTGCCGAGACAACGCTCCGCTGACCTTGCGCCTTCAAGGTCAGATACTGCGCCTTGCTGATGACCGTCACCTCGCCGTGGTTGCTGGCGACGTACGCCCCGGCACGCTGCTCCGCCACACCCGGTGTGCCACCGAGGGAGAGAATTCCGACCAGCCAGAACCCCGCGAACAACAGCCAGCTCATGATGAGCAACCGACCTGACATCGTTTCGCGCAGCAGACGCCACGACGCCTGCCCGCCCCCTGCGGGGGTGCCGGTCTCACGCATCGCGAGGCGCCTGAGCGCGATGAGGGTGACTACGAAGCCCGGCAGTGCGAGCACCAAAGCGGACGCCAGGATGACGGGCGCGGGTAGCGGAAGTCCTCCCGGAACTGTCGACGCTGCCAACAGGCCCGCGCACCAAACCATCCCGGCTACCGCGATCCTGCGAATCCATGTCACGACCGAGAAGCTACACACGTCGCTGCGTCCGGATGGTTCGGTGCCTGCGGTCGGCGAGACTCGACCGGGCTCGCCTGATCCCGGTCGCCGCCATCGACGACGTCTCCCGGTAACCGAGGAGTACACGGCTGAGCGGCAGTCGGTCCCGGCGTCACGGCGAGGGTCGGTCTCCCACCGGAACCGCTTCGCGGCGCTGCCCGATCAGAGCCGGGGTGCGGGCGAGCGGTCGCGGACGTCGGTTCAGTGATTGTTCGGACCGGAAGATGGGAGTCGCCGATCTGCGGTGATAAAGGTGCGCCCGGCAGGATTCGAACCTGCGGCCTTGGGATTAGAAGAAGATCGTGGATGGCTGGTCGGGTGACTTCGCTCCTGGTCAGCCCCGTCTGGCGTTGTCGGGTGGCGTCGGCGTCATCCGGAGGTCTTGGCTGTATGAGTGGCTGTACGGGCGCGTTGGCTCGTCAGGTTTACCCCACGCTCATTGCTGGTGGGATCTCCTCGGTCGGGCAGGCTTGTCCCTGCCCGAGGTTCCCCGGTTGGGTCAAGGCTCGCCGTAGGCGACCGCGAAGCGGCTTGGCCTTGGCGCAGCCGGGGGTTCTCGGGCAGCCGTCTTGGTGCACGGGCGAGGAGATCCCACCCGTCGGCCGACGCTTCTTTAGCGGATCTCTGAGGAGGGCCGGGGTTCGGGGCGGAGCCCCGAGGTCCTTTAGGTTCCAGCTAGTTAGTACGCCAGTCCAAGCGGTCGAGCAAGGCCGCTGCTAGCGCCGACCGGTTTCTTGCACCGATCCCCTCCAGTGCCCGGTGCAAAATCTCCTCGGCGTCCTCGGACAGTTCCTGCGGACCCAGCATGGGCAGCATCAGGACGAGCCGCTGCGCCCAGGCCAGCCGCTCATCCGGTAGCGCCGCTGCGGCAAGCAGCTCCGCCCAGGTCATCGCGGAAGTGAACCCGTGGCCCTCGACCGAGGTGACCACCTCTGCCGGACGGCCCGGCCGCTGCTCCACGAAGTCGAGTCCCGCCTCATCCTCGATGTTGCGGTACACGATCCGGAGCCACGCTTCTCCGTCGAGCCGAACCGAGATGGCCGGCCAGCGCTCGGGGTCGTCGAGGACGGCGCCCATCGCGTTGTAATCAGCGGCCTGCACCTCGAAGGCGGCCTCCGACTCCGGGTAGGCACCCACGGGTCCCGACAGGTAGTGCCACCAGAAAGCGGCGTGTCCCACCACACCATCTGCCGCGTACACGGTTGCGTCGCACTCGGTGGTGTAGTCAGGCGGGGCCATGTCTTTGTAGCCGGGGATCGTGAACGCGGGTCCGATGGTCAGCGACATGACCCGCATCTAACACGAAACCAGACAGGCCATCCCATCGAGACTGCCCGTACCTCTGTCCGTCAGCGTGGCCGGCCGGCCCGGCCGATGCCGGCCGGAGGTCGCCAGCAGGCCGGGACCGGGCCGGCGCGGCCCGCTTGCGGGCCGCCTTGATTCTGTAGAGGGCAATTCGGCAACGAGCGATGCCCAGCATCATCGGTACCATGGCGCACATAGGAGTGCGGCTCAAATCGGGCTGACGATGAACGCCTACACTCACGTCCTGCCCGAGATCGAACGGGCGCCGTGGACGAGGCCGCGAGGCACCTCTGAGGCTGACTTGGCTGTACGAGTGGCTGTACGGAGGCCCTGGTGATCGTCTCGACCGGGAGCGGAGAGCCGCTGACCCTGTGGTGGAGAAGGTGCGCCCGGCAGGATTCGAACCTGCGGCCTTGGGATTAGAAGTCCCCTGCTCTATCCGCTGAGCTACGGGCGCGTGGCGTGGTGTCGCGCCAAGAGGGTACCGTCCGCTCTCCGGCTGACCGACGTAACGGTCCTGGCGTCGTACGCCGACAAGGTTCGCACGGGCCGGTGACGCCCGGCATCAGGTTTCCGGGTCGTCGGCGTCCACGGACCGGACGTGAGCCGGAGCACACCGCCCGCTGGGCGGACGCCTGCGGGAGGCGGGGCCGGCGACGACGTACTCTCGGCGCGTGCTGCTCGACCCGGACGTGGAGAACGATGTCGCCTACGAACTCTGTCAGCTCGTCGGCCGCTCGATCCTGCCGTACCGCCGAGCCGGCGGGGGCGACCCCGACGGCGCCGGCACAATCTTCTTCTTCCAGGACTCCGGCGGCGAGTACCTGCTGACCGCCGACGCGGTGGCCGGCGCAGCGGGGGAGCTCGGCCTCCGGGCGAGCGTCACCGAACCGGTCGGTCTGGCCCCGGCGGTCCTGCCCATCACCGGATGGATCCGCCGCCCGGAGGTGGGGGTGGCGGTGTTGCCGACGACCGGCCTGCACGCCGTGGCGGCGGCGGGTGGCTGGGCGTGGCGTACCCAACCGGTGGTGGACGTCGTCGCGGCGGACGCCGACGTGCTCGCCCGGATCGACGCGACGCCGGGCTCGGCCTTCGTGCTCGCCCACGGTCTGCCGGCGGGCGGCGAGCGGCCGCTCGAGGTGGCGATCGAGCGGGTGGCCCGCGTCGGCGGCGAGGTGCGGATCGGTGCGGGGCTGCCGGCGGGCTACGTCGGTGCGCCGGTCTTCGGTGTCGAGGCGGCCGCCGACGGTGGCATGGCCCTGCACTGCCTGGGTCTGGTCCTGCCCGGCGTGGAGGGCCACCCGGTGGCGACGTTCGACCGGATCCGCGCGATGCTCCCGGCGGCCGGGGAGGGCTGAGCGACCCGGTCAGCTCGGGGTGACGCCGACCGAGTCGGCGGGGCGGCGGCTGCGCGGCACCGATCCCTTCCTCGCGTCCGGGGGCGCGCCGTCGGCCGGGGCCGTCGGACCCGCGCCGAGGAACGCCTCGGCCCAGCGGCCGATCTTGGTGAAGACCTCCCCCCGGACGGCGGTTCCACTGAGGGTGAGGTCGTGCAGGCCGCCGTCGAAGCGGGCCACTGTGACGTGCCGGCCGAGTCGAGGGGCGTACCGGACCATGTGCTCGACGTCGAGGACGGCATCGGCCACGCCGGCCGACTCGTGCCACCGCCGGCCGCGGAAGGACCGGGTCGAGCAGGCGACCAGCACGGGTACGGGAATGTCCAGCCCGGCACGCAGTTGCCGTTGCGCGGTGCGGATCGCGCCTAGCCAACCGGCCCGGACCGGGAACCCGGCAAGCGGCTTCCACGCCAGGTCGTAGCTCCACTCGCCCCGGTGGTCGGAGTGGATGCTCTCGCCGTACGCGGTGCCGAGGTCGAGGGGGACGACCTGGCGCGGCGCGCGGCGGCCCAGTCGGGAGACGGCGGCCAGCAGTGGGCGCCGCACCAGCCAGGAGGCGTTGATGTCGAAGAAGGGGCTGTTGAGGACGAGCCCGTCGACGAGCCCGCTGTCGCGGTGGGCGTGCGCCCATAGCGAGATGATCAGACCACCGGTGGAGTGACCCACGGCGAGCAGGACGTCGTGCCCGTGATCATCGCGGATGATCTTCGCGGCGGCGTCCAGCTCCGGGTGGTAGTCGGTGAGGTCGAGGCAGAAGTTCGGAGTCTGGTGGGTGAGCAGGCTTCGACCGTATTTCCGCAGGTCGAGCGCGTAGAAGTCCCAACCGCGCTCGGCGAAGAAGTCAGCCAGGTGGGTCTGGAAGAAGTAGTCGACGAAGCCGTGCACGTAGAGCACGGCCCGCCGGGTGGGGCGCTCGGCGCGCCGCCGGACCAGCGTGGCGACGACCGGTCCCTCGTCGTCGACGCCGAGGTCGATCGTCTGCCGCTCGTAGGGCGGGCCCAGCACGTCCGGTTCCACAGGCCGACGGTACGCCCGCGGGCTACCGGGCGGTAGCCCGCGATCGGGCCCGCGCCGTGGCCCCCGGCTCTCGACGGCGGCGGGGGCCACGGCGTATGGCTCAGACGGTCTCCGCGTCGATGCGCTCGGCGTCGTCGGCCGCCGGCCGGGCCTCGGCCTCCGGCTGGCCGATCTCACGTACGTGCTTGTTGTGCCTCGGCTCCTGCCGGGTCTTCGCGTCGTTCAGCCGTCGGCGCAGGTCGTCGCGGGCGTCGTTGAGCGCGGCCCGCAGGTCCTCCTCGGCGGAGGTCGTGACGATCTTCTGCCGACCGGCGATCCAGCACTCCAGGGTCACCTTCTGCCCACGGGCGTTGCGGTCCTTGACCGACACCTCCAGCTCGGTGGCGTCGGCGTGGAACGCGGCGAGCCGCGCGTCCAGGGTGGCGAACTGCTCCACGATCCAGTTCCGGTCGCCCTGCGAGAACCCGGCGCCGACCCGCAGGCACTCGGCCACGGTGGCCGGGTTGGTCACGGCGCTCATGGCCGCACCGCCGGAACACTTGTGGAGTTGGTGCTCGTCGTCATGCTCGCTGTCCTCTCGTCGGACGGTGCCGCCGGTGCGCCTCGCCGAGGTCGGCGGGGTGCCGGGGCCGCTTGATCAACTCCTTACCCAGACCGACCCGATTCGGAAACCGCTCGGCTAGCAGATGTGAGCTTGATCAGGGTGTTTTCCACAGCGGGGCGCGTCGTCCACAGGTACGGCCGTCGCCGGTGGCGTGCGATCACGACCGCGCGCAGGCTCGGCACGAGTCGACTCGCGATGGCAGCCCCGATCCCCTGGAGGGACGATGTTCGACACCTACGTCACGATCGTCGGTAACGTGCTGACTGCGCCGGAATGGCGACGTACCACCCAGAGCAACACCCTGGTGGCCAACTTCAAGGTCGCCTCCACGGCCCGCCGCCTCGACCGGGAAAGCGGGCGCTGGATCGACGGCAACAGCCTCCGCGTCCGGGTGAACTGCTGGCGGAAGCTCGCCGAAGGCGTGGCCGCCTCGGTGATGGTCGGCGACCCGGTGGTCGTCTGCGGGCGCCTCTACACGCGCGACTGGACCGACGACGCCGGCAACCACCGCACCCTCTACGAACTGGAGGCGGTGGCCGTCGGGCACGACCTGTCCCGCGGCCGGGCCCGGTTCCTGCGTAACCGCCCGAGCGTCACCACCAGCACCGTCGAGGACGCGGAGGCGGAGAGCCGGGTGAAGGGGGAGCCGACCGAACCGGTGCCGGACGAGCAGGCCCCGGCGCTACCCGACGACCGGCCGCTCGACGAGGACTTCGAGCTGCCGGACTTCGCCCTGCCGCGGGCAGCCCGTGACCTGTCCGGCGCGAGCGGAGCGGGCTCCTTCGCCCCGGACGCCGGGGACTTCGACGATGGCTCGACCGACGGCACGGGGAGCTCCGAGGACGACCCCGACGAACTCGCGCCGCTGGGCGACGGGGCCGACGACGGCGACGGCGAGCTCGCCCCGCAGCGCGACGAACCGCCGTCGACCGGTCGGGCGGCGGGCCGGGGCCGTCGTGGACGGGTGCCGCAACCGGCGTGACCGGGCGGGCACCCGGCACCACGCCGGCGGCGTGGAGGTGCGGCGCACCGGATGGTGCCGCCGCCGCAACGGGGGGTGGGGTGACGGCGGCAGAGGCCGCCGTCACCCCGCGTGAGCAGGGTGCGCGCGAGCGAATCCGAGAAAGGCTTTCGTCTAGGCTGGCCGGCCGGAGGTGGTCTGCGTGCGGCATGCGGCGCCGTTGGCGAACGCGGCGGGACTGGTGGCGGGGTATGCCCTGGACAGGCTGCTCGGCGACCCGCGCCGCTGGCACCCCGTCGCGGGATTCGGCCGCGCGGCCGGCGCGCTGGAACAGCGCCTCTACCGCCCGGACCGGTGTGCGGGAGCGGTCTTCACCACCCTGGCCGTCGGCGTGCCGGTGCTGCTCGGGGTAGCGGCGACCTCGGCCACCCGGCGGCGGCCGATCGCCCGGGCCGCGCTCGTCGCGGCCGGCACCTGGACGGTGCTGGGCGGCCGCACCCTGCGGCACGAGGCCGAGGTGATGGGTCGGGCGCTGCGCGACGGCGACCTGCCGGCCGCCCGGCAGCGGCTGAGTCACCTCTGCGGTCGCGACCCGTCGGCGCTCGACGAGCCGGAGCTGGCCCGCGCCACCGTCGAGTCGGTCGCCGAGAACACCTCCGACGCGGTGGTCGCCCCGCTGCTCTGGGGTGCGGTGGCCGGCCTGCCCGGTCTGCTCGGCTACCGCGCGGCGAACACCCTCGACGCGATGGTGGGGCACCGCTCGCCGCGGTACGCCCGGTTCGGCACACCCGCCGCGCGGCTGGACGACCTGCTCAACCTGGTGCCGGCGCGGCTGACCGGTCTGCTCACCGTGGCCGTCGCCCCGATCGCCGACGGCGACCGCGAGCAGGCGTGGCGGGTGTGGCGGCGCGACCGCAACGACCATCCCAGCCCCAACGCCGGCCAGTGCGAGGCGGCGATGGCCGGAGCGCTCGGCGTACGACTCGGCGGGCGCAACGTCTACTTCGGCCGGTCGGAGGTGCGGCCGTTCCTCGGCGACGGTCCGCGTCCCGAGGCGCGGCACCTCGCGCGTACCGCCCGCGTCTCCGGCGCCGTCGGGCTGGCCGCCCTCGCCGTGGCGGCCGCCTACCCGGTGACCGTCGGCCGGCTCCTCTCCGCCGTCGGCCGGCGTGCCCTGCGCGCGCGGACCCGGCCGGTACCGGCCGGCGCGCCGGCGGCGCTGCGGGCCCGGCGAACCGGTGACCCGAAGACCGCCACCGATGGTGGCGCGGCGGCGACCGGGCGGCGGTGGCGGCGATGAGCGGCGGGCTGCTGGTGGCCGGCACCACCTCCGACGCCGGGAAGAGCGTCCTCACCGCCGGCATCTGCCGTTGGCTGCACCGGCAGGGCGTGCGGGTGGCGCCGTTCAAGGCGCAGAACATGTCCAACAACTCGGCGGTGGTGGTCGGGCCGGACGGGCGCGGCGGTGAGATCGGCCGGGCCCAGGCGATGCAGGCCGCCGCCGCCGGGCTCGCCCCCGACCTGCGGTTCAACCCCGTGCTGTTGAAGCCGGGCAGCGACCTGGCGAGCCAGGTGGTGCTGCTCGGCGAGGCGGTCGAGACGGTCACCGCCGGCATCTTCCGGGAGCTGCGGCCCCGCCTGGCGGAGACCGCGTACACGGCCCTCGCCGAGCTGCGAGCCGAGTACGACGTGGTGATCTGCGAGGGCGCCGGCAGCCCCGCCGAGATCAACCTGCGCGCCGGTGACTACGTGAACATGGGGCTCGCCCGGCACGCGGGTTGGCCCACCATCGTGGTCGGTGACATCGACCGGGGCGGCGTCTTCGCCTCCATGTTCGGCACCGTGGCACTGCTCGACCCGGCCGACCAGGCGCTGATTGCCGGATTCGTGATCAACAAGTTCCGGGGTGACCTCGGTCTGCTCCGCCCCGGGCTGGACATGCTGCGCCAGGTCACCGGCCGTCCGACGTACGGGGTGCTGCCCTGGTCGCTCGACCTCTGGCTGGACGCCGAGGACTCGCTCGCGTACGGCCGGGTGCTCGGCCGACCCGCCGCCCCGCACGGCACCGAGTGGCTGGACGTGGCCGTGGTACGGCTGCCCCGGATCAGCAACGCCACCGACGTCGAGGCGCTCGCCACCGAGCCCGGCGTACGGGTGCGGCTCACCGTGGAGCCGGCCGAGCTGGCCGCCGCCGACCTCGTGGTGCTGCCCGGCTCCAAGTCGACGGTGGCGGACCTCGCCTGGCTACGGGAGACCGGTCTGGCCGAGGCGGTGCTGGCCCACGCCGCGGCCGGGAAGCCGCTGCTCGGCATCTGCGGCGGGTTCCAGATGCTGGCCCGGGAGATCCACGACCCGGTGGAGAGCCGGCTGGGCACCGTGCCCGGCCTCGGTCTGCTCCCGCTGGAGGTCGGTTTCGATCAGCGCAAGACCGTGCGGCAGTCGGTGGGCAGCGCCGGGCCCGACCTGCCGGTCCGGGGGTACGAGATCCACCACGGGTACGTCTCGTCGGCCGACCCCACGGTCACCCCGCTGATCACCCTCGCCGACGGCAGCGGCGAGGGGATGGTCCTCGGCGCGGTGCACGGCACGCACTGGCACGGCGCCTTCGAGTCCGACGCGTTCCGCCGCCGGTTCCTCACCGAGGCGGCCCGGCTCGCCGGACGGCACGGGTTCCGCGTCGCCGCCGACAACGTCTTCGCGGCGGCCCGGGAACGCTCGCTGGATCTGCTCGGCGACCTCGTCGAGGAGCACCTGGACACCGACGCGCTCTGGCGCCTCATCGAGACCGGCCCACCCCCGGGGCTTCCGTTCATCCCGCCAGGGGCCCCGCCCGGCTAGCGATGCCGACCGCGCCGTCGAGGTGCGTGTCCGGCCCCGGCTGCGGTGCACTGCGGCCGGAGAGCAGCGGTTGGCGAGCAGGCCGCCGTCGGTCCGGGTCCACTGCCGCCGCAGGGCCGCCCGGTTGGCGCGCAGGCCGCCGTCGGTCGACGAGCGCGGCGGTCGATGCCGACCGGGGCGGTCTGCATCGGCTCGGCGGCCCGGTCGAGCGGCCGGATCAGGGGCGCACGTCGGCGGGTCGGTCGGAGAGGGGCAGGCCGGCCGCGATCCAGGCCTGGACGCCGCCGATCATGTCCGTCGCGCGCCGCAATCCCAGCGCCTGCAGGCTCGCCGCCGCGAGGCTGGAGCTGTAGCCGTGCCGGCACACCAGCACGATCTGCCGGTCGTAGCCGGTGGCCTCCGGGATGCGCCAGGGGCTCGCTGGGTCGAGCCGCCACTCCAGCACCGTCCGGTCGATGACGATCGCGCCGGGCAGGTCGCCCTGGTCCCGGCGATGCCGTTCGGCGCGGGTGTCGATCAGCAGCGCACCGCCCCGCACCGTCTCGACGGTTTCGTGCGGGGTCAACCGTTGCAGCCCGGCGCGGGCCTGTTCGAGCAGGGCCTCGACGCCGGGGCTCATCACGTCACGGAGCACCTCCCGATCATGCCCAGCCGTCGGGTGCGCCGCCCGGCGAACAGGTCGGCGCCAACTGGCGGGTGACGTGATTCCCCCGGACGTGACAGACGCGCGCCGACCCGGTACTCCGAACGGGGGCGAGAGCGCCGGGACGTGCCCGTTTCCGGGGGCGCGGCCGCGGCCGGGCCGACCCGTGCCCCGCATACTGGCGCGGTGCCGCGCCTCGCCCGACCCGTCCACCCGCGCCACCGCTGCGCCGAGCCGCCGCAGGGGTGGGCGTGACCCGGGTCGCGATCGTCGAGGCGTACGCCGAACTGGCTCGGCGGGTGCTCGCCGGCCCGCCGCGGTTGGGACGTACCCGGATGGTGGCGGTCGACGGGCCGAGCGGGGCGGGCAAGAGCCGGTTCGCGGCGCACCTCGCCGACGCGCTCGCCGTGGCCCAAAACGGCGACCGGCCGCCCGTGGTGCACACCGACGACCTGCTCGACGGCTGGGAGGACCAGCTCACCTTCTGGGCCCGGCTGGAGACGCGGGTGCTGGCGCCGCTGCGCGCCGGGCGGGCCGGGGCGTACCACCGCTACAGCTGGGTGCGGCGGAGCTTCCTGCCCGACGTGGTCACGGTGCCGGCCGCGCCGGTGCTGATCGTCGAGGGGGTGAGCGCGGCTCGCGCGACGGCGCGTCCGGAGCTGACCCTCGCCGTCTTCGTGACCGCGCCGGCGCCGTTGCGGCTGGCCCGCGCGGTCGCCCGGGACGGCCCGGCGATCCTTCCCGAGCTGCGTCGCTGGCACGCCGGTGAGGCGGTGCACTTCGCGGCCGACGCCACGGCCGAGCACGCCGACCTGGTGGTCGACGGCGCACCGGAGCTGCCGCACGACCGCGCCCACTACTACCTGCGCCTCGGCTGACCGCCGGCCTGCGCCTCGGCGACCGCCGGCCGTCCGCCGAGGTCGGGTCGCCGGCCGTCCGCCGAGGTCGGGCCCCGTCTTCCGCCGACCGGGCCGGGTGGCGGCCGTAAGGTCGGCATACGATGCCGGTCATGACCACACCGATCATGTCCGAGTCCGAGGTACGGGCCGCCGTCGAGCGGGAACTGCCGGGTGTCCGTGCCGACCTGGAACGACTCGTCCGCATCCCCGGCATCGCCTTCGACGGCTTCGACCACTCGCACGTGGAGCGCTCCGCCGAGGCGGTCGCCGAGCTGCTGCGCGGCTGCGGCCTGGACGTGGAGATCGTGCGCTCCGGCGGGCAGCCGGCGGTGATCGGTCGGAAGGCGGCCCCGCCCGGCGCGCCGACGGTGCTCCTCTACGCACACCACGACGTGCAGCCGGTCGGCGATCTGTCGTTGTGGCAGTCGGATCCGTTCGAGCCGGTCGAGCGGGACGGCCGGCTGTACGGCCGGGGCGCGGCCGACGACAAGGCCGGGGTGATGGCGCACGTGGCGGCGCTGCGTGCGTACGGCGACCGGCTGCCGGTCGGCGTGGTCCTCTTCATCGAGGGGGAGGAGGAGTACGGCTCCGACTCGCTGGAGCGGCTGCTCGAGGAGCACCGCGACGAGATCGCCTCGGACGTCATCGTGATCGCCGACTCGGGCAACTGGGACGTCGGCGTGCCGGCGCTGACCACCTCGCTGCGCGGCATCGTGAACCTCTTCGTCGAGGTCCGCACCCTGGAACAGGCCGTGCACAGCGGCATGTTCGGCGGTCCGGTTCCGGACGCGCTGACCACCCTGGTGCGGCTGCTCGCCACGCTGCACACCGACGCCGGTGACGTGGCCGTCGAGGGGCTGATCGGCCGGGATGGCGCGACGGTCGACTACCCCGAGGAGCGGATCCGGGCCGAGGCCGGGGTCGTCGAGGGTGTGGAGTTCATCGGCACCGGCCGTCTCACCGACCGGCTCTGGACCAAGCCGGCGGTCTCCGTGCTCGGCATCGACGCGCCGGCCACCGGGGAGGCGCCGAACGCCCTGGTCCCGTCCGCGAAGGCCAAGATCAGCGTACGGCTCGCGCCGGGCGACGACCCGAAGCGGGCGTACGAGGCGCTCCGTACCCACCTGGAGAAGCACGTGCCGTGGGGCGCGCAGGTGACGGTCACCATCGAGCATGACGGCAGCCCCTGCGTCATCGACGCCTCGGGACCGATGTTCGACGCCGCCCGTTCGGCGTTCCGCACCGCCTGGGACGGCACCGACCCGGTCGACATCGGGGTGGGCGGCTCGATCCCGTTCATCGCCACGTTCCAGGAGATGTTCCCGCAGGCCGCGATCCTGGTGACCGGCGTGGAGGACCCGCACGCCCGGGCGCACGGGCCGAACGAGAGCCTGCACCTGGGCGAGTTCGCCCGGGTCTGCCTCGCCGAGGCGCTGCTGCTCGGCAAGGTCGCCGAGGTGGCTCGCGACTAGCACGCGCCGAGGCCTGAGCCGGGACTCGGTGCGCGCCCTGGTGTCGAAACCGTAACGCTGGGGTCGATTCTGGACTTTACGGCGTGTCGGACCCGGCGTTGTTATAGCCTTTCGAACATGAGTACGAACGAGGTGATGGCCCGGTTGCAGGCCACCGTCAGCGCTCTGGGGGACGTCGACGTCTCCGCGTGGCCCGAGGACACGCTCAAGGAACAGCTCGGCGAGCTCTCGGCCGCGCTGGTCGCACTCGACTCGATGCTCAGCCGGGTCGCCGACGAGGTCCGCGCCCGGGGGCTCCGGATCGAGGAGCCCGTTCCGGCCTGAGTCGCACGGCTCCGGTCCGGGCGACCTGCTGCTCCCGGGCACGGCAATGTCCGGGTGGTGTCGGAGGTGGCTGGCAGGATGAACCCGTGCGGTTCCTCGATCTGGCAGCCACCTCCGCCGCCGTGGCCGCCACCAGCGGCCGGCGGGCCAAGGTGGAGTTGCTGGCCGGCGCGCTGCGGGCGCTCGACCCGGCCGAGGTGCCGGCGGGTGCCGGATGGCTCGCCGGCGAGTTGCGGCAACGCCAGACCGGTGTCGGCTATGCGAGCCTGCGTGACCTGCCACCGCCCGCCGCCGAGCCGACGTTGACCGTCGCGGCCGTCGACTCGGCGATCGACCGGATCGCCGAGGTGCACGGCCCCGGGTCGCAGGCCCGCCGCCGGTCGCTGCTCGGCGCGCTCTACGCCGCGGCCACCGTCGACGAGCAGCGGCTGCTGACCGGCCTGTTCAGCGGCGAGCTGCGCCAGGGCGCCCAGGCCGGGCTGCTCGCCGACGCGATCGCACGAGCCGCCGAGGTGCCGGTGGCGGCCGTACGCCGGGCCCTGCTGCTCTCCGGCGACCTGCGCACGGTCGCGGTGGCCGCGCTCGACGGGGGCGCCGCCGCGCTGGCCGGGTTCGGGCTCCAGGTGGGGCGTCCGCTGGCGCCGATGCTGGCGCAGAGCGCGCCGTCGGTCGACGAGGCGCTCACCGCGACCGGTGTGCCCGCCGTGGTCGACGTCAAGCTCGACGGCATCCGGATCCAGGTGCACCGTTCCGGGCAGGAGATAGCCGTCTTCACCCGCAGCCTCGACGAGATCACCTCCCGGGTGCCCGAGGTGGTGGCCGCGGTACGCGCCCTGCCGGCCCGGCAGTTGGTGCTCGACGGCGAGGCGATCGGGCTCGACGAGACCGGGCGTCCGCTGCCGTTCCAACAGACCTCCAGCCGCGCCGCCCGGCGCGCCACGCCGAGCACCACCGGCCGCGCGCCGGTCGCCCCCCCAGTGCTCGCCGCGGCGGAGACCACCGGCCGGGCGGTGCTCACGCCGTACTTCTTCGACCTGCTGCACCTCGACGGCGACGACCTGATCGACCTGCCCGGCCGGGACCGGTGGGCCGCGCTGGCCGGCGCGGTCGACGAGTCGCTGCTGGTGGGCCGGGTGCTGGTCGAAGACGCGGACCAGGCGGGCGCGGCGTTCGCCGCGGCGATCGACGCCGGCCAGGAGGGGGTCGTGGTCAAGGCGCCGGACGCGCCCTACGACGCGGGTCGGCGCGGCTCGGCCTGGGTCAAGGTCAAGCCCCGGCACACGCTCGATCTGGTGGTGCTCGCCGTCGAGTGGGGCAGCGGCCGGCGCCGGGGCTGGCTCTCCAACCTCCACCTGGGCGCCCGCGACCCACGCACCGGCGACTTCGTGATGCTCGGCAAGACGTTCAAGGGCCTCACCGACGAACTGCTGCGCTGGCAGACCGAGCGCTTCCTCGACCTGGCCGTGGAGAAGGGCGACTGGGTGGTCCGGGTCCGTCCGGAGCAGGTCGTCGAGATCGCCTTCGACGGGGTGCAGACCAGCTCCCGCTACCCGGGCGGAATGGCGCTGCGCTTCGCCCGGGTGGTGCGTTACCGCACCGACAAGACGGCCGCCGAGGCGGACACCATCGACGCGGTTCGGGCGATCCACACCGGCTGACCGGCGCTCCGCCGGGGCGCGGTGGCCCCGGGCGGGCCGGTCAGGCCGACGTGCTCGGCATCGGCTCGGCGGCCCGGTCGAGCGGCCTGTCGTCGAGGCCGGCCCCGCGGCGGGCCTCCCGACGCGCCGCCCAGCCGTAGCCGAAGAGCGTCATGACGGCGAAGAGCCACCACTGCACGATGTAGCCGAGGTTCTGCCAGTTGTTGGTGTGCCCCACCGGCACCGCCTTGAAGACCGGGTCCGCCGCCGGGGTCTGCTCGTCGAGCAGCACGTACGCGCCGTAGATCGGGTACGGGAGCTCGGGCGCCAGCCGGGAGACGGCGATCCGGCGGGTCTCCAACCGTCCGTCGCGCCGTACCACCGAGTCGGGGCGGCTCTCACTCTCGTGCAGCCGGCCGACCACCGTCACGTCGCCACCGGGAGCGGCGGGAACCTCCGGCCGCGCGAGCGCCCCGCCCGGCGCCGGCGGGATCCAGCCCCGGTCGACCAGCACCGCGCTGCCGTCGGGCAGCACGAGCGGCGTGACCACCTCGAACCCGACCTGGCTGTCCACGGTGCGGGTGCGGACCAGGACGGTGTTCGTCGCGTCGTACCGGCCGGTGACGGTGACCCGGGTGTAGACCTTCTCCTTGGCCGGGGCCGGGCCGGTCGTGCCCGCACCGCCGCTGGGGCCGGGCATCGCGTCCCGCAGCGGGGCCGGAGTCATCCGCTGGCCCGCGTCGATCCGCTCATTGATCTCGGTGCGCCCCTGGTAGCGGTGCAGCTGCCAGTTGGCGAGGAAGACCATCACCACGGCGGCGACCAGGGCCAGCGCCAGATAGCCGAGCCAGCGCGGGGTCAGCAGGAACCGGTACACAGCCACGAGGCTACTCGTATGACCGGCACCACTGCCCGCGACCGCCCGGCTGCGGGCCGCGACAGCCCGTTGCGCGTCGCTCGTCCATCGGCGTGGGCCGGTATCGTCACCGGGCGGACCGCTCCCACGGGCCCGCAAATGCGTACCCGCCGCACGCGAGGAGTCGATGATGACCGTCGTGCCGCGCCTGGTGCTCAGCGCGCCGTCCTCCGGGCATGGCAAGAACGCGCTGGCCATCGGGTTGCTCGCCGCGTTCGCCGACCGTGACGTCCAGGTCGCCGGTTTCAAGCTCGGGCCGGACCGGGTCGACGCCGCCTACCTCGGCCTCGCCGCCGGCCGTCCCGGGCGCACCCTCGACCCCCTCCTGGTCGGCGCCGACCGGCTCGCCCCGCTGGTGGCGCACGGCGCCGCGGGCGCCGGGCTCGCCGTGGTCCAGGGCAGCATGGGGCTGTACGACAGCGTCACCGGCCGCCCCGAGCACGACTCCGCCGCCGCCGTGGCGACCGCGCTGCGCAGTCCGGTGGTCCTGGTCGTCGACGTGGCGGCGACGGGGCAGTCGGTGGCCGCCCTGGTGCACGGCTTCCGGTCGTTCGACGAGCAGCTCTGGCTCGGCGGCGTGATCCTCACCCGGGTGGCCTCGTCCCGGCACGAGACGATGCTGCGGGAGGCGCTGGACGACATCGGCGTGCCGGTCTACGGCGCGTTGCGCCGGCAGGACCTGCCCGGGGTGCTGCCCGACCGCCGGCACGGGGTGGTGCCGGCGTTCGACGGCTCGGGCGAGGCGAGCCGGGCGGTACGCCGCCTGGGGGAGGCGGTCGCCGCGACCGTGGACCTGGAGCGGCTGCTCGGGCTGGCCCGCTCCGCCCCGCCGCTGCCCGCGGTGGCGTGGTCGCCGGCGGAGGCGCTGGCCGGCGCGGTGTCCCCGGCGGACCGGCCGCTGGTCGCGCTGGCCGGCGCACCGGGCGGCAGCTACAGCACCCCGGAGACGGCCGAGCTGCTCCGAGCGGCCGGCGCCGAGGTGGTGACGCTCGATCCCCTGCGCGACGAGGCGTTGCCGCCCGGCACCCGGGCGCTGATCGTCGGCGGGGCGCTCCCCGAGTCGTACGCCGAGCAGCTGTCGGCGAACCGGCGGCTCTGCATCGCGGTCGCCGAGCTGGCCCGCACCGGCCGGCCGGTGATCGCCGAGGGGGCCGGCATGCTCTGGCTGGCGCGGGAGCTCGACGGGCTGCCGATGTGCGGGGTCCTGGACGCGGTGGGCGCCAGCCGGGACGGCCTGGTCATCGGCTACCGGGAGGCGACGGCCCGCACCACGAGCGTGGTCGCGTCGGAGGGCGCGGTCGTGGTCGGGCACAAGGAACACCGCGCGGTGCTCACCCCGAGGGCGGGTCAGCGCCCGGCGTGGAGCTGGGAGGGGGGCTCGGCGGAGGGCTTCGTCTGGCGTAACGTGCACGCCTCGCAGCTCGCGCTGCACTGGGCCGGGCATCCCGAGATCGCCTCCCGACTGGTGGCCGCGGCGGCGGAGCCGCTTCCCGAGACGGTTTCGGCCGGGCCGGGCGGGGTGCCGGCGTGATCGGCCAGGTCGCGGTACGCCGCTTTCCGACGCTGACCGTCTCCACGCCCCGTACCGAGGTGCGGCAGCTCGGCGACGTGGACGCGGTGGCGACCGGAGAGATCTTCGCCGACAAGTTGACCCGGCGCTGGCTGCCGCTCGCCGACGACTCCGGCCCGATCGACGGTCTCGCCTGGTGCACCGACCTGGCCCGGCAGCGCCGCGACAGCGGCGACGGCGACCACTACGGGGTGCTCCGCCGGGAGGACGATCGGCTCGTCGGCTGCCTCTGGACCCGGCGTACCGACTGGGGCGCCCGGCTCACCGAGATCTCGTACGCGATGGCGCCGCAGGCGCGGGGCTTCGGGCTGGCCGCCGAGGCGGTGGACGCGCTGGCCATCGCGCTGATCCTGGAACACGGTTTCCAGCGGGTGGAGCTGCGGGTGGCGCCGGGCAACACGGCGTCGCGCCGGGTGGCCGAGAAGGCCGGCTTCAGCTACGAGGGCCTGCTGCGCAACGCCGGCTACGTCCGGGGCGCCCGAGCCGACCTGGAGGTCTGGTCCTTCGTAGCCGCCGACCTCCACTGACTCCGTATGCGTTGATCAAGAGGTTCGCGTCACGAACCAACCGCCTTCTGACGCGAACCTCTTGATCAACCCGGTCGGGCAACCGGCGGGTGGTGGGTGGGGGTCAGCCGACTATGGCGTCGCTGGGTGGGGTGAACTGGCGGGTGGGTTTGCCCTTCAGGCCGTCGCGCAGGGTCTCCGCCACGGCGCTGATCGGGATCTGCGACTGGCCGTCGCCGACCGCATTGAACGGGTTGTCCGGATCGGAGATGAAGCTCGCCGCGGCCAGCTCCGGCGTGTAGCCGACGAACCAGGCGGACCGGGTGCTGTCCGTGGTACCCGTCTTGCCGGCCACCGGTCGTCCGACGGTGCCCCGCACGCTGTCCGCGGTCGACCAGCCGCCGCAGCCTCCTCGCGCCGGGGTGTCCCCGGTGGGGCAGCGGGCCGCGTCGGTGGCCGCCCGGGCGGCGTCGGCCGTGACCACCTGCCGGCAGCGCGGCTTGGCGACCTCCCGGCTGATCCCAGAGGCGGTCGAGTACGTCGTCGGCGTACCGTCCCGGTTGAAGATCCCCTGCACCGGGATCGCCTCGCAGTACATGCCGTCCGCCGCGATCGCCGCGTAGGCGTTCGCCATCTCCAGCGGGGTGGCGTCGGAGACGCCCAGGGTGAACGCGCCCCACTTCTTCACCTTGGACGGGGAGGCCTGCTCCCGGTCGACGTCGGTGCGCCAGCGCAGTCCGAGCTGTTCGGCGAGGCGTACCGCCTTGTCCGCGCCGACCCGCTCCTCGAGCCAGACGAAGTAGGTGTTGACGGACTTGCCGAAGCCGGACCACATGGTCTGCATGCCGGACATCGCGCCGCTCGCGTTCGTCGGCGCCCACCCGTCGTAGATCGCCGACTGATACCGGTGCGGCGCGTTGAACGAGGTGGAGAGCGGCATCCCCGCGTTGAGCGCGGCCAGCATCGGGAACATCTTGAAAGTCGACCCGGCCTGGTAGCCCGGCAGGTCACCACCGCCGAGCAGCGGCGCCACGGTGTTCGGGTAGTTCGCCTTCACCTTCGGCCCGGCCTCCGGGTTCGAACTCAGCGGGTTCTCGGCCAGGTCCAGCGAGTACGTCCGGTTCACCGCCATCGCCTTGACCCGGCCGGTGCCGGGCTCGCTGAGCACGATGCCGTTGGCGAACGGGCTGCCGGTGCCGGCCCCGAGGTTCTTCTGGGCCGCCTCCTGGATCTTCGGGTCGATGCTGAGCACGATCCGGTAGCCACCGCGACGCAGCTTGTCCATCCGCTCCAGCCGGTTCTCCCCGAACGCCGGCTGCGCGCTCCACCAGTTCTTCACGTAGTCGCAGATGAAGCCCCAGCTGTTGTACTTCTCCGGCACGGCGGCGCAGTCGTTCGGCGGGTCGGTGAGCTTGAGCCGGATCGGCTCGCCCTTGGCCGCCGTGGCCGCGTCCGGGGAGAGGTAGCCGAGCTGGCTCATCCGGTCGAGGACGTAGTTGCGCCGGGCGGTGGCCTCCTTCTGGTCGGAGGTCGCGGGGTCGTACTGGCTCGGGGACTTCACCAGCCCGGCGAGCGTCGCCGCCTCGACCGGGGTGAGGTCCTTCGGCGTCTTGGAGAAGAAGATCTCGCTGGCCGCGTAGATGCCGTACGCCCGGTGCCCGAAGTACGCCGAGTTCAGGTAGCGCTCGATGATGTCTTCCTTGCTGAGTTCCTTCTCCAGGTCCATCGCCAGCCGCATCTCCCTGATCTTGCGCAGGCTGGTCTGCTGGGTGGCCTCCTGGACCTCCTTGGGCGTCGTCGCGCTGTCCCGCAGGGCCATCCGGACGTACTGCATGGTGAGGGTGGACGCGCCCTGGGAGACCCCGCCGGAGCCGGCGTTGGCGACGAACGCCCGTACGACGCCCTTCGGGTCGACGCCCTTGTGCTGGTAGAAGCGCGAATCCTCGGCGGCCACGATGGCCTGCTGGATGTTCGGCGACATGTCCGACAGCTTCGTGTACTGCCGGTACTCCTCGTAGAACATCGTCAGCACGGTCTTGCCGTCGGGCAGGTAGAGGTAGGAGGTCTCCGCGGGGAGGGCCTTGGTCAACAGCTTCGTCTTGTGCTCGGTGGCGTGCGCGGTGGCCTTCGCGCCGAGTCCGGTGACGGCGACCATGGGATAGGCGAGGGCGGCGATCACGATGCCGGCGATCAGCCCGGCGCGGAGTAGTGGGACGGCACGACCAGCGGAGGCAAGGGGTCGGTTGCTCACAGGGTCAAGCTATGACATTTCCGATTCGGAAATGAGAAGAATTCATAAACGGCCGTACGGCGAGCGAGTGGTGATGCGGCCCACGCCGTCACCGGCTGTCCCCTGCGCCGCCTTCCCGGCAGGATCGCGGGCATGCGTGGTCAGCCGAGCGGAACCCTGTCGGGCGTCGAGGAGAACCCGCGGGCCGACGAGCCGGCCGGTCAAGACGTACCGGTGGCCCGCACCAGCCACTTCGCGGCGACTTCCCACCCGGAGCCCGACCTCGGCCACCACGGCGACGCGGAGGTGGGGGAGGGGCTGGTGGACCTCGCGGTGAACGTCCGCCGGGCGCCGCTGCCGCAGTGGCTCGCCGGGCCGATCACCGATTCCCTGGCCGATCTCGCCCGCTATCCGGACGCCGCGTCGGCCCGGGCCGCGGTCGCCGCCCGGCACGGCCGCGACCCGGACGAGGTGCTGCTCACCGCCGGCGCCGCCGAGGCGTTCGTGCTGATCGCCCAGGCGCTGCGCGGCGTGCACCGCCCGGTGGTGGTGCACCCGCAGTTCACCGAGCCCGAGGCGGCGCTCCTGGCGGCCGGGCACCGGGTCGAACGGGTCCTGCTCGACGCCGCCGACGGCTTCCGGCTGGACCCGGGCCGGGTCCCCGCCGACGCCGACCTCGTGATGATCGGCAATCCGACCAACCCCACCTCCGTGCTGCACTCGGCGCCGGCCGTCACCGCGCTGGCCCGGCCGGGGCGGGTGCTCGTGGTCGACGAGGCGTTCGCGGACACCACCGCCGCCCCCGGTCACCCCGGCGAACCCGAGTCGCTGGCCACCCGCCGGGAGCTGCCCGGTCTGCTGGTGGTGCGCAGCCTCACCAAGACCTGGGGGCTGGCCGGGCTCCGGATCGGTTACCTGCTCGGCGCGGCGGAGCTGCTCACCCGGCTCGCCGCCGTACAGCCGCTCTGGCCGGTCTCCACCCCGGCGCTGGCGGCCGCCACCGCCTGCGCCGGCCCCGTCGCGGTCGAGGCCGAGCGCGCCATCGCCGCGCAGCTCGCCGCCGACCGCGACCACCTGGTCGCCCGGCTCGCCGACCTGCCGGGCGTACGCGTCGCCGGCCGACCGGCGAGCGCGTTCGTGCTGATCCACCTGCCGGGCGCGGCAGCGGTCCGGGCCGCGCTGCGCGCGCGTGGTTGGGCGGTACGCAGGGGCGACACCTTCCCCGGCCTCGGACCGGACTGGCTGCGGGTGGCCGTCCGGGACCGGGCCACCACCGACGCGTTCACCCGGGTACTGGGCGAGATCCTGGAGGCATGATGTTGGAGAGCACGATCGCGGCGATCGCACCGCTGCACGAGGCGGCCATGTCGGACGCCCGTGAGCTGCACGGGCGGCTCACGAAACCGGCCGGTTCCCTCGGCGCCCTGGAGGAGCTGTCGGTACGCCTCGCCGGCCTCGCGGGCAGCTGCCCGCCCCCGCTGCCCGGCGCCCCCGCGGTGGCCGTCTTCGCCGGCGACCACGGTGTGCACGCCCAGGGGGTGAGCCCCTGGCCGCAGGAGGTCACCGCCCAGATGATCGGCAACTTCCTGGCCGGCGGCGCGGTCGTCAACGCGTTCGCCCGCCAGGCGGGCGCCGCGGTGACCGTGGTCGACGTCGGCGTGGCCACCCCGATCCCCGGCTCGCCCGCCGACCCGCAGGACGCGCCGGCCGGCGGCGCGGCGGAACGGCTGGACCTGGCGGTGCCCCGGCTGGTCAGCGCCAGCGTCCGGCAAGGCACGCGGGACTTCACGGTCACCGCGGCCCTCACCCGGGACGAGGCGCGGGCCGCCGTGGAGGCGGGTATCCGGGTCGCCGAGGAGCTGATCGGGGCCGGGGCCGGCATCCTGCTCACCGGTGACATGGGCATCGGGAACACCACCCCCGCCGCCGCGCTGATCGCGGTCTTCACCGGCGCCGACGCGGCCGACGCGACCGGCCGGGGCACCGGCGTGGACGACCCGACGTACCGGCGGAAGGTCGAGGTGGTCCGGAGCGCGCTGGAGCGGCACCGGCCGGACCCGGCCGACCCGCTGGGGGTGCTGGCCGCGGTCGGTGGCCTGGAGCACGCCGCGCTGACCGGGCTGATCCTCGGTGCCGCCGCGCGCCGGGTACCGGTGCTGCTGGACGGGGTGATCGCGGGCTCCGCCGCGCTCGCCGCCGCGGCGTTCGCTCCCGACGCCGTCGGCGCGATGGTCGCCGGGCACCGCTCGGCCGAGCCCGGTGCCACGCTCGCGCTGCGGCGGCTCGGTCTCGAACCGCTGATCGACCTCGGTCTGCGCCTCGGCGAGGGCACCGGGGCGCTGCTCGCGCTGCCGGTGGTCACCGGAGCGATCCGGGTGCTGCACGAGGTGGCGACGTTCGACTCGGCCGGGGTGGCGGAGAAGTGAGGGCGTCGGCCGGCGTGGCGTCCGGGAGCGCCGGGCGTCGGTGCGCGCGGGGCGGCCGGCCCGGCGACGAGGTGACGAGGTGAGCGAGCGGGACGTCGCGCCGGGAGGTGCCGCCCCGTACCCCCTGGGCCTGCGCCTTCACCGGCGGCGAGTGGTCGTGGTGGGCGGCGGCGCGGTGGCGACCCGGCGCGTGCCGGCGTTGCTGGACGCCGGCGCGGACGTGCTGCTGGTCGCCCCGGAGCTGACGCCGGCCCTGCGCGCGCACGTCGACGCCGGCCGGCTGCGCTGGGAGGCGCGCCGGTTCGCCCCCGCCGACCTCGACGGGGCCTGGCTGGTCCAGGTGGCGGTGGACGACCCGGCCGCCGCCGCGTCGGTCAGCGCCGCCGCCGTCGAGCGGCGCATCTTCTGCGTGCGGGCCGACGACCGCGAGGCGGCGACGGCCTGGACGCCGGCGGTGACCCGGCACGGGCCGGTGACGGTCGCCGTGCTCGGCGGGGGCGATCCGCGCCGGGCGATGACAGTTCGCGACGCGGTGCGTGACCTGCTGGCCGCCCGGAGCGGCTCCCTTCCGACGGATCCGGCGGCGGCCGGCCGGAGCCGCCCGGGGGGCCGGGTCGCCCTGGTCGGCGCCGGTCCGGGGGATCCCGAGCTGATCACCGTGAAGGGGCTGCGGCTGCTCACCGAGGCGGAGGTGGTGGTCGCCGACCGGCTGGTGCCCGGGCTGCTCCTCGACGAGCTGCGCGCCGACGTGGAGCTGGTCGACGCCTCGAAGATTCCGTACGGACCGGCCCGCACCCAGGAGGAGATCAACCGGATCATCGTCGACCGGGCGCTGGCGGGGCGGTTCGTCGTACGGCTCAAGGGCGGCGACCCGTACGTCTTCGGTCGGGGCGGGGAGGAGCTGCTGGCGTGCGCGGCGGCCGGCGTGCCGGTGACCGTGGTGCCCGGGGTGACCAGCGCGGTCGCGGTGCCCGCGGTGGCCGGTGTTCCGGTCACTCACCGCGCGGTGGCGCACGAGTTCACGGTGGTGTCCGGGCACGTGGCACCCGACTCGCCGGACTCGCTGGTGCGCTGGGAGGCGCTCGCCGCGCTGCGCGGCACGCTGGTGATCCTGATGGGGCTGAAGAACCTGGCCGCGATCGCCGCGACCCTGCTCGCGCACGGGCGCCCCGGGCGAACCCCCGTCGCCGTGGTGCAGGAGGGGACCACCGGCGCGCAGCGGACGATCCGCTCGACGCTCGACACGGTCGCCGCCGACGTGACGGCCGCCGGTCTGCGCCCGCCCGCCGTGGTGGTGGTCGGGGACGTGGTCAACGCCCTGACCGCCGGAGCCTGACCTGGTCGCCGCCGAGCACACCGGATACGCGAACGGCGGCCGGAGGGATCTCCGGCCGCCGTTCTCCGGCGTTCAGCTCACTGCTTGAGCATGTTGTCGAGCAGCAGGGCACAGCGGACCAGCCCCAGGTGGCTGTAGGCCTGCGGGTGGTTGCCCAGCCCCCGCTCGGCGAGCGGGTCGTACTGCTCGGGGAGCAGACCCGTCGGCCCGGCGGTGTCGATCATCTGGGTGAAGAGCTCCTCGGCATCGGTGCGCCGACCGGTGCGCAGGTACGCCTCGATCAGCCACGCCGTGCAGATGTGGAAGCCGCCCTCCCGGCCGGGCAGACCGTCGTCCCAGTGGTACCGGTAGACCACCGGGCCGCTGCGCAGGTCCGCCTCGATCTTGAGGACGGTGGAGAGGAAGCGCGGGTCGTCACCCGGGAGCAGGCCGGAGAGGCCGATCCAGAGCGAGGAGGCGTCCATGTCCTCGTCGCCGTAGGCGACGCTGTACGCCTCGGCGTGCTCGTGCCAGCCGTACTCCAGCACGTTGGCGGCGATCCGGTCGCGCAGGTCCACCCACTCCGGGCGGTCCTGGCCGCCGTGCTGCCGCACGACGTGCAGCGCCCGGTCCACCGTCATCCAGCACATCACCTTCGAGAAGATGTGGTGCCGCGGTGGGAGGCGGGCCTCCCAGATGCCGTGGTCGGGCTCGTGCCAGCGTCGGCTGACCGCCTCGACCATCGACTCGAGCACCCGCCACTCCGTCTCCCGGACCGAGCCGCGCAGGTCGGCCACGGCGGCGATCAGGTCGGCGACCGGACCGAAGACGTCCAGCTGGAGCTGGTGGTTGGCGAGGTTGCCGACCCGTACCGGCCGGGAGCCGGCGTAGCCGGGCAGGGTGTCGATGACGGCCTCGGCGCCCAGCTCGTACCCGTCGACGGTGTAGAGCGGGTGCAGCCGCTCGGGGTGCCCGCCGGTGCGTTCGACGACGCCGTCGATCCAGCGCAGCAGCCCCTCGGCCTCCTCGGTCGAACCGAGGTCGACCAGCGACCGGGCGCTCAGCGCGGCGTCCCGCAGCCAGCAGTAGCGGTAGTCCCAGTTGCGTACGCCGCCCAGCTCCTCGGGGAGCGAGGTGGTCGCGGCGGCCAGGATCGAGCCGGTGGGCTCGTGGCAGAGACCGCGCAGCGTGAGCGCGCTGCGCACGACGAGGTCACGGGCGGTGTTGGGCAGCCGGAGCGTCGAGACCCAGTCCGTCCACGGCTGCTCGGCCGCGGCCTGCCGCTCGTGGATCGAGAGCCGGTGGTGCTCCAGGCTCTGCGTGCCGAAGCGCATCTCCAGCACGACCTGCCCGCCGACGGCGCGGAGGTCGACGACCGCCTTGGCGCTCTCGTAGACGCCGTCGCTGGTGATCTCCCACTCGACGCCGGGGGAGTAGAGCGCGATCGGCTCGTTCGAGCCGAGCACCAGCAGGCCGTCGTCGAGCGGTTGCAGCTGCACGGCGACCTGGCCGAACTCGGGCCGGGGGGCGAAGTCGATCCGCGCCCGCCCGGTGCCGCTGAGCACCCGGATCAGCGTCGAGTCGCCGCCCATGACGGCCGGCCCGTCCGGGGTGGTCTCGCTGGCGGGCGTGTCCAGCCAGTCGGTGACGGTCAGGCCGGACCAGCGGGTCTCCACGGTCATCGTGCCGGGACGGTAGCGCTGGCCCAGCGGGATGCCGCCCCGCTCGGGTGAGACGGTGAAGTGCCCGGCCGGGCTGCCACCGACCAGGTCGGCGAAGATCGCCGCCGAGTCCGGCTTCGGGTGGCAGAGCCAGGTGATCTTGGCTTCCGGCGTGACCAGGCCGACGGTGCGGCCGTTGGCCAGCATCGAGTGCCGCTCGATCGGCACCGCCCGCTCGCCGAAGAGCCAGTGCCGACGGGTCTCCAGCAGCAGCCCGAGGGCGCGGGCGGCCTCGATCGGCTCGGCGACCCGGTACTGGGCCTGGGTGTCGCCCGGGCCGATCTTGATGCCGACGTCCGGCCCGTGCAGGTTGCCGAAGGCGTTCTCGTCGGTGACGTCGTCGCCGATGAAGAGCACCGCGCTGGCGGAGAGCTGGGTACGCAGCTGGTCGACCGCCGTGCCCTTGTGGGTGGCGACCACCGAGAGCTCGATGACCTCCTTGCCCTGGGTGACGGTGACGCCGTCCCAGGTCGCGGGGCCGGTGCGGACCGCCTCGATGGCGGCCGCCGCGATCTGCGGGTCCAGCCCGCGGGTGTGCACGGCGACGCTGGCCGGCTTGCGCTCCAGCCGGACGCCGGGGTGGGCCGCGGCGATCTCGCGCAGCGCGTCCCGCAGCCGGGCGCGGATCTCGATCAGCTCGGGAGAGAGCCGCTCGACGAAGCCGATGTCGAACTCGGAGCCGTGGCTGCCGACCAGGTGCACCTCGCTGGGCAGCCGGGAGAGCGCGGCCAGGTCACGCAGCGCCCGACCGGAGACCACCGCCACGGTGGTCTGCGGCATCGCCGCCAGCGCGCGGATGGCGGCCACCGACTCGGGCAGGGGCACGGCCTTGCTGGGATCCTCGACGATCGGCGCCAGGGTGCCGTCGTAGTCACAGGCGATCAGGAGCTGCGGCACCCGGGCGATCCGGCCGATCGCGGTGCGCAGCTCCGGGTCCATGACGTCGGTGGCGACGCCACCGGGCAGGGTGGCGCTCACGCGGCCTCCGCCTCGGGGGCACCGAGCTCGGTGAGGAAGGACTGGGCCCAGTGACCCACATCGTTGGTACGCAGATGGCGTTGCATCGTCCGCATACGGCGGCGTGCCTCCGGCTTCTCGACATGCACGGCCCGCAGCAGGGCGTCCTTGACCGCGTCGGGGTCGTGCGGGTTGCACAGGAACGCCTGGCGCAGCTCGGTTGCCGCGCCGGCGAACTCACTGAGCACGAGTGCACCGCCCTGGTCGGCGCGCGATGCCACGTACTCCTTGGCCACCAGATTCATTCCGTCTCGCAGCGGGGTCACCATCATGACGTCGGCAGCGACGTACATCGCGGCCAGTTCGCTGCGACTGTACGACTGATGCAGATAATGCACCGCGGGTACGCCCACCCTGCCGAATTCGCCATTTATCCGACCAACCTCGCGCTCGACCTTGACGCGGAGAGCCTGGTAGTGCTCGACGCGCTCCCGGCTCGGCGTGGCGACCTGGACCATGACCGCGTCGGGAACGCTCAGTTTTCCGTCCGCCAGCAGCTCGCGGAAGGCCTTGAGGCGCAGCTCGATGCCCTTGGTGTAGTCGAGCCGGTCCACGCCCAGCACTATCGTCCGGGGGTTGCCGAGCTCCTCCCGGATCTCCTTGGCCCGGGCCTGGACCGCCGGGTCGGCGGCCATCCGCTCCATCTCCCGGGTGTCGATCGAGATGGGGAACGCTCCGGCCTTCACCTGCCGGCCGTCGACCTGGATCATCTGCCCCTCGTAGCGCAGCCCGAGCAGGTGCCGGGCCAGCCGGACGAAGTTCTGGGCGGCCAGCCGCTGCTGGAACCCGACCAGGTCGGCGCCGAGCAGCCCGCGCAGGATCTCGGTGCGGAACGGCATCTGCATGAACAGTTCGATGGGCGGGAACGGGATGTGCAGGAAGAAACCGATGCGCAGGTCCGGCCGCAGCTCGCGGAGCATCGCGGGGACCAGCTGGAGCTGGTAGTCCTGCACCCAGACCGTCGCGCCCTCGGCCGCCACGTCCGCCGCGGCCTCGGCGAACCGGGCGTTGACCAGGCGGTACGTCTCCCGCCAGCGGCGCTTGTAGACCGGGGTCTCCACGGCGTCGTGGTAGAGCGGCCAGATCGTCGCGTTGGACTGGCCCTCGTAGTAGCGCTCGAGCTCCTCGCCGCTCAGCGGCACCGGGTGCAGGTGGATGCCCTCCAGGTCGAACGGCTCCGGGGCGGCGCCGGTGCCGCCGGCCCAGCCGACCCAGGTGCCCTGGTGCTCGGCGAGGACGGGGTGCAGGGCGGTGACCAGCCCACCCGGGCTGCGCCGCCACTGCCGTCCCTCGGGTGTGCTCACCTCGTCGACCGGCAGGCGGTTCGCCACTACGACAAAGGAGCTGCGGACGGTCACGTTCGGCCACCTCCGGTGCTGGGCGGATCAACCGCATGGGCGTACTGAGCGTAGCTGCGAGGTCTTGGAGCCCGTGCCGGAGTTCCCTACCCGCTCCGCGCTCGCCGAATCTCGCCGGTGATCTTGCCAACAGCCGCGGCCCCGCACGACGCCGGGGCGGCGGTCCGTCCCGAGCTGCCGCGACGCGCGTGGGAACGCCAGGGCGGGGTGATGTGGGCGCTCCGTCGAATACCTGTCAGGATTGACGACGGCGTGCGTGCGGCCGGCCCGGCCGGTGTCGCGGGAGCTTCCGCCGCCCCCGCGCTCGCGCCGCCGGCTCCCAGTCGAAACCTACGGAGGTAGTCCACACCGTGGCCCAGTTCATCTACGTCCTGGAAAAGGCGCGCAAGGCGCACGGCGACAAGGTCGTGCTGGACAACGTGACGCTGAACTTCCTGCCCGGGGTCAAGATCGGTGTGGTCGGCCCGAACGGCGCCGGTAAGTCGAGCCTCCTCAAGATCATGGCAGGGCTGGACCGGCCGAGCAACGGCGAGGCCCGGCTTATGCCCGGCTTCACCGTCGGCATGCTCGCCCAGGAGCCGCCGCTCAACGACGCCAAGACCGTGCTCGGCAACGTCGAGGAGGCGGTCGCCGAGACGAAGGCGAAGCTGGAGCGGTTCAACAAGATCGCCGAGCAGATGGCGACCGACTACTCCGACGAGCTGATGGAGGAGATGGGCAAGCTCCAGGAGGAGCTGGACAACGTCGACGCCTGGGACATCGACTCCAAGCTCGAACTGGCCATGGACGCACTGCGCTGCCCGCCGCCGGACGCCGACGTCACCCAGCTCTCCGGTGGTGAGCGCCGTCGGGTGGCGCTCTGCAAGCTGCTGCTGGAGGCGCCCGACCTGCTGCTGCTCGACGAGCCCACCAACCACCTGGACGCGGAGAGCGTGCAGTGGCTGGAGCAGCACCTGGCCAAGTACGCGGGCACCGTCATCGCCATCACCCACGACCGGTACTTCCTCGACAACGTGGCCAACTGGATCCTCGAGCTGGACCGCGGCCGGGCCTACCCGTACGAGGGCAACTACTCCACCTACCTGGAGAAGAAGGCCGCCCGGCTCGCCGTCGAGGGCCGGCGCGACGCCAAGATGAAGAAGCGCCTCTCCGACGAGCTGGAGTGGGTCCGCTCCAACGCCAAGGCCCGGCAGACCAAGTCCAAGGCCCGCCTGGACCGCTACGACGAGATGGCCGCCGAGGCGGAGAAGACCCGGAAGCTGGACTTCGAGGAGATCCAGATCCCGCCGGGCCCGCGCCTGGGCAGCACGGTGATCGAGGCGCGCGACCTCAGCAAGGGCTTCGGTGACCGGCTGCTGATCGACGACCTGTCGTTCTCGCTGCCGCGCAACGGCATCGTCGGCATCATCGGCCCGAACGGCGTCGGCAAGACCACCCTGTTCAAGACCATCGTCGGGCTGGAGCAACCGACCGACGGCGAGGTCCGGGTCGGCGAGACCGTCTCGCTGTCGTACGTCGACCAGAACCGGCAGGGCCTGGACGGCGACAAGACCGTCTGGGAGGTCGTCTCCGACGGGCTGGACCACCTCATGGTGGGCAAGGTCGAGATGCCGTCCCGGGCGTACATCGCGGCGTTCGGCTTCAAGGGGCCGGACCAGCAGAAGCCGACCAAGGTGCTCTCCGGCGGCGAGCGGAACCGGCTCAACCTGGCGCTGACGTTGAAGATCGGCGGCAACGTGATCCTGCTCGACGAGCCGACCAACGACCTGGACGTGGAGACCCTCTCCAGCCTGGAGAACGCGCTGCTGGACTTCCCGGGCTGCGCCGTGGTCATCTCGCACGACCGGATGTTCCTGGACCGGGTCGCCACGCACATCCTGGCCTGGGAGGGCGACGACCAGAACCCGTCGAAGTGGTTCTGGTTCGAGGGCAACTTCGAGGCGTACGAGAAGAACAAGATCGACAGGCTCGGGGCCGAGGCGGCGCGCCCGCACCGGGTGACGTACCGCAAGCTGACCCGCGACTGAGCATGGCTGACCGGTTCGTCTACCACTGCGCCCTGCGCTGGTCCGACCTCGACGCCTTCGGTCACGTCAACAACTCGCGCTTCCTCACGCTCTACGAGGAGGCCCGAGTGGCGTTGATGTTCGCCGACGCCCGGGCGTGGGGGGTGGACTCGTTCGCGGAGGGCGTGGTGATCCGCCGCCACGAGGTCGACTACCTGCGCCCGGTCGACTACTCCCTGGACCGGGGGACGCGCGAGGCCGCGCCGACCGTACGAATCGAGCTGTGGGTGGAGGAGATCCGGGCCTCCCGGTTCACCGTCGCCTACGAGCTCTACGACGGCGAGACGCTGGCCGGGCGGGCCCGTTCGGTGCTGGTGCCGTTCGACCTGGGCCGGCAGGTGCCACGCCGGATCACCGAGCGGGAGCGGGAGTTCCTGCTGAACTACGCGCCGGCGGGCGGGTCCGCGTGACCCGCCCGGAGGCGGCGGGCTCGGTGGCCGGCGCCGGTGGCGGGCCGCCGGAACGCGCCGCCATCCCGAGCGGCGGGCACGGCATCGTCGGGTCGGCCGACGCCGGGGCGTTCCTGGCCCGGCTCGTCCGGCTGGACCGCTCCGCGCCGGTGCGGCTGCGGCCGGTCGGGGCGGACCGGATCGCCCTCTGGGCCCGCTTGCCGTGGCAGGTGCTGGTGGTGCGGACCGTGGCGGGTTCGGGCGGCGGTGACGTGGCCGTGGGGGCCGCTGATCTCCTCGCCGAGCTGGAACGCTCCGGTGCGGCGCTCCCGCCCCGCCGGGACGCACAGTGGCGCTGGCCGCTGCCTCCGGCGGCGAGCCGCCCGATCGAGGTCCTGCCCGCCGGCGAGGTGTGGCGGATCGCCCGGGCGGCGGCCGGCACCCTGCGGACGGCGAGCGAGCAGGGCGTGGCGGGCCGGGCGGTGGGGCAGCGGGCGCTGCGCGACGCCCTGCTCGACCACGTGGCCGTGCTGGTCACTCCTGACGACCCGCCGGGCCCTCCGGTCGAGGTGCCGCAGCGGCTGGTGCAGGGGCTCGTCCGGATGGGTTTTCTGGGCGCGCCGGAGCAGCCCGGACCGGTGGCCGACGTGCAGGTGCGGGTCGCGGGCCGATGGGTCGGCCTGGTGGGACCGTACGGAGCGGCTTGGTTGCAGAAAGGCACGGATCTTGCCGTGATGTCCCTCACGCCTCATCCGAACGGCTGAGCTGGGATCGTCCTTCTGGGTTGGGGCGGTCGTTGGGGGGATGCTTCAACTCGGCTGTCCGGGTACCGTCCATCCTCGGATCCAACGCACGGTAGGCGACTGGATCCGCTGGGGAGTGAGGTGCGCGAGCGATGCCGTGGTGGTCATGGCGCCCCGGTCCCGCCGACGGCGGCGAGCCGGAAACTCGAAGCGGGATCACAGTGGAGGGCACCGTCCGGGTCGGACCGCCGACCCAGCGCCAACCGGAAGACGACTGCAAGACCAACGACCGGTCCGTGCTCGCCGAGATTCCGGCGACCGTCGCGCCGGTCACCCTGAGCCGGGTCTGCGACGCGCTCGACCTGCTCGACGTGCGCTACCTGGCCGACGGCGACGGCAACCTGCTCGCCATGTGGGAGCGGCACGCCGTGCTGGTCACCCTCGAGGGGCCGGAGGACGAGATTCTGGTCATGCGGGCCCGTCCACACGCGACGGTGCCGCCGGACTGGGCCGACCGGGCCTACCGCGTGGTCAACGAGTGGAACCACACCCGCCGGTTCTGCAAGGCGTACGTCGGCGACCCCACCGAGCGTGGCCAGTTGCCCATCTACGCCGAGTTGCAGGTGCCGATGGGCGCCGGGGCGCACGACGCGCTCCTGGTCGAGATGCTCGACTGCGGTGCGGCGGTGGCCACGAGCTTCGTGGACTGGCTGCACGACGAGGGCGCGCTGCTCTGAGCCTCCGGGCCCGACGGTCCCCGCCACGGGCCACGGGCTCGGGGTGCCGACCAGGCGGCGGCCCGTCCGGCTCGGGCGGGCCCTGGCCCGGTGAGCGGCCCGGCCGCCAGGCGGCGCCTCCGGCTCGGGGCGGGCCCTGGCGGTGGGCCGCTGAGCGGTCCGGCCGCGACGGCGGGCGGCCCCGCCCGGTGGCGGGTACGCCCGCGGATCAGGCCGGGTCCTCCATCACGTTGACCATGAAGTACGCGGCGCGTTCCAGGTAGTCCCAGAGCGCGGTGGCGTGCTCCGCCGGCAGGTCGAGCCGATCGACCGCCCGGCGCATGTGGCGCAGCCAGGCGTCCCGCTCGGCCACCCCGACCCGGAACGGCGCGTGCCGCATCCGCAGTCGCGGATGCCCCCGCTGCGCGGAGTAGGTGTTCGGGCCGCCCCAGTACTGGATGAGGAAGAGGGTCAGCCGGTCAGCCGCCGGGCCGAGGTCCTCCTCCGGGTACATCGGGCGCAGCAGCGGGTCCGCCGCCACCCCGGCGTAGAACTCGTCCACCAGCTTGCGGAACGTGGGCTCGCCGCCGATCGCGTCGAAGAGGGTCTGCGACGGCCGGGAGCGCTCGGATTCGCCTGCGGGGTTCACCGCTCCATCCTGCCAGGCACCCGGCCGGCACCGGCACCGAGGAGACCGCTGGCGCTGTGCGTCCGGTCACCGCCGGCGAGCGGAGCGCGGCCCCGCCGAGCCTCCGCCCAGGGTCTGTTTGATCAGGCTCGCCGGCGCGGCCGGGAACGGTCCGGTGAAACAGACCCCGAAGGGCGGCCGGGCGTGGTGGTGTCGTGGCCGTGCCGGGCGGCTGGGCGCCTGCGGAGCTTCAGGTGACCGCGTGCCGTTCCCGCTCGCCGTCGACGGCATCGTCGCCCGGCAGGTCAGCCGCCGCCGGGGCCTCCGGACCGCCGGTGGAGCCGACCCGGCTCGCGTCGGCGGAGCGGTTCCGGGCCGCGCCGGCGCCTCCGCGTGAGGCGAGCGCGACGGCCGCCTCCACCGCCGGGCGGCTGGGCCAGCTCAGGCTGGCCACCAACATCAGCACGACCCCGGCGGCGCTCCACACGCCGACCACGGACGGGATGGAGAAACGTTCGGCGAGCACGCCGGTGACCAGTACCGCCAGCCCCTGGATCACCTGCATCCCGGTGGCCATCACGCCGAAGGCGCGGGCGCGGAAGGAGTCCGGCAGGACCTGGACGAAGAGCCCGTTCGCTGTCGGCAGCATGCCCGCGACGGCGAAGCCGCAGGCGGCGGCGAGCAGCGCCACCACCACCGGGGAGGGGTCGAGCAGGGCGGGCACCAGGGTCAGTGGGGCGAGTATGGCCAGCGGCCGCATCAGGGCCAGCCGCCGGGCCGGGCCGAAGGCGCGCCCGATCAGCAGCCCGCCGAGGACGAAACCGACCGGGTTGGCGGCCATGATGACCGCCTGCGCCAGGCCCGGATCCAGGTCGCCGCCGGCCTTCTGGTCCGCCCACGCCGCGGCCAGGCCCTCGGGCACGATCGAGAAGAGCATGGAGCTGAAGACCAGTACGGCGATAGCCCGCAGCACCGGGGTGCCGAACACGATCTGGAACCCCTCGGCGGTCTCCCGGAGCAGGTGGGTGCGGTTCGCCACGTCCAGCGCCGCGGACCGCTCGCGCACACCGAAGCGGAGCAGGGCCGCCGAGAGGGCGAAGGTGGCCGCGTTGATCAGCAGCGCGAAGGCCGGATCGAACTGGGCGATCGCGGCACCCACCAGGTAGCCGACCACCTGGGCCGCCTGACCGGCGCTGGCGTTGAGTGAGAGCCCGAGCACCAGCCGGTCGCCGGTGAGGATCTGCGCCATCAGCGCGGACTTCGCGGCCTGGCTCGGCGGGTTGGCCAGGGTCGCGAGGAAGAGCAGCGCCAGCACGACGTAGACCGGCAGGCCCGGAATGGCGATGAGCAGCATCAGCGCCATCCGGATCAGGTCGCACGCCACCATCACCCGCCGGTACGGGTGGCGCTCCGCGAGCGCGGCGAGCAGCGGGCCGCCGACCAGCCACGGCAGGAAGCTGACCGCGAAGGCGGTGGCGGAGAGCGCGACTGACCGGGTCTCCTGATAGACCAGCACGGTGACCGCGGCCTTGGCGAGATAGTCGCCGATCCAGGAGAGTGCACCCGCCGTGAAGACGGCCCCGAACTCCCGCTGGGCGAATACCTCGCGGAAGGTCGCCGGCCCTTCCGGAGAGGGTCGCTCGTCGGTCAACGTCGCCTCCATCGCTCCCGAGGGGGCAGGCCACTGGTGGCGGCGCCGGCTCGAGAACTCTCGTCAGATCTGCGGATCAGCGAGGACGCAACACGCTTCTGGCGGGAACACGTGCCCCGGATTCTGCCCGATCGTCTGACAACTGGCTAGGGCGAACGGATAGATCGTCGCATCTCCGACTGAACGAACGGACGATACCTGAGGGGCCGCGCGGCCCGCGACCCCTCCGTCGATGGACGGCCGAGAAAGACTCAGGTCGCTCCGCTCTGGCCGGTCTCACCGTCGGCCGGCGGCCGGGTCGGCATGCCGGGGAAGAGGCGGGCGGCGGCGATCTGCGCGGTGATCCCGGAGTTCTCCAGCGCCTCGGCGAGCCGGCGGCGCAGCTCCCGGCCGACCGCGAACTGGCCGTCCGCGGTCGTCTTCACCACCGTCCGGATCACGGCGCCGTCCACGGTCATCTGCTCCACGCCGAGCACCTCGGGCGGCTCGACGATCTCCGGGGCGAGCTCCGGATCCACCGCCACCGAGGCGGCCGCCGTACGCAGCACCGCCGTGGCCTCCTCCGTGCCGGCGAACCCGATCGGCAGGTCGACCACGACCAGTGCCCAGCCCTGGCTCTTGTTGCCGACCCGGACGATCTCGCCGTTGCGGATGTACCAGAGCACCCCCCGCCCGTCCCGGACGGTGGTGACCCGCAGCCCCACCGACTCGACCACCCCGGTCGCCTCGCCCAGGTCTACGGTGTCGCCGACGCCGTACTGGTCCTCGATCAACATGAAGAGGCCGGCCAGCAGGTCCTTGACCAGGCTCTGCGCGCCGAAGCCCAGTGCCACACCGGCGATCCCGGCGCTGGCCAGCAGCGGGGCCAGGTCGAAGCTGAACTCGCGCAGGATCATCAGCAGCGCGATGCCGAAGACGAACGCGGTGGTGAGGCTGCGCAGCACGGAGCCGATCGCCTCGGCCCGCTGCCGGCGCCGCTCCGGGACGAACTCGCCGGGCTCCGTCGCGGCCGTCGGCACCCGCTCGCGCAGCGGCCGGAGCATCGCCGGCACGCCCGCGTCACTGGTGGTGCGGACCAGCCGGTCGATCGTCTTGCGCACCGCCCAGCGGGCGATCACGGCGAGCAGCAGGATCAGGATGATCCGTAGCGGCTTGACGAGGATCCAGTAGCTGCCCTCGGCGAGCCAGCTCCAGTGGGTCGCCCGCCAGACGGCGTTGCACAACGCCTCGTTCAGGCACTCCGGGCTGGGGCTGTCGTCCGGGGGAGCGGCGGCGGCGAGGGCCGTCAGGGCAGAGGCAGTCACCTTGAATTCGTACCGCAAGACGTCGGCAGGTCCACGGCCGACCCACCGCCGGGCGGCGCCCGCGGCCCGGTTGCGGCGATCATCCGGAATCCGGGGGGTGGCGGAGGGCCCGAGGTGAGGTGGCGAGTGCCCGAACGGGCGGGGGCGAACCGGTCATCCTGGCATGGCCGGAAAATGCTTCACGAGGGACCCCGGATTAGTACGTGCAATCCGGGGTCCGATCAGGGACGATTGGCGCAACGGACGTCGGTGATCCGGCCGGCGTCGACCGTGGTGGCCGTCGTGCCCGTCCCCGGTCGGCGGCGCGCAGAAGGTGCCGCTGAACCGGGAGGGTGTGCGCGATGCCTGACATACGACCCACGGTGGGCTCCGGTGCGCTGGTCCTCAACGCCACCTACGAGCCGCTGTGCGTCGTGTCGGTGCGTCGGGCCGCGATCCTCGTCCTCTCCGCCAAGGCGGTCTGCGTCGCCGACGGCGAGGGCATCCTGCACAGCGCCCGAGACGCCCTCCCGGTGCCCTCGGTGGTCCGGTTGACCCGGTACGTCCGGGTGCCCTACCGCACCCACGTCGGGCTCTCCCGCCGGGCGATCTTCGCCCGGGACGGCTGGCGCTGCGCCTACTGCCGGGGGCCGGCGGAGACCATCGACCACGTCTTCCCCCGCAGCCGGGGCGGCCGGCACGCGTGGGAGAACGTGGTGGCCGCCTGCGCCCGCTGCAATCACACGAAGGGCGACAAGACCCCGGCCGAGCTGGGCTGGCGGCTGCACTCGGCGCCCGCTGCGCCGAAGGGGGCCGCCTGGCGGGTGCTCGGCCACCGGGCGCCCGACCCACGCTGGGCCGACTGGCTCGACCTGCGGGAGCCGGAGGCGGCCTGAGCCGACGAGCCTCACCGGCGCGCCGTCACCAGGGACGCGAAGACCACCACGTTGTCGGCGTAGCCGGTCGCCCCACCGACCCAGCGGCCACCGCAGGTGATGAGGCGCAGGTTCGGGCGGCTGAAGTCGCGGAAGACCTCCTCCACCGGCAGTTCGTTCTTGTCGAACCGCTGCACCGAGTTCACCTCGAAGACCGCCACGGTGCCGTCCTCCCGGGTCACCTCCACCCGGTCGCCGGCCCGCAGCTGCTTGAGGTCGTGGAAGACCGCCGGCCCGCTGGTGGTGTCCACGTGCCCGACGATCACCGCCGGGCCGTACTGGCCGGGGGTGGGGCCCTGGTCGTACCAGCCCGCCTCCTGGGCCCGTCCGGCGTCCGGCACCCCGATGCTGCCGTCCTCGGCGATCCCCACACTGTGCACCGGGGCCCGCACGTCGATCGTGTTGATGGAGAGCTCCGCCGGTCGGCTCGCCGGCAGCACCGGGAACTTCTTCGGCGGTGGGCGCAGACCCGCGCTGAGCTGGTCCGGTAGGACGCTGAGCCCGGTCACCCGTTCCACCCCGAGCATCGCGACGATCAGCACCATCAGCCCGGCGACGAGCAGCACCGGAAGACCCGGTCCGGCTCCCGCTCCGAGCCGGTGCCGCACTCGCGGACGCCCGGGCCGGGCCGGTAGCGGCGCCTTGCCCGGGTCGGCGGTGGCCACCCCGGCGGAGAGCGTGTGCCGGGCGACCCGGCCCAGCCGGCGCGAGGTACGCGCCGCCAGCCGGCCCGACGCGCGCAGCGTCGACCGGGAGGCGCGCAGCGTCGAGCGGGTGGCCGTCCGGAACGTGCTCCGGTCCGGTCGCCTCCGGCCTGCGGTCGGGCGGGCCATGGTGCCTCCGGGTCAGGAACCCGCTCCGCGACGGCGGCTGCCCGCCATGCCCAGCGCCACCGCGGCGCCGACGGCGGCCAGCCCGCCGACGAGCAGCAGGGTGCCGGTGCCGCGGCCCATGGCGGTGCCACCACCGCCGGTCGCCGGGCCCTTGCTCGGCTGGGCCATGTTCAGCACGGTCAGCGTGGTGGACGCGTTGTTGCCGTTCGGGCAGCGCAGGTTGACCGGGTAGTCGCCGGGCTCCTTGTTCTCCGGCACGGTCGCCGAGCCGGTCAGGAAGCCGTTGTCCGGTCGTACCGTCACCCGGCCGAACGCGTCCGACTCGACCTGCGCCTGCCGGTTGTTCGAGTTGTCGCAACTCGCCCGGATCCGTACCTTGTCGCCGGCCTGCACGCTGTTCGGCGTGACCTCGACGAAGACGTTCTCGCCCGCCCGGGCGGGCGCGGCGCCGACCAGGACGAACGACGCGATCAGGGCGAACGCCCCGAGCAGCCTGAGAATGGTCGACGGGGCGGGAAGCACCCCACCGTCCGGTCGCTGACCCCGCATGATCCTCCCTCCCGGCACCGGTGCACCGGTCCTGCTGGGGCGACCCGCGGTGTTTTCCCCCTGGTCTGCCGGCAAACCCGACCGCGCCGGCATCGGGACGTCCTCCGCCCGACGTGCGCCGGCCGTCGTCGGTCAGCGGCGGCGGCCGCCCGGGTCGGCGTCGGGGCCGGGGCCGCGCGGGAGCGGGGTGACCGGATGCCAGTCGAGCGGGGTGGAGAGCACCATCGTGCTGGAGGGCTGGCCGTACGGGGCGAGCCGGTCGATCACCCGCTCGAACTCGTCGATCGACCCGGCCGCCACCTTCAACATGCTGCACGCGTCGCCGGTGATCCGGTGGATCTCCAGGATCTCCGCCCAGGTGGGCACCTTCGGGTCGTGGAGGATGCAGCGCGACCCGTAGCAGGACATCCGGATCAGGGCCACCACGCTGCGTCCGGCCCGGGCCAGGTCGACGTGGGCGTGGTAGCCGGTGATCACGCCCGACTCCTCCAGTCGGCGTACCCGCTCCGCGACCGCGGGCGGCGACAGGTGCACGCGGCGGGAGAGCTCGCTGAAGGAGAGGCGGGCGTCGGCCTGCAGTTCGCGCAGCAGCGCCCAGTCCATGTCGTCCATGAGGCGACCTTACTTTCCTGAACCGGAATGGCCTTCACGCCTTCGGTCCGGCAGGCCGATTGCGGTCAGCCCCGTTGATCGCGCATTCCGCGAAGGTCGGCGGCGCGACATCATGGCGGGAACCGGCTCATGGAGGAGACAAACGGTGAAGCAGACGGAGCTGCGGGGGCCGGCGCCGGCCGCGGCGGTGCGCCCGGTCACGCCACAGCAGCGCGAGGCCAAGGCGGCGCGTACCGGCGGGGAACCCACCCTGGAATTCGCCGGCCAGGTGCCGTACGACGTGTACACCCACGCCAGCACCCTGCACCGGTTGCAGCAGCCGCTCAGCGACGACCCGGGCGAGATGTCCTTCCTCATGGTCAGCCAGATCATGGAGCTCTACTTCGGACTCACCCGCTACGAGCTGCTCCAGGCCCAGCAGCTGATCCGCGCCGACCAGGTCTGGGACGCGCTCGCGCCGCTGCGCCGGGCCACCCTGCATTTGGAGGCGCTCAACGCGGCGTGGCGCGGGCTGCGCTGGATGTCCCCGGCCGACTTCAACAAGTTCCGCAACCTGCTCGGCGAGGCGTCCGGCTTCCAGTCGGCCATGTACCGGCAGCTGGAGTTCCTGCTCGGGCTCCGGGACCCGGCGTTGATCCGCCCGTTCCGCCGGCACACCGAGGTCTACGCCGAGCTGCGCGACTCGCTCGCCGCACCGAGCCTCTGGGACGATGTGGTCGCCCTGCTCGCCCGCCGCGGCTTCGACCTCCCCGCCGAGGTGCTCGACCGGGACGTCAGCGTCGAGCACGAGACGCACCCGCGGATCGAGGCGGCCTGGGTGGCGATCTACGCCGAGGACGGGCCGGGCAACCACCTCCGGCAGCTCGGCGAGGCGCTCACCGAGGTGGCCGAGCAGTTCGGCGAGTGGCGCTGGCAGCATGTCAAGGCGGTGCAGCGGACGATGGGCGCCAAGGTCGGCAGCGGCGGCTCCGCCGGGTTGGCGTGGCTGCAGCGCAGCATGGCCCGGGTGGTCTTCCCGGAGCTGTGGTCGGCCCGTACCAGCATGTGATCGGAAGCGAGAAGTCAACCGGATGAACGCCCCTCACCCCGCTCCACCCCGCCCGACCGCGTCTGAGGACGAGGCACGCCGACTCGACGCCGCCGACCCCGGGCACCGTCACCTGTTCCACGTGCCGCCCGCCGACGGGGGCCGCTACCCGCAGGCCGCCTACCTGGCCGGCAACTCGCTCGGACTGCAGCCGCTGGCCACCCGCGACGAACTCCTCGCCGACCTGGACGCCTGGCGTCGGCTCGGTGTCGAGGGGCACCTGGAGGCGCAGCGGCCCTGGCTGCCGTACCACGAACTGCTCACCGAGCCGGCCGCTCGGCTGGTCGGGGCACTGCCGGCGGAGACCGTGGTGATGAACTCGCTCACGGTCAACCTGCACCTGCTGATGGTGAGCTTCTACCGCCCGTCCGGGCGGCGTACCCGGATCGTCATCGAGGACAGCGCCTTCCCCTCGGACAGCTACGCGGTGCGCAGCCAGGCCCGCTTCCACGGCCTCGACCCGGACGAGACGGTGGTCCGGCTACGCCCCCGCCCGGGTGAGGAGACCCTGCGCACCGAGGACGTGACCGACTACCTGGCCGCCGAGGGCGACCGGGTGGCGCTCGTGCTGCTCGGTGGCGTCAACTACCTGACCGGTGAGCTGCTCGACGTCCCGGTGATCACGGCGGCCGGTCGGGCCGCCGGCGCGATCGTCGGCTGGGACCTCGCGCACGCCGCCGGCAACGTGCCGCTGCGCCTGCACGACTGGGACGTCGACTTCGCCGCCTGGTGCTCGTACAAGTACCTGAACTCCGGCCCCGGCGCGCTGGCCGGCGCGTTCGTGCACGAACGGCACCTCGGCGACCCCACGCTGCAGCGCTTCGAGGGCTGGTGGAGCACGGAGGCGGCCACCCGGTTCGAGATGACCCCGGTCTCCCGGCCCCCGGCCACCGTGGAGGCGTGGCAGATCTCCAACCCGCCGATCTTCTCGATGGGGCCGGTCCGTACCTCGCTGGAGCTCTTCGACGCCGTCGGCATGACGACGCTGCGGGAGCGGAGCCTGCGCCTCACCGGCTACCTGGAGCGGCTGCTCGACGAGGTGACAGTCGATCGCCCGTTGACCGTGCTCACCCCCCGGGACCCGGCGCGGCGCGGATGCCAACTCTCGGTACGCATCGGCGCCGGCAGCGCCGCGGAGCTCGCCAAGCGGCTGCGTTCGGAGCACGGGGTGATCGCCGACGCCCGGGAGCCCGACGTCGTCCGGTTCGCCCCGGTGCCGCTCTACTCCACGTTCCACGACTGCTGGCGGGTCGCCGAGGCGCTCGCCGCGACCGTGGCGGAGGTAAGCCGATGAACCGGGAGCACGACGAGATCGCAGTCGTCGGCGCTGGGCTGGCCGGCTGCCTGCTGGCCTGCTTCCTGGCCCGGCGCGGCTACCGGGTGGCGCTCTACGAGCGGCGGCCGGATCCGCGTACCGGCCGGGTCGAGCGAGGCCGCTCGATCAACCTGGCCCTCTCCGAGCGCGGCCTGGACGCCCTGCGCCGCATCGGCCTCGACGAGCAGGTGATGGCCGACGCCCTGCCGATGCGCGGCCGGATGATCCATCCGGTGGCGGGCGAGCCGCAGTTCCAGTCCTACAGCTCCTCCGGCGACCGGGCGATCAACTCGATCAGCCGTGGCGCGCTGAACAACGCCCTGCTCGACGCGGCCACCGCGCGGCCCGGGGTGCGGGCCGTCTTCGACCACCGCCTGGTCGGGCTCGACCCGGCCACCGGCGATCTGACGTTCGAGACTCCTGAGGGCAAGGTGACGGCGAACGCCCCGGTGGTCCTCGGCGCGGACGGGGCCGGCTCGGCCGTACGGGGTCAGCTGCTCGCGCACGGGCTGCTCACCGAGAGCCTCGACTTCCTCGACTACGGCTACAAGGAACTCACCGTCCCCCCGGCGGGCGGCGACTTCGCGCTGGATCCGGACGCCCTGCACATCTGGCCACGGGGCACCTCGATGATGATCGCGTTGCCGAACCCGGACCGCTCCTTCACCTGCACGCTCTTCTGGCCGACGCACGGCACGGCGGCCTTCGCCTCGCTGGGCAGCCCGGCGGCGATCGAACGGCACTTCGCCGAGCACTACCCGGACCTGGTCCCGCTCGCGCCGAACCTGGTGGACGACTACCAGCACAACCCGGTCGGAGTGCTCGGCACGGTGCGGTGCACACCGTGGCAGGCGAACGGGAAGGTGGGTCTGCTCGGCGACGCGGCGCACGCCATCGTCCCGTTCTACGGCCAGGGCGCGAACTGTGCCCTGGAGGACGTCGTCGAGCTGGACCGCTGCCTGGACGAGTGCGGCGACGACTGGTCCGCGGCGTTGCCGCTGTTCCAGCAGCGGCGGCAGGGCAACGCCGAGGCGATCGCCCGGATGGCGCTGGCGAACTTCGTGGAGATGCGGGACAAGGTCGCCTCGCCGCTCTTCCAACTCGGCCGTAGGGTCGAGCACGCGCTGGAACGGGCGCTGCCCGGCCGGTACGTCTCCCGCTACGAGCTGGTGTCCTTCTCCACCACCCCGTACGCGGAGGTGGCCCGTCGGGTACGCCGGCAGCACCAGGCGCTCGGGGTGGTCGCCGCGGGCGCGGCGGCCCTGCTGGTCGGCGCGGCCGGGATGGTGCTCGGTCGAGGGAGGCGTCGATGAGCGTCACGTGGGATCCGCGGCTGATGAGCGGGCGGGCCCCGGCCGGGCCGGCTCTGCTGCGCAACTTCGTCGGCGGCGAGTTCGTCGACTCCGGCCGCCGCTTCACGAAGGCCAGCCCGGTCACCGGTGAGCCGGTCTTCGAGGTGGCGGAGGCCGACGCGTCCTGCGTGGACGACGCGGTGGCCGCCGCCCGGGCGGCGGTGCGTGGCCCGTGGGGCCGGATGGGGGAGCGGGAGCGCGCCGAGGTGCTGCGCCGGATCGCCGACGAGCTGGAGCGCCGCTTCGACGACCTGGTCACCGCCGAGGTGGCCGACACCGGCAAGTCCATCTCCCAGGCCCGGGTCCTCGACATCCCGCGCGGCGCCGCGAACTTCCGGGCGTTCGCCGAGATCGTCGCGACCGCGCCCACCGAGTCGTTCACCACCGTCACCCCGACCGGCGGGCGTGCCCTCAACTACGCCGTCCGCAAGCCGGTCGGCGTGGTGGCCGTGGTCGTGCCGTGGAATCTGCCGCTGCTGCTGCTCACCTGGAAGGTGGCGCCGGCGCTGGCCTGCGGCAACGCCGTGGTGGTGAAGCCCAGTGAGGAGACCCCGGCGTCGGCCACGCTGCTCGCCGAGGTGATGGCTGCGGCGGGCGTACCGGCGGGCGTGTTCAACCTGGTGCACGGCTTCGGGCCGGACTCGGCGGGGGAGTTCCTCACCCGGCACCCCGGCGTCGACGCGATCACCTTCACCGGTGAGTCGGCCACCGGCAGCGCCATCATGCGCGCCGCGGCCGACGGGGTGAAGGCGGTCAGCTTCGAGCTGGGCGGTAAGAACGCCGGGCTGGTCTTCGCCGACGTGGACCTGGACGCGGCGGTGGCCGGGTCGGTCCGCTCCAGCTTCACCAACGGCGGGCAGGTCTGCCTCTGCACCGAACGCATCTACGTGCAGCGGCCGGTCTTCGAGGAGTTCACCGATCGGCTCGCGAAGCGCGCCGGGGAGCTGGCGTACGGCTGGCCGGCCGACGAGGCCACGGCCAACATGCCGCTGATCTCGCACGGCCACCGCGCCAAGGTGCTCGGCCACTACGACCTGGCTCGGGCCGAGGGCGCGCAGGTGCTCGCCGGGGGCGGCACCCCGCACTTCGGCGACGCCCGGGACGGCGGCGCGTACGTGCAGCCGACGGTGCTGACCGGGCTCGGTCCGGACGCCCGGACCAACCGCGAGGAGATCTTCGGACCGGTGGTGCACGTCGCGCCCTTCGACGACGAGGAGGAGGCGTACGCGTTGGCCAACGGGACCGAGTACGGCCTCGCGGCCACGGTGTGGACGCGGGACGTCGGCCGGGCGCACCGGGCCGGGGTCCGCCTCGACGCCGGCATCGTCTGGGTGAACACGTGGTTCCTGCGCGACCTGCGGACCCCGTTCGGCGGGGTCAAGGCGTCCGGCATCGGCCGTGAGGGTGGCGTGCACTCGCTGGACTTCTACTCCGAACTCACGAACGTCTGCGTGGACCTCACGTGAGCGGGCGGATCGTCCGGCTCGATCGCGGGGCGCCGCGAGCCGGCGCGGCGGGCACCGGGCCCGACGTCGCCTCCGTACGCGCCGAGGAGTGGGCATGAGCGTCGACATCGAAGCGGCGAGCCGGGAACTGGAGCTGGCGCGCGACGGCGCGAAGCCGTGCCCGCCGCTGCGCGGGCGGCTGCTGCCCGAGGGTGACATCGAGTCGGCCTACCAGGTGCAGCAGGTCCACACCCGGCAGCGGCTCGACGCGGGGCGCCGCCGGGTGGGGGCGAAGATCGGCCTCACCTCGCGCGCCGTGCAGGAGAGCTTCGGGGTCTTCCAGCCGGACTTCGGCGTGCTCTTCGACGACATGGCGGTCCCGGACGGTGTCGAGGTGCCGACGAGCCGGCTGCTCCAGCCCCGGGTGGAGGCCGAGGTCGCCTTCGTGCTCGGCACCGACCTGCCCGACGAGCGGGTAACCACCGCCGACCTGATCGGCGCGGTCGACCACCTGCTCCCGGCCATCGAGATCGTCGACTCCCGGATCGCCGGCTGGGACATCTCCATCGTGGACACCGTGGCCGACAACGCCTCCAGCGGGCTCTTCGTGCTCGGTACCTCGCCGCGCCGCCTACGCGACGTCGACCTGCGGCTCTGCGGCATGGTGCTGGAGTCGGCCGGGGAGCCGGTCTCGGTCGGCGCGGGGGCGGCCTGCCTGGGCAATCCGCTGCACGCGTTGGAGTGGCTGGCGCGCACCCTGGCCCGCTCGGGGGACCCGCTCCGCGCCGGGGACGTGGTGCTCTCCGGTGCGCTCGGGCCGATGGTGCCGGTGACGCCCGGCGCCGCGTACGAGGCGCGGATCTCCGGCCTCGGCTCGGTACGTACCTGCTTCTCGAAGGAGGCTGACCGGTGAGCGCTGGCTCGAAGCGCGTCGGCGTGGCGGTGATCGGTTCCGGCAACATCGGGACCGACCTGATGATCAAGGTGCTCCGGCTCGGCGACCGCCTGCGCATGGTGGCGATGGCCGGTATCGACCCGGACTCCGATGGGCTGGCCCGGGCCCGCAGGCTCGGCGTGGCCACCACCGCGGGCGGGGTGGACGGGCTCGTCGCGATGCCGGAGTTCGCCGAGGTGGAGATCGTCTTCGACGCCACCTCGGCCGGGGCGCACCGGCACAACGACGCGGTGCTCGCCGCGCACGGGCGCACCGTCGTCGACCTGACCCCCGCCGCGGTCGGCCCGTACGTGGTGCCGCCGGTGAACCTCGACGAGCACCTGGACGAGCGCAACCTGAACATGGTCACCTGCGGCGGTCAGGCCACCGTGCCGATCGTCGCGGCCGTGGGCCGGGTGACCCCGGTGGCGTACGGCGAGATCGTCGCCTCGATCGCCTCGAAGTCGGCCGGCCCGGGCACCCGGGCGAACATCGACGAGTTCACCGAGACCACCGCGCGAGCCATCGAGGTGGTCGGCGGCGCCGAGCGGGGCAAGGCCATCATCGTGCTCAACCCGGCGGACCCGCCGCTGCTGATGCGCGACACGGTCTACTGCCTCTGCCCGGACGCGGAGGCCGACACCGCGGCGATCGCGGCCTCCGTGGCCGAGATGGTGGCGACGGTGCAGGAGTACGTGCCCGGCTACCGGCTCAAGCAGGACGTGCAGTTCGACCGGGTGGACACCTACGTGCCGTCACTCGGCGCCCACCTGTCCGGCCTGCAGGTCTCGGTCTTCCTGGAGGTCTCCGGCGCGGGGCACTACCTGCCCGCGTACGCCGGGAACCTGGACATCATGACCTCGGCGGCGCTGCGCACCGCCGAGCGGCTGGCGGCCCGGCGGGCCGCCGTGGCCACGGAGGTGACCGCGTGACCGACCTCTACATCCAGGACGTGACGCTGCGCGACGGCATGCACGCCATCGCCCACCGGTACACGGTCGACCAGGTCCGCGCGATCGCCTCGGCGCTCGACGCGGCCGGGGTGGCCGCCATCGAGGTGGCGCACGGCGACGGTCTCGCCGGGTCCAGCGTCAACTACGGCCACGGCGCGGCGAGCGACGCCGAGTGGATCTCCGCTGCGGCCGAGGTGCTGACGAACGCGAAGCTCACCACCCTGCTGCTGCCGGGCATCGGCACCATCGCCGACCTGAGGGCGGCGAAGGCGCTCGGGGTGACCAGCGTCCGGATCGCCACCCACTGCACCGAGGCGGACATCTCCGCCCAGCACATCTCGTGGGCCCGGGAGAACGGCATGGACGTCGCCGGGTTCCTGATGATGTCGCACATGAACGACCCGGCCGGACTCGCCGCCCAGGCCAAGCTCATGGAGTCGTACGGGGCGCACTGCGTCTACGTCACCGACTCCGGGGGCCGGCTGCTCATGTCCGACGTGGCGCAGCGGGTCGACGCGTACCGGCAGGTGCTCGACGCCGACACGCAGATCGGCATCCACGCCCACCACAACCTGTCGCTCGGGGTCGCCAACAGCGTGCTCGCCGTGGAGCACGGCCGGGTCACCGGCTCCGCGCCGGTCGGCCCGGACGCGACGCACGGCCGGACCGTACGGGTGGACGCCTCGCTCGCCGGCATGGGCGCGGGCGCCGGCAACGCGCCGCTGGAGGTCTTCGTCGCCGTCGCCGAGCTGCACGGCTGGAAACACGGCTGCGACGTGTTCGCGCTGATGGACGCCGCCGACGACCTGGTCCGCCCGTTGCAGGACCGGCCGGTCCAGGTGGACCGGGAGACGCTCTCCCTGGGGTACGCGGGCGTCTACTCCAGCTTCCTGCGGCACGCCGAGCGGGCCTCGGCGAAGTACGGGGTGGACGTCCGCTCGATCCTCGTCGAGCTGGGCCGACGTCGGATGGTCGGCGGCCAGGAGGACATGATCGTCGACGTGGCGCTGGACCTCGCCGGCCGGGAGGGCAAGTGAACGTGGGGAAGCTGTCGAGGGCGGCACGGCCGCGCGCGAAGGGTGCTGGAGCATGATCGGGCCGGACGTCGCCGGAATCGCCGAGCGGCTCGGCCTGGCCGCCGACACCGCCACCGCCACCGGTCAGCTGGCCGCCGAGACCGGCCTCGACGTGGACGCCGCGTACGCGGCGCAGACGGCGCTGCTGCGGCGCCGGCTGGACCGGGGCGAGCGGCTCGTGGGGCTCAAGATGGGGCTCACCAGCCGGGCGAAGATGGCCCAGGTCGGTGTGGACGAGGTGATCTGGGGTCGGCTCACCGACGTGATGCGGGTGCCCGACGGCGGCACCGTCGACGTCGGCGCGTACATCCACCCCCGGGTGGAGCCGGAGGTGGCGTTCCTGCTGGACCGCCTTCCCGCGCCGGGCGAGCCGATCGGTGACTTCAGGGAGGCGGTCCGCGCGGTCGCGCCGGCGATCGAGCTGATCGACTCCCGGTACGCCGACTTCACCTTCTCGCTGCCCGATGTGATCGCCGACAACACGTCGGCCGCCTCCTTCGTGATCGGACCCTGGTCGCCGGTGCCGGACGGGCTGGAGAACCTGGGCGTGCTGCTGGAGATCGACGGCCGCGTCGCCCAGGTCGGCTCGACGGCAGCGATCCTCGGCGATCCGCGCCGCGCCCTCGACGAGGGGATCCGGCTGGCCGGACGGCACGGGGTGCGGCTGCGTGAGGGCTGGGTCTTCCTCGCCGGCGCGGCGACCGCCGCGGTGCCGCTGCGCCCCGGCGCGCACGTGCGCGCGGTCGTGGAGAAGCTCGGCACCGCGACGCTGCGGGCGTCCTCGTGACCGGCCGGGGCGCGAGCGCCAAGGTGGTGGCCGGCAAGGCGGTGCCCCGAGGAGCGTTTCCGCACGTCAAGGTCGCGGGTGGGTTCGTCTTCGTCTCCGGGACGTCGTCCCGTCGGGCGGACAACACCTTCGCCGGCGTCGAGGTGGACGAGTTCGGCACCACCGCCCTGGACATTCGCGCGCAGACGCGCGCGGTCATCGAGAACGTCGCCGACCTGCTCCGCTCGGTCGGCGCCGAGCTCTCCGACCTGGTACAGGTGACGTCGTACCTGGTGAACATGAACGACTTCGGCGGCTACAACGAGGTGTGGGCGGAGTTCTTCGACGCCACCGGCCCCACCCGGACCACCGTCGCTGTGCACCAGCTGCCCCACCCGCACCTGCTCATCGAGGTACAGGCCGTCGCCCTTCTCCCCTCAGGAGGTCAGTCGTGAGCGAGATCGCCGAGCCGTTCAGCTTTCCGGGCTGGATCGCGGAGAACCAGCACCTGCTCAAGCCCCCGGTGGGCAACAAGGAGATGTTCCCCGGCGGGGACGACTTCATCGTGATGGTGGTGGGTGGCCCGAACCAGCGCACCGACTTCCACGTGGACCCGTACGAGGAGTTCTTCTACCAGGTCAAGGGCAACATGCACATCAACCTGATGCTCCCGGAGGGGCCGCGTACGGTGCACGTGCGCGAGGGGCAGATGTGGATGTTGCCGCGGAACACGCCGCACTCCCCGCAGCGCCCGGAGGCCGGCTCGATCGGGGTGGTCGTGGAGCGGGTCCGTGCGGAGGGCACGCTGGAGAAGTTCCAGTGGTACTGCCCCGAGTGCGGGAACAAGGTGCACGAGGTCGAGTTGCAGGTGCGCGACATCGCCGCCGACCTGCCCCCGGTGTTCCAGGCGTTCTACGCCGACGAGAAGGCACGTACCTGCGCCGACTGCGGCGCGCTGCACCCGGGCAGGGGCTGATGCGCACACCTGTGGTCGACGTGCACACGCACGTCGTACCGAAGGGGTGGCCGGACCTCACCGCCGCGTGCGGCGGGTCCGGCTGGCCGTGGCTCCGCGTCGACTCCGAGCGCGCCGCCATGATCATGGTGGGGGAGACGGAGTTCCGACCGGTCGGCGCGGAGTGCTGGGACGCGCCGACCCGCCTCGCCGACATGGACGCGGACGGCGTCGACCTCCAGGTCGTCTCGCCCACGCCCGTCTTCTTCAGCTACGACCGGCCGGCCGACCAGGCCGCGAAGGTGGCCCGGATCTTCAACGACCTGACGTTGGAGGTCACCGCGGCCGGCGGGTCGCGGCTGGTGCCGTTCTGCCAGGTGCCGTTGCAGGACCCGGACCTCGCCTGCGCCGAGCTGGACCGCTGCCTCGCCGCCGGGCACGCCGGGGTGGAGATCGGCAACCACGTCGGCGACCGCGACCTCGACGACGCCGGGATCGTGCAGTTCCTCACCCACTGTGCCCAGGTGGGCGCCCCCGTCTTCGTCCACCCGTGGGACATGCCGGGCGGGCCACGACTGGACCGCTGGATGGCCCGCTGGCTGGCCGGCATGCCGGCGGAGACGCACCTGTCGGTGCTGGCGCTGATCCTCGGCGGCGTCTTCGACCGGGTCCCCGACACGCTGCGGATCTGCTTCGCGCACGGCGGTGGGAGTTTCCCCTTCTGGCTCGGCCGGGCCGACAACGCCTGGCACCGTCGCGGTGACCTGGTCCGCGGATCCTCCACCGCGCCGCCCAGCGCCTACGTCGACCGGTTCTGCGTCGACTCGGTGGTCTTCGACCCGGCGGCGCTGCGACTGCTCGTCGACACGGTGGGGGAGGACCGGGTCCTGGTGGGCAGCGACTACCCGTATCCGCTGGGCGAGCGGCCCGTCGGGCAGGTGGTGCAGAAGGCGGGCTTCCTCACCGCCGACCAGCGGGAGAAGCTGCTGTCCCGCAACGCGCTGCGTTTCCTCGGCCGATAACCGGCGACGCCGGCCGCCGTGTCTTTCGCACCCCCACGGCACGGCGGCGGGCAGGATGAGGGCATGGCCGAGCCGCACGACCTGACCGCGCTGGAGCAGGCCGCCGCGATCTCCCGCGGCGAGCTGTCCAGCGTGGAGCTGGTGGAGCACCACCTTCGGCGGGTGGCCGCGCTCGGTGACACCGTCGGCGCGTTCGTCACCGTCACGGCCGAGGCGGCCCGGGAGGCGGCCCGCGCCGCCGACGCGGTGCCGGCCGACGAGCGCGGCCCGCTGCACGGCGTACCCACCGCCATCAAGGACCTGACGTTGACCGCCGGGATCCGGACGACCTTCGGCTCGGCCGCCTTCGCCGACTTCGTGCCACCGGTCGACGCCGACGTGGTCCGCTTCATCCGGGCCGCCGGCCTCGTCAGCCTCGGCAAGACCACCACCTCCGAGCTGGGCTGCTCGCTCTACTCCGAGGGCCGCGTCGCGCCACCGGCGCGCAACCCGTGGGACCTCGCGTACACCGCCGGCGGATCCAGCGGCGGCGCGGCCTCGGCGGTGGCGGCGGGGCTGGTCCCCGTCGCCCAGGGCTCCGACGGCGGCGGCTCGCTGCGCATCCCCGCCGGGCTCTGCGGCCTGATCGGCTACAAGCCCAGCCGCGGCCTGGTCTCCGGCGGCCCGGTCGGCTTCGGCGCGTTCGGCCTGCCCACTCACGGGCCGATGGGGCGTACGGTCGCCGACGTCGCCGCTCTGCTCGACGTGATGGCCCAGCCGGTGCCGGGCGAGCCCTACCTGTCGCCCGGGGCGCCGCCCGGCGGCTACCTGGCCGCGGCACGCGCGGCGGCCCCCGGCCGGCTGCGGATCGGGCGGTTCACCGCCGCGATGCTCGCCGAGGAGCCGGTGCACCCGGACTGTGTCGCCGCCGTGGACCGGGCCGCCGAACTGCTCGCCTCCGCCGGTCACGAGGTGGTCGAGGTGTCGCCGCCGCTCGGGCCTGCGGCGTGGCCGCTCTTCGAGATCGTCTGGTACGTGCTGGCGCTCGCGCCGGTGCCGCCGGAGCGGGAGAGCGAGCTGCTGCCGCTGACCCGGTTCCTGCGCGCCCGGGGCGCCGGGGTCTCGGCGGGCACGCTCTCCGCCACCCTCGGCGAGCTGCAGGCGCAGGTACGCCTCGGCGCCCGCCGTACGGCCGGCTGCGACCTGCTGCTCTGCCCCACCCTCTGCGCTCCGCAGGCACCTGTCGGTTGGTTCACCGCGGACGGTGACCCGGCGGCGGATTTCGATCGGCAGCGCCGTTTCTCCCCGTACTGCGCCATTTTCAACGTCACGGGCGAACCGTCCGTCTCGTTGCCGGTAGCGGCGACTGCGGCGGGACTGCCTGTGGGGATCCTGCTGACCGGTCGGTACGGTGACGACGCGCGGCTGATCGCGACCGCTGCGGAATTGGAGAACTCCAGTGGCGGTTGGGATCGGCACCCCGCGATCTGGCGGGCCGTCGACTCCGCTAACGTGAAAGGCAGCGGAGTCGGGCGGTTGACGCCTTGAACCTGTCCACCCGACCTCGATGCCTGAGGTCTCTTCTTCCGCCTGGGGGCGTTGGGATTGTCTGTTACCGACACGTTGCTGGTCTTCGTCGGCATCCCGGCGGCAGCGATACTGGTGATCGGCGGCCTGGCGTACGCCGGCAGCCGCGGTCACGGCGGTGGTGGCGCCAAGCGCTACCGGCCGGGCCGCTCCTTCGACTTCACTCCGGTCTGGTTCCTGGGCCGTCCGGAGCAGCTGGCTGACTCGGCCGGCACCGCCCTGGCCGCCGGGGCGCAGGCACCGGCGCTGACCAGCCGAAAGCAGGAGCAGGCCGGCCGCGAGGCGCCGGCCGGTGGAACCGGAGGCGCAAGTGACCGTTGGTGAGACGCAGGTCAGCACGGGCAACCCGCCGGAGGTGCTGGACGGCCCGTTCTCGACCCGGCAGCTGCTCCGCATCGACGAGGCGCTGCGCCTGGCCGACCAAGGCACCGGTCTCGTCTTCTCGGTCTTCGTCGGTGGCCTCGACGAGCCGATCCGGGAGCACGCCGAGCGGCTGCACCGCCAGCTCGCCGACCCGGACCGTTCGGTGCTGATCGCGCTGTCGCCCAACCAGCGGCGGCTGGAGGTCGTCACCGGCCGGCACGCGCGTAAGCGCATCCCGGACACGTACGCCAAGCTTGCCGCGCTCTCCATGGTGGCGGCCTTCGGCGGCGGCGACCTGGCCGGCGGCATCATCAACGGCCTCGACCAGCTCGCCAGCCACGCCGGCCGGGGCTGAACCCTCGTACGACAAAGCCCGGTCCGCGTTCGCGCGGACCGGGCTTTCTCGTGTCAGCGTGGCCAGTCGCCCGGATCGAGACGCATCGGCCGTCGCCCGGTCACCTCGCCCGCGACGTCGGAACCGACGGCCACGACAACGGCCCGGGGCCGACGTGGGCTCCCACCCACGCCGGCCCCGGGCCGGTCACGTCGTGCGTCAGGCGCTGCGGGTGTCCCGCTCGCGGGCCTTCAGGGCGCGGACCACGCCGTCGCGCCCCTCGGCGACGAGCCGGCGCAGCGGCGCCGGGTGCCCGTCACCGGCGAGCCAGGCGTCGGTGGCCGCCACCGTCTCCTCCTCCACCAGGTACGTCGGGTAGGCGAGCTGAGCGAACTCCTGCGCCGGCTCGCTGTCGCGGCTGCCCCAGACCTGGCCGACCGCCGCGAAGTACTTCTCCCGGTACGGCGTGACCAGCTCCACCTGCGTCGGGTGGGTGAAGCCCTGCAGCAGGGCCCGGTTACGCCAGTTCGGCAGCGCCTCCGCCCCGGTGAGCTGCGCCCACACGGCGGCCTTGTTCTCGGCGGTCGGCACCAGCGCGTGCACGAACGCGGCCTCCCGCTCGCCGCTCGCCGTCCGGTCCCGCGCCAGCTCGGCGTCCACCTCGGCGACGCCGGCCGTGCCGCTGGCCACCATCGACGCGAGCACGCTCCAGCGCAGCTCGGTGTCGATGTTCAGCCCCGCCGGCACGTCGGTGCCGTCGAGCCAGCCCCGCAGCGTCGCCAGGTCCTCCTCGGAGCGGGCCGCCGAGACGTACGCCCGGGCCCAGGCGAGCTGGAAGCCGCTGCCCGGCTCGGCGGCGGCGAGCGCCGCCTTGGCGGTACGGGCCAGCTCCGTCCAGCCGGTCGGCGCCCAGGCCGGGTCGGCGTAGAGGGTGAGCGTCGTGGTGGCCTGCCGCAGGGTGGCGGTGACCAGGTTGATGTCGGTCTCGGCGGGCAGCCCGGCCAGCACCAGCGCCACGTAGTCCCGGGCCGCCAGCTCGGCGTCGCGGACCATGTCCCAGGCGGCCGTCCAGCAGAGCGCGCGGGCCAGCGACGACTCGAAGCCGGCGATGTGCTGCACGACGGTGGACATCGAGCTGTCGTCCAGCCGCAGCTTCGCGTAGCTGAGGTCGTCGTCGTTGAGCAGCAGCACGTCGGCGGCGCGGACGCCGGCCAGGGCGCCGAGCTCGGTCCGCTCGCCGGCCACGTCCACCTCCAGCCGCTCCCGGCGGACCAGGCGTCCGTCGGTCAGGTCGTAGAGGCCCACGCCGATCCGGTGGGTACGCAACGTCGGGTAGTCGGCCGGCGCCTCCTGCCGCACCACCACCTGCTGGTACGTGCCGTCCGGGCCGACGGTCACCTCCGGGCGCAGCGTGTTGACCTGGGCGGTCTCCAGCCACTGGGCGGCGAACTTGCGCAGCTCCCGGCCGGATGCGGTCTCCAGCTCGGTGAGCAGGTCGTCGAAGGTGGCGTTGCCCCAGGCGTGCTTGCCGAAGTACGCGCGCAGCCCGGCCAGGAACGGCTCCTCACCGACGTACGCCACCAGCTGCTTGAGCACGCTCGCGCCCTTGGCGTACGTGATGCCGTCGAAGTTGACCTCGACGGCCTCCATGTCCGGCATCTCCGTGTAGACCGGGTGGGTGGAGGAGAGCTGGTCCTGCCGGTAGCCCCAGTTCTTCCGGATGGAGAGGAACGTCGTCCACGCCTCGTTGAAGCGGGTCGCGTGGGTGTTGCACCAGTGGCTCGCCCACTCGGCGAACGACTCGTTGAGCCACAGGTCGTTCCACCACCGCATGGTGACCAGGTCACCGAACCACATGTGGGCCAGCTCGTGCAGGATCGTGTTGGCCCGCTGCTCGTACTCGAAGTCGGTGACCTGCGAGCGGAAGATGTAGTGCGACTCGGCGTGCGTGACGCAGCCGAAGTTCTCCATCGCGCCGGCGTTGAAGTCGGGCACCCAGAGCTGGTCGTACTTCGGCAGCGGGTAGCGGACGCCGAACTGCTCGTGGAAGAAGTCGAACCCCTGCTTGGTGATGAGGAAGAGGTCGTCCGCGTCCAGGTACTGCGCCATCGAGGCCCGGCAGAAGACGCCGAGGTCGATGCCGTCGTGGCTGTCCCGCACCTCGTGGTACGGCCCGGCGCAGAGCGCGGTGATGTAGGTGCTCATGCGGGCCGACTGCGTGAAGTGGACGGCCTTCAGGCCGTCACCCGCCGGCTCCTCCCGATCGACGGGCATGTTCGACACGACCCGCCAGTGCTCCGGCACCGTGGCCCGCCAGGTGTAGACGCTCTTCAGGTCCGGCTGGTCGAAGCAGGCGAAGACCCGCTGCGCGTCGGCCGTCTCGAACTGGCTGTAGAGGTAGGTCTCACCGTCGACCGGGTCGACGGTGCGGTGCAGGCCCTGCCCGCTGCGGGAGTACGCGAAGTCGGCGTCGACGACCAGCGTGTTCTCGGCCGCGAGGCCGGCGAGGACGAGCCCCTTCTCGGCGGACCAGTCGGAGAGGTCCACCGGGGCGCCGTTCAGCGTGGCCGAGCGGACCGAGTCGGCGGCCAGCTCGATGAAGGTGTTCGCGCCCGGCTCGGCGCAGCGGAACCGGACCTCCGTGGTGGACCGGAAGGTGCGACCCTCGTCCGCCAGCACGGCGGTCGACAGGTCCAGCGTGATGTCGTACCCGGTCACCTCGAGCAGGCGGGCCCGCTCGGTGGCCTCGACCTGGGTCAGGTTGCGCACTCCCGGCACTGTTCGTCTCCATCCCACTCGCTCTACGCCGCGCGGCGCCGTCCACCGACCGCTCGTGGCGGTCGGCCCGGAAACGAGTCTTCCATGCAGCGGCGTCCCGCGGTGGCCGAGGTCACGCTCTCATCCCGGTGCCGGTCGATGCCTGTCGGGGTGAGGATCGGCAGAGACGCCGGACGATCGGCGTCCTCGTTGCGAAGGGACCTCACCGTGACCGAACGTGTCGCCGTTGACATGTGGTTCGACCCGGCCTGCCCGTGGGCCTGGCTCACGTCCCGTTGGCTGCTCGAAGTCGAGCGGGTCCGGGACGTGGACGTACGTTTCCACGTGATGAGCCTCTCGGTGCTCAACGAGGGCCGGGACTACCTCTCGGAGGAGTACAAGACCTTCCTGAGCACCGCGTGGGGACCGGTACGCGTCTGCATCGCCGCGGAACAGCGGTACGGCGCCGAGGTGCTGCGCCCGCTCTACACCGCGCTCGGCACCCGGATCCACCTGGAGAAGCAGGAGCGGGGGCCGGAGCTCTACGCTGCCGCGCTCGCCGACGCCGGCCTCGATCCGACGCTCGCCGCCGCCGCGGACGGCACCGAGTACGACGAGGCGCTGCGCGCCAGCCACGAGACCGGCATGCGCCCGGTCGGCGAGGACGTGGGCACCCCGGTCATCCACGCTCCCGGCCCGGACGGCGGCACCGTCGCGTTCTTCGGCCCCGTGGTGACGCCGGCCCCGAAGGGGGAGGCCGCCGGGCGGCTGTGGGACGGGGTCCTGCTGGTGGCCGGCACGCCCGGCTTCTACGAGCTGAAGCGGACCCGCGACGCCTCCCCGATCTTCGACTGAGGGGGCAGGGGCTCCCGGTAGGCCGCCCCCGGCCGCTGGGAGCCCCTGTTAACACCCGTTACCTCGGCCACCTCGCCCGTCACCGCCCCGCCGTCGACCTCGTTTGGCCCGATGTCCGCCGCAGCCGTTCGCAATCGGTAAATTCGCAGCTCGTGGAGGCATCCCGATGGCCAAGCACCGCCATGCTCCCGGTGACGATCCGCTGAAGTCGGAAGAGTCGGCCGAGAACCCCGCGTACTGGTCGGTCGACGACTCCCGCTGGCCGGCGGTCCGACCCGACCTGCCCAAGGACGTGGCGGACCTGCTCGCCCCACCGATCGTGGTGGGCGTCGCCCGGGTGGCGGCGACGTCCCGGCTGACCCCACCCGGCGCGCCGCCGAACCGGGGCCGGCGGACTCCGCCCGGCGTGGCGCCCACGCCGGCCCTGCTGGGATCGTCGAACACCGCCGGCACGCCGATCGGGCGGATCAAGCCGCCGCCGACCAACCGCCCGGCGGACGCAGCCGACCAGAGCCGCCCGCCCGCCTCCGCGGGCCGGCACCGCCGGAGCAACGACCGCCGCTTCTGACCGCCCGCCCGTGCGGACCGATCCACCCCGGCCGCCGCTTTCACCTGTTGGACGGCGGCCCGGGTCCACGTCCCCGGCCGGCCCGGCGACGGTAGCGTCAGCGGGCATGACGGTCGTGCATCCGATCGCCCGGGCCTGGATCACCACTGGCGGCACCGGCGCGCAGAACTACGACGAGTTCGCCGACGACGCGGAGATCACCGCGATCATCGAGGCGAACCCGCACAGTGCCCTCGGCATCGAGATGCCGCACCGGGCGCCGGGGAGCCTCGGCAGGTCCTTCCTCGACGCGCTGCCCGACGCGGTGGCCCGGCTGACCGAGGCGAAGGCCGACGGGAGCTACACCCCGGCCGAGCAGGTGGTCGTGCTCTACCGGATCACCGCTCCGGGCGAGGAGCCGGCGTACGGGCTCTTCGCGATGGTGGAGACCGACCAGATCTCCACCCGGGCCGACGAGCCCGGTCTGGTGATCCGCAACGAGGACGTCTTCATCGCCAAGGTCCGCGAGCGCGTCGCCCTGGCCGAGTCGCTCGGCCACCTGCTCTCGCCGGTGCTGCTGCTGCAGACCGGACGCGGTGCGGAGCTGCACGAGGTGCTCGCCGACGCCACCGAGGCGGCGGGCGCGCCGGCCGCCACCGACCTCGACCAGGCGGGGCGTACCCATGCGATCTGGCTGGTGGCGCCGGGGCCGCAGCAGGACGAGCTGACCCGCCTCGCCGGCGGCGGCGAGCTGGTGGTGGCAGACGGCAACCACCGCAGCCTCGCCGCGCAGACCGGCGGCCTGTCGCGTTTCCTGGCGGTGGTCACCACGCCCCGTTCGGTCGCCATCCAGCCGTACAACCGGCTGGTCAGCGAGCTGACCACCAGCGGCGACGAGCTGGTGGAGCGGCTGCGCGCCGCGGGTGCGGAGGTCACCCCGATCGCCGGTCCGGTCGAGGTGCCGGCCACCGGCGGCACCGTCCATCTCCGGCTCGCCGGCCAGGGGTACGCGGTGCGCCTGCCGCGCGTCGCGGGCGACCGGTTGGAGAACCTGGACCACGCCCTGGTCGAACGGCTGCTGCTGCGTGACGCGCTCGGCCTCGACCCGGGCGACAAGCGGATCACCTACGTCGGCGGTGACTATCCGGCGAGCTGGCTGACCGGCGAGGTCGACTCCGGTCGGGCCGAGCTCGCCGTCCTGATCGCCCCGGTGACCGTGGACGACTTCGTCGCGGTGAACCTGGCGCGGGAGAAGATGCCGCGCAAGAGCACCTGGTTCACGCCGAAGGCGCGGGGCGGCCTGGTCGTCGCCGAGCTGCCGCGCTGAGCTGTGACGAACCGCCCGGTGGCGCCGCCCCTGCAGCGTCACCGGGCGCGGCCTGACAGACTGCGCGTTATGCGCGTCTACCTGGGATCCGACCACGCCGGCTACGAGCTGAAGGTGCACCTGGCCAGCTACCTGGCCAACCAGGGCTACGAGGTGGTCGACGTCGGCCCGCACGTCTTCGACCCCGACGACGACTACCCGGCCTTCTGCCTGCACACCGGCGACCGGGTGGTGGCCGACGAGGGCAGCCTCGGCGTGGTGATCGGCGGTTCCGGGAACGGTGAGCAGATCGCCGCCAACAAGATCGCCGGGGTGCGGGCCGCGCTCGCCTGGAACATCGAGACCGCACAGCTGTCCCGGGAGCACAACGACGCGAACATCGTGGCCGTCGGCGCCCGCCAGCACACCCTGGACGAGGCGACCGCCATCGTCGAGGCGTTCCTCAACACCCCGTTCTCCGGCAACGAGCGGCACGCCCGCCGGATCGTGCAGGTCGCCGCGTACGAGGCGAGCCGGGAGCTTCCTCCGCTGCCCTGATGCACCGGGGTCGGGGCCACCCCCGGTGGTCCCGACCGGCCGGTCCCGGGCCGGCGACGATCGAGGCGGCGCGCCCCTCTTCGACCGGCTCAGCGCGGCGGCCGGGGCAGCTCTTCGCGGGGCACCCAGTTGCGCCGGACGACGACGACCCGCTCCTCGGCCTCGGCCAGGTCCTGCTCGGTCGGCCGGGCGGCGTCCCGCGCCCGCAGCGCCGCGCTGAGCCGCACCTGCGAAGAGCCGGAGCCGACCAGACCACGGAGCCCGCGCTCGCTCTCCCGCTCGTCGCCGGCCGGGCCGCGGCGGCGGGACACCTCGGGCCCGTCGTGCACCCGCGCGGTGCTGGCCGACGGTCCGTCGGGGTCCCGGGTCTGCTGTTCGGCGTTCTGGTGTCGCAGTCGGCGTCGCCGTCGCTCCGCATCACCCATCCCCCGACCGTACCGTCGCGGCCCGCGTACCGCCGCCCGTCGTTCCTCCGACCGGCCGGGCGGTCGTGGGTCCGGCGACGCCGGTCCGGTCCGTCCGCAGTCGGGTGCTGCCGGGCTCGGCGACCGATTTGCCGGGTGGCTACCCTCGGAGCGAGGCGCCGACGGCGCCGTCGGTACAGGGGAGGGGACGAGCATGGCGGACCAGACACAGCCGTGGGCGGAGCGGACCGTCGAGGTGCCGCCGCAGCCCGGGGTGGTGCCGCAGCAGCGGGACGGCTTCCGCCGCGGGGTGGCCTCGGTCGGTCAGCCGCAGACGCCCCGTACCGAACCGTTCCCGGTCGTGGAGGAGCCGACCGGCACCGGCTGGCCCGGCGAACCGGTGCCGCGGCGGCCGGTCAGCTGGCATCTGGCCCAGCTCCGCCGCGGTGGCGAGTGGAGCGCCGCGGGCGGGCTCTTCGCCTTCGTCTGCTGGGGGATCTGGGCGATCTCCGGTCGGGGCAACCTGACCGGCCCGTTCCTGATCTTCGTGCTGAGCCTGCTCGTCGCGGTCGGCCTCTTCGCGCTCTCCCGGCTGCTCGGCCGTGTGATCATCGAGCGGCAGCTCGGCCGGGTCCGGCGGACCGCGCGGGGCGCGCACCTGATCACGGCGGTCTTCCTCGTCGGGCTGGGCGTCGCGTGGCTCCAGCAGACCGAGTGGGTCGTCTCCGCCTGGAACTGGATCACCGGAAACTGAGAGGGTGTTTGAGGAGGCTCGCCCGTAGCGAGCCGGGTGCCAGGCGGCGTTCGGCAAGGCGGCGGTTCGCCCGGATACCGGTGTTGTATCCGGGCGAACCGACAACGCGGCCGGGCGTCGTCTGTGGCCGGCGCAGTAGGGCACGGCCTTCTCAAACACCCTCTGAGCCCCCGCGGTAGGGGCGGGCGGGCCGGCCTGCGCCGCCCGCCCGCCCCTCCGGTCGCGGAATCGCCGCGACGCCGGTCGTCCTCCGCCAGGATGGTGCCGCTTACCCGGCCGGCCGCGGTTCATCCGCGGCCGGCCGGCGCAGCTCGAAGGGGCCGGCCGGCCGGGTGTCCCGGCCGGCCGGCGTCCCGTCAACCCTCCTGCGCGGCGGCGTAGTCGCGGGCGACCCGGACCATCTCCACGAGCCCACCGGCGTACTCCTGGGACTCGCCGTGCGCCTCGTCGAACGGCGGCTGGAAGCCGACGCCCTCCCACTGACCGGTGGCCGGATTCCACCGGTCGTTGCCCACCTCGAAGTCCCAGGCGAAGATGCCGAGCTCGTAGTAGAGCTCGTCGGCGGAGTTGCCGGCGGCCGAGTAGAGCACGTCCGCGACCGGGCCGGTCTGCGAGGGCCAGGTGACCGTGCCGCGCTCCTGGGCGATGGCGCCGACGATGCGCCGGGCGCTGTCCAGGAAGAGCTTCGACTCGTCGATCGACGGCCGGGGCAGGGTGACCCGTCCGTCGGCCTTGTACGCCCCCGGCGGCCACATGAAGTACCCGCCGTAGGAGTGCACGTTCATCGCGAACCGGATGTTGTCGTGCTCCCGGGCCAGCGCGACGACGTTGCGGCTCTCCGCCTCGGAGAGCTCACCGGTGCCGGCGTACGAGCCGGAGAGGCAGTTGCTGCTGGCGCCCACGTAACCGTCGAAGTGCGAGCCGACCGTGTAGTTGCGGTTGAGGTCCACGCCCCACGAGTCGCGGTTCGCCGGGTCCCGGCTGACGCCGGTGCAGTGGTTCACCAGGTTCTTGCGCTGGAAGTCGAAGTCGTGGAACGAGTAGTTCGCCCCGTCCGGGTTCACCGTCGGGATGACGAAGATCTCCGTCTGCTCCAGCAGCTCGCGGGTGGCCGGGTCGGTACGCGAGTTGGCCAGCATCCGCTCCGCGAACTCCAACGTGACCAGCGGGGTGGCCCACTCCCGGGCGTGCTCCTGCGAGTAGGCCAGGACGCCGATGCGGGAACCGTCGCGGTGCACGCCGATGCGCAGCGCCTGCACCGTCCACGGCTTGGTCGACACCTCCGTGCCCTGGAGTCCGTCGTCGAGGCGTACCGGCGCGACCACCGGCATGGGCAGTCCGGCCGAGCCCTGCTCCACGAACGCCTGGAACCGGTTGGCGAACCGCGCGTTGATCACGGCGGCGACCTGATCGGTGCTGCTCGTCACCTTGCCGGCCCCGTCGGTGGCGAGGGAGACGGTGAGCACCCGGTCCCGGTAGGTCGCGGTTAGCGGCCGGTTCGCCCGACCGGGATCGACCGTGCGCACCTGGACACCGTTCATGCCCTGGTCACCGAAGCGCACCGACTCCACCACCACGGCGGCGGCCGCCGGATCACCGAGGTACGCGACGGCGGTGCGCCGGTACCCCTGGGTCTTGTTCGGCAGGTCGATCACGTCTACCAGGTCGCGGTACTGGCGGGCGAGCCGCTTGATCCGCGCCTGGATGTCCGTCGGCGTGAGGTACGCGTCGATGAAGTCCTTCTGGTAGCCCTCGGGCAGCGGCGGCGGCGTGGCGTTGGGCCAGACCGCCGGGGTGACGGGGCGGCTCACCCCGCCCAGGCTGGACGTGGCGGTCACCTGCACCGGCCGGCTCGGCACCGGCACGGGCTGCGCGTAGTGGTACTGGTACTCGCCCGAGTCCTCGAACCGGAAGAGCGGGAACGAGCCGGTCGCGCCGTCGGCGGCCCGCCAGCTCACCGTGATCTCGACGTCCGGGTCGTCGGTGGCGGTCGTGGCGACCTGGGTCTGCACGAACGTCTGCCCGTTGCTGGTCCACCAGTACGCCTGGAGGAACTGGAGCGTGTCGACGGCCGCGGCGCTCGCCGTGCGCTGGCCGGCAGCCGGGGCGCGCAGCCCGGCGGCGGTGCGGGCCTGGGAAGCGCGGAGGCTCTCCGCGAAGTGCCGCTCGCCGTCGCCCGCGCGCTGCACCACCTGCAGCGGGGTGGCCCCCTGCGCGGTCAGCTCGGCGAGCTGGACGCCGGTGAGCACCAGGTCGGCGAAGATCCGGCCGTCCGCCGACCGGGGACGGTTGGCGAGGTCCGCGCCCCGGGCCACCAACTGGTCGAGCTGCGCCTGGTCGCGGAGCTGCACGCGGACCAGCGCGGTCTCGTCGTCGGCCAGGGCCACCCTTGGCGGTGTGGCGGGGGCCGGCGCGGCGGTGCCGGAGCCGGGATGGGACAGCACCACGCTGACCAGGATCGCTGCGGTGGCCGCGGCCGCCCACCTTCGGGGGACGATCATGTGCCCTCCTGACGGAAATCGATGTCGCTGCCCTCCCACACCAGTCGACAGATCGACATCTGTCAAGAGATCGGCGTCGGAGTGGTGTTTGGACGGGCGCGCGGCGGGAAGGGGACGCCGTCCCGCGCCGGGACCGAACGCCTCGCCCTGCTGGAGGAGCACATGCCGTTGCCGACCCGGACGGACAGCCGCCTGATCCCGACGGTGCGCAACGACCGTGTCTGCACCGGCGTGACGACCGTCGAGGGACGCGTCTTCGTGAGCTTCCCCGCCGCGGATTCACCGGGAGCGCAGGTGGCCGAGGCGCTGCCGGACGGCCGGCGGGTGCCGTGGCCGGACGAGTCGTGGAACGCGGTCCAGGACGAGCCCCGCCCCGACGGGGCGTACGTGCACGTCAACGGCGTACGCACCGGGCCGGACGGCCAGCTGTGGATCATCGACTCGGGTGCGCCGGGGCCGGGCCGGCCGCAGGTCCCCGGCGCCGCCCGGCTGATCGTGACCGACCCGGCCACCGCCGCGGTGACCCGGATCTACCACCTCACCGAGGCGGTCCGGGACGACAGTTACGTCGACGACGTGCGGTTCAACGGGGCGATCGCGTACCTCACCGACGCCGGGGCGCCCGGCCTGATCGTGCTCGACCTCGCGTCGGGGCGGGCCCGTCGGGTGCTGGACGGGCACCCCAGCACGGTGGGGCGGCGGCTGATCGCCGACGGGGAGGTGCTGCACGACTCCGCCGGCGACGAGATTGTCCTGCACGCCGACCAGCTCGAGGTCTCCCCGGACGGGCGCCACCTTTACTACCAGCCCGCCTCCGGGGGCCTGTCCCGCATCGAAACCCGTTGGCTCGACGACCCGACGCTCGACCCCGCCACGGTGGCCGGGTACGTGGAGCCGTGGCTCGACACCCCGACCACCGGTGGCACCGCCATCGACGCGGACGGCACGATCTACCTCAGCGACGCCGAGCGGCGGCGCATCCTCACCATCACTTCGGAGCGGGTGGTGACGATGCTCGTCGCCGATCCCCGCCTGGCCTGGGTGGACGCCATGTGGATCGACTCCGGTGGCGACCTCTGGCTGCCCGCCGCCCAGCTGCACCGCACGCCGGGCCTCTCCGGGGGCGTGAACCGCGTCGACTACCCGCTCTGGATCTACCGGCTGAACGTCGGCGTCGGCCCCGCGCCCAACGACCACGCCTGATCCGCACCGCGGCCCGGCTCGGCCCGGCCCGGAGTCTTCGACGCGGCTCGGCGTCATGCGGCGTGGCCCGGCCCGGCGTCTTCGACGCGGCCCGGCTCGGCTCGGCGTCGTGCGGCTCGGCTCAGGGTCGTGCGGCCTCGGCCGACCGGGCGGCGAGCCACTCGTCCCGGGTGAGCGCGTACTCGACCTCGCCGAGCTCCGTGCCGGGCAGCGGATCGTCGAAGTCCAGGTGGAAGGTTCGGACGTACCGCAGGCCCACCGAGGCCATCGTGGCGCGGGACCCCTCGTTCACCGTCATCGTCTCGGCGAAGATCCGGTTCAGGCCCAGCTCCTCGAAGCCGTGCCGGATCAGCTCGCGGGCCCCCTCGCTGGCCAGCCCCCGGCGCCAGTACCGGCGCAGCAGGCGGTAGCCCAGTTCGGCCTGGCCCGCCACCGGGCCCTGGTCGGCGCGCTCCGGCGGTTCGAGGATCCACCAGCCGACGAAGTCCCCGTCGACGAGACCGGCCCAGAAGCCGAGCCCCGGCACCCGCCGCGCCGCCGCGAGCCGCCGCCCGTGCAGGACCTCCACCTCCGCGCGGGTACGAGGCGGACCGAGGTACCGCATCACCTCGGGGTCGGCGTCGAGCTCCACCTCGTGGTCGAGATGCTCGTCGGCGAGCGGAACGAGGCGGATCCGGGCGGTGTGCAGCGTCGCTTGGGGCATGCGCCGGATTTTCGCCCCGACACCCGAACCGGACCAGCCATTTTCCGTCCGGCGGGGCCCGGTGCGACCGGGTCGGACGGTGGCCCGGCCCGGTGCCGGGGGAAGAGGCAGGTGAATGGGAGCCGTCGGAGGGGGTAGACGGCGCCGACGTTCGGACGGACCGGCGGGGAGTCCGCCGTCGTGACGAGGAGGATCAGATGTCCCGCGTTTCACACGCGCAACCGCACGACGGCGAGTTCGAGTTCTGGCGCAACCACGCCCAGATCTCACTGCAGCCGGTGGCCGCGCCGTCCATCCTCGGCCTGTTCGGTTTCGCCGCGGCCACCTTCGTCGTCGCGGCGAACCTGGCCGGCTGGTACGGCGACACGGGAACCCCACGTTTCCTGTTCCCCTTCGCCGCCCTCACCGGCGGGCTCGCCCAGTTCCTCGCCGGAATGTGGGCGTACCGGGCGCGCGACGGCCTCGCCACCGCGATGCACGGAATCTGGGGGGCGTTCTGGCTCGCCTACGGCGTGCTCTTCCTGCTCGTCGCGGTCGGCGCACTGACCCCGCCGAACCCGTTCGTCCCGCTCGGCTACTGGTTCATCGCGCTCGCCGCGATCACCTGGTCGGGCACGTTCGCCGCGCTCGCGGAGAGCATCGGTCTGGCGGCGGTGCTCGCCACGCTCGCCGCCGGCGCCACCTGCCAGGCGATCGGTCAGATCGCCGGCATCTCGGGCTGGCGGACGGCGGGCGCCTACATCTTCATCGTCTCCGCCGTGATCGCCTGGTACACCGCCACGGCGATGATGCTGGAAGGGACGTACCGGCGCGTGGTCCTGCCGATCGGCAAGATGCGGGCCCCGGACCGGCCGGGCCAGGAGCCGCGCCAGGTCATCCAGTTCATGGCCGGTGAACCGGGCGTCAAGGTCGGCCAGTGACGTAACCCGGCAGGCACAGGTTTCGGGCGGGTCCGCGACGTTGCGGGCCCGCCCGACTGCACCACGGGGTACGTGGGACAGCGCCGACGGGGCCGGGCGCATAGCGTCTCTGCATGTCTTCCGGCAATCGACTCCCCGAGCTGCTCTTCGCCATCGTTCTGGCCTGCGTGCTGACCGCCGTCTTCTTCGGCGTCCTCTACCGGGTCGTGCGGGTGGCCGTACGCGACGGCATCGAGGATGCGGATCGGCGGGTCCTTCGGCCGGCCGGGCGCGGGGACGCCGAGAGCGGCTAGTCCGCTGCGCCGGCCTCGACGCGATCACCGACCTGCTGAAGTCTGAACGCTCTGCCGCGTTCCGGCCGATCCGTCCGGGACGGGCCTTGGTCGGCCGGCCGCCGATAGCCGCTGGCAGTCGGCACGAGGCAGCAGCGCGTCAGGAGGAGCAGGTGTCATGTCTTGAGGCCGATCGTCCATTTCCAGCAGCGGTGGGCCTGGGAGAGGATGCCGAGGTGGTGCAGATCCGGCTGTTCCGGCCTGGCGACGGCTCGGCGGTAGCCGACCTCGTCCAGCGGTGTCTGCGCGAGGTCAACAGTCGCGATTACCCTGCGGAGATCGTCGAGCGCATGTGCCGCCACTTCTCTGAAGAGCGGATCGCGCAGCTCGCCGACGAACGGCAGATGTTCGTCGCCGAGCAGGCGGGGATCGTGGGCACCGTCTCCCGCGACGGCAACAGGGTCTTCACCATGTTCGTCCATCCCGAGGTGACCGGCCAGGGTGTCGGACGGCGATTGATGCGTCACATCGAGCTGCTCGCGGCGGCCGAGGGCTGTGACTACATGGAAACTGGCGCGAGCATCACCGGGCACGGGTTCTACCGGCGGCTGGGCTACGTCGACTTACGCAGCAGCGAGACGGAGTTCGGCCTCAACTACATCCTCCGGAAAGCACTGCCATGACGATGCCGGAGACGCCGGCGGTGGCTTCCAGGCGGCCGTGGGAGTCACAGCGTCGGAGCGAATCTCCTCGTCAGGCGTAGGACCTTCCGCCTCCCCGCACGCTGGGGGAGATGCGGAAGGCCCAGGTGCCGCGATCATGCGGTCTACCTGGGCCTTCGTGGGTGGAGCGGGCGACGGGAATCGAACCCGCACCGTCAGTTTGGAAGACTGAAGCTCTGCCATTGAGCTACGCCCGCGTGCGCCCCGAGACGCGGGGCGCGCCCGACAGCCTACCGAATGTCCCGGTGCCGCGCGCAGCCGCACCCGGCTCGCCGCGCCGCACGGGCATCCGAGGTCGACTCGACTTGTGGGTGCGTCGCGCCGTCCCGACGCGCCGACACCGCGACTTCCCGGGAAAACGGGCCCGGCGGAGTCCGCCCCGAGGCCCGAGCCGGGGCGCGAAGGCATACACTCTTCGTCGCCACGGGGTGTGGCGCAGCTTGGTAGCGCACTCGCTTTGGGAGCGAGGGGCCGTGGGTTCAAATCCCGCCACCCCGACTGTCGTCCGCGGCCGGGTCGCCCCGGGTGCCGCCGTTTTCCGCTGCGGTTCCCGGGCGCTGCCGGAGTGCCCGGCCGGCTCGCCTACACTCGATGGGCTGAATCCACGCCCAGACTCAACTGAGATCCGTCAAGGAGTACGCCTGTGAAGAGCACCGTCGAGACTCTGAGCCCGACGCGCGTGCGGCTCGCCATCGAGGTGCCGTTCGTCGAGCTCGAGCCGAGCCTCCAGAAGGCGTACCGGGAGATCGGCCAGCAGGTCCAGGTTCCCGGCTTCCGCCGGGGCAAGGTGCCGGCCGCGGTGATCGACCAGCGGGTGGGCCGGGGCACCGTCCTCAACGAGGCGGTGCAGGAGGCCATCCCGCAGCAGATTCTCGCCGCGGTCCGTGAGCACGACCTGAAGACGCTCGGTCGCCCCGAGGTCGAGATCACCGAGTTCAACGACGGTGACTCGCTGAACTTCACCGCCGAGGTCGACGTCCGCCCGGAGATCACGCTGCCCGACCTCGCCACCGTCGAGGTGACGGTGGACGAGCTCCAGATCGACGACAGCGAGATCGACGAGCAGGTGAAGAACCTGCGTGAGCGGTTCGCGACGCTGAAGACCGTGGAGCGGGCCGCCCAGGAGGGCGACTACGTCCAGATCGACCTGAACGCCACCGTCGACGGTGAGGACGTGCCGGGCGGCTCGGCCAGCAACATCTCGCACGAGGTCGGCAGCAAGCAGCTCCTTCCGGGCCTGGACGAGGCCGTGGTCGGCGTCGCGGCCGGCGAGAGCAAGACCTTCACCACCCAGCTGGTCGGCGGCGACTACGCCGGTCGGGACGCCGACGTGGCGGTGACCGTTCGCACGGTCAAGGAGAAGGAGCTGCCGGAGCTGGACGACGAGTTCGCCCAGCTGGCGAGCGAGTTCGACACCATCGAGGAGCTCCGCAACGACCTGCGCGAGCGGGTCACCCGGGGTAAGCAGGTCGAGCAGATCTACGCCGCCCGGGACAAGGCGCTGGAGCAGCTGGTCGCCGCCGCCGAGGTGCCGGCGCCGGAGGGGGTCGTCCGCGAGGAGGTCGCGAGCCGCAAGCAGGCCATGGTCGACCAGCTCGAGCGGATCGGCGCCACCATGGAGGACTACCTCGCCTCGGAGGAGAAGACCGAGGAGCAGATCGACACCGAGCTGACCGACGCCGCCACTCAGGGCGTCAAGGTCCAGCTGCTGCTGGACACCGTCGCCGACGCCGAGAACGTCGAGGTCTCGGACGACGAGTTCGGTCACGAGATCGTGCACCGGGCCCAGCACGCCGGGATGGCCCCGCAGCAGTACTACGACCAGCTCGTGCGCTCGGGCACGGCGCCCGCTGTCTACGGCGACGTCCGGCGCGGCAAGGTCCTCTCTTCGATCATGGAGCGGATCACGATCAAGGACGCCGCGGGCAACGAGGTCAGCCTCGACGCGCTGCGGGCCGCCAACGAGGCCGAGCACCACAACCACGAGCACTGATCATCGGGGAGAGGCCGTCATCCGCCGCTTGCGGTGGGTGGCGGCCAAAACCCTTTTCCGGGTACGTCCCGACGGTGGCTGCGCTGTGAGCGAACAGTGCCACGACCGGGACTCTGCCGCCCGGCAGAGCGGTTAGTGTCGGGTAGGACGGTACGGAGAGCGAAGGGCTGCCATGACCGACATGCACATCCCACCGAAGCCGCTCCGGGCGATTGACGCCCGAGGTGGCGACAACATTGGCAACCTCGACGACTCGGTCTACAACCGGTTGCTCAAGGAGCGGATCATCTTCCTGGGCAGCGAGGTGACCGACCAGGTCGCCAACCGCATCTGCGCGCAGCTGCTGCTGCTCGCCGCGGAGGACCCGGACCGCGACATCAACCTCTGGATCAACTCGCCGGGTGGCTCGGTCTACTCGGGCATGGCGATCTACGACACCATGCAGTTCATCGACAACGACGTGTCGACCGTCGCGATGGGCATGGCCGCCTCGATGGGGCAGCTGCTGCTCTGCGCGGGCACGAAGGGCAAGCGTTACGCCCTGCCGCACGCGCGGATCATGATGCACCAGCCGTCGGGTGGCGTGGGTGGCACCGCCGCCGACATCGCCATCCAGGCGGAGCAGATGCTCTACACGAAGCGGATGTTCCAGGAGCGGGTCTCTCACCACACCGGTCAGGCCCCCGCGCAGATCGAGGCGGACTCGGACCGCGACCGTTGGTTCACCGCCCAGGAGGCCGTGGACTACGGCTTCATCGACAAGGTCATCACCGGAGCCACCCAGGTTCCGGAGGGTGCCGGGACTCTGAGCTGAGGAGCTGACGATGACCGACCTGAGTTTGCCACCCCAGTTCGCGGCCGTGCACAACCGCTACGTGCTGCCGTCGTTCGTGGAGCGCACCTCGTACGGGGTGAAGGAGTCCAACCCGTACAACAAGCTCTTCGAGGACCGGATCATCTTCCTCGGCGTCCAGGTGGACGACGCGTCGGCGAACGACGTGATGGCCCAGCTGCTGACGCTGGAGGGCACCGACCCGGACCGCGACATCATCATGTACATCAACTCGCCGGGCGGCTCGTTCACGGCCATGACGGCGATCTACGACACCATGCAGTACGTCCGGCCGGACATTCAGACGGTCTGTCTGGGTCAGGCGGCCAGCGCCGCCGCGGTGCTGCTCGCGGCCGGCACCCCGGGTAAGCGGATGGCGCTGCCGAACTCGCGGATCATCATCCACCAGCCGGCCACCGAGGGCGGCTACGGGCAGGGCTCGGACATCGAGATCCAGGCTCGGGAGATCCTGCGGATGCGGACGCAGCTGGAGGACATGCTGTCCCGCCACTGCAACCGCCCGATCGAGCAGGTTCGCAAGGACATCGACCGTGACAAGATCATGACGGCCGAGGAGTCCCGCGAGTACGGGCTGGTCGACACCATCCTGACCAGCCGCAAGAAGGGCCTGCTGGCCGCCAACGCCGCCAGCTGACCGATTTCGGGTCAGAGGTCGGTCGGGGCGTCGATCCCGGCCGGCCTCTGACACACCCGTTTTGGGGGTCGGAGAAAACTCCGCCAGCGGGTAACGTCGGGTCTGTACCGCTTCGCTGGGTCGGACCGGCGGGGTGCAAGAGACGGGCGGGGCGTAGCCGCCGCAGGTCATGGCCGGGTCTCCGGCCGATTGAGTGCAGGGAGAACGTAGGTGGCACGGATCGGTGACGGCGGCGACCTACTGAAGTGCTCCTTCTGCGGTAAGTCGCAGAAGCAGGTCAAGAAGCTCATTGCGGGGCCCGGCGTCTACATCTGCGACGAGTGCATCGATCTCTGCAACGAGATCATCGAGGAGGAGCTGGCCGAGTCCGGCGAGGTGAAGTGGGAAGAGCTTCCCAAGCCGATGGAGATCTGCCAGTTCCTCGACAACTACGTCGTCGGCCAGGACCAGGCCAAGAAGGCGCTCTCGGTAGCGGTCTACAACCACTACAAGCGCATCCAGGCCGAGGCGTCCGGTGCCCCCGGTTCGGACACCGTCGAGCTGGCGAAGTCCAACATCCTGCTGCTCGGGCCGACGGGGTGCGGGAAGACCCACCTGGCGCAGACCCTCGCCCGGATGTTGAACGTCCCGTTCGCGATCGCCGACGCCACCGCCCTCACCGAGGCCGGCTACGTCGGTGAGGACGTGGAGAACATCCTCCTCAAGCTCATCCAGGCCGCCGACTACGACATCAAGCGCGCCGAGACCGGCATCATCTACATCGACGAGGTCGACAAGATCGCCCGCAAGTCGGAGAACCCGTCGATCACGCGGGACGTCTCCGGCGAGGGCGTTCAGCAGGCGCTGCTCAAGATGCTGGAAGGCACCGTGGCGAACGTGCCGCCGCAGGGCGGCCGGAAACACCCGCACCAGGAGTTCATCCAGATCGACACCACCAACGTGCTCTTCATCTGCGGTGGTGCCTTCGCCGGGCTCGACCAGATCATCGAGGCCCGCACCGGTTCCGGCGGGACCGGCTTCGGCGCCCGGCTCCGATCGGTCTCCGAGCGCTCGACCGACGACATCTTCAGCCAGGTCATGCCGGAGGACATGCTCAAGTTCGGGCTGATCCCCGAGTTCATCGGCCGGCTTCCGGTGATCACCAGCGTGCGCAGCCTCGACCGCGACGCCCTGGTGCAGATCCTCACCGAACCCCGCAACGCGCTGGTACGCCAATATCAGCGCCTCTTCGAGCTCGACGGCGTCGAGCTGGAGTTCGAGGAGCCGGCGCTGGAGGCGATCGCCGATCAGGCCATGCTGCGCGGTACGGGTGCGCGCGGATTGCGGGCGATCATGGAAGAGGTCCTGCTCTCCGTGATGTACGAGGTGCCAAGCAACCCGGACGCCGCGCGGGTGCTGATCACTCGCGAAGTGGTGCTCGAGAACGTCAACCCGACGATCGTGCCGCGCGAGTTCACCGGCCGGCGTGCCCGCCGGGATCGCGAGGAGAAGTCCGCCTGAGTTCCGGGGGCCCGCCTGCCGGGGCTGAGGGTTGGCGGCTCACCGACCCTGTCCGGCGGGCCGCTGTCCCCGTACGCTGAGGCTCATGCGTGTCGCCGTCTGCCAGCTCAACACGCGCGAGGACCGCAAGGCCAACCTCGCCGCCGCGGAGGAGTTGCTGGAGCGCGCCGCGGCCGGCGGCGCGGACTTCGCGCTCCTACCGGAGTACGTCGACTACCTCGGCCCTGGGCCCGGCATGCCCGCAGCCGAGCCGGTCGACGGGGAGGTCGGCGAGTTCTTCGCCTCCGTCGCGCGTCGGCTGGGTATCTGGGTGATCGCCGGCTCGTTCCACGAGGCCGGCCCGGACCCGGAGCACACCTGGAACACCTCGCTGGTCTTCGACCGCGCCGGCGCGCTCGCCGCCAGCTACCGGAAGATCCACCTTTACGACGTGGAGATTCCCGGCCGGGTCTCGTACCGGGAGTCGGCGACGGTGGCGCCGGGGGATCAGCCGGTGGTGGTGACCGTCGACGGCGTACGCGTCGGCTTGTCGATCTGCTACGACCTGCGCTTTCCTGAGCTCTACCGGCGACTCGCGACCGAGGGCGACGCCCAGGTGCTCGTGGTTCCCGCCGCGTTCATGCAGCACACCGGTCGCGATCACTGGGAGGTGCTGCTGCGCGCTCGCGCCATCGAGAACCAGTGCTACGTCGTGGCCGCCGGTCAGATCGGTGATCACGAGCCGGGGCGGACCTGTTTCGGCCGCAGCATGGTCGTCGACGCCTGGGGGACGGTGCTCTGCCAGGTGCCGGACGGCTCCGGTGTGGCCTTCGCCGATCTGGATCTCGACCGGCTCGCCGCCATCCGGGCCGAGCTGCCGAGCCTGGCCAACCGGCGGCTCTGACCGGGTCACCCCTGCAGCAGGACACCCACCAGGGCGAAGCCGGCGATCGCGGCCGCGGTCACCACCAGCGCGGTGGTCATGCGGGAGGGCCCTCGCCGGGCCAGCCGGCCGACCGACAGTACGACGACGACGAGGACGAAGGCGCCGATCACCAGCTGCCAGAAGGGCAGCAGCAGCCCGAGCACCGCCTCTTCGGCGAGCGGGGCGGCGGACGGCCCGGAGTCGACATCCATGACAGACACTCTGACACGTATCGGCGCCGGTGAGCAGGGTCGCAAGGGGCAGTCATCCGAGTGCGTACGGCTGGGTCGGCTGCCGCACCGGGTCGCGCGGTGATCCGGGCGGCGGGCGGGGTCGAACAGGGGCGGTACGCAAGCGTGGCCGGCGGGTGTCGCTCCGGGTCTGCGAGGGTCTCGCCCGACGGATTCGGGGCGTCATCCACGGACAGTGACCGGCGTTGATTTGCCTTCTTCGGGGCGTCCGCGTAACTTTCTCTCTGCACGGGGGAGGCCGGACAAACCGGCCGAGAACGGGCGCCCAGGTTCGTGGCGGGAACGCCGAGCGAGGCTGGAGCGGGCGGTGCGAAAACACTCCGGAAATTCGGAGTTGCGAACGCGAAGCCGACCGGGTAAAGTACTGAAGCCGGCAGGAGCCGGGCGGATGGCCGCGAAGCGGCGATCGGCCGGTCTGCGGTTTCCCACGACAGCAACGACCGCCTCAATCGGGCGTGCGTCGACGTGGGCCCCGACGAAGCAGTTGATCTTCTCTGGTAGAGTTGACAGCGAAGTTCGGACCGGGTAGTTTGGAACGGTTGCCCCGAGACGGGTTCCGCGGAGCGGAGCTTCTGAACGGTGTGTGGTTGTTCTTTGAGAACTCAACAGGGTGCTTGATAAGCCAGTGCCAAATTGATTATTACCCCGGACTGGTTGATTCTTCGGGATCTTCCGGTTGGGATTCCTTTGGCAACATTTTGTTGCCGGGACATTTTTTCCACAAAGATTTTTGTTGGAGAGTTTGATCCTGGCTCAGGACGAACGCTG
>NZ_RAZS01000007.1:0-438293 GCF_003626545.1 Micromonospora musae
CGAACCCGGAAGCTAAGCCCTCCAGCGCCGATGGTACTGCACTCGGGAGGGTGTGGGAGAGTAGGACACCGCCGGACATTCTTTCCGTTCAGGGTCACCCCTTTCAGGGGTGGCCCTGAACGCGTTTTCTGGGCAATTCAGGTATGGCCTGGACGCCCTCCGCCGAACCCACGAATCAGCAGGCCCCCCTCGGTAGCGTCGAGCACGGACCACGTCTCGACGATCAGAGGAGCGGCCCATGAAGATCGGCGTCATCGGCTCCGGCCATGTCGGCGGCAACCTGACCCGCCGGCTGACCGCAGTAGGGCACGACGTCACGGTGGCGAACTCACGTGGCCCGCAGACGCTGCGATCGTTGGGCGGCGAGACCGGCGCGGAGACCGGCACGGTAGAGGAGGCGATCCAACACTCCGACGTGGTGGTGGTCGCCGTACCGCTCGTGGCCGTCCCCGACCTGCCGAGCGAGCTCTTCGCCGGGAAGGTTGTGGTCGACGCAGACAACTACTACCCGAACCGCGACGGCGACATCCCGGAGCTGATGGACGGCACGGCCTCCAGCCGATGGACGGCCGACCACTTCCCCGGCGCCCGCCTGGTCAAGGCGTTCAACACCATCGCCGCCCAGCACCTGCTGGAGAACGGCACCCCGCCCGGCACTCCTGGACGGATCGCCCTGCCCGTGGCGGGCGACGACCCCGACGCCAAGCGGATGGTCATGGACCTGGTCGACGCGATCGGGTTCGACCCGGTCGACGGCGGCGGCCTCGACGACAGCTGGCGTCAGCAGCCCGGTACCCCGATCTACCTGGCCGACCGGGACGCGGACGGCGTACGGCAGGGTCTGGTCGAGGCGCGGCGCTGAGCCGCGTTGCCGCTCGGCGAGCGCGCCCCGACCACGGTGCCGGCGGCGACCGTCAGGGCTCCTGGCCGCAGATGTAGCGCGGCTCGGCGTCGTAGCGCCAGCTGAACTTCTCCCGCTTGATGACCTTGCCGTCCTTGCGGATGACCCGGAAGGCGTCCTGGGCGAAGCCGTTGATGCCGCTGCTCGCAATGCAGGAGGGCCCGGGCGTCAGGTAGATGGTCTTCGGCGTGGTGATGTCGCGGCGCGGGCCGTACTCCGTCTTGACGCTGTCGTAGATCTTCGTGCTCCAGATCGACACGGTGATGGTGCTGGACGTGTACGAGGTGTCGATCAGCAGCCCGTACTCGGTGTCGTTCCGGAACCTGAAGTCCAGGTTCGGCCAGAAGATGGTCGACTCGATGACCGCCGGATACCGGGAGAACCAGTACGAGTGCGGCTTGTGCTCGACGTCCTCCAGGCCCGCGTAGTAGGTGGCGTTGAAGAACGTGGTGGTGAACTGCGAGATGCCGCCGCCGACGCCGGGCACCAGTTTGCCGTCGAGGATGACGGGCGCGTCCCGGTAGCCCTGCGCGTAGCCGCGCTCACCGGTGTGCCCGTTCAGCGAGAAGGTCTCACCGGGCAGCACGACCGTGCCGTCGACCTCCCGGGCGACGGTGACGATGTTGTGGCTGCGCGACGAGGACAGGCCGCCGGTGAATCGGGTGGTGAAGGAGGAGACCTTCTCCTTGATACCCAGGCCACCGAGCTTCTCCGCGGTCAGCTCCGGTTGCGCCGGTGCGAGCGTTCCGGTCACCACGCGCCCGTCCGCCTTCGGCAGAACGGCGAGCAGGTCCCGGGCGAGCCCCGCCGTGTCCAGCTGCCGACCGGGACGGCCCGGGTCGACCACCTTCGGCCGGCCGGCCGTCACGGCCATCCGCGCGTCCTTCGGCGGCACCTCGACTGACGAGAGGTCGTCGCCGAGTGCGGCGCGCAGCCGCTTCACGTCGACCCGTGCGGTCAGCTTGCCGGTCCGGTCCGCCGTGAACCGCAGGCTCTTGGCGATCGCCTTCGGCGCAATGGTCACCGAGCCCTTGTCGGTGGTGAGCTCGACCGGGGCGGCGACCGCCGGCCGGGCCAGCTCCTTCATCAGCCGGTCCACCTCCTCGCCGGTGGTGGCCGGGTGCGACTCGAGCAGCGGTACGGTCACCGGTCCTCCGGCGAGCCAGCCGGCCCGGACCACCTCGGCGGAGCGTTGCGGGTCGAGCGCCAGGCCGGGTTTCGGGTGCACCGCCTTCGGGGTCGTCCCGGCGTACGTGATCGCCGGCAGGGTCATCTTCCGGCCCTGGTCACCGGCCATCTTCTGCAGGGCGGCGTGCAGCCGGTCGACGTCGACTGAGACGACGGGCTGCACCGACCGGGAGCCGACCAGCCGGCTCACCGGATGCGCCTCGGCCTCGGCCGCGGCCGCCACGGTAGCCGCCACGTCGACCGTGAGGCCGACCTCGGCGGGCACGATCCGGAGATCCCGCTCCCCCACCCGCAGGGCGAGCGGCTCGGCGAGCGCGGCGGCACGCCGGTCCAGCTCGGCCCGCAGCTCCCGGACGGCGTCCGCGCGACTGCGACCGCCCAGCTCCGCCCCGAGCACCGTGGTGCCGCGTGGCACGTCACCGGCGTACGCGTAGGCGCCGACTCCGGCCACCGAGCCGAGCACGGCGACTGCGGCGCCGGCCGCGACCAGCAGCCGGGTCCGGTGTCCACGGCGTGGCGGGACCGGGGCGGTGGGTTCGGACTCGTCGACGGGCCAGGTGACCGCGGTGACCTGGACGGTGGGACGGTCGTCGGCGGGCGGACTCTTCTCGCCGTACAGCGTCACAGCAACCTCGATCGCGACCGTGTCCCCGGGGGCCTTCCCCGAACGGACACCTACGGTAACCAACGCCCGGCCGGGCGGGCAGTCGTCGTCGGGTCCGCCCTGCCCGGCGTGTCGTCCGGCGTGTCGGGCACTTCCGCCGACCGGCGGACGCGACGCCGGCCACCTCGGCACCGTGCCGGCCAGGGCTCGCCGAACATGTCGACCAGGGGCGGTACTACCCGGCTGCCACGCAACCCGGTGGCCTGGCGGTCCTGGTGGCCGCCGACCGTACGTGGCAACGTGGCGGGGTGCGGATCGACGACGGGGTGTTCGCGTACGGCGGTGGGTGGCTCGATCGGGCGGGGGCGCTGCGCGCCGACGAGGACCGGATGGCGGCGTTGCGCGCCGACGAGCGGAGCGTCGTGCTGCCGCACTGGCGTGACCGCTGTCTCGTGACCGCCGAGAACGTTCCGGTGCGGCTCAGCGGGGTCGACGCGGTCCGGGTGCTCGAAGCGGCGGCCGAGACGGCCTTCCTCGGTCTGGACGGCGGCGTGGCGGTCTTCGCGGCCGATCTCAGCGGGCACGCGGAGACGGACGCGGTGGCGCTGGCCGGCGCGGTGTCGACGGTGGACGTGCGGAAGCTGGCCGGTCATCTCGCCCCGGCGGAGGCGGCCGCGCAGGCGTACGCGCGGGGGTTGTTCTACTGGCACCGCCAGCAGCGCTGGTGCGGCAGTTGCGGCGCCGTCACCACCGCCGGTGGTGGCGGGCACGTGCGGGTCTGCTCGGGGGCGGAGTGCGGGCGGCTGTTCTTTCCCCGTATCGAGCCGGCGGTGATCGTGCTGGTCCAGGCCCCCGAGGTGGACCGCTGCCTGTTGGCGCGGCACGCGGGCGCGCCGGAGGGGTCGTACTCGACCCTCGCCGGGTTCGTCGAGGTGGGCGAGAGCCTGGAGGACGCGGTACGCCGGGAGATGACCGAGGAGGTCGGTGTCGAGGTGACCGACCTGGCGTACCAGGGTTCGCAGGCGTGGCCGTTTCCGGCCGGTTTGATGGTCGCCTTCCGCGCCACGGCGGCGTCTGTGGAGGTCAAGGTGGACGGTGTGGAGCTGATCGAGGCGCGCTGGTTCACCCGGGACGAACTGGCTGCTCGGGCCGCCGCCGGGCGGCTCGGCCGGGTGGACTCGATCGACCGCCATCTGCTCGGTTCGTGGCTCACCGCCGGCCAGCCCGGCTGACCCGTACGTCCACTCGGGCCGCCCGTACGGCAGAGGATCCGCTATCCCCAGCGCATTGACAGCTCTTCGTTACTTAACTGTGACTTTCGTCGGCCTCGGCTACCGCAGGTGAAATTCGCCGACCAGCTCGTCCAGATCTGAACCCTTTGTCGCGCACGGATGCGCGATGGCTCGTCGACGCTTCGTGATGCTCGGGGGCGGCCCTGTCACGCCTGGGTTACCGGTCAGTAGCCAGGCCCTTGTGAGCTAGGTCGCTTCGCGAGAGCATCCATCCGCGCACTGCGCCGCCCGTTGGCAACGGCCCCGCAGCGCCTTGCTCTCCCTACCCGAGTCACGTCCCTGACTCGTGACGACATTCCCGTCGAGGAGGATCCCGTGAGTGAATCGGAAGACCGCCAACCCAACGGCGGTACCCGGTGGCGTCGCTTCGCCGCCATGATGGTTCCGGCGACCGCGGTCGCCGGCGGCATCATCCTCGGCATGGCGAACGGCGCCATCGCCGCCTCGTTCGACGTGTCCGGCCAGACCTTCAAGGTCGGCGCGTCGCGACTGGTCGGCGAGGGCTTCGAGCAGTACGGCGGGATGGCCAAGGAGAAGAACGGCACCATCCACCCGGTGGCGGTCTCCGAGATCGCCGACGCCAAGCTCTACGACCTCTGCCAGTCCGTCAACGCCAGCGTTCCCGGCCTGAAGATCGTGCTCACCATCAACGCCGGCGGCGGCGGGAAGCCGGCAACGGCCAAGGGCCTGCTGATCGACATGGACTCCCTCGAGGGCGACGCGACGTTCACCAACATCCAGATCGGCCGTGACGCGACCGACCTGAACGAGCACGCCCAGCCGAAGTCCTTCGGGCAGAGCGCGGACAAGGTGGTCATCAAGGACCTCCGGCAGGTGGCCCGCTCCACCAGCGCCGGCACGTTCACCCTCAACGGCCTGAAGCTCAAGGTCAACGTGGGCGACAAGGCCAAGGAGTGCTTCCCCGACCCCAAGTGACCTGACGCCGAGGCCCGCGGAGGGCGCCCTCCGCGGGCCTCGTCCATGTCCCACCCCGTCAGCAGCGCCAGGAGGAGCACGTGACAACCGCCGAGTCGCAAGAAGCCCGCACCGGCCCGTCCGGCTGGCTGGGCCGGGCGTGGCGCGGATTCCGCCGTTGGCGGCGGCAGCGGCCGTTCTGGGGCGGTCTCTTCACCATGCTGGCCGGCCTGGTGATCTTCGGCAGCACCCAGATGAGCCTCAACGGCCTCGTCTTCAAGATGGGGCCGACCGGCTTCCTGACCTGGTTGATCCCCGCCATCCTGATCACCTGCGGGCTGCTCTTCTGGTTCAGCCCGGCACAACGCACCTTCTACGCCGTGGTCGCGGCGATCACCGCCGTCTACTCCCTGATCGGGGTGAACCTCGGCGGCTTCTTCCTCGGCCTGCTGCTCGGCATGGTCGGCAGCGCGCTCGGCTTCGCCTGGGTACCGAGCAAGACCCCGGCGGCGCCGACGAAGACCGAGGAGCCGTCCGAGGCGGAGGCCGGGCACGACCGGGAGGCCGGGACGGAACCGGCCGACGTCGACGACGCCGCGCTGGTGGACGAGCTGATGCCGCGACAGCGGGACGAGGAGCCGACCGGTGTCCTCGCCGACGTGCCGCCGCCGCCGCGTAACCCGCTGCGGGAGCCGGCGCCCGCCGAGCCGTCCGCGAAGAGCGGGGCGGAGACCAGGCAGGGGCCCGACGTCGACCCGCAGCCACCGGCCGGCGGCCGACACCGCGGTCCGAAGACGTACGCGATCCTGCTCGTCGTCACGGTGTCCGCCGCGGCCGGGCTGGTCGGGTTCCGGTCCGTCGAGCCGGCGGCCGCCGCCCCCGCCTGCCCGAGGCCGACGGCGACCGCGGAGCCCACCGTGAAGCCGAGCGCGTCGGGCTCGCCGAGCCCCTCGACGTCGAGCGCCGCGCCCGCCCCGGACGAACCGTCGGACGGCAACCTGCTGACCGACATCGTCGACGGGATCACCGGCCTGATCACCGGAGACGACTCGGACGATCCCGACGAGAACCGCGAGGCGTCCCCGTCGACCGCCACCCGACCCGGTGCCGGCGCCGCGAGCACACCGACCCGGGCCGCTTCGCCCGGTGTGCCGTCGGCGAAGCCGGGCAAGCCGGCCCGCGACACGTGTGGGACGCCCGCCCCGGGCCGACCGAAGCCGGTCGAGGTCGGCAAGCCGCTGCCCCGGGTCGCCACCGACCCGGACGTGCCGAAGGTCGCCGCCAAACCCGGAAAGCTCACCGGTTCGAAGCAGACCATGACCGGCCTGCACTTCGCGGGGATAGCCGAGCTGGACACCGCCGACGGCAAGCTCAAGACCCTGATGTTCACCATGGACAAGGCCGTCACGAACGACTTCGTCCTGAAGGTGGGCGGCCCGCGGGGCAAGACGGTCCGGTACGTCACCGAACAGCTGACCGTGAAGGGCGAGGTGGCCTTCTACGCCACCCGGTACGTCGGGCGGCTCGCCGGGGTGAAGGTCACGCTCACCCCGGACCTGCCCTTCCCGGACGGGATACCTGTCACCTCACCGGTGCCCATCACCTTCACCGACGTCGAGGTCGACCTGGCGTACATCGCTTGCGACACCCTGACCGCGAAGAAGCCCGCCGGGCCCCTGCACATCGACCTGGCCTGACGCGGGCGACGGCCGGGCGCGGCAACCGCCGCCCCCGGCCGTCCCAGCGGTGCTCAGAGCCGGGCGAGCGCCCGACGCAGCGGGTCCAGACCGAGCGCGCCCAGGTCGAGCGCCTGCCGGTGGAACTCCTTGAGGTCGAAGTCGGCGCCCTTGCGGGCCTTCGCCTCGTCCCGGGCCTGCAGCCAGATCCGCTCGCCCACCTTGTACGACGGCGCCTGCCCCGGCCAGCCCAGGTAGCGGTTCAACTCGAACCGCAGGTTCTCGTCCGGCACCCGGCAGTGCCCCCGCATGAACTCCCAGCCCAGCTCCGGCGTCCACCGCTCACCCGGGTGGAAGCCGAACGGGTTGTCCCGAGGGATCTCCAGCTCCAGGTGCATGCCGATGTCGACGATGACCCGGGCCGCGCGCATCGCCTGCCCGTCGAGCATGCCGAGCTTGTCGCCCGGATCCTCCAGGTAGCCCAGCTCGTCCATCAGCCGCTCCGAGTAGAGCGCCCAGCCCTCGCCGTGCCCGGAGACCCAGCAGAGCAGCCGCTGCCAGCGGTTGAGCAGGTCGGCCCGGACCGCGGTCTGCGCGACCTGGAGATGGTGACCCGGCACGCCCTCGTGGTAGACCGTGGTCACCTCGCGCCAGGTGGAGAAGTCGGTGATGCCCTGCGGCACCGCCCACCACATCCGCCCCGGGCGGGAGAAGTCCTCGCTCGGCCCGGTGTAGTAGATCGCCCCGTCGCTGGTCGGGGCGAGGCAGCACTCGATCCGGCGGACCTGCTCCGGAATGTCGAAGTGGGTGCCGTGCAGCTCGCTGATCGCCTTGTCGGCGAGCGCCTGCATCCAGTCGCGGAACGCCTCCTTGCCCCGGATGGTGCGGGCCGGGTCTGCGTCCAACGCCCGTACGGCGTCGTCGATGCTCGCGCCCGGACCGACGATCCGCGCGGCCACCGCCCGCATCTCGCCCTCCAGCCGGGCCAGCTCCGCGAAGCCCCAGGCGTACGTCTCGTCCAGGTCGATCTTGGCACCGAGGAAGTACTGCGAGGCCAGTTCGTAGCGCTCCCGGCCGGCCGCCTGCTTCTCCCGCCCCTTCGGGGCCAGCTCGGTGCGCAGGAACTGGCCGAACTCGGCGGTCGCCGCGGTGGCCGCCGCCGCGCCCCGGCGCAGCTCGGCGCCGATCGTGCCGTCCGCGCCCAGCCGCTCGACCAGACCGTGGAAGAAGTTGTCGCCGTCCGGGTCGACCCAGACGTCACACTGCTTGGCCACCTCGACCAGCTGCACCTTCGAGCTGACCCGCCCGGCGGCGGCCGCCTCACGCAGCGTGGTCTTGTAGCCGTCGAGGGCGGCCGCGAAGCCGTTCAGCCGGGCCGCGATGTTCGCCTGGGCGTCCGCGCCCTCGTTGGGCATCAGGTCGAAGACCATGCGCAGGTCGTGCAGCCCACTGGCGATCACGTTGACCTCGCTGGTCGTCTCACCCGCCTCGTGGCGGGCGAGGTCGAGGCCGAGCCGCTCCTGCATGGCCTCCTTGGCGGTCCGTTCCGCCTCGGTCTCCGGCTCGGTCACGTCCAGGTCGGCCAGGGTGCGGCGGGTCAGGTCGGCCCGGGCCGCGTACCCGTCGGGCGTCAGGTCGTCGAGCTTGTCGTCGTAGCCGGCGATGCCGACGTAGGTGGCGCCGGTCGGGCTGAGCGGCGCCCATTCGGCCACGTAGCGGTTCGCGAGTTCGTCGATTCGTCCCACACGGCGACCCTACGGGACCGGTCCCGCCCGGTGTCGAGCCCGTTTACCGAGTTCAGGGCAGCAGGTCCGCCGGATCGAACTCGATCGGGAACGGTAGGTCGACCTTCAGCAACTCTCCGCTCACCGCCTGAGCGGTGCTCACGTACGCCCCGCCCGCGAGGGAGAAGAGCTCGACCGCCACGTGCCGTAGGCGACGGGAGATCTCCACCCGCATGAAGTGCGGCACGCCGCCCTCCGCGCAGCGGCGCGGCTTGTCGACGAAGTCCTGTCGCCGGCTGCCCGGCGAGACGAACTCCACCGCCATCGAACAGTAGTCCGCCGGGATCCACCGGTCCTCGTCGTCGGTGGCCGGCACGGTGTGCAGGACGGTGACGTCCGGTTGGATCCAGCGCTGCGGGTTGAAGGTGAGGTTGACCTGGCCGTACACGTAGAAGCCGGCCGCCTTTGCGGCGGGCTTCAACAGGTGGATCAGCTCGCCCTCGGCGTAGCTGTTGGTGCCGGCCTCTGCGGGGGTCATGACCAGCCTTCCGTCGATGCACTCGTAACGCGCGTGCGGCAGCTCGGGCAGCGGGAGGTAGCGGTCGGCGAGCTGGGTGGTCCACAGGCCGTCGAAATCGACGAGCGGGTCGAAACGCATCGGCATCGCCATGGGGATGCACCTCCTCGGCTGGTCAACGCCCCATCAATGTAGGTGCTGTCGCACCTTCGGTCCGAAAGTCGGGCGACATTGTCGTACGCCTTCGGCAAAGTGTCAGGGGTGACGGACCACTTCACTCCTGACAGGCCGGCGCTTCGCAGCTGGCTGCCCGGCTTCCTCGCCCTGGCCGCGATCTGGGGGTCGAGCTTCCTCTTCATCAAGGTCGGGGTCGAGGAGCTCCACCCGCTTCAGCTGACCCTCTACCGGGTCGTCACCGGAGCCCTCACCCTGCTCGTCGTGCTCGCCGTGCTCCGCGACCGGCTGCCCCGCGAGCCCCGCGTCTGGGCGCACCTCTTCGTGGTAGCCGCCTTCGGTGTGTCCGTACCGTTCACCCTTTTCGGCTACGGCGAGCAGCGGGTCGAGTCGATGCTCGCGGGCATCTGGAACGCCACCACGCCGCTGATCGTCCTGCCGCTGGCGGTGCTCGTCTTCCGCACCGAGCGGCTCACCACGCGACGGGCGGTCGGCCTCGCCCTCGGCTTCGCCGGCGTGCTCGTGGTGCTCGGTGTCTGGGAGGGGGTCGGCGGCGCGCACTTCGCCGGCCAGCTGATGTGCTTCGGCGCGGCCGCCTGCTACGGCGTCGCCATCCCCTACCAGAAGCGGTTCGTGGCGGGCAGCAACCACTCCGGCCTCTCGCTCTCCGCGGCGCAGCTGCTGCTCGCCACGGTGCAGTTGGCGATCGTCACACCGCTGGTGGCCGGGGCGCCCCCACTGCCGACCGAGCTGTCGCCGCGCGTGGTGGGGAGCGTGCTGGCGCTCGGTGCGCTCGGCACCGGCCTCGCCTTCGTCATCAACATGCGCAACATCCGGGTCGCCGGGGCGAGCACGGCCTCCACCGTGACCTACCTGATCCCGGTCTTCGCGGTGCTGATCGGCGCCCTGGCCCTCGGCGAGCGGATGAACTGGCACCAGCCGGCCGGCGCCCTGGTCGTGCTCTTCGGCGTCGCCGTGTCGCAGGGCCTGATCGGCCGCCGTCGGCGGGCGGCGGTCGGGGTCGGCGTGCCCGCCGTGCCCGCCGTCGAACCGGCGACCCGCCGCTGAGATCGCGGCCGGCGACCGCGCCCCGACGGCGAAGCGCCGCTACAGCCGGTAGCCGGCGGCGACCGCGCCCCGGCGACCGTGCTCCGGCGGCGAAGCGCCGCAAAGGGCCGGTAGCCGGGCCGATCGGGGCTTCGGGGATCGCTAGGAGCGCCGGCGGGTCCAGTCGACGAGCTGCTCCGCCGACCAGGTGTTGATCACCCGGTCGGCGGGCACGCCGCAGCGGGCCGCGCGCTCGCAGCCGAACCGCTGCCAGTCCAGCTGCCCGGGCGCGTGCGCGTCCGTGTTGATGGCGAAGCGACAGCCCGCCTCCAGCGCGCGACGAATCAGCCGCTTCGGCGGGTCCTGCCGCTCCGGCCGCGAGTTGATCTCCACGGCCACGTCGTGCTCCGCGCAGGCGGCGAAGACGGCGTCCGCGTCGAAGTCGCTCTCCTTGCGGGTACGGGCCCGGTGCCCGCGGTCGCCCGGCCCGGTGACAGCGGCCGGCCGGGACGAGACCATCCGCCCCGTGCAGTGCCCGAGCACGTCCAGGTGCGGGTTGGCGATCGCGGTCAGCATTCGCCGGGTCATCTTCGACCGCTCGTCGTTCAGGCCGCTGTGCACAGAGCCGACCACCACGTCGAGCCGGGCCAGCAGCTTCTCGTCCTGGTCGAGCGAGCCGTCGGCGAGGATGTCCACCTCGATGCCGGTGAGGATCCGGAACCCCTCGGGGAGCGCCTCGTTCACCGTCTGCACGTGGTCGAGTTGGCGGCGCAGCCGGTCGGCGGTCAGCCCGCGGGCCACCGTCAACCGGGGCGAGTGGTCGGTCAGCACCACGTACTCGTGCCCCAACTCCACTGCGGCCAGCGCCATTTCCTCCATCGGCGAACCACCGTCCGACCAGTCGGAGTGCGTGTGGCAGTCACCGCGCAGCGCGGTACGCAGGGCGGTCGCCTCGGCGTCCAGGTCGCTGCCCTCGGTGGCGAGCAGTCGGCGCAGGTAGACGGGCTCCTCGCCGGCCAGCGACTCGGCCACACAGCGGGCCGTGACATCACCGACGCCGGACAGCTCGGTGAGGGTGCCGGCCCTCGCCCGCTCGGCCACCTCCGCCGACGGCAGCGCGGCGAGCGTCTTGGCCGCGGAGCGGAACGCCCGCACCCGGTAGGTCGCCTCGTTCGCCCGCTCCAGCAGGAACGCGATCCGTCGCAGGTCGGCGATGGGGTCCCGGGCCTTCATTCGTCGAACCTAGTCGCCGCCGCGCCGATCAGGGAGCCTTCGGGCAGCCGTGCCGCCGCTGCCAGGCGGTGACCTCGGAGGCCGGTGCCCGGTTGCCGCCCTTGCGCCACGAGTCGAGGTAGCGTGCCGGCCAGATGACGCCCCGCCGGATCCACCAACCGTCCTGCCCGGAGCAGCGCGGGGAGATGCCGAAGTGCAGGTGACAGACGTTGTTCGCGTTGCCCGTGCGGCCCACCTCGCCCAGCTTGAGGCCGGCGCGGACCCGTACGCCGGCCGCCACACCGTCCGCGATCGCGCTGAGGTGCGAGCCGTAGTACCGCACCCCGTCGTCACCGAGCAGGGCGACCGAGAGCCCGCCGTTGTTCGGCCCGAGCGGGCCCCGCTTGTCGAACCGGTCCACCCGGCTCACCTCGAGGATCGTGCCGTCGGTGACCGCGACGACCGGCTCGCCGCAGTCGGCGAAGATGTCCGTCGCCGGGTAGCCGGAGTGCGTCTTGTGGTACGCGACCTTGCCGGACCGGACCGGAAAGACGTGCCGCAGGTCGCCACGGGGGGTGGCCGGCGTCGCGGGAGTGGTGCGCGGCGGGGCCGAGCCGGTCGGATCCGGCGCGGCCGGCTGGTCCGCGCTGGCCGGCGCGCCCGGTGGGCTCGGTGTCGTGCCGCCCGGCGGCACCCCCGGCCGGGTCGACGCGCAGCCCGCGGCGAGGGCCGCGGCGAGCAGTAGCAGGACCGGGTACGCGCGGCGTCTGATCGTCGGCGACGGCATCCGGTCATCCTGGCAGAGTCGGTACGGTGGAACGAGCGTTCCGGCTGAGGGGAGGCGAGGCGTGACGACCGGGCAGCAGCCCCTTCCGTACGACCCGGGTGCCGGTTACCGTCCGCCGACGCGTAACCCCTCGGGGCTCTTTCCGGCCGGGCCGCCGACCCGGCCCACCTACCGTGAGCCGCATCCGGTCACCGGGATCGGCGTGGCGGTGGGCGGCGGGGTGGCCGTCGTCTGGCTGCTCCTCTTCGGGCTGCTCGGCACCGACGTGTCGGGCTACGCCTGGTGGACGTTGCTGGCCGGGCTGCTGGCCTGGCTCGCGGCCCTGGTGCTGGTTCGCCACGGCGATCGTGGGGTCGCCGCCGGGATCGCGATCGTGACCGCCGGCGGCTGGAGCATCGCGGCCGCGGTGGTGGCCGTACGGTGGGCGACCAGCGGGAACTGGCCGCTCTGGTGACTGCGTCGCGTGGCCGGTCGGCTGCGCTCCGGAACCCGGCTTGACGTGCGCCGGTGGACTCGGCACGCTCGGCAGCATGGCCTGGACCACACCGCGGCTCGATCCCGAACGCAGCCGCCGCCGCCTGCAGCTCCTCGCCGATCTGGCCGGGGCCCGGGCGGTACGCCAGCGCGAGCGCCCGCAGCGGCTGCGTACCGCGCGGCTGCGGCAGCTCATCGCCACGAGGCGGCGGCTGGCCGGCTGAGACGGCCATGACTTTGGCAGGATTGACCTGCCCTTCGGGGCGTTGACCAACCGCCCGCCGACCCGACCGGCTAACGTGCACGCGTAACGAGGCGGCGTGCTGTGCCGAGGTTTTTGGGGGGAACGTGTCGTACTTCGCTGCTGCCGTGGTGCGCGATGCGGGCGACTGGACGGCCGCCGAGGTGAACCTGCGAGGGGCCACCGACATCGACGAGGTCGCGGACCGGCTGCGCGACGTCGATCAGGACGCCGACCTGTCGCTGCTCTTCGTCGAGGCCGACGACACCTACCTGGTGATCATGCGTCTCGACGAGGGCGAGGACCTGCGGATCTTCGGCTCCGACTCGGCGTACGCGGAGGAGTCCCGGCTGGGCGCGCTGCTCGTCGGTGACCTGAAGACCTCCGTCACCGGGCTGGACGAGGTGGACGAGCCCCGCTCCGGCGACGGTGGCGGCGAGGAGAGCGAGCAGCCGGCCGTCGACCCCGAGGCCGATCCGGTCGGCGACGCGGACCTCCTGGCCGACCTCGGCATCTCCGCGCAGAAGCTGCTCTCGCTCTGCGCCGAGGAGGGGCTGCTGCCCGCCGACGTGACCGCCGAGGTCTGCCAGGTGCTGGGCTGCGCCGACGAGGTCGAGGAGCTGCGTGAGGTCTGACCCGGCTGGTGGCGCGCCGCTTCTCCCCTCGGGTGGGGAACCGGCGGACGCCACCGATCCGGCGTTCGAGACCGTACGTCCCGGGCAGCCGACACCCGGCCGCCTCGGGCGGGTCGGGCCGGGTGCCGACGAGGGGCTGGCCGATCCGGGTGAGCCGGGACGGCGGCAGCGGCACGAGCTGTGGATGCGCCGGGCGCTGGAGGTCGCGGTGACCGGCCCGGCGGCCGGCGGCCGGGAGGACGGGGAGAGCCCCGTCGAGGACGTGCCGGTCGGCGCGGTGGTCTACGGGCCGGACGGCACCGAGCTGGCCATCGGGCGTAACGAGCGTGAGCTGACCGGCGACCCGACCGCGCACGCCGAGGTGCTGGCGCTGCGCCGGGCGGCGCAGCGACTGCGGCGGTGGCGGTTGGAGGACTGCACGCTGGTGGTCACGCTGGAGCCCTGCACGATGTGCGCCGGCGCGTTGGCGTTGGCCCGGATCTCGACGGTGGTCTTCGGCGCCTGGGAGCCGAAGACCGGCGCGGTGGGGTCGCTCTGGGACGTGTTGCGTGATCGGCGGCTCAACCACCGCCCCGAGGTCTACGGCGGAGTGCTGGAGAAGGAGACCGCCGCCGTGCTCCGCGCCTTCTTCCGCTGACCCCGCCGCACCCTGCTCGCGCCCACCTGCGTCGATCATGAGGTTGGCGGTGCCCGGCACGGCGTGCCGCGCCGCTCACCTCATGATCGACGGGTTCCTGCGGGGTCATCCGGTACGCCGGGAACGGGGGGTTGGGGGGTCGGGGCCTCGGGCAGTCGTACCGTCACCACCAGGCCGCCGCCGTCGCGCGGATGGGCGGAGACCGTGCCACCGTGCGCCCGCGCCACGGCCCGGACAATGGAGAGCCCCAGTCCGAAACCGCGACCGCTGCCCACCCGCTCGCCGGAAAGGCGGCGGAACGGCTCGAAGATGGCCTCCACGTCGTAGCTCGGCACCGTCGGACCGGTGTTGCTCACGACCAGCGTCGCGCGGCCGTCCCGCACGCCGGTACGCACGTCGACGCGGCCGCCCTCGGGGACGTTGTGCCGCAGCGCGTTCTCCACCAGGTTGGTGGTGAGCCGCTCCAGCAACACCGGATCGCCGACCACCAGCGCCGGCTGCAACTGCCGGGTCACGGTCGGGCCGGCGCCCTCGCCGACGACCTGGTCCAGCACGTGGTCGGCCACGTCGGCCAGGTCCATCCGGGACCGGGCGGTCAGCTCCTTCTCCGAGTCGGCGAGGGTCAGCAGCCCGTCGATCAACCTCTCGTGCCGCTCGTTCACCGCCAGCAGCGACTCACCCAGCCGGCGTACGTCCTCCGACGCGTCGGGCCGGCTCACCGCCAGCTCGATCAGGGACCGGTTCAGGGCGAGCGGGGTCCGCAGCTCGTGCGAGGCGTTCGCGACGAACCGGCGCTGCCCGTCGAAGGAGCGGTCCAGCCGCTCCAGCATCTCGTCGAAGGTGTCGGCCAGCTCCCGTACCTCGTCCGCCGGCCCGGAGAGCGAGATGCGTTCGTGCAGTCCGCGGCCCGCCACGTCGGCACCGGCGATCCGCCGCGCCGTCCCCGTGATCTGGTGCAGCGGCTGCAGCGCCCGACCCGCGACCAGCCAGCCGAACGCGATCGCGACCACGGAGACCAGGCCCAGCGCGATCCCGCCCTGGGTGAGCAGCGAGTCGAGCGTCTGGTTCCGCGCGTCGCCCTGAACCTTCCGGACGATCAGCCGCAGCTGCTCGGCCTGGTCACCGGTGAGCTTCCCCTCCACCCCCTGCACGATCGGCTTCACGTCGCGCAGCGCCACCCCGAACGGCGCAGCGGTGCGCTGGTCGACCAGCACATAGGTGACCGCGAGCAGGACCAGCCCGGCGACCAGGAAGATTCCGCCGTAGATCAGGGTGAGCCGGGCCCGGAGGGAGAGTCGCTTCACGCTATCCGGTATCCCACGCCGGGGACCGTCTCGACCACCTGCGGCTCGCCCAACTTGCGGCGCAGCTTCATGACGGTGACGCGGACCACGTTGGTGAACGGGTCGATGTGCTCGTCCCAGACCCGTTCCAGCAGCTCCTCGGCCGAGACGACCGCGCCGTCGGCCCGCATCAACTCGACCAGCACGGCGAACTCCTTGCGGGACAGCGGCACGTACCGGCCCTGCCGGTGCACCTCGCGGCGGGCCGGATCGACCACGATGCCGGCCCGGGTCAGAGTGGGCGGAGCGGCCCGGCGAGCCCGCCGGCTCAGCGCGTGCACCCGGGCGGAGAGCTCGACGAGCGCGAACGGCTTCGTCAGGTAGTCGTCGGCGCCCAGCGCCAGGCCGGCGACCCGCTCCCGTACGGCTGCCGCAGCGGTGAGCATCAGCACCCGGGTCTCCCCGCCGCTGTCGACGATCGCCCGGCACACGTCGTCGCCGTGCACCACCGGCAGGTCACGGTCGAGGACGACCACGTCGTAGTCGTTCACACCGAGCCGTTCCAGCGCCGCGTCGCCGTCGTACGCGACGTCCACGGCGAACGCCTCCCGGCGCAGCCACTCGGCGATGCTCTCGGCGAGCACGCTCTCGTCCTCCACCACCAGCACTCTCACCCGCCCAATGGTGCCCGGTGCCGGCATAACGCCGGCGTAACCATCTGCGGTTACGCCCGGGATACGCCAGATGCCGTGCACTGGCGGCAGAGGCCGGGCGGAGTGCCGGGCCGAGGAGAGGAAGCGTGTGATGCGACGAGGACTGCTCGCGCTGCCGCTGCTGCTCGCCCTGGGCATGGCGGGCTGCGGCGGGTCGGGCCAGGAGCCGGCGGTGGCGACCGCCGGCGGCGGAACCGGGGCGGCCCAGCCGTCCGCCGCCCCGGTGGCCCAGCTCAGCGACGACGAGCGACGGTTGAAGTTCACCGAATGCATGCGGGAGAACGGGGTCGAGATGCCCGACCCGGAGGCCGGCAGCGGGCTGCGGCTCCGGTTCGGCAAGGGCACCGACCCGGCGAAGGTGCAGGCGGCCATGGAGAAGTGCCGCCAGTACCTGCCCAACGGCGGGGAGAAGCTCAAACTCGACCCGGCCCAGCTCGAACAGGCCCGCAAGCTCGCCGCCTGCATGCGGGCCAACGGCGTACCCGAGTTCCCCGACCCGCAGCCGGACGGCGGGCTCCGGCTGCGCCTCGACGAGCTGAACGTCAAGGGACCCGAGGTGAAGGCCGCGATGGAGAAGTGCCGGCAGCACGCGCCGAAGCGGCCCGGAGCCGCCAGGTGAGCGCACGTCGCCTCCGGCTCCGTACCGTCGCGCTCACCGCCGCCGTCGCGGTCGCAGCCTCCGCCGGCGTCGTGGCCGCAGTGGGCTTCGCCGGCACCGACCGGGGTACGGCGGCCGCCGGAACCGTTCCGCCGGCCACCGCCACCGTCACCCGTCAGACCCTGACCGACGTGCAGACCGTGAACGGGGAGCTCGGCTACGGCACCGCGTACGTCGCCGACGCCCGGCTCAGCGGGACGATCACCGCGTTGCCGGAGACCGGCACGATGGTCAAGCGGGGCGGCCGGCTGTACGCGGTGGACGACGAGCCGGTGGTGCTCCTCTACGGGGCGCTGCCCGCATACCGGCTGCTCGAACCGGGGGTGCAGGGGGCGGACGTCGAGCAGTTCGAACGGAACCTGCGGGCGCTCGGGCAGACCGGATTCACCGTCGACGACGAGTACACCGGCAGCACCGCCGACGCCGTCCGCGAATGGCAGGAGAAGCTCGGGCTGCCCGAGACCGGCCGGGTGGAGCCGGGTCGCGTCCGCTACGCCGAGGGAGAGGTGCGGGTGGAGAGCCACCAGGCCGCGGTCGGCGCCGTGACGCAGCCCGGCCAGGGCGTGCTCACGTACACCGGCACCAGCCGGCTGGTCACCGTCGAGCTGGACATGGACGACCAGCGGCTGGCAAAGAAGGGGGCCGCCGTCGGGGTCGCCCTGCCCGACGGCGGTCCGCTCAGCGGCCGGATCGAGTCCGCCCAGACGGTCGTCGACGCCGGCTCGGGCGGCGCCACCGGGCAGGCCGCCGAGGCCGAGACGAAGATCGAGGTCACCGTCTCGGTCGCCGAGCCGGCGAAGCTCGCCGGGTACGACCAGGCGAGCGTGGAGGTCACCTTCACCGCCGAGGAGCGTCCGGACGTGCTCACCGTGCCGGTGGGCGCGCTGCTCGCCCTGGCCGAGGGCGGGTACGGCGTGGAGGTGGTCGAGGGGGAGCGGAGCCGGATCGTCGCGGTCACCACCGGCCTCTTCGCGGCCGGTCGGGTCGAGGTGAACGGGCCCGACCTCGCCGAGGGCATGACCGTGGGAACGCCGGCATGACCGGTGACGCGGTGGTGCTGGAGCGGGTGAGCCGGACGTACCCGGGCGGGGTGACCGCGCTGCGCGACGTCTCGCTGCGCATCGGGTACGGCGAACTGGTGGCGATCGTCGGCCCGTCCGGTTCGGGCAAGTCGACGATGCTGCACCTGATCGGCACCCTCGACCGGCCCTCCACCGGCCGGGTCCGGATCGACGGCCACGACGTGGCGGCCCTGCCGGATCGGCAGCTCTCCGCGCTGCGGGCCCGCCGGATCGGTTTCGTCTTCCAACAGTTCCACCTGGCCGCCGGTACGCCGGTGCTGGACAACGTGGCCGACGGGCTGCTCTACGCCGGGGTGCCGCGCCGGGAGCGGCGGCGGCGCGCGGCGGCCACGCTGGACCGGGTCGGGCTGGGCCACCGGCTGACCCACCACCCGCACGAGCTCTCCGGCGGTGAACGGCAGCGGGTGGCGGTGGCCCGGGCGGTGGTCGGGGAGCCCGCCGTGCTGCTCGCCGACGAGCCGACCGGCAACCTCGACTCGGTGGCCGGCGCCGGCGTGCTCGCGCTCCTGCGCGACCTGCACACGGCGGGCACCACGGTCGTGGTGATCACTCACGACCGGGAGATCGCCGCCGGGCTCCCCCGCGAGGTGGGAATGCGCGACGGCCGGGTGGTGGCCGACCCGGTGGCGCCGAACGGGGAGGGGGCGCGCTGATGGCGATGGACATCCGGCCCCGTCTCACCCCGGCCCGGCTCGGGCCGGGCGACGTGCTGCGGGTCGGCGGCGTGGGGCTGCGCACCCGCCCGCTGCGGGCGTTCCTCTCCGCGCTGGGCATCGCGATCGGTATCGCGGCGATGGTCGCCGTGGTCGGCATCTCGTCGTCGTCCCGCGCCGACCTGGACCGGACCCTCGACCGGCTCGGCACCAACCTGCTCACCGTCGCGCCCGGCAACACGATCTTCGGTGACCAGGCCGAGCTGCCGGTGGATTCGGTGGCGATGATCGGCCGGATCGGCCCGGTCACCGACGTCGCCGCGACCGCACAGATGCCAGACGCCGCCGTCTACCGCAGCGACCGAATCCCGTCCGGCGAGACGGGTGGGATCGCCGTCCGGGCCGCCCAGCTCGGCCTGCCCGCCACGGTCGGTGCGACCGTACGCAGCGGCAGCTGGCTGAACGCGGCGACCGAGCGCTACCCGACGGTGGTGCTCGGCGACGCGGCGGCCCGGCGGCTCGGCTTCGGCGCGGCCGGACCGCAGGTGCAGGTGTACCTCGGCGGTAGCTGGTTCACCCTGGTGGGCATCCTCGCCCCCGCGCCGCTCGCGCCGGAGCTGGACAGCTCGGCGCTGGTCGGCTGGCCGGCGGCCGAGACGTACCTCGGCTTCGACGGGCACCCGACCACGGTCTACACCCGCTCCCGGGAGAGCTCGGTGGAGGCGGTGCGGGCGGTACTCGGCGCGACCGCGAACCCGGGGGCACCGGAGGAGGTGCAGGTGTCTCGTCCGTCCGATGCGCTCGCCGCCGCGGCGGCCACCGACGAGGCGTTCACCGGGCTGCTGCTCGGCCTCGGCGCGGTGGCGCTGCTGGTCGGCGGGGTCGGGGTGGCCAACACGATGGTCATCTCGGTGCTGGAACGGCGGGCCGAGATCGGGCTGCGACGGTCGCTGGGCGCCACCCGGGGGCAGGTCCGTGCCCAGTTCCTGGCCGAGTCGCTGCTGCTCTCCGCGCTGGGCGGTACGGGCGGCGTGCTGCTCGGCATCCTGGTCACCGCCGGGTACGCCCTCTGGCGGCAGTGGCCCACGGCGGTGCCGCTCTGGGCGATGGCCGGCGGGGTCGGCGCGACCCTGCTGATCGGCGGGTTCGCCGGTCTCTACCCGGCCGTCCGGGCCGCCCGGCTCGCCCCGACCGAGGCGCTCGCCTGACCGGCCACCCCGTTCCGCGCCGCGTCTCAGACGAACCGCCCCGCCGATCCGTTCAGATCGGCGGGGCGGCGACGTACGACGGGACTCAGCTGATGATCGTGTCCAGCGCGATCTCGACCATCTGGCTGAAGGTCTGCTCACGCTCGGCGGAGGTGGTCTTCTCGCCGGTCTTGATGTGGTCGCTGACCGTCAGCACCGTCAACGCCCGCGCCTTGAACCGGGCCGCGATCGTGTAGAGCGCCGCGGACTCCATCTCCACGGCCAGCACGCCGTAGTCGGCGAGCGTGTCGTAGAGGTCAGGCCGGTCGGTGTAGAACGCGTCGGCGGCCAGGATCGGCCCGACGTGCATGGTGATGCCCTGCCGCTCGGCCACCTCGACGGCCGTACGCAGCAGCCCGAAGTCCGCCACCGGCGCGTAGTCGATCAACCCGTCGAAGCGCATCCGGTTCATGTTCGAGTCGGTGGACGAGCCGATCGCCGCGATCACGTCCCGCAGCTTCAGGTCCTCCCGCAGCGCCCCGCACGAGCCGACCCGGATCAGCGACTTCACGCCGTACTCGTTGATCAGTTCGTGGGCGTAGATCGAGGCGGAGGGCATACCCATGCCGGAGCCCTGGATCGAGACGTCCACGCCCTTCCAGCGGCCGGTGAAGCCCAGCATCCCCCGGACGGTCGAGTAGCACTGGGCGTCCTCGAGGTAGGTCTCCGCGATCCACTTGGCCCGCAGCGGGTCACCCGGCATCAGGACCCGCTCGGCGATCTCTCCCGGCTTCGCGCCGATGTGCGTACTCATGGCAAGGATCCTGCCAGGCCGCGCGGAGCCATACCGGTTCGGCACCGGAAGCCGCGGTCCTGTAGCCTACTCGGCGGTGGCGTGTCCGAGTGGCCTAAGGAGCACGCCTCGAAAGCGTGTGAGGGTTTACGCCCTCCGCGGGTTCAAATCCCGCCGCCACCGCTCGTAACATGCGAGAACGCCCGGTCGGTCTGTGAGGACCGGCCGGGCGTTCCGCTTTTGTGCTGGTTGTCGCTGACCTATTCACGAGGACCAGGGCGGTCGCGTTCGACGGTGACGAAGGGCCGCCCGTGGGAGCGGCTGGGCGAGCGCGACGACCCGAACGATCAGCACGCTGGCGTTCATCACGGCCGCGACCGCCGTCCAGCTGACCCGCGCGATCGAGTAGTAACAGAGCTGGACGAACGTGATGTCCCGGCCGCCGACGGCCGATCGGGCGCGCGCCGCGCCGCCGCGCTGCGACCGCGTCGTTTCAGCAGGGGCCGTGACCCTCGGAGAAGAGGCGTTCGGCCCAGTCCGCGTACCCCGCGATGACCTTCCGCACGGTCCGGCCGTCGTGCAGGAAGAGGTAGGCGCGGTCACCGTCGCGGGCGAGCAGCCCATCGAGACGGTACGTCCCTTGTGGAGGGTGCAGTGGCGTCAGTTCGGGGTAGCGGACCCGGACCTGCCGAAGTGGGCTGCCGACGCCGACGCCCTCCGTGGTCTGCGTCGAATCGGCGAGCCAGAGCAGCACCAGCCGGTCGTCGACGAAGACGGGGCTGATCGCGGCGTGTCCGGCCAGCGTCTGCCCGCAACCCCGCACATCCGTACGCAGGATGCCGCGTCGGGTCAGCTCGTCCTCGCTGTCGCCGAACTCGATGTCGCGCAGGCCGTTGAGGTCGAGGACCTCGCCGGCCGGAATGATCCGTTGTGGACTCACGGGTGACGTGTTCGGCGGACTTCCCGAGATGACGGCAGCCGTCAGCAGCCCAGCAATAAGGGCAAATTGGCGCAATCTCATAGTTTTCCCCCGGGGTCCCTAACGCCCGGGACGCGGCTAGGTTGCTCTCAACGCCCGGATTGCTCCTCTTCCCACTGCTCGGCGAGCTCGTCCCAGTAGTCCGCGCTCAACCGCCGCCGGCCATGGGCCAACCAGCCGGCGGTGTTCCGCTCCAGGTGCAGCCCCAGCTCCGCGAACGCGTCGATCCAGGATCCCGGCTCGACGCCCAGCTCGACGAGGGCGCTGTTGATCGGCCAGCCCTCGCGCGGGCCGTCGAGGGTGGTGTCGACGCGCGGCCCCCAGTGCAGCGTCCCGCCGAGCCAGACCGCCGCCGACTGGTATCCGAGCCCGCCGAAGAACTCCGCCTCGACGTACGCCACCGGGCCCCGCCTCGACCAGCCGGCCAGCGTCGCGGTCAGGGCCGGGCCGAGGACCAGGTCGAACGGGTGCTCGTCGGCACGTTCCTCGAGCGAGTAGTTCGGTAGCGCGCCGGTCAGCTCCTCGACCAGCTGCGGCGTGACCGGCAGCAGTGCGAAGTCCTGCCGCAGCTCGCCGAGGACCGCGTGATCCAGCTCGGCGGTCTGCTCGCGCAGCAGCTCGACGTCCGCGATCACCGCACTGAGCTGGTAACTCACCTCTCCACTCCGCGATCCACAGCCTGTGGATAGAACATGTGTACGACGGTTCTTCGCGCCGGTTCCCCCACGCCGCCAGTATCGCCGGGTGGCCGTGCGGGGCGCCATTCCACCGGCCCCTGATCCCGGTCGGGGCGGGAGTGACCCCGGGTACGACGAAGGGCCGGTCCCCGTGGGGCCGACCCTGTCGTTCTTGCTGCTCAGGAGAGCGGAGGATACGAGATTCGAACTCGTGAGGGTGTAAACCCAACACGCTTTCCAAGCGTGCGCCCTAGGCCTCTAGGCGAATCCTCCGCGGATCAGGATACAGGTCTCCGTCGGATCGCCCACCCCACCACCCCCTGAAGATCGACGCCGGGTCGGGTAGGCTTGGGCCACCTCCCGTGCGGCGGTATCTCGTGAACCTCCCCAGGGCCGGAAGGCAGCAAGGATAAGCGAGCTCTGCCGGGTGCACGGGAGGCCTTTCTGTCTCGGGCCCCCTGATCGACTCGGCTTCAGTGAAGTCGGGGTGTCCCCGGCGCGCTGATGGCCCGACATCCGTGAAGTCGAGTCGATCAAGCAGTTGATCGAGTGCTTGGGCGTACGTCAGCGGCGGGGTGGGTGGTCACCCGGCGCGTACCGGCGCAGAATGGCTCGGTCGAGAGGAGGCGGGACGGGTGGCACTGGCGCTCTACCGCAAGTACCGGCCGCGTACGTTCGCCGAGGTCATCGGCCAGGAGCACGTCACCGAGCCGTTGTCGCAGGCGCTGCGGAGCGGGCGGCTCAACCACGCCTACCTCTTCTCCGGCCCCCGCGGCTGCGGCAAGACCTCCAGCGCCCGGATCCTCGCCCGCTCGCTCAACTGCGAGCAGGGCCCCACCCCGGAGCCGTGCGGGCAGTGTGAGTCCTGCCGCTCGCTGGCGAACGACGGCGCCGGCTCGATCGACGTCATCGAGATCGACGCGGCCAGCCACGGTGGCGTCGACGACGCCCGCGAACTGCGGGAGAAGGCGGTCTTCGCGCCGGCCCGCAGCCGCTTCAAGATCTACGTCATCGACGAGGCGCACATGGTCTCGTCGGCCGGCTTCAACGCCCTGCTCAAGCTGGTCGAGGAGCCGCCGGAGTACGTCAAGTTCATCTTCGCCACCACCGAGCCGGAGAAGGTCCTCGGCACGATCAAGTCGCGGACCCACCACTATCCGTTCCGACTCATGCCACCGAAGGTGCTCCGGCCGTACCTTGAGCAGCTCACCGAGGCCGAGGGCATCTCCGTCGAGCCGGCGGTCTTTCCGCTGGTGGTGCGAGCCGGCGGCGGCAGCGCCCGGGACAGTCTCTCGGTGCTCGACCAGCTCATCGCGGGCGCCGGCGCGGAGGGGGTCACCTACGCCCAGGCCGCCGCGCTGCTCGGTGTCACCGACTCGGCGCTGATCGACGAGATGTGTGACGCCCTCGCCGCCGGGGACGGCGCGGCCGCGTACGCCACCGTCGACCAGGTGGCCGAGGCCGGGCACGATCCCCGCCGGTTCGCCTCCGACCTGTTGGAACGGCTGCGCGACCTGATCGTGCTCCAGCAGGTGCCCGACGCCGTCGCGAAGGGCCTCATCGACGGCCCGGCCGACCAGATCGAGCGGATGACCGCGCAGGCCCAGCAGCTCGGGCCGGGCACCCTGTCCCGCTGCGCCGACATCGTGCACAACGGCCTGGTGGAGATGCGCGGCGCCACCGCGCCCCGGCTGCTGCTGGAGCTGATCTGCGCCCGGATGCTGCTTCCCGGCGCCGACGACTCGACCGCCGGCCTGCTCCAACGCCTCGAACGCATGGAGCGCCGGCTCACCCTGGGCGGTGCCGACGCCGCCGGCTCCGCGCCGGTCGCCCCGGCCCCGGCCCCGGCCCCGGCCGTACGCCCGACGCCTTCCGCCCCGCCCGCGGCTGCCGCCGCGGCACCGGCCGACCCCGCCACGGCGGCTGCCGCCACCCCCGCACCGGCCCCCGCCGCGGAGCACGTCCCGGCTGCCGGCGCGCCCCGCCCACACTCTCCCGCCGAGGCCGGCCCGACCGCTCAGCCCGCGGCGACCGCCCGCGCGGACGACGCGCCCCGGCGGGTCGTGTCGCCTTCGGCGGTGCTGCCCGACCCGGTCACCCCGGAGCCGCCCCGACCCGGGGCGGAGACGCCCGGCGCCCTCGACGCGGTCGCCGTGCGGCGGGTCTGGCCGGACGTGGTCGGCAAGGTCAACCGGACGAACAAGCGGATCGCCGCGCTGATGCGGGACGCCGTGGTGCGGGAGCTTGACGGCGACACGCTGGTGCTCACGGTGAAGTCCGGTGTGCTGGCCCGGATGATGTCCGACCACGCCGCGGTGCTCACCGACGCCCTCTACGAGGAGCTGGGTGGGCGCTGGCAGATCCGCTGCGAGGTGGCCGGCGAGCGGGGTGGGGTCACGCTCTCCGGCCCGCCGCGTTCGGCCGCCCCGGCTCCCGCCCCCGCCCCCGCCCCGGCTCCCGCCCCCGACCCGGCTCCCGCTCCCGGCCCGGTGCCCGCCGCCCATGGCGTGACCGGCTCGGCTGCCGGCCGGGCCGGCGGCGGTGCGCCCGGTCCGGCCGTGGACGGCGCGGCCGGGGGCGACGACGAGGAGGACTGGCCGGAGCCGGCTCGCCCCGGCGGGGCTGCCCCCGTCGCGGCCGGCGGCTCCGCTCCGGCCGGGGACGCGGGGGACGACTGGCCCGAGCCGGCCCGCCCGGGTGGCGCCCTCGCGGCTGATCAGCCGGGCCCCGTCGACGGCGGCCGGCCCGGACAGCGCGCGGCCGCGCCCGGCTCGGCGGAGGTCTCCGGCTCGGCGACCTCCCCGGGCGGTGCCACCGCGAGCGCCCCGGCCACCCGCAGCGCCGCCCCGGCGAACACCGGCGGTTCGGCCGCACCACGGCAGCCGGTCGCGCAGAACGGCAACGGCGCGCCGGTGAGCAGCGCCATCGCCGCGGCGCGAGCGGCCGCCGCGGGCCGTGGTCCGCGTACCGCCCAGCCGGCCCGGCCCACCGCGGACAACGACTGGGCGGGCGAACCGCCGTACGACCCGGAGTACGACGGGCCGGTCCGACCCGGCGACGGGCGACCGCAGGCGGCCCCGGCGACTCCGGTCTACGACGGGTTCGACCCCGGCGACGAGCCGTTGGACGACGTGATGGACGAGAAGACGGCCCGGGAGTCGAGCGAGGAGCAGGCGGTACGGCTGCTCCGCGAGGCCTTCGGCGCCGAAAAGATCAACGAGGTGGACGCCCGCTGAGCGACGCGGGTGGACGTACCGGAGAGCGGATCGGTCGGACCCAGCGGATAGGCTGAGCGACGGCCCAGCAGACGAGTGCGAGAAGGAGCCATCGTGCGCCCAGGTGGACAGCCGAACATGCAGCAGATGCTGAAGCAGGCGCAGAAGATGCAGCAGCAGATCGCCCAGGCGCAGGCCGAACTCGCCGAGGCCGAGCTGACCGGCACCGCCGGCGGTGGGCTGGTCACCGCGACCGTCGCCGGCACCGGCGAGGTCAAGAGCATCAAGATCGACCCGAAGGCGGTCGACCCGGAGGACGTGGAGACCCTGGAGGATCTGGTCGTCGCGGCCCTGCACAACGCCGCCGAGGCGGCCCGGGAGCTGACCGAGCGGAAGATGGGCCCGGTCGCCGGCGGCATGGGCGGCCTCGGCCTGCCGGGTTTCTGAGCCGCAGATGTATGAAGGCGCCATCCAGGACCTGATCGACGAGCTGGGCCGGCTGCCGGGCGTGGGCCCGAAGAGCGCCCAGCGGATCGCCTTCCACGTCCTCTCCGCCGACCCGGCCGACGTCAACCGGCTGGCCGGCGCCCTGCGCAAGGTCAAGGAGCTGGTGCGCTTCTGCACCAGCTGCTACAACGTCGCCGAGTCCGAGCAGTGCCGGATCTGCCGCGACCCGCGCCGCGCCGACGAGGTGATCTGCGTGGTCGAGGAGCCGAAGGACGTGGTGGCGATCGAGCGGACCGGTGAGTTCCGCGGTCGCTACCACGTGCTCGGCGGGGCCATCAATCCGCTGGAGGGGGTCGGGCCGGACAATCTGCGCATCCGCGAGCTGATGACCCGGCTCGGCACCGGTGCGGTCCGCGAGCTGATCCTCGCCACCGACCCGAACACGGAGGGTGAGGCGACCGCCACCTATCTGGCGCTGATGGTGAAGCCGATGGGGATCGCCGTCACCCGGCTCGCGAGCGGTCTGCCGGTCGGTGGCGACCTGGAGTACGCCGACGAGATCACGCTCGGTCGTGCCTTCGAGGGTCGCCGCGCCGTCTGAGCCGCAACTCAGGGACTGCCGCCGTACGCCCCGGCGGGCGTACGTCTCGATGCCTTGCACAGTCGACAAATCGCTTATCTCCGTAGTCAGGCATGTGTCGCCCTCAACCTCTGGCGGGCCTTCGGGTGTCAGAAGGTGTCGGCTTGATAGCGATTACCTCACGGGCGTTCCACTTCCTGGTTGACCTGTCATAGCCTCCCGCACACGGACCGAGCCACGACTTCGTGTGGTCAGGCGCATGACAGAGGTGAGAGATGCAGGCGAGAAGGCTTAGAACGGCCGTCGCGATCGCGGCCGTCACCGCCCTGGCGGTAGGGGCCGCCGGGTGCGCGGAGAGTGAGCGTGACGGCGACAGCGGAGAGGCCAAGACCGGCGGCACCTTCATCTTCGCGGGTGCCGGTGACCCGAAGAACTTCGATCCGAGCTTCAACGACGACGGGGAGTCGTTCCGGGTAATCCGGCAGATGTTCGACACCCTGGTCACCCACAAGCCGGGCACCGCGGAGCTGACGGGCGGCCTGGCCGAGAGCTGGGAGCACGACGCGTCCGGCAAGGTCTGGACCTTCAAGCTGCGCCAGGGCGTGAAGTTCCACGACGGTACGCCGCTCAACGCGGCAGCGGTCTGCTACAACTTCGACCGCTGGTACAACATGAAGGGCGCCGCGGCCCAGGCGAACATGATCTACTACATGGACACCTTCGGCGGGTTCGCCAAGAACGAGGCCGAGGGTGCCGGCGAGTCGATCTACAACAAGTGCGAGGCCAAGGACGACGGCACCGCCGTCCTGACCTTGAACCGGTACAAGGGTGCCTTCCCCGGCGCCTTCGCGCTGACCTCGCTCTCGATCGCGAGCCCCGAGGCGCTGAAGAAGTACGACGCCGACACGGTCACGCAGAACGGTGACTCGTTCGCGTACAGCGCGTTCGCCAACGAGCACCCGGTGGGCACCGGTCCGTTCACCTTCGGCGGCTGGGACAAGGCCAAGGGTGAGATCACCCTGAACAAGAACCCGGACTACTGGGGTGACAAGGCCAAGGTCGACAAGCTGATCATCAAGATCATCAAGGACGAGAACACCCGCAAGCAGGAGCTGCGGGCCGGTACCGTCCACGGCATCGACTTCCCGGCCCCCGCCGACCGCAAGGCGCTCGCCGACGAGGGCTTCCAGGTCATCGACCGCCCGGCCTTCAACATCCTCTACCTGGGCATCAACCAGAAGAACCCGAAGCTGAAGGACCTGCGGGTGCGCCAGGCGATCGCCTACGCGCTCAACCGTCAGCAGCTGGTGCAGACCAAGGGCCCGGGTGGCTCGAAGGTCGCCGACGAGTTCCTGCCGGACACCGTGCTCGGCTACGCCCCGGACGTGCAGAAGTACGCGTACGACCCGGAGAAGGCCAAGCAGCTGCTCAAGGAGGCCGGCGCCGAGAACCTGACGCTGAACTTCTACTACCCGCCGGACGTCACCCGGCCGTACATGCCGAACCCGCAGGAGATCTTCACCATCCTCGCCAACGACCTGCAGGCCGTCGGCATCAAGGTGAACGGTGTGCCGCGTCCGTGGAACGGTGGCTTCAAGGACGACGTGCAGACGTTCGGCAAGCACGACCTGCACATCCTCGGCTGGACCGGTGACTACAACGACCCGGGCAACTTCGTCGGGACGTTCTTCGGCCGGGCCAAGGCGGAGTTCGGCGACCAGGCGATGACCGAGATGTTCGAGGCCATCACCAAGGCCGACGGCACCGTCGACGAGGCGGCCAAGAAGGCCGCCTGGGAGCAGGTCAACCGGGACATCGCCAGCAAGTGGCTGCCGGCCGTTCCGGTCTGGCACGCCCCGCCGGCCATCGTCGTCACCAAGGACGTCGAGGGCATGGTGGCGAGCCCGCTGACCGACGAGCGGTTCAACACCGTCAGCGTCAAGCAGTGACGCCGATCGGCTGACGCCGTAGGCGGAATCGGCCCGGGTTGGGGGTTTCCCCCGCCCGGGCCGATTCCGCGACCATCGAGAGTCTGGTGTGTGAGAGATGTTGCGAGTCATAGTCCGCCGCCTGCTACAGCTGGTGGTGACGCTGATAGCGCTGTCGGCGCTGATCTTCATCTGGCTGCGGAACCTGCCCGGCGGCCCGGTCGACGCGCTGCTCGGTGAGCGGGCCACCCCTGAGACCCGCGCCCTGCTGACGAAGGCGCTCGGCTACGACCAGCCGATCCACGTGCAGTACGGCAAGTTCATGCAGCGGATCCTGACCGGGGACTTCGGCAACTCGATCCGCACCGGCGATCCCGTCATCGAGGTGATCGGCCGGGCCTTCCCCGCCACCTTCGAGCTGGCCCTTGCCGCGATGGTCATCGCGGTCGGCCTCGGCATCCCGCTCGGCTACCTCGCGGCCCGCTGGCGCGGCCGGTCGCTCGACCACCTGACCGTGGTGGGCACGCTGCTCGGCATCTCGATCCCGATCTTCTTCCTGGGCTACCTGCTCAAGGACGTCTTCACCCAGAACATCCACTGGTTCCCCCCGTCCGGTCGGGTCGGCATCGGGCTGGACAACACCAACATCACCGGCTTCTTCGTCCTCGACGGACTGCTCACCCGGGAGTTCGACGCGGCGGCGGACGCGCTCTGGCATCTGATCCTGCCGGCACTCACCCTCGCCACCATCCCGCTGGCGGTCATCGTCCGGATGACCCGGGCGAGCGTGCTCGACGTGCTCAACGAGGACTACGTACGCACCGCCGAGGCCAAGGGCCTTCGGCACCGCACCATCCGGAAGCGACACATCCTGCGCAACGCGCTGCTGCCGGTGGTCACGACCATCGGTCTGCAGACCGGCGCGCTGCTCTCCGGCGCGGTCCTCACCGAGAAGGTCTACAACTGGGGCGGCCTCGGCACCCTGATCACCGACTCGATCACCGGCAGCCGTGACTACCCCGTGCTCCAGGCACTGATCCTGCTGGCCGCGTTTGTCTTCGTGGTGGTCAACCTGCTGGTCGACCTCTCCTACGCCTTCATCGACCCGAGGGTGCGTGTGCGATGACCGAACCCACCACGCAGGCAGGTACCCCGGCTCCCCGGCGCAAGGACGAGCGTCCGGGCGGCGGGAACCTCAACCGGCTCGGCGACCGCAAGAAGGCGCGCCTGGAGGAGCTGGCCCGCGCCAGCTCCGGCAAGGGCGGCGTCAGCCTCTTCCGGGACGCGCTGCGCCGGCTGCGGCGGAACCCCGCCGCGATCGTCGGCGCCACCATCATCGGGCTCTTCGTGCTCGTGGCGATCTTCGCGCCGCTCATCGCCCCGCACGACCCGGTGCAGCGCTTCGACGAGTTGACCAGCAAGCTCGCGGCCGACAACATCCCCGGACCCACCGACGGATTCCCGCTCGGCTCCGACGAGCTGGGCCGGGACCTGCTCTCCCGGCTGATCTACGGCAGCCGGCAGACGCTCTTCGTGGGCGTCCTCGCCACCCTCATCGGGCTCGCCATCGGTGTGCTGTTCGGCGCGATCGCCGGCGCCTTCGGCGGCTGGGTGGACAACATCCTCATGCGGGTCACCGACGTGATGCTGGCCCTGCCCGCCCTGCTGCTGGCGATCACGCTGGTCGCCCTCGCCAGCCGGTCGAGCCAGTGGACGGTCATCATGGCGGTGGCCATCGTCAACGTGCCGATCTTCGCTCGGCTGCTGCGCGGATCGATGCTCGCCCAGCGGGAGAGCGACCACGTGTTGGCCGCCCGGGCGCTCGGCGTGAAGCAGCGCAGCATCGTCCTGCGCCACATGCTCCCCAACGCCATGACGGCGGTGATCGTGCAGGCCACGCTGACGCTCTCCGTCGCGATCATCGAGGCCGCGTCGCTCTCCTTCCTCGGCCTCGGCGACCCGGACCGGGACCGGGCCGAGTGGGGCGCGATGCTCGGCGACGCCGGCGTCCGCTACTTCGAGGTACGCCCCGAACTGGCCTACTACCCGGCGCTGGCGATCATCGTCGTCGCGCTCGGCTTCACCCTGCTCGGTGAGGCGATGCGTGAGGCCATCGACCCGAAGAACCGGCGGTGACGACGATGCGAGACGACAGCGTCGGCCGACGGCGGCCGCGAGGAACGGACCAGCACGGTGAGGAAGTGACCCGATGAGCCTGCTCGACGTACGAGATCTGAGCGTCGTGTTCCAGCGGCGCGGCGAGCAGCCGTTCACGGCGGTCGACAAGGTCAGCTTCACGGTGGAGCCGGGGCAGACCGTCGGCCTGGTCGGCGAGTCGGGCTGCGGCAAGAGCGTGACCAGCCTGGCGATCATGGGTCTGCTCCCCAAGCGCGGCAACAAGGTCGACGGGGAGGTGCTCTTCGACGGCACCGACCTGCTGAAGTTGCGGCGCGACGACATGCGGGACCGGCGCGGCCGGGACATCGGCATGATCTTCCAGGACCCGCTCTCCTCGCTGAACCCGGTCATCCCGATCGGCGTCCAGGTCGCCGAGGTCCTCGAACGGCACCAGGGGCGCGACCGCAAGCAGGCGCTGCGCGAGGCACGCGAGCTGCTGGACGCGGTCGGCATCCCCGACCCGGACCGGCGGCTCAAGGAGTACCCGCACCAGATCTCCGGCGGTATGCGCCAGCGGGCGCTGATCGCCATCGCGCTGGCCTGCAAGCCGCGGCTGCTGATCGCCGACGAGCCGACCACCGCGCTGGACGTGACCATCCAGGCGCAGATCCTGACGCTGCTCAAGCAGTTGGTGGACGACACCGGGACCGCGCTCATCATGATCACTCACGATCTGGGTGTGGTGGCCGGCCTCTGCGACACGGTCAACGTGCTCTACGGCGGCAAGGTGGTGGAGCGGGCCCGGCGGCACGAGCTGTTCGCGCAGCCCCGGCACCCGTACACGCACGGGCTGCTCAACTCCGTGCCCCGGCTCGACTCGATCCGCGGCGAGCGGCTGCACGCGATCCGCGGCTCGGTGGCCGACAACATCCCGTGGGGGGAGGGCTGCGCCTTCGCGCCGCGCTGCGACAACGTTGTCGACGCGTGCCTCGAAGGACCGCCCCCGCTCGAACCCACCGCCACCGGCGGCGACCTGCGCTGCAACAACCCCGTTTCCGAGGAGGTGGCGGTACCGTGACCGAGCGGACCGGACCACTGGTCGAACTGCGTGACGTGAAGGTCCACTTCCCGATCAAGAGCGGCGTGGTCTTCGACCGCACCGTCGGCTACGTCTACGCGGTGGACGGCGTCTCGCTCTCCATCAACGCGGGTGAGACGTATGGGCTCGTCGGCGAGTCGGGCTGCGGCAAGTCGACGCTCGGCCGGGGCCTGCTGCGGCTGGTCGAGCCGACGGACGGCGAGATCGTCTTCGACGGCACGGACGTCCGCGCGCTCAAGGGCGAGACGATGCGCCGGGCCCGACGGCGGATGCAGATGATCTTCCAGGACCCGCTCTCCAGCCTGGACCCGCGCCAGTCCGTGGAGTCGTTGCTGGTGGAGGGTCTCAAGGCGCACGGGCTGGCGAACGACAAGGCGGAGACGAGCCGGCGGCTGCGCGAGGCGCTGGAGGCGGTCGGCCTGCCCGCCTCGGCGCTCACGAAGTACCCGCACGAGTTCTCCGGCGGCCAGCGTCAGCGGATCGGGATCGCCCGGGCGCTGGTGCTCGACCCGGACCTGATCGTCGCCGACGAGCCGGTCTCCGCGCTCGACGTGTCGATCCAGGCACAGGTGCTCAACCTGCTCAAGGACCTGCAGGCCGAGCGGGGCCTCACGTATCTGATCATCGCGCACGACCTGGCGGTGGTCCGGCACGTCGCGGACATCGTCGGGGTGATGTACCTGGGCGGGCTGGTCGAGGAGGCCTCCAGCGAGGATCTCTACCGCGAGCCGATGCACCCGTACACCCGGGCGCTGATGTCGGCGGTGCCGGTGCCGGACCCGGTGGTGGAGGATCGCCGCGAGCGGATCCTGCTCGCCGGCGACCTGCCTTCGCCGTCGAACCCGCCGGCCGGCTGCCGCTTCCACACCCGCTGCCCCTGGGCGCAGCCGACCCGCTGCGGCGACGAACGGCCGGCGCTGCGCGAGGTGACCTCGGGCCACCGGGTGGCCTGCCACTTCGCCGAGGAGATCGCCGCCGGACGGATCCGGCCGCACGAGGTGGAGCCGGAGCTGGTCCGGCCGGCCGACGGGGCGGCCCCCGGTGACCCGGGCGAACTGATCCCGACGCTCTGACCGCCCGGCCGGTGGTCGCGCCGCCGGCCGCCACCGGCGGAACGTGATGCCGCAGAGGCAGCTCGATGCCTCTGCGGCATCCGGCGTCCGAGCCCCGGTGCGCGGGCCGGGACGGCCTTGCAACCTGCCGGGAGCGTTCAGCCGAGCGGGATGGCCCGGAGACCTGCCGGGAGCGCTCAGCCCTCCGGGCGGGACGGCTTGACCTGCCGGAAGCGCTCAGCCCTCCGGGCGGTCGAGCAGGCCGACGGCGATGCCGTGCACCGCGTCCAGTCCGGCCGGATCCGGCAGGGCGGCCCGACCGCCGGTGACCGCGTACCACTCGTCGGCGTCCTTGTACTGCACCGTGAGGGCGACCTGCCCGTCGGTGTACTCGGTCCGCAGGGTCAGCTCGCCGGTGACGACGCCGACCTCGTCGGTCATCACCCCACCCGGACCGGCCACGATATCGGTGCTCCGGCTCTGCGGGGCACCCGCGACGGAGGTGCCGGCACCCGCCGCGGGGACGCCGCTCTCCGCGTCCGCCTGCATTCCGGCGCCGGGCACCGCCGTGGTGGCGGCCGCCGGCCCGTCGGCGTTCATGCCGGCACCGGGCACCGTCCCCGGCGCTCCGGCGTCGCCGTCCGCGTTCATGCCGGCCGTCGTCGGCTCCGGCCCGGTTCCCCCGCGCGCACTCATGCACAGCCCTCCAGCATGTCGGTCAGGGCGGTCTTCTCGGCGCTGGTCACCGTCAACCGCCAGTGGTGCTTGACGGTTACCCAGTCTTCGGCGTACTGGCACCAGTACGACCGGTTCGCCGGTTTCCACTGGGCCGGGTCCTGGTCGCCCTTCGACCGGTTGGAGGATGCGGAGACCGCGATGAGCTGCGGACGGCTGGTGTCGTTGGCGAAGTCGCCGCGATCGGTGTCGTCCCACTCGTCCGCGCCCGAGCGCCACGCGTTGGCCAGCGGGACGACGTGGTCGATGTCGACGTCGGAGGGGTCGGTGAAGGTCCGGCCGTCGTAGGCGCTCTCCCACCGGCCGCCGACCACGTTGCAGCCGGAGAGCTTGATGTTCTCCCCGTCACGCTTCAGCACGGTGTCGCGTACGTCGCAGTTCGTGCCGGTGTCCCGCCAGTGCGGGAACCGCGCCCGGCTGTAGCCCTTCATCGAGCCGGCGCTGGCGACGGTGAGCTGGCCGAGCATCTCCGCCGCGTTGCCGCCGGTGCTGCTCGGCGCGGCCTCCGGCTCGTCCACGGGCATGCAGCCGGTCACGCCGAGCGTCAGCGTCGCGGCGAGCACGGCCGCCGCGGCCGCGCGCGGTCCTGATCTGGTACGCACAGACGACACCTCTCCAGCTTGCGGGCTTCCGGCGATCCCGCACAGTACCCAAGCACGGTTTCGGCGTTTCGTGGCGTCTCACAGATGGTGAGTGGATGATGGGTACCCGTGTCTCAACCCTCACCTGCCCTGCGGATAGGTACCGCCGCTGGTCGCGGGACCCTGCTCGCCACGGTCCTCGCCTCCGGAATCGTCTTCCTCGACAGCACCGTGGTCAACGTGGCGCTGCCCCGGCTCGGCTCCGACCTGCACGCCACCGTGGCCGACCTCCAGTGGACCGTCAACGGCTACATGCTGATGCTCGCCGCGTTCGTGCTGCTCGGCGGGTCGCTCGGGGACCGGTTCGGCCGACGCCGGATCTTCCTGCTCGGGGTGGTCTGGTTCACCGCCGCGTCCATGCTCTGCGGCCTGGCGCAGGGAACCGGCTGGCTGATCGGCGCCCGGTTCCTCCAGGGCGCCGGCGGCGCCCTGCTCACCCCCGGCTCACTCTCGGTGCTCCAGGCCAGCTTCCACCCGGACGACCGGGGCCGGGCGATCGGCGCCTGGTCGGGGCTCTCCGGCGTCTCCACGGCGATCGGCCCGTTCATCGGCGGCTGGTTGATCGACGCGCTCTCCTGGCGATGGATCTTCTTCCTGAACCTGCCGCTCGCGGTCCTCGTGGTGCTGGCCACGCTGCGCTGGGTGCCGGAGAGCCGCGACGAGGACGCGTCGCGGACCCGCGTCGAGGGCGACCGGCACCGGCGGTTCGACGTGGCCGGCGCCCTGCTCGGGGCGCTGGCCCTGGGCGGGGTCACGTACGCGCTGATCGACGCGCCCGACCGTGGCTTCGGCGCGCCGCCGGTGTGGGGTTCGGCGCTGCTCGGGCTGGTTGCGGGAGTGGCGTTCGTGCTGCTGGAACGGCACCGGGGCGAGGCCGCGATGCTGCCCACCGGGCTCTTCGGCCGCCGGCTCTTCTCGGTGCTGAACATCTTCACGGTGGTCGTCTACGCCGCGCTCAGCGGCTTCACCTTCTTCTTCGCCGTCTACCTGCAGAACGTGCTCGGCTGGTCGGCGCTGCTCACCGGGGTCGCGCTGCTGCCGTGGACCCTGCTGATGCTGGTGGGCTCGGCCCGGGCGGGGGCGCTCGCGGCCCGGATCGGGCCTCGGCTGCCGCTGACCGTGGGTCCGGTGGTGGCCGCGGCCGGGCTGCTGCTGTTGCGGCGGGTCAGCCCCGGCGCGTCGTACTGGACGGACGTGCTGCCCGGAGTGCTGCTCTTCGGCGCCGGGCTGACCCTGGTCGTGGCGCCGCTCACCGCGTCCGTGCTGGCCGCGGCGGCGGACCGGTTCGCGGGCGTGGCCAGCGGGTTCAACAACGCCGCGGCCCGGGCCGGCGGCCTGCTCGCGGTGGCCGCGCTGCCGCTGCTGGTCGGGCTCTCCGGCGAGGGGTACGAGCAGCACGCCGCCCTGGCCGACGCGTTCCGCGGCGCGCTGCTCTGGTGTGCGGGTCTGCTGCTGGCCGGCTCGGTGCTGGCCCTCCTGCTGATCCACCGCCCGCCGCGGGAGGCGCCACCCTCCCAGCCCTGCCCCACGCTCCCGGTCTCGACCCCGCCGGCGAAGAGCTGAGGCGCAGGGGCCTCCGGCGGACGGAGGCCCCTGCCCGGTGTCAGCGGCGGGCGCGGTTCACCGCGCTGGTCACCGCCTTGATCGAAGCGGTGACGATGTTCGCGTCGACGCCGACACCCCAGACGGTTCCGCCGTCGACCTCGCACTCCACGTACGCGGCGGCCTGCGCGTCCCCGCCGGAGGAGAGCGCGTGCTCGTGGTAGTCGAGGACTCGTACGCCCACGCCCACCGAGTGCAGCGCATTGACGTACGCGTCGATCGGGCCGTTCCCGACGGCGGTGAGCGTCCGGTGCTCGCCGTCGACGCCGGCCCGGGCCTCGATCTCTACCTTGCCGTCGGCGGTGCCGATCGTGTAGCCGGCCAGCGTGACCGCCGGCTCGGGCTGGTGGTCCACCAGGTAGTTGCGGGCGAAGATCTCCCACATGGCGGCCGGCTCGACCTCGCCGCCGCCGTGGTCGGTGACCTGCTGGACCACTCCGGAGAACTCGATCTGGAGCCGGCGCGGCAGGTCGAGCTGGTGCTCGGTCTTCATGATGTACGCGACGCCGCCCTTGCCGGACTGCGAGTTGACCCGGATGACCGCCTCGTAGGTGCGGCCCAGGTCCTTCGGGTCGATCGGCAGGTAGGGCACCGCCCAGGGGTGCTCGTCGACGGGGGTTCCGGCCGCCGCGGCGTCCGCCGTGAGGGCGTCGAAGCCCTTCTTGATGGCGTCCTGGTGCGAGCCGGAGAAGGCGGTGTAGACGAGGTCGCCCGCGTACGGGTGGCGCTCGTGCACCGGCAGCTGGTTGCAGTACTCGACGGTCCGCTTGACCTCGTCGATCCGCGAGAAGTCGATCATCGGGTCGATGCCCTGGGCGAAGAGGTTCAGCCCGAGGGTGACCAGGTCGACGTTGCCCGTGCGCTCACCGTTGCCGAAGAGGCAGCCCTCGATCCGGTCCGCGCCGGCCAGCAGGCCCAGCTCGGCGGCGGCCACGCCGGTGCCGCGGTCGTTGTGCGGGTGCAGGCTGAGCACCAGGCTGTCCCGGCGGGGCAGGTGGCGGTGCATCCACTCGATGGAGTCCGCGTAGACGTTCGGGGTGGCCATCTCGACGGTGGCCGGCAGGTTGATGATCAGTTTGCGGTCCGGCGTCGGGTCGATGACGTCGATCACCCTGGAGCAGACCTCCAGCGCGTACTCCAGCTCGGTGCCGGTGTACGACTCCGGCGAGTACTCGTAGTGGATGTCGGTGTCCGGGGTGTGGATCTCGGCGTACTTGCGGCACAGCCGGGCGCCGGTGGTGGCGATGTCGGTGATGCCGTCGCGGTCCAGGCCGAAGACCACCCGGCGCTGGAGCGTCGAGGTGGAGTTGTAGAAGTGCACGATCGCCCGCTTGGCGCCGCGCAGCGACTCGAACGTCCGCTCGATGAGGTGCTCCCGGCACTGGGTGAGCACCTGGATCGTCACGTCGTCCGGGATCAGGTCCTGCTCGATGAGCTGCCGTACGAAGTCGAAGTCGGTCTGGCTCGCCGACGGGAAGCCCACCTCGATCTCCTTGTAGCCCATCTGCACGAGCAGCTGGAACATCCGCCGCTTGCGTTCGGGCGACATCGGGTCGATCAGGGCCTGGTTGCCGTCGCGCAGGTCGACGGCGCACCAGCGGGGTGCGGCGCCGACGTGCCGGGTCGGCCAGGTCCGGTCCGGCAGGTCGACGCGGAACTGCCGTTGGTAGGGCTCGTAACGCTGGAACGGCATGCCGCTGGGGCGCTGCCGGGCGAACGGATCGGTCTCGACGTCGGTGACGGTGTCAGTCATGACGGAGTGGTCTCCTGAACAGGTGGCGTCAGCAATCGGAAGGTGTCGGCTGGTGCCGGGCCACGATGCTCCGGCGGTGCCGATGGGAAGTTCGGATGTGCTGGACGGCGCGAAGCGACTCCGCGACGAGGTGCCGGCCGGTCAGGCCTCGTCGCGGCGGCCAAGGAGAAGAAGCGCCCGCCACATGACCAAGTCACCGTACGTGATGGAACCGGGGGTGGAAAGGTAGGTCCGGATTATGGGACCGGCGTCATGGCCGGCTCCGGGGCCGGGGAACCCAGCCTCGGCGTCCGTCCCGCCCAGGCCACCGCGGGTACGATCGCCAGCCCGATCAGCACGAAGATCGCCGCCGCCGGGAACCAGCCCCAGCCCCCGGTGGTCACCCCGAGCGCGGTCAACCCCGCCGGAGCGATCAGGTACTGCACCTGCTCGCCGAGCCGCAGCGCCCCCACGTACGCGCCGCGCTGGTCGTCCGGCGGCAGGGTGGCGGTGAGCCCCCAGGTGCCCGCCGACTCGATCAGCTCGGCCAGGATCAGCAGCGTCGCGGCAGCCACCAGCACCACCACGGTGAGCAGCCCCCGGGTGACCCCGGAGATCGGCAGGACCAGACAGAACAGGGCGATCAGCAGACCCCCACGACGGGAGGCCCGCGCCGCACCCGCGGCGGTGTCGGCGCCCCGGCTGACGCGCACCTGGAGCAGCACGATCAGAACCGTGTTGAGCAGCACCAGAGCGGCGATCACCGCCTTCGGGGCGTCGGTGTGGGTGAGGATCCAGAGCGGCATGACCGTCAGGTAGAGCACTCCGTGCGCGGTGAGCAGCCCGGAGAGCAGGGACACCGTCATGAACGGCCGGTCCCGCAGCACGGCGAGCCGACCCATCGGTTCCACCGGCCGGGTCACCTGCGGCAGCCGGGGCAGTCGTCGTACGAACAGGGCCGTCACCAGGATCACGGTCGCGATGAACCAGACCATTCCCCGGTACGCCTCGATCGTGTCCACGGCCAGCACCACACCACTGATCACCGCGCCCAGCCCGAACCCGACGTTCAACGACGAACGCTGGTACGCCATCGCCGTGACCCGTTCGGCCGGGGGGAGCGCGTTGATCGAGTAGACCTGGCGGGCCACGCCGGTCGACGCGTCCACCGCCGCCAGCGCCACCACCACGGCGAGGAAACCGGCGAAGCCGCCCACGAACGGGTACGTCGCGAAGAGCGCCGCGTTCAGCACCAGCCCGATGATCCAGACCCGCTGCGGTCCGTACCGGTCGGTGAGCCCGCCCAGCGGCACCGTGCCGAGCAGCGACACCCCTGCCGCGATGGACAGGCCCAGCCCGACCTGGGCGGCGCTGAGCCCCAGCGCCCGGGTGAAGAAGACGGCGCTGCCGGCGTGGAACAGGCCGCTGCCGACGGCATAGACCATGGCCTGCACGGCCAGCGCGCGGGTCAAGCCGGCCGGCGGTACGACGTTTGCGACAGCGGTACGGATGGTGTCTCTGGTCCCCATGGCCGGGAAGTGAACCGGGCCCCCACGACATCGGTCGAGCCTTTTAGGCTGGGCCGAATCCTGCTCCCGGGGAGGGCGCGTGTCCGAGTTGCGGTTCAGCCTGGCCGACGTGGCGGGCGTCCGGCTCGCCGTGTCACCGATCAACGAGACGGTCATGAGCATGTGGGCGCTGGCCAGTCCGGTCCGCTACGCGGTGCACCTGCCCTGGATCGACCGGGCCCGGGTGACAGTGCGCCGTCCCGAGGTCGCCGAGCGGGTCCGACCGCTGCGGGCGTTGGCCCGGCGGGGTTGCTGGCTGCCCGACTTCCTCACCCCGGCGGCCCGACCGAACGTGGAGATCGCCGAGCAGCTCGACCAGATCTCGGCGACACCACCGGCCGTGGTGGTCCAGGACCTGCTGGCGACCACCCCGCGCCGGCCGCTGAACGCGTTCGGGCAGGCGCTCCTCGCCGACCCGCGTGGGCTGTTGCCGCAGCTCGTCGACGCGGTGCGGGTCTGGTACGACGAGGCGATCGCCCCGGACTGGCCACGGATGCGGGCCGTGCTCGACGCCGACGTGGCGTACCGGGCCACCCAGCTCGCCGAGAACGGCGCCGGCCGGTTCTTCGAACAGCTCCACCCGAGCCTGCGCTGGCTCGGCGACCGGGTGGTCAGCGACGACCCGTTCGAACGGGACTTCGACCTCCGCGGTCGCGGACTGGCGCTGAACCCGACGGTGTTCAGCGGGCAGCAGGTGCTGTGGAACCTGCTGGAGGACTCGCTGCCGGCCGGGGCGTACCCGGTGCGGGCGGTCGGGACGCTCTGGGAGGCGACCCCGCCGCCGCCCGGCGACTCGCTGGCGCGGGTGGTCGGCCCCGGCCGAGCCGCGCTGCTGCACCTGCTCGAGACGGCGACCACCACCACTGACCTGGCCCGACTCACCGCGATGTCCGCCGGAGGTGTCTCCCAGCACCTCGGCGCGCTGCACGCCGCGGGTCTGGTCTCCCGGTCCCGGCAGGGCCGGCACGTCCTCTATCGCAACACCGACGCCGCGAGGGTTCTGCTCCGGGCCAGCCGCGGCGGTGACCCGATCGGGTAGTCAGGCGAGCAGCAGGTCCGCGACGGGGTGGCGATGCCGCAGGCCGACCTCCCGACGACGCAGCTCCTCCGGCAGCGTGAACGGGTCACCGATCCGGCCGACGGCCGCGACGACCAGCGGGTGGACCTCGCCGGGAAGGTCGAGCTCCAGGGCGAGGCCCGGCCGGTCGAAGCGGGTGAGCTGGTGCACGTGCAGGCCGAGCGCGGTGGCCTGCACGGTGAGGTGGGCAACGGCCTGGCCCAGGTCGTACGCGGCCCGCTCGTCGTCGCCCGTGTGCGCCCCCACCAACAGCGCGGAGGCGTGCCGCGCCCAGCCCTGGTCGTCGACCGGCAGGCAGGTCAGGATCCGCTTCCACGTCTCGTCGTCGCGGTGGCCGAGCGCGAACCGCCAGGGTTGGCGGTTGCCCGCCGAGGGGGCCCAGCGGGCCGCCTCCAGCAGCGAGGCGGCCTCCTCCGGGTTGAGCTCGGTGCTCGGGTCGAACGCCCGAGGGCTCCAGCGGAAGGCGAGCAGCGGGGTGAGGTCGGGCATGGGATGAAGCGTCCCGTATGGTCGATTCGCCCTAGCGACCCGGGGTGCCGAATGTGGGCAATAGCACCCGTAACGGTATGAAGATCACTGCGTTTGGGGGCTCTGGCTGCCGGGCGAATCGGGCGAGTTGGGTGAATCGGGTGAGTCGGGCGATGGCGGCGCGGCCGTGCCGAGCGGCTCACCCTCGACGATCGGACCGGCCAGCTGCACGGTGGACGGTGCCGGAGCGGGCGTACCGGCCAGCGTGAGCGTGCCGTACTCGGTGCGGACCGCCGTCGGCGTGCCGTCCCGGTCGTAGCAGTAGATGCCCACGTCGAGCGGGGCGTTCAGCGAGGCCGAGGTGGTCTCCACCGAGTAGCAGGCGCCGGGCGCGTCCGGAAGCGGCTGGGCCGGTGAGACCGACAGCGGGGCGCGCCGGTCGGTGAGCACCTCCAGCCAGTCGGTGAACGGGTGCTGCACCCGGGGATCCAGCCGGCGCGGGATCGCGTCGTCGGGGTCGCCGAGGCGTACGCAGCCCGGCGGCTCCGGGCGGGCGGCCGAGGGCAGGGCGCACTGGAAGAGCCCCTCGGTGTTGGCCGCCAGCGAGATGTCCGAGGCGCCGCCGAGCGCGCCACCGGGCACGTCGACCCGCCAGCTGCCGTCGTTCGCGCTGGTGACGACGATCGTCCGGTCCGACTCGCCGCCGCGGCTGAACCGGTAGTGGGCGGTCAGGTGCCGGTCCTGCGCCGCCGCGGCGAGCGCGGCCAGCTCGTCCCGGGCGGCGTCGACCGCGACCGGGCCGGCGCTGATCGGTGGGGGAGCCGGCGGCGGGTCGGCGGAGCAGGCGACGAGGAGCGCCGGCAGGGCGAGCGCGAGGAGCGCCATCGGGGCGGACAGTCGCGGGCGGGCCGCCACCGCCTCGACCGTGGGCGTACCGGTCGTGTGGCGGTCGAGGGTGCGCGGGCCGGTCGCGGGCCGGTTCGGTCGGGAGAGGTCGTACACCGCCTCATTCTCCGGCGCACGAGCCCGCTGCGCCGGTCCGCCCGCCATCGGCGATCGGCGTGTCGCGGAGGGCGACCGGGACCGGCGCGCCGAGGCCCTCCTCGGACCGGGTGTTCCCGGTGTCCGAATCGACGCTGGTCGCGGCGGCTGCGAGGCGGTGCGGGCCGGGGCGTCGGGGCCGGATGGTGGGATCACCTGACCCGGCGGCCCGAGCGGCCCGATACCCTGGGGAGGTCTGACGCGCGCCGCCGGCCCCGTGACCGGCGGCGTCGGCACGCTCAGGGTCACTGGGAGGGAGCGCACCGTCGTGGCACTCGTGGTGCAGAAGTACGGCGGGTCCTCCGTCGGGAACGCGGAGCGGATCAAGCGGGTCGCGGAGCGGATCGTCGCCGCGCGCAAGGCCGGCGACGACGTCGTGGTGGTCGTCTCCGCGATGGGCGACACCACCGACGAGCTGCTCGACCTGGCCAACCAGGTCAGCCCGCTGCCGCCGGGCCGTGAGCTGGACATGCTGCTCACCGCCGGGGAGCGGATCTCCATGGCGCTGCTCGCCATGGCCATTCACAACCTGGGGTACGAAGCCCGCTCGTTCACCGGCTCCCAGGCCGGCGTGATCACCACCTCGGTGCACGGCAAGGCGCGGATCATCGACGTCACGCCGGGCCGCCTCAAGGGCGCGCTCGACGAGGGCTCGGTGGTGATCGTCGCCGGCTTCCAGGGCGTCTCTCAGGACACCAAGGACGTCACCACGCTGGGCCGGGGCGGCTCGGACACCACCGCCGTCGCGCTCGCCGCGGCGCTGCACGCCGACGTCTGCGAGATCTACACCGACGTGGACGGCATCTTCAGCGCCGACCCGCGGATCGTGCCCAACGCCCGGCACATCAAGCAGATCACCTACGAGGAGATGCTGGAGCTGGCCGCCTGCGGCGCCAAGGTCCTGCACCTGCGCAGCGTGGAGTACGCCCGCCGGGCGGGGTTGCCGATCCACGTCCGTTCGTCATACTCGACCAACACCGGCACGATGGTCACCGGATCGATGGAGGACCTTCCTGTGGAGCAAGCGCTGATCACCGGGGTCGCCCACGACCGCAGCGAGGCGAAGATCACGATCGTCGGCGTACCGGACGAGCCGGGCGCCGCCGCGCGGATCTTCGACACCGCCGCGAGCGCCGAGATCAACATCGACATGATCGTGCAGAACGTGTCGACCGAGGGCACCGGGCGCACCGACATCTCCTTCACACTGCCCAAGACCGACGGTCCGACCGCGATGGCCGCGCTCAGCAAGATCCAGGAGTCGGTCAAGTTCAAGGGCCTGCTCTACGACGACCACGTCGGCAAGGTCTCCCTCATCGGCGCGGGCATGCGCTCCCACCCGGGGGTGGCGGCCGGCTTCTTCGCCGCCCTCGGCGCTGCCGGCGTCAACATCGAGATGATCTCGACCTCCGAGATCCGGGTCTCCGTGGTCTGCCGGGACACCGACCTCGACGCGGCGGTCCGTGCCATCCACGACGCATTCGACCTCGGTGGCGACACCGAGGCCGTGGTCTACGCGGGCACCGGGCGGTAGGGCCGATGGGCGAGCTGCCCACCCTCGCCGTCGTCGGTGCGACCGGTGCCGTGGGCACCGTCATGTGTGAGCTGCTCAGCGCCCGCCGCAACGTCTGGGGTGAGATCCGGCTGCTCGCCTCCGAGCGATCGGTCGGGCGGCAGGTCCGGTGCCGGGGCGACGAGCTGACCGTCCAGGCCGTCACGCCGGAGGCGTTCGACGGCGTCGACGTCGCGATGTTCGACGTGCCCGACGAGGTCTCCGCACAGTGGGCCTCGGTCGCGGTCGACCGGGGCGCGATCGTCGTCGACAACTCCGGGGCCTTCCGGATGGACCGGGACGTGCCGCTGGTGGTGCCCGAGATCAACCCCGAGCAGGTACGCAACCGGCCGAAGGGCATCATCGCCAACGCCAACTGCACCACCCTCGCGATGATCGTCGCGGTCGCCCCGCTGCACCGCGAGTACGGCCTGCGGGAGCTGGTGCTCTCCTCGTACCAGGCGGTCTCCGGCGCCGGTCAGGCCGGCGTGGACGCCCTGCACACCCAGCTCGGGAAGATCGCCGGCGATCGGGTGCTCGGTTCCCGGCCGGGCGACGTCCGCCAGGCGGTCGGCGACGAGCTCGGCCCGTTCCCGGCCCCGCTCGCGCTGAACGTGGTGCCCTGGGCCGGCTCGCCGGCCGACGGCGGCTGGTCCTCGGAGGAGATGAAGGTCCGCAACGAGTCCCGGAAGATCCTCGGCCTGCCCGACCTGAAGGTCTCCGCCACCTGCGTACGGGTGCCCGTGGTGACCGGCCACTCGGTCGCCGTGCACGCCGTCTTCGCCACCGAGGTGGATGCCGAGGGCGCTCGCGAGGTGCTGCGGAACGCCCCCGGCGTGATCCTGGTCGACGACCCGGCCGCCGGTGAGTTCCCGATGCCCATCGACGCGGTCGGCACCGACCCGTCCTGGGTCGGCCGGATCCGTCGGGCCCTCGACGACCCGCGCGCCCTCGACCTCTTCATCACCGGCGACAACCTCCGCAAGGGTGCGGCCCTGAACACCGCCCAGATCGCCGAACTGCTCGCCGTCGAGCTGGCCCGCCTCTGACCCCGTCGCTCGTGGCGGGCCGCCCGACCGGGTGATCGTGCGGGGTGGGTCAGGCCGGGGCCAGGCGTACGCCGTCGCGGCCCTGCCGCTTGACCGTGTAGAGAGCCTGGTCGGCGCGGCGGAGAGTGAGCTCCGCGGACTCGCCGGGGCGCGGTAGCGCCACCCCGACGCTGATCGTGTGCCCGGTACGCCGGGCCGCCTCGGTGAGCCGCTCGGCGATCCGGACCGCCTCCTCCGGCCGGTTCACCTCGATCACCGCGACGAACTCGTCGCCGCCGATCCGGTACAGCTCGTCGCCGTGCCGCAGCGCGCCCTCCAGCGCCCGGGCCAGGCCGATCAGCAGCCGGTCGCCGGCCTGGTGGCCGTACGTGTCGTTGACCGACTTGAAGCCGTCCACGTCGACCGCCAGCAGCGCCGTACGCCCCGGCGTGGCCGCCGCGATCCGCTTGCCGAACGGCCCGGTGTGCCGCAGCCCGGTGAGCGGATCGGAGCTGGCCTGCTCGCGCAGCCGGTCGAGGGTACGGATCCGGTCGAGGCTGTTCCAGGCCTGGCCGGCGAGGAGCTCCATCAGGCTCACCGTGGTGGGATCGGGGCGGATCAGACGCTCGTCGGCGACGAGCAGCACCCCTCCGCCGTCGGGAGGCCCGAGCGGGACCGCCACCAGGGCGCGTACGCCCGCGCGGGCCAGCGGAACGTACTCCGCCGTCGGCGGCTGCCCGGCCTCGCCGAGGGTGTAGCCGGCGCCGTACCGGTGGACCCGGCCGACGATCCGGTCGAGCGCCGCCGGCCCGGCCTCGGTCAGCTCGGCGCGAATCCGGTTCTCCAGCTCACCGGGGGTGTGCGGCGGCTTGCCGAGCCGGGTCTGCCCCCGGCCGGTCAGCAGCAGCACCGGGGCGGCGAGCCCGGAGACGTCGCGAGCGGCGCAGATCACCGCCGTGATCAGGTCGCACTCCGTGGTCGCGGCGGAGAGCGCGGCGGCGTGCCGGAGCAGCTTCTCGCTCCGGCTCTCCGCTGGCGGGCCGCCGAGCGCCATGATCCGGGCGCCGAGGCGGGCGGCCAGCCGCTCGGCGGTGACCCGCCACGGCGTCAGGTCGAGCGGCGTGCTCCACTGCAGGTCCAGCACGCCGACCGACCGTCCGGCCGGGTCGACCACCGGTACGCAGATCTCGGCGACGACGTCCGGTCGGACCGGCAGGTGGTCGGGGTCGGCGGTGACGTCGGGCACGACCGCGGTCTCGCCGGTGGCGAACACCCGGCCGACGATGCCGGTCTTCGGTGGCACGGTCGAGAAGACCTGCCAGGCGCCGGTGGCCGCGACGGAGCGCAACCGGTCCTGGACCTGGAGCAGCACGGAGACGGCCGCCGGGGTGTGCCCGGCGAGGGCGGTGACGAACCGCTGGCAGGCATCGAGGACGGTCGGGGCAGTGGGGAGGTCGGCCGTGACGTCACGGATGATCCGCTGGTGATCCACTCGCTCGTCGTTCCAGGTAGGGGTGGGTCGGCCGGTGCCGAACCTGCGACCAAGCGTACTCATGACGTGACCGGCGCCGCCCCGATCAAGATCGCGCAGCGTCTTCGTACACATGTGCCATCCACAGGTTGTGGATACGGCCGGTGGATCCGGCGGGGCCCCGCGCGGGACGGCGCGACGATAGCGTGAAGACCCCGCCTGCGAGGAGGCGTGCCATGCTCATCGCCCAGCTCAGCGACCCGCACCTGACCACCGGCCCGCTCGCCGCCGACCCCGCGACCGGCCTGCACCAGGCGCTCGGGCGGGTGCTCGCGCTGCGGCCGCGCCCCGACTGTGTGGTGATCACCGGTGACCTGGTCGATCGCGGGCGACCCGACGAGTACCTCGTACTCCGCGAGGTGATCGGCAACTTCCCGCTGCCGGTGCACCTGGCGGCGGGCAACCACGACGACCGCGAGTCGCTGCTCGACCAGTTCGGCGGTACGCCGTGGCTGGGTGGGGGCTACTCCGCGTATTACCACGTCGACCACGAGGCGGCCAGCGTCATCGTCCTGGACTCCCTGGTGCCGGGCGCGGACGGCGGGCAGCTCGGCGAGGAGCAGCTGAGCTGGCTCGACGGCGTGCTGGCCGGGCGGCCGGACGTGCCGGCACTGGTGTTCCTGCACCACCCGCCGATGGTCGTGGGAGTGCCGGCCCTCGACGCGATCAGGCTGGCGGACGCCGACGCGCTCGCCGAGGTGGTCGGCCGGCACCGGCACGTGGTCCGGGTCGGGGCGGGCCACCTGCACCGGCCGGTCACCGCGGCCTTCGCCGGCACCGTGCTCACCACCGCCCCCAGCACCTGGCGACAGGTGTCGCTCACCATGACCCCGGACGAGCCGATCAGCTGGGTCACCGAGCCGACCGGGTTCCTGCTCCACCTGGTGGCCGACGGCGGCTGTGTCACCCACACCGTCCAGGTCAGCCACTCCGCCGGAGAGACCTGCGGTTTCTGAGCAACGGCAGCCCCGGGTGTATCCGGGCCGGGCCGCACCGTCACCTCGGGCTTCTCCGGCCGACACCGTGAGTTCTCGACGTAGTCGCAGGTCTCACCGGTCGCCCGGCGGGCCGATCGATGAGAGGCTGGGCCACACGGCAGCAACCTCCGACAGCTGCCTCCTTCCGACTGTGCCGGTCAGGGCCCGGTCGTCCGGGCCTCGTACCCGAGTCCTTCGAGGAGTTCCATGACCATCCCCGCGATGCGTCGGGCCGCCGTCGGCCTGACCGTGCTCGCGGTGGCCGCCTTCGGCGCGGTCACCAGCACGCCGCAGCAGGCCGAGGCGGGCCCGAAGCCCGTCGACGTCACCCTGCTCGCGCTCAACGACCTCCACGGCAACCTCGAACCACCGAGCGGCTCCAGCGGCACCATCGACGGTCAGTCCGCCGGTGGCGTCGAGTACCTCGCCACCCACCTGGCCGAGCTGCGGGCCGCCGCCAAGAAGAAGAACACGGTCACCGTGGCCGCCGGTGACCTGATCGGCGCCTCGCCGCTGCTCTCCGCCGCCTTCCACGACGAACCGACGATCGAGGCGCTGTCGATGGCCGGGCTCGACTACGCCAGCGTCGGCAACCACGAGTTCGACGAGGGCGCCGCCGAGCTGCTGCGAATCCAGAACGGTGGTTGCCACCCCGTGGACGGCTGCGCCGACGGCACCCCGTACCGCGGCGCCGGCTTCCAGTACCTCTCGGCCAACGCGTTCAAGACCTCGACCGGACGGCCACTGCTCCCGCCGTACGCCATCCACAAGGTCCAGGGCGTCAAGGTCGGCTTCATCGGGATGACCCTGGAGGGCACCCCGCAGATCGTCAGCCAGGAAGGCGTCGCCGGCCTGAGCTTCGCCGACGAGGCGGAGACCGCCAACCGGTACGCCCGGGAGCTGCGCCGCAAGGGCGTCGAGGCGATCGTCGTCCTGCTGCACGAGGGCGGCACCCAGGCCGCCGGCGGCGGAATCAACGACTGCGTCGGCATGACCGGCCCGATCGTCGACATCGCCGAACGGATGGACCCGTCGATCGACGTGGTGGTCAGCGGGCACACGCACCAGGCGTACAACTGCGAGATCGACGGGAAGCTCGTGACGAGCGCGAGCTCGTTCGGCCGGCTGGTCACCGACATCGACCTGAAGATCGACCGGCGCAGCGGTGACGTGCTCAGCGCGAAGGCCGAGAACGTCGTGGTCACCCGCGACGTGGCCAAGGACCCGAAGCAGACCGCGCTGATCGACCGCTACAACACCGTCCTCGGGCCGGTCGCCGACCGCCAGGTCGGCGAAACCACCGCGCCGATCACCCGCAGCCAGGAGACCCTCTTCGGTACGACGACGGGCGAGTCCGCGCTCGGCAACCTGATCGCGGACGCGCAGCTCGCCGCGACCGACGACGAGCAGGACGCGGTCGCCGCGTTCATGAACCCCGGCGGTGTCCGCGCCGACCTGGACGCCGGCCCGGTCACCTACGAGGAGGCGTTCACGGTTCAGCCGTTCGCCAACAACCTGGTGACGCTCGACCTCACCGGCGCGCAGCTCTACTGCGTGCTGGAGCAGCAGTTCGCGGTCAACCGGGTCCTCTACCCGTCGTCGAGCGTGCGCTACGTGGTCGACCCGAACGGCACCACGGGCGGCGCTGCCGATCCGTGCGCCGGCACCCGGGTGGTCCGGGGCAGCCTCACGCTGGGCGGCGTCGCCGTCGACCCGGCCGCCACCTACCGGGTGACGGTGAACAACTTCCTGGCCGGTGGAGGTGACGGCTTCAGCGCCCTCACCGCCGGCACGAACCTGGTCACCGGCCTGATCGACCTGGACGCGTTCGTCGCGTACCTGACCGCCGAGAGCCCGGTCTCCGCCCCGGCGCTGGACCGGATCCGCACCACCGGTGAAGCCGCCTGACGGCCGACCCGCCAACGATCGGGCCCCGGAGCACCCCGCTCCGGGGCCCGAGCCGTCTCCGCCCTCCCCAGTGGACCCGCCGCCACCCCCACCCCGCGCGCGCCGCGCGCCCCGCGCCCCGCGCGCGGGAGTTGTCCGCGCACTTTCGGTGAAAGTGTTGCCTCGCCTGGCCCGGAGACAACACTTTCGGTGAAAGTGCTGCCTCGCGTGCCCCGGAGACGACACTTTCGGTGAAGTGCACGAACCGCGGGGCGGGGGCAGGCCCGGGCGGGGCGGGGGTCAGGCGGTGGCCGGGGTCGGCTCGGGCGTTTTCGAGACGCTCTGGTCTGCGGCGACGCGGCCGTCCACGGCGGGGGCGAGCAGGCGGCGCAGGGAGAGCGCCACCACCGAGGCGAGCAGGCAACCGCCGACGACGGCCGCGACCCAGACCTTGCCGTCGGCCGCCCCGATCAGTGGACCGGCGGTCACCGGACCGATCACTCCGCTCACCCCGAAGATCATGGAACTCATCGCGTTGTAGCGGCCCCGAAGCTCGTCGGTGGCGAGCGCGTTGGTCAACGCCGGCATCACGGGCGAGAGCATCGTCTCGCCGAAGCCGAAGATCGCGGAGCAGGCCATCACGCCGAGCGCGGCGACGATCGCGTTGCTCGTACCGACCACCCCGGCGGCGCCGAGGATGAGCCAGGCCGCCGCGAAGACCGCACCCACCACGGCGAGCGCGCCGGTGCGACTGCGCCCCTCCAAGCGCCGGATCACCACCAGCTGCGCCAGCACGATCATCACGGTGTTGGCGGCGAGAGCCCAGGCCACCACCCGGGGGCTCACCTCGACGACCCGGATGGCGTACGCGGTGAAACCCACCTCGATCTGCGCGTAGCCGCAGGTGGTGAGGATCAGGCCGAAGATCACCAGCCGGCGGAACGGACGGTCCCGCAGCACCGTGAGGTAGCCGCCGCCGGATGACCGCTCGTCGGCCGGGGCCGAGCTGATCCGGCGGCCGACGCCGGGCAGGGTGAGCAGGATCAGGGCCGGCATCAGATAGCTCACCGCGTCCAGCAGGTAGATCATCTGGAAGGTCACCGGGCGGCCGGTGTCGACGATCGCGCCCGAGGTCATCCCGCCGATGCCGATGCCGAGGTTGAGCAGGGCGAAGTTCAGGCCGAAGACGCGCTGTCGTTCCCCGTCGTCGGTCAGCGAGGCGAGGATGGTGTTCTGCCCCGACCAGATGGCCGAACTGCCCACCGCGATCACCGTGGCCACCAGGAACGCGGAGCCGGTCGAGTGGACCAGGGCCAGGGAACCGGTGCCGACCGCCTCGATCAGCAGGCAGGGGAGCACCACCCGGCGCGCGCCGAAACGATCGATCAGGGTGCCGCCGAGCGGCGACAGCGCCAGCGTGACCGCGCCGTACCAGCCGATCACCAGGCCGGCGCGCGCGTCGGTGAGCCCCCGTACGTCGGTCAGGTAGATGAAGAGGAACGGCAGGGTGAGACCACGCCCGATCGCCGAGAGCAGGGTGCCGACGAGGATGCGTCGGGCTTCGGAACGGCGGGGTAGGGCGCGGCGCAGCATGCCCGCATTCTCTGCGGTGGCTGCGACAACGTGCGACTCGATTAACGGCCGGCCTGCGCCGTGCGGGCCGGTTCGTGACGGAGACCACCCGAGGCGATGTCCGACCGCTCTGCGATGCTGGCGGGGTGACCACCACCTGGCGCCACCTGCCCGCATCGGCCCGGGAGATCGCGGAGAGCGCCGTCGAGGCGGTCACCGCCGCGCAGCAGCGCGACGTGCCGGCGTACGACGAGGCGGTGGCCCGGCTCGCGACGGCCGAACGGTCCGGGCTGGTGCTCGGTGCGGTGGTCCGGCTGCTGCTCGAGGAGAGCCACCCGGACGGCGTGGCCGGCGACGACGTCCGGCAGGTGTTGGAGCGCTGCGCCCGCAGTGCCGCGCAGTGGTGCTCCGGTGTCGATCCGCACGTGCTGCTGGTCCTGCTCGCCGGCGCGCTCGGGGTGTACGACCCGGACGGCGACGACGCTCCGCCCGATCCACAGGCGATCGCCCGGCACGCCCCGCTGCTCGTCGCCGACTTGGCGGCCGGCACCGGCCGGACCCTCGACGCCTACCTCGCCGCGGCGTTCGCCGAGATCGAGCGCGCCGAACACCAGGACTGAGCCCTCCCCTTCGCCGAACCGGCCTCGTCGCCCCGGTGCCGCCACGAGGATGACGGGGTGCGCATCTCCCGGACCAGGTACGAGACGACCGAGGAGACGCACCGGACGACGAACTTCGAGATCTTCTTCGATCTCGTCTTCGTCTTCGCGCTCACCCGGATCGTCGAGTTCATGGCGCAGACCCCCACGGCCGTCACCATGCTCCGTGGGCTGATCCTCATCCTGCTGCTGTGGTTCTCCTGGTCCTCGTACGCCTGGCTGGGCAACGAGGCGCGCGCGGACGTCGGCCTGGTCCGCACCGGCACGCTGGCCGCCATGGCGGCGCTCTTCGTGGCCGCGTTGGCGATCCCGGACGCCTGGCAGGAGGAGCCCGATCCGCTGCTGCCCGCCCCGCTCCTGCTCGCCTTCGCCTACCTGGTGGTACGGGTCCTGCACCTCGCGCTCTACCTCTACGTGTCCCGCAGCGCGCAGCTCACCCGTACGCTCCGGCTGAGCGCGATCCCGCTGGCGCTGGGGTGGATCCCGTTGGTGGTCGGGGCGTTGCTCGGCGGCACGGCGCAGACGGCGCTCTGGGCGGTGGCGTTCCTGATCGACGTCGGGGGCGGCCGGATCGCTTCCCGTTACAGCCCGTGGGAGCTACGCAGCGTCAGCCACTTCACCGAGCGGCACCGCTTGGTGGTCATCATCGCGATCGGTGAGTCGCTGATCTCGATAGGCCTCGGTGCCGGCGCGGAGCTGGCCACCTGGTGGGTGCTGCTGGCGGCGCTGCTGGGCTTCGTCGTCACCGTCTGCCTGTGGCGGTTGTACTTCGACCGGTTCGCGTCGGCCGTCGAGCGCGTCATGGCGACGGTGCCGCGAGCGCGGCGAGGCACCATCGCCGGCGACGTCTTCAGCCTCGCCCACCTACCGATGATCGCCGGGATCATGTACATCGCGCTCGGCATCGAGCAGGTGCTGGCGATGCTCATCCACGAGAGGGGCGGCGTCGGTCGGCACGCGCTGGGCCTCTCCGGTGTCGTCGCGCTCTACGGCGGCGCCGCGCTCTATCTCGTCGGCCGGGTGCTCTGCGTCCGGCTCACCGCCGTTCGGGCCGCGCTGCCGCCGATCGTCGGCGCCGTCGCGCTCCTCCTGCTCATCGCGCCGGCCCGGGTGCTGCCCGCGCTCTCCGCGTTGGCGTTGCTGGTGGTGGCGCTGCTCGTGCAGTGCGCGGCGGAGCGGCGCTCCGGCACCCTCGGCGCGACGCTCACCGCGAAGCGGGCCGGCTGATCAACTCCCCGGTCGAGTGGGCGACTACCGGCCCAGCCGGGTGCGGAGCCAGCCCGGGGTCGGGTTGACGACCGCCGTGCCGTCGGCCAGCACCACCGTCGGCACGGTCTCGTTCCCACCGGCGATCGCCCGGACGGTCGCCGCGCCGTCCGGGTCGCTCCAGATGTTGACCCAGTACGCCCGGCGGGCGGCGCGGCCGAGCCGCAGGCGCAGCCGGAGACAGTAGGTGCAGCCGGGCCGCCAGTAGACGACCGGCCGCCCGTCCGCGGCACCGCGCCGGCGGGCCTGCGCCGCCGTGACCGAGCCGGGGAAGGCCAGCGGCGACAGCACCGACGCCAGCGCCACGAGGAGCACCAGCCACGTGATGCCGAGCCAGAGCGGTCGCAGGGTGGCCGCCACGTAGACACCGGTCGCCAGCAGCAGCCCCGGTGGACCCCAGATGCGCAGCATGACCCCGAATGTTAGTCACCCTCGCGTCGTCCGCTCCTCGTGCGTTGGCGGGGGTGCCGCCCGAGCGGCCCCGAGGGCTCAGCGGTCGGCCCGCGCCCGCCCGCACAGCGCGTCGGTGGCCCCCCGGCCCGCGCCCGGCCGGGCAGCGCGTCGGTGGCCCTTCCGGCTCGATCCGCGGGAGCCGTTATCGTCGCTGGGATGCCCGAACTGATCACCCCCACCGTCGACCTGCACGCCGCCTGGCTCGAAGCGCACGACGAGTGGGGACCCGGCGCACACGAGGACGGGTTCGGCCTGCGCCCGGCGGACGAGGTGCGGTCGTCCGGCGGCTTCGCCACCTGGGTGGCCCGGCTCATCGAGCAGTCGGATCCGACGAAGCCCCTGAAGGCCGGGCGGGCGCACTGCACGTACCGGTGGATCGTCGAGGGCGACCAGGTGCTCGGCGGAATCGCCCTGCGGCACGCGCTCGACGACTTCCTGTTGCGGGTCGGCGGACACATCGGCTACGGCATCAGGCCCTCCGCGCGTCGGCGTGGGTTGGCCGGCTGGGCGTTGGGCCGGATGCTCGACGAGGCGCGGACGCTCGGCCTGGACCGGGTGCTCATCACCTGTGAGGTGGCGAACGTCGCCTCGGCGCGGACCATCGAGCGCCAGGGCGGAATTCTGGAGGACGTCCGGGACACCGAACTCGGTGCCGTGCGGCGCTACTGGGTTCAGCTGTAGCAGCGGCCACCGGTGGATTACCGGAAACCGGCGGAGCACAGGCCCGAGCAGGGGAAGTGGTGGTTCGGGCTCGGGCAGGGGCGGATTCCGGCAAGCTGGGTGTCATGGCGTACGTCACCGCGAAGGATGGCACCGAGATCTACTACAAGGACTGGGGCTCCGGTCCGGCCGTAACGTTCTCCCACGGGTGGCCCTTGAACGCGGACGCGTGGGACGGGCAGCTGCTCTTCCTGGCGCAGAACGGGTTCCGGGTCGTCGCCCATGACCGGCGGGGCCATGGCCGTTCGGGTCAGGCCTCGGCCGGCAACGACATGGACGGGTACGCCGACGACCTCGCCGCGGTGATCGAGGCGCTGGACCTGAACGACGTGACCCTGGTCGGGCACTCGACCGGTGGCGGTGAGGTCACGCGGTACATCGGTCGGCACGGGACCGGTCGGGTGGCGAAGGCGGTGCTCATCTCCGCCGTGCCGCCGATCATGGTGCAGAGCTCGGACAACCCGGAGGGTCTGCCGCTGCAGGTCTTCGACGAGCTGCGTACGAACCTGTTCAACGACCGGTCGCAGTTCTACCAGGACCTGGCGCAGATGTTCTACGGGGCGAACCGGTCCGGGGCGAAGGTGTCCAAGGGCATCCTCGACCAGTTCTGGTTGTGGAGCATGCAGTCGGGCCTGAAGAACGCCTACGAGAGCATCAAGGCCTTCTCGGAGACTGACTTCCGGGCCGACCTCGCCAAGTTCGACGTGCCCACGCTGGTGATGCACGGCGAGGACGACCAGATCGTCCCGGTCAAGGACTCGGCGCGGAAGACCGCTCAGCTGGTCGCGAACGCCCAGGAGATCTACTACCCGGGCGCCCCGCACGGGATGACCGCCACCCTCCAGGACCAGGTCAACAACGACCTGCTGGCCTTCCTGCGGAGCTGATCCGTCACCGGAGAGGCGCGGACCCGGCCCGCGGCGGCTCCCCGCCAACGGAGCGGGCACCGTCCCGGGCCGCGCGACGGTGCCCGGATACGAATCAAGGCCCCTCAGTTGAGGGGCCTTGACCTGCTCTTACCTCTGGTCGGGGTGGCCGGATTCGAACCGACGACCTCTTCGTCCCGAACGAAGCGCGCTACCAAGCTGCGCCACACCCCGAGGCGTGCCGACAAATAGTAGCCCACCCGGTCGGGGGCTCCAACTCGGTACCCCCTCGGGTCGGCCGCCGCCACGCACCCCCGGAGACCAGGACCGCCCACCGGGGCGACCATGATCCGGACAACTTTCCGGAAGTTGCCGGCCGGGCCGCCATCGAGGCCGCAACTTCGGGGAAGTTGCGGCCTCTCTGGCGGGCTCGGGGCAGGTCGAGGCCTTGGGGACGGGCCCTCGGGGCAGCCGCGGCCTCGGGGAAGGTGGCGGCCTTGGCGGAAGGGGTGGGGTCAGCGGGGGATGAGGGTCAGGATGCTCGCCTCTGGCGGGCAGGCGAACCGGACCGGCGCGGTCGGGTGGGTGCCGAGACCGGCGGAGACGTGCAGCCAGGAGTCGGAGCCCGGCCAGCGGTGCAGTCCCCGAGCCATCGACCGGGGCAGCCCGCAGTTGGTGACGAGCGCCCCGACCCCGGGTACGCAGACCTGCCCACCATGGGTGTGGCCGGCGAGCAGCAGGCCGAAGCCGTCGGCGGCCATCTGGTCGAGCACCCGCGGCTCGGGAGAGTGGGTGAGCGCGATCGACAGGTCGGCCGACCCGGCGACCGGCCCGGCCACGGCGGCGTAGTCGTCCCGCTCGACGTGCGGGTCGTCCACGCCGACCAGATCGATGACCCGCCCGCCGGCCTTCAGCGTCGTCCGGGCGTTGTTGAGGTCGAGCCAGCCGGCGCCGGTGAGCACCTCGCGCAGCTCCTCGTACGGCAGCTCGACGCCCTCCACGTACTCCCGGTCAGGCAGGAAGTAGGTGAACGGGTTCTTCCAGACCGGGCCGGTGTAGTCGTTGGAGCCGAAGACGAAGACACCGGGGTAGTCGAGCAGCGGTTGCAGGGCGCGGAGCACCCCCGGTACGGCGTCCGGATGCGCCATGTTGTCCCCGGTCACCACCACCAGGTCGGGGTCGAGCGCGGCCAGTGACGCCACCCAGCGCTGCTTGCGCGCCTGGTCGGGCGTCATGTGCAGGTCGGAGACGTGCAGGACGCGCAGCGGCTCCGAGTCGGTGGGCAGCATCGGTACGTCGTACCGGCGCAGCGTGAACATGTTGCGCTCGATGAGCGACGCGTACGCCAGGGTGGCCGCGCCCACCGCGGCGGTGGTGGCCGCGAGCCGGAATACTGTGCGCTTTCGCATGCCGATCAGGGTAGTTTGACGGTCCATGAGCACGCTGAAGGACCGCCTGACCACGGACATGCGTAACGCGCTGAAGGCGCGCGACGAGCTGACCACGTCGACCCTGCGGCTCGCCCTGGCCGCCGTGGGCACTGCGGAGGTCGCCGGGAAGGTGAAGCGTGAGCTCTCCGACGACGAGGTGCTCGCGGTGCTGACCAAGGAGGCGAAGAAGCGCCGGGAGTCGGCGGTCGCCTTCGCCGACGCGGGCCGCACCGAGCAGGCCGCCAAGGAGACCGCCGAGGGCGAGGTGCTGGAGCGTTACCTGCCGAAGCAGCTCGGCGACGCCGAGCTGGCCGAGCTCGTCTCACAGGCGCTCGCCGAGGGCGGCTTCACCGGCAAGGCGCAGATGGGCCCGGCCATGAAGTCGGCCCAGGCCGCGGTGGCGGGCCGGGCCGAGGGTGGCCGGGTGGCCGCCGAGGTACGCCGCCAACTCGGCGCCTGACCCTCCCGCCGCGCCCCGGACTCTTTCCCCGAAAGAGTCCCCTCCTCCGCACTGATGGCCACTCTTTCCGTGAAAGAGTCCGCTCCGCCTCGGCGATGGCCACTCTTTCCGTGAAAGAGCCGGCCCTGGGTGAGGGGTGCGGGGTGAGGGTGAGGGGCGTGGGCGGGGAGTGAGAGGCAGGGGCGGGGCGGGGTTGTTGTGCGTGAAGGGCGGGCACCCCCGAGGGGGTGCCCGCCCTTCAACGTTCACGCTGGGCGGTCCGGGCCGGGCGGCTGGTGCCGCCGGGCCCGGCCGGGCTCAGCCGCCGGGACGGTTGCCCGGACGGTTGGGCTGGTTGCCCGGCGGAGTGTCCGGGTTGTTACCCGGCCGGCCGCCGCCGCCACCGCCGCTGCTGATCTGGATGGTCACCACGCCGCCCTTGATGGTCCGACCGTCGGGGTTGGTGCCGGCCACCGAGCCGGCCGGGCAGCTGGAGGCGATCCGCTGGTCCGAGACGACCGCCTCGAAGCCCGCGCCGTTGATCCGGGACTTCGCGGTGTCGACGGACGCGCACTTCACGTCCGGGATCGAGCGCTGGTCACCGACGGAGATCTTCTGACCGGGCGGCTCGAAGTTGATGTCCTTCTTGCCCTTCATGGCGTCGCGCAGCGTCTCGAAGACCGGCGGGTTGATGCCGTGCGGCTGGTTGTGCTGCATCTTCTCGTTGGTCTGCGGCCAGTCGGGGTCGGCCATGATGCCGGCCACCGAGTACTGCTTGGTCATGGCGACCAGGGCAGCGGTCTTCTCGGAGTCGGTGGTGCCGGACTTGCCGGCCACCGGCGCGCCGACGATGCCCCGCACGTTCGCCGCCGTACGGCTGCTGCCGCACTTGGTGGTCGGCGAGTTGTCACCGACCGGGCAGCGGGCGACGTCCACGGCGGCCCGGGCCACCTCGGTGCTGATCCGCTTCTCGCAGCGCGGGTTGGCGATGTCCAGCTTCTTCCCGTCCGGGTCGCGGATCTCCTGCACCGGGATCGGCTCGCAGTACTTGCCGTCTGCGGCGAGGGTGGCGTAGGCGTTCGCCAGCTCCAGCGGGGTGGTCTGCGAGACGCCGAGGGTGAACGCGCCCCACTGATGGGCCTTGTCCTTCGTGCTGGCGAAGTCGGCGTCGTTCGAGGCCCGGAACTGGATGCCCATCCGCTTGGCCGCGTCGACCACGTTCTCCGCGCCGACCTTCTGCTGCAGCGGTACGAAGAAGGTGTTGGTCGAGGCGCTGAACGCGCTCCACATGTTCTGCACGCCGCCGGCCTTCAGGCCGGAGTTGGTCGGGCAGTAGAAGTGCGTGCCCGGGCAGGCGGCCGGGCTGCTGGAGTCGATGATGTATTCCGACTTGAACTGCTGCGGCGAGTTGAAGGTGTAGCTGAGCGGGATGCCCTTCTCCAGCGCCGCCACGATCGTGAAGATCTTGAACGTCGAGCCCGCCTGGTAACCGGTGATGCCGTCACCGCCGGTGAGCAGGGGGTTCACCGTGTTCGGGTAGTTGCCGCGCTTGCCCTTGTCGCGCTGCTTCGGGTCGCTGTGCGGCTTGTTGGCCGGGTGCTTCGGGTCGTCGAGCTTGTAGTTGCGGTTGACCGAGAGCGCGCGGACCCGGCCGGTGCCCGGCTCCACCACGGCCACCATGGCGGCTTCCTTCTCGGTCACCTTCTTCGACTTGCGGACCGCCTTGTCGGCACCGCGCTGCGCCTGCGGGTCGAGGGTGGTGACGATGGTGTAACCACCGCTCTTGAGGCGCCGCTCCCGGTCGTACGAGGTGGAGCCGAAGGTCTCCTGCTGCAGCCACCAGCGGTAGAAGTAGTCGCAGAAGAAGCCCCACTCCTTCACGTTGGTGGCGACGCAGCCGTTCGGTGCCCGCTTGCCCTTGACGACCAGCTTGGTGGCCTTCGCGGCCTCCGCCTCCTGCTTGGTGATGGCGCCGATGTCGACCATGTTCTGGATGACGTAGTCGCGTCGTTGCAGCGCGAGCGGGTAGCCGCTCTTGGTGGTCGGGTCGTTGGTGCTGGGCGCCTTCACCATTCCGGCGAGCATGGCCGCCTCGGGAATGGTGAGGTTCTTCGGGCTCTTGCCGAAGTAGACCTGGCTGGCGGCGTAGACGCCGTAGGCGCCGTTGCCGAACGAGGCGATGTTCAGGTAGCGCTCCAGGATCTCGTCCTTGGAGAGCTCCTTGTCGATCTGGAGCGCGTACCGCATCTCGCGCAGCTTGCGGGCGCTGGTGTCCTCGGTCGCCGCGACCACGTCGGCCGGGTGGGTGGCCGAGTACGCGATGGCCAGCCGGACGTACTGCATGGTCAGGGTCGATGCGCCCTGCTGCGAGTTGGTGCCGGACTGGTTGTTCACGAAGGCCCGGGCGACACCGTTGATGTCGACCCCGTTGTGCTTGTAGAAGTCGTGATCCTCGGCGGCGACGATGGCCTTCGCCATGTAGGGCGAGATGTCGGCGAGCTTCACGTCGCGACGGTTCTCGTCGTACATAGTGGCCAGCGGCGTCTTGCCGTCCTTGGCGAGCAGGTAAGTGATCTGCGGGGCGCGGGCCACCGTCAGCTCCGTGGGCAGAGCGCCGAATGTCTCCGCGCCGGCTTTTGCGGCCAGTCCGGACATCGCCACTGCGGGGAAGGCCGCAGCTGCGACCACCACGCCGGCCAGTAGGCCACATATGAGCAGCGATGCGGCGTTGGTCAGCACATTGTGGTCACGTTTCCGCATCCAGGTCACCTCGACAGGGTACGCGAGTAGGGAACGAGGGGCGCTGGGGCGTTCTTTCCCCATTTCCTGCGCGCGCTGCCCTCGTTGTGCTAAACGCATGACCCCCGGTGTGTGGTTGCGTGTGACCTGCCGCGAGTCTTCCCGCTCGAGTCGGGCCTTCGCAGCGTTTTCACGTTCTGGGGCGGGGTAAGCGGCGGTCGAGGGCCCGGGAAGCCGGGAGTGTCCGGAATGATGGATTTGGCCGACAACGTTGCGTAATCGGGTGACTACAGAGCATGATGGTGGACGGCGACAGCGCCACATGTCGTCCGTGCCGCCTAGGGGAAGGCCGGGCGGGCGATCGGGGGGATTGCCGGCTGACGCGTAACGAGGTCGGTAGGTACTGCAAGGGGGGACGTGTACGCATGGGCATGATTGCTGACTGGCCGTCGCTGGCGGCGTGTCAGAACGGGGACCCGGACGCGCTGTTCGTACAGGGCGCCGAACAGAACGTCGCGAAGCGGATCTGCCGGAGCTGCCCAGTTCGGTACGAGTGCCTGGCAGACGCGCTCGACAACCGGATCGAGTTCGGAGTGTGGGGCGGCATGACCGAACGCGAACGGCGGGCGCTGCTGCGCCGCCACCCGCAGGTCACGAGCTGGCGCAAGATGTTCGAGGCGGCCATGAAGAAGAACGCCAAGGAGAAGGCCGGCAAGGACCTGGTCACGACCGGCTGATCGCCGCGCCGATCGTTCGCAGCCCGTCGACGTCGTGCACGTCGGCGGGCTGTGCTGTCACCGACACCGTCGGTACCTGCGGGAACGCCTCGGTGAACCGGGCGGCGACCTGCTGCTCACGAGCCGCCTGCCGGGCCAGCGCGGAGTGCGCCCGTAGCACCTCGGCGGCACCCTCGTGCCCGCCCAGCTCGGCCAGCCGGTCCGCCGCGGCCCGGCTGGTGGCCGCGTCCAGCGCCGGCACCGTCGGCCGGTGCACCCGGTTGAGCACCAGGCCGGCCAGCGGCATCCGCTCCTCACGCAACCGGCCGGCGAAGTAGGCGGCCTCCCGGACCGCGTCCGGCTCCGGCGCCGCCACCAGCAGGAACGCCGTCTCGCGGGCCTGGAGGATGCGGTACGTCTGCTCGGCGCGCTGCCGGAAGCCGCCGAACATCGAGTCGAGCGCCGCCACGAAGCCGGAGAGATCGGTCAGTAGCTGAGCGCCGAGCACCTTCTGCACGGCCTTGGAGAACATCCCGAACGACGCGGTGACCAGGCTGAACATGCTCCGGCCGCCGCTGCGCGCCGGGGCGAGCATCATCCGCAGCATCCGGCCGTCGAGGAAGCGGGAGAGCCGGGCCGGTGCGTCCAGGAAGTCCAGCGCCGAGCGGGACGGCGGCGTGTCGACCACGATCAGGTCCCACTCACCGCGGGCGTGCAGCTGGCCCAGCTTCTCCATCGCCATGTACTCCTGCGTGCCGGCGAAGGTCGAACTCATGGCCTGGTAGAAGGGGTTGGCGAAGATCTCCGCCGCCTTCGCCGGATCGGTGTGCTGGAGCACCACGTCGTCGAAGGTCCGCTTCATGTCGAGCATCATGGCGTGCAGCTCGCCGCCGCTGGCCTCGACGTCGATCCCCTTCACCTGACGAGGGGTGTTGTCCAGCTCGGTGAGGCCGAGCGACTGGGCCAGCCGGCGGGCCGGATCGATGGTGAGCACCACCGTACGGCGGCCGTGCTGCTCGGCGGCGCGCAGTGCCAGCGCGGCGGCCGTGGTCGTCTTACCGACCCCGCCGGAGCCGCAGCACACCACGATCCGGACGCCCGGATCAGCGAGGACCTGGTCGACATCCAGCTGTGGCGCCACGTCTGCAGAAGGCACCAATCGAGCGTATCGGGCCGACCGGGTCCGTGCGCCCGTGCCGACGACAGGTGTGAGTCAATCGGCTCCGCGCAGGGCCTCTGCCAGGGCGGAGAGCCCGGTCCGGTCGACCCCGTCGGGCAGCAACGGCAACTCGATCATCGGGAGCCCCAACTCGACCAGGTCGGCCCGGAGCGAGTCCTCCAGCTCCCGGCGGATGACCTGATCGTGCGCCTCCGAGTGGAGACCAGCCACGACGTCCCGGTCGGCGGGCAGTCCCGCGGCGAGCAGCCCCCGGCGCAGCTCGGCGGCGCTGACCACCCGGCCGGTCGGCAGCGGCGGACGGGTGCCGTTGACGATGATCCGGCCCACCGGGAAGCCGAAGGAGGTGAGGTCGGCGACCGCGTCCACGGTCTCCTGGACCGGCATCTCCTCGAGCAGGGTGACCACGTGCACCGCGGTGATCGGCGAGCGCAGCAGCGCCGCGACCCCCTCGCTCTGCGTCTTGATCGGGCCGACCTTCGCCAGCCGGGCGGTCTCCGCCGTCACGTTGAGGAACCGGCCGATCCGTCCGGTCGGCGGGGCGTCCAGCACCACGGCGTCGTAGACCCGGCGCTGGTCGACGGTGCGGGTGGTCGCCTCCTTCGCCTTCCCGGTCAGCAGCACGTCGCGCAGCCCGGGAGCGATGGTGGTGGCGAAGTCGATCGCGCCGAACTTGCGCAGCGCCCGACCGGCCGCGCCGAGCCGGTAGAACATGTCCAGGTATTCGAGCAGCGCCTCCTCGGCGTCCACCGCCAGGGCCCGGACCTCACCACCGCCCGGCGCGTCGGCGAGGTGCCGCTCCTCGTAGGGCAGTGGGTCGGTGCCGAAGAGCTGGGCGATGCCCTGCCGCCCCTCGACCTCGATCAGCAGGGTTCGTCGCCCGCCGGCCGCGAGGGCCAGGGCCAGGGCCGCCGCCACGCTGGTCTTGCCGGTGCCGCCCTTGCCGGTAACCACGTGCAGGCGGGCCGGCCACTCGACACCGGCCGGGTCGGCCTGCTGATCAGCTGCTCGCACCCGTCGAGCCTATCCAGCCGTGGCGGTCAGGCGACCTCGCAGACCCACCAACCCGTCTTCTGCACCACGGTGAAGCGCAGTTCCTGCTCGGCGACCTTCTCGTCGGAGGTCGTCATCGTCACCTTGGCCGAGACGGTGGCCCGGTCGGCGTTCCGGTTGTCCACCTTCGGGGCGCTCCACCGGAAGCGGGGGTTCTGGTAGGCGGAGGCGTACTTCTCCACCTCTGCCACCTTCGCCGCGATCTTGTCGTCGTCGCGGGCAGAGGCACAGACCAGGCTCGCCGCCTTCGTCGCGTCCTGCTCCTTGTAGACAGCGGTGAGGAACTGGTCCACCGCCGTCGCCGGCTCGTTCGCCCCCTCGCCGGTCTCCACGTTGCGCAGGGTGAGGAACGCGGCGACGCCGCCGCCGACGCAGAGCACCAGGACCACCGCCAGCGCGATCGCCGCGATCAGCACGCCACGCTTCTTCTTCTTCGGCGGGGCGGGTGGCGGGAAGCCCGGCGCGGCCGGCGGGTAGCCGGTGGGGACCCCGGGCTGGCCGCCCGGGTAGCCCGCCGGACCCGCTCCGGGTCCGCCCGGCGTCGCCGGCTGGCCGGTCACGAAGCCGGGCTGGCCGGCCACGAAGCCGGGCTGGCCGGCCACGAAGCCGGGCTGGCCGGGCTGGGGGCCGGCGGCGGTGGTGGGCTGCCCGGGCAGCGGCGGCTGGGCGGACGGAGCGTCGAGATCCGCCGGGCCACCCGGGCCGGCGGAGGGCGCCGGCGAGACCGGCTGCTCCGCCGGGGTGAGCGGCTGCCCGGCGCCGGGGTGCGCCTGCGGCACGGCCGGAGCTCCGCTCGCGTCGTCGCTGGGTGGCTGGCTCATCTCTTCCCCCGGGGGTGCGGCGCCCGCCGCCACCCGGCGTCGAGCGTGAAGTCGAGGGCGGCCGTATCGTGCGCCGTCCGACCGGAAGGGTAGCGGTCGATCTCCCCGCCGGTGTCGCCCGTGGTGGCCGCTGCAGGTGGGAGCGTGGCCGGCGTCTGTCAGGTACACGGCATCTGTCGCATATGTGACTGGCGGTGCGGGAGGCGCGCGCGTCCTGTTGGCGGGACTCCGGCACCGGACCTACGGTCGTCCCGGCGCGGGGGAACCCGGCCGGGCGTCCCGTCCGGACCGGTGAGCAGGGATCTGACCAGGTACGACGCCCGGAGGAAGTGCATGCACGACGCGGACAACACCCCTCGAGCCCAGTTCCCGGCGAACGATCGCTCACGTCGGGTCGGGACCGGCCCCGCCGGTGAGGGCGACGGGCCGGTCGGGAGCCTGCCGATCAACGAGCGGTCGTACCGGCCGATCGCGGAGCCGGTCGAGGTGGTGCGGACGCTGAAGCGCTCCCTGGAGCGGGGCCGGGAGGACGAGGAGCCCGGCTACGTCATCCACCTGCCGATCCGGGTACCCGACCTGGCCTCGGCCACCGCCCTCGCCGGCCGGATCGCGATCTCCCTGGGCTTCCTGCCCGAACTCGACGCGGGCGAGACCACCGTCTCCAACGCCGACGACCAGAACAACCGGTACCGGGTCTTCTGCGACCTCCTCCTGCCCGACCGCTCCCGCTGCCCACAGCGGTACGAGCACGGCGGCCCCTGCGGGGAGCTGCCCGCCGCGCCCGAGCAGCGTCCCTCGTCCCGGCCCACCACCGGTCCGTAGGCTGTGCCTCGAACGATCCGCGTTTCGAGGGAGCCCTGCACCGATGCAAAAGTGGGAGTACGCCACGGTCCCCCTGCTGGTCCACGCGACCAAGCAGATCCTCGACAACTGGGGTGAGGACGGCTGGGAACTGGTCGCCGTGGTGCCCGGTATGAGCCCGGACCAGCTGGTCGCCTACCTGAAGCGGCCGAAGGCATGAGCGAGCGCAGCGAGCGAATCAGTCGGCTCAGCGCGCGGAGCGAGGTGGCGGCATGAGCAACGGGCCGCACGCGAAGCTCGCCGAACTCGGCTACGAGCTGCCCGAGGTGGTGCCGCCGGTGGCCAGCTACGTGCCGGCGGTGCAGTCCGGCGCGCACGTCTACGTCTCCGGCCAGCTGCCGATGGCGGAGGGGAAGTTGCTGGCCACCGGCAAGGTCGGGGCCGGCGTCTCCGCCGAGCAGGCCAAGGACCTCGCCGAGCGCTGCGCGCTCAACGCGCTGGCCGCGATCGACTCGCTGGTCGGCCTGGAGAACGTCGTGAAGATCGTCAAGCTGACGGGCTTCGTGGCGTCCGCTCCCGGTTTCACGGGCCAGCCCGCCGTGATCAACGGCGCGTCCGACCTCTTCGGCGCCGTCTTCGGGGAGGCCGGTCGGCACGCGCGCAGCGCTGTCGGCGTGGCCGAGCTGCCCCTCGACGCCCCGGTCGAGGTCGAGGTCATCGTCGAGGTCAGCTGACCCGAGTGGTCCCGCTCCGCCCCGCGACCGGCGGCTCGTCGGTGACGAAAGTCGTGAACGGGCAGAAACCTCTACGGTGTGCCGCAAGATCGTGGGGTGGGGCGGGCGGGGTCGTACGATCGCAGCCATGACCGGGCACGTGACCGCGCCGGCAGCGGCGCTCGCCGACCAGCTGCCGACCTGGGTGACGCTGCTTCGCGCCCCGAACCCGGGGCCGATGACGCTCGACGGCACCAACACCTGGCTGCTGCGCGCCCCCGGCGCGGAGCACGCGGTCGTCGTCGACCCGGGCCCCGCCGACGAGGCGCACCTGGCCGCGATCGCCGCGCACGGACCGGTCGCGCTGGTGCTGATCACCCACGGCCACCCGGACCACACCGAGGGCGCGCCGAGGCTCAGCGAGCTGCTCGGCGGCGTGCCGGTACGCGCGGTCGACCCCGTGCACACCGTCGACGGCCGACCGCTCGACGCCGACACCGACCTCGAGATTCCCGGGTTGAGCGTGCGGGTCGTCCCGGCCCCCGGTCACACGAGCGACTCCGTCTGCTTCCTGGTCGAGCGCGGCGACGAGCGGGTGGTGCTCACCGGCGACACCATCCTGGGCCGGGGCACCACCGTGGTGGCCCATCCGGACGGGCACCTCGGTGACTACCTGACGAGCCTGGAGGTGCTCTCGACGTACCGCGGCGTCCCGGCGCTGCCCGGGCACGGCCCGGCGCTGGCCGACTGCGGCGCGGCGGCCGACTTCTACCTGGCCCACCGCCGGGCGCGGCTCGACCAGGTCCGGGCGGCGGTCGCCGCCGGCGCCACCACCCCCGCCGAGGTGGTCGCCGCCGTCTACGCCGACCTGGACCGCTCCCTCTGGTGGGCGGCCGAGTGGTCGGTACGCGCGCAGCTGGAGTACCTCGCGCCCGAGACCCGGGAATGCGTGACCGGGGACACGGAGTTGGAGCTGCCGTGACCTGCCCGGTGTGCGGAACCGTAGCCGTCCCCGGCGCGCGGTTCTGCCACAACTGCGGCGCCGCGCTGCCGGCGGCCGCGACGTTGCCGGCCGCCGAACGCCGAGTGGTGACGGTGCTCTTCGGCGACCTCTCCGACTTCACCTCCTGGTCGGAGGATCTCGACCCGGAGCGGGTCGGTGCGGTCACCGACCGGGTGCTCGCCGCCCTCGCCGGTGCGGTGAAGACCTTCGGCGGGCACGTCGACAAGCTGACCGGTGACGGGATCATGGCTGTCTTCGGCGCACCCGTGGCGCACGAGGACGACGCCGAGCGCGCCGTCCGTGCCGCGCTCTCCATGCAGCGGGCGGTCCGCCGGGTGCTCGACGACGAGCGCGGCGGCGGCGCGCCGCTGGGCCTGCGGGTCGGCCTGAACACCGGCGACGTCATCGCCGGCATCCAGGCCGCCATCGAGTACACGGTCATCGGCGACACCGTGAACACTGCCGCCCGGCTGGCCGACGCGGCCGCCGTCGGCGCGGTCTACGCCGGCGCCCGCACCTCCGCGGCCACCCGGCACGTCGCCTCCTGGCGGGCGCTGCGCCCGCTGCGACTCAAGGGCAAGCGCGAGCCGGTCGAGGCGTACGAGCTGCTCGGCCTCCTGGACGCGCCCGGCACCCGTTCCGGGCTGGGCGACGAGGCCCCGTTCGTCGGGCGGGAGACCGAGATCGGCCGGGTCGCCGGCCGGCTCGCCGAGGTGATCGACCGCGGCGAGCCCCGGGTGCTGCTCATGACGGCCGAGGCGGGAATCGGCAAGTCCCGGTTCGCCGCCGAGGTGGAGCGCCTGGCCGCCGGGTACGACGTGGGCGCCGGCCGGTACGCCGCGCACACCGGCGCCCGGGTGCTCTCGGTGCGCTGTGCGGCGTTCGGCGAGCGGCGGCGGCTCGCCCCGCTGGCCGACCTGGTCCGGGCCGCGGTCGGCTTGCCCAACGATCAGTCCACCGCGCTGACCCGCCCGGCGGTCGAGGAGCGGCTGCGCCGGCTCGGCCAGCGACTGGGCCGCGGCGCCGAACCCGCGCCGATCGTGACCGACCAGCTCCTCGCCCTGCTCGGCTACGCGGAGCTGACCACGGAGGTTCCCGACCAGGGTGGGTGGACCGCCACCCAGCCACCCACCGACGCCGAGGCGGTGCCGAACGCGGTCGCCGACCTGCTCAGCGCGCTCGCCGGTGAGGCGCCGCTGGTGGTCATCGTCGACGACCTGCACGACGCCACGGCGGAGACCATCCGCGCGCTCGGGCTGGCCCTGTCCCGGCTCAGCGGCCCGGTGCTGGTGCTGCTGCTCGGCCGCCCCGAGCTGGTCCGCACCGCGGGTGCGTTGACCCGGGTCGCCGACGCCGAGGTGCACGCCCTGCCGCCGCTGCGCGGCGCCGACGCGGCCCGGCTGTTGACCAGCTATCTGAGCGGCGGGAAGCTGCCGCAGGCGGATACCGACCGGCTGCTCGCCACGGCTCAGGGCAACCCGTTCTACCTGGCGGAGCTGGTCACCCTGCTGCGGGAGCGGGGCGCGCTCACCGCGGTCGCCGGCCGCGCCGGCACGCCGAGCGTGGCCTGGCGGCTGGTGCCCGGCTCGCTGAGCAGCCGGCTGCTCTCCCGGGACCTCGCCGCCGTGCTGGCGGCCCGGCTCGACGCGTTGCCGCCGGAGGCCCGGTCGGTGCTGCGGGATGCCGCGGTGGTCGGTGACACGGTCCCCGCCGGGGCCCTGGAGGCGCTGCGCGAGCAGCGCGCCGGGCTGGACGGGCGGCCCGCCGCCGTGGTCGCGGTCGAGCTCGAACGAGCCGTCGACGAGCTGCTGCAACGGCGCATGCTGCACCGCACCCGGGCCGGGTACACGTTCGCCACCCCGCTGATGCGGGAGGCCGCGTACGCCGGGATCAGCAAGGCCGAGCTGGCCGAGCGGCACGCCGCCCTGGCCCGCTGGGCGGCGCCCGGCGCGGACGGGGACGAGCTGGCGGCCAAGCCGTCCGGCGTCTTCACCGACATCGACCGGGACGAGTTCGTCGCCGCCCACGTCGAGCGGACCGCGGCGCTCGCCGACGCGGTGAAGCTGCGTCCCGACGCGCCGGCCCGCGCGGTGGTGCCGCTCGGGGTCGCCGCGCTCGGCCGGGCCGCCCGCCGGTCCCTCACCGCGGGGGAGCCGGCCCTCGCCGTCGAGTACGCCGAACGCGCCGTCGAGCTCGCCCACGAGGCGGTGCCCGCGGCGGATCTCGTGGTCCACGCCCGCGCCCTGCTCCAGATCGGCCGGGCGGCCGACGCGCTCGCCTCGGCCGAGAAGATCGCCGCCAACGCGGGGGACGAGGGGACCCGGGCCAGCGCGCTCCTGCTCGCCGGGCAGGCGCACCAGACGCTCGGCGACCAGCATCGGGCGGTCGCGGCGTGGCAGGAGGCCCTGCAGGTCGCCACCGCCGGCGAGCTGCCGACGCTGCGGGCCTCCGCGATGCGCCGGCTGGGCATGGCCGACTTCGTGGCCGGGCGGCTCAGCCAGGCGAGCAGCCGGTTGGCGGCCGCGTACCAGGTGAGCCTCGCCGCGAAGGACCGGCCCGGGCAGGCGTGGTCGTTGCAGAACCTCGCCTGGGTCACCACCACCCGGGGTGACTTCGCGGGCGCCGACGCGGTCCTGAACCGCGCCGCGCGGCTCTTCGCCGAGTTGAAGGACCCGTACGGCCGGGCCTGGCTGCGCGGCACCACGGCGTTCGCCCGACTGCTGGCCGGTCGGCTGCGGGAGGCGGACCGCCTGGCGCGGGTCTTCCTGCCGTTCGGCGAGCGGGTGGGGGAGGCGTGGGCGGTCGGGACGCTACGAGCGGTCGAGGCCTTCGCCAGCGCGGAGCTGGGTGATCTGGCCGAGGCGGACCGGGAGGCCCGGCGGGCCTACCGGGACTTCGACGCCGCCTCCGACGAGTGGGGGTGCGGATTCGCCCTGGTGGTGCGGGGTGTGGTGGCGCGCGGGCTGGGCGAGCCGGCGCACGCCGCCGACCTGCTCACCGACGCGCTGGGGTACGCCGAGCGCACGGCGCACCCGCTGTTGACCGGGATGGCCGGCACGCTGCGCGGTTTCGTGGCGCTGGAGTTGGGCGACGTGGCGGCGGCGGAGCGGGACGCCCGGACGGTGCTGACCACTGTCGAGCCGAACAACCCGCAGGCGCCGGCGCAGGTCGCGCCCCGGGTGCTGCTGGCCACGGCCCGCCTCGCGATCGGCGACTCGGCGACCGCGGTGGGGCTGCTCGCCCCGGTGGCCACCGCCGCCGGGAGTACCCCCTCGTTGCTCATCTCCCGCCGGCAGACGCTCGCCCGGTACGCCTCGGCGCTGCTCGCCCACGGGCAGCCGGAGCAGGCGCTCGACTGGGCCTGCCGGGCGGCGGCGGCGCCGGCCGAGGACGTCCGCGGCCAGGTGATCGGGGCGATGGTGCAGGCGGAGACGTTCGCCGCGACCGGCCGTACCGCCGAGGCGCTGGCCGGCGCGGAGGAGGCGGTCCGGCTGGCGTACGGCACCGAGCAGCGCAGTGAGCGGCGCGGTGCCGAGGCGCTCCGGGCCCGCCTGGCCGCCGACTGATCTCGCTCGCCGGTGGGCCGGACGCCGCAGCCGGGGGTTGTGCCGGTTCTGCTGATGTACCGGGGGCCGGGCAGCGGATAGCGTGTCAGGTTCACGCGGCGGTCCACAGTGGCGGCCGTACCGGCTTGGGGGAGGGCCGTCATGAGGCTGCCGCGTTCGGTTGCCGGCTGGACGATCGCGGTGTTCGGCGTGCTGGCGTTGATCATGGGCGCGGTGGGGTTGCTCTGGCCGGAGGCGATGCTCCGCTCGCTCGGCTTCGAGGTGCCCGCCACCCGCGCCCCGGGTGACCACACCGGCACGTTCCTGATGGCCTCCTCGATGGCCTCGTTCAACATGGGCGTCTACTACCTGCTCGCCACCGCCACCGAATGGCGGGTCTTCTACCGGTTCACGGTCTTCTTCCGGCTCGTCACCTTCACCGTCTTCAGCATCGCGGTGCTGGCCGAGATCGCGCCGGGCCGGTTCTTCGGGGTGGCGGCCTGGGAGGGCGCCGGTGCCCTGGCGACCGCCGTCGGCCTGTGGTGGGACGCCCGCCGGAACCGTGGTGTCGGGTCGGCCCGAGGTGGCGACGGGGCGGCCGATCCGAGCGGCCGGGCCGATGCCGGGGCGGCCGGCGAGGCGCCAGCAGCCGACGCGGTCCGCTGACCCGTCAGTACGGTTGGGTATTTTCGAGCTGTGACCGACACCCCGTCCGGCAGTCTGCCGGCACCCATCGTGCCTGGTCTGACTGATTTGCGGGTATTTGCCCGAGGGGGCTACGCCACGGTCTACCGGGCCACCCAGATCTCCGTGGGCCGCGAGGTCGCGGTCAAGGTGGAGAATCGGACGCTCGACAGCGAGCGGGACCAGGCCCGGTTCCTGCGCGAGGCGCGCGCCGCCGGCCGGATGTCGTCCCACCCGCACGTGGTCGATCTCTTCGACGTCGGCGTCACCGTCGACCAGCATCCCTACCTGATCATGGAGCTCTGCGACGGCTCGTACGCCGAGCGGATGCGCAACTCCCCGCTCGGCGCGGCCGAGGCGCGCGACCTGGGCATCAAGATCGCGGATGCGCTCGCCCACTCGCACGGGGCCGGGGTGCTGCACCGAGACGTCAAGCCGGCGAACATCCTCTACTCGCACTTCAACCCGGCCGTGCTCGCCGACTTCGGGCTGGCCGTACTGGCCGAGGTGCGCGATCCGACGGTCACGCTCGAGGTGCTGACGCCCGCGTACGCGCCGCCCGAGATGTTCAACCACAGCCCGCCCTCGCCGGCCGTCGACGTCTACGCGCTCTGCGCCACCCTCTACGCCGTCATGCACGGCCGGCCGCCGCGCTGGCAGGCCGAGCGCAACCCGAGCCTGGTCACCGTGCTGGAGATGTTCAACCAGCCGATTCCCGGGCTGCCCGGTGTTCCGGAAGCACTGATCGACGTGCTGCGCGCCGGGATGGCGAACGATCCGGCCGATCGCCCCTCCGCCGCCGAGCTGCTCGGGCTGCTCGCCGCGCTCCCCATCGAGCCCGCCGCCACCCCGGTCAGCGGCGCGCCCGTCCCGGGGATCCCGAGCAGGGGCGGCTTCACCGGCTCCGGCCCGTACGCCGGCCCGACGAGTCAGCCGCTGCCCCGTAACCCGGCCGAGGACGCCCACCCCACCCTCCCCAGCCCCGCCGAGTCGGCCGGCCGGCGCTGGCGTCGGCGCTGGTTCCTCGGCGGTGCCGTGGTGCTCGCCGTGGCCGGTTCGGCCGCCGCCGGCGCCTGGGTCGCCGACGGCGCGCGGAAGCCGGATCCGTCGGTGAGCCGGGCCGCCGCTCCGGCGACCGAGGGACGGCTGCCCGGCTGCACCGACGCGGCCACCGTGGAGACGCTGCCCGAGGGGGCCCGGTGCGCGACCGGGCTGGAGTGCTTCGGGCCGGTACGGGTGCGCGGCACCCGCGCCGAGGCGACCCAGGTGACCTGCGACGGCCCGCACACCTGGGAGGCGTACGCCGAAGGGGTGCTCCCGGTGCACCTGGTCGGCGCCGGCTACCCGGAGATCACCGCGGACCCGGTGGTCCAGCAGGTGTGCGGCCCGACCACGTTCCGGCTGACCAGCCGGATCGATCCGACGGCCGGTTGGCACCTCGAGGTGTTGCCGCCGGTGGACGGCAGCATCGACCGGACGTTCCGCTGCCTGGCGGGGCGAGGCGTCGACGCGCTGGGCGGCCCGACGCTCACCGGGCACTGAGCTTCCGTACCCACCGGCAGGCCGCCCTCGGCCCGGCGCTCGCCAGGCACTGAGCTTCCGCGCCCACCGGCAGACCCGCCTCGACCCGGTGCTCGCCGGGACGGCGAGCTTCGCATCCCCCCGGCGACCCGCTCTCGATCCGAGGAGGACGGCGGTGCGAGGAGAGCCCGGGCGCTCAGCCGCCGTTCAGGCCGCGCCGACGGTCGCGTACCGCGCGCAGCGCGTCCCGGCTGTCCAACGCGTCGAGGGTGTCCGCGTCCACGCCGGACGGCTCGGGCAGGGGCGGCGGAATGGCCGCCGGAGGGTCCTCCGCCGTCGGTTCGTCGTGCTGGCGCGCCGCCGCCACCGACACGGCGGCGAGGATCGCGAGCAGCACGCAGAGCAGCGCCAGCACCACGCCGAGGAGATCCTGCCGCCGCCACACCAGCAGCGTCACCAGCAGGGAGAGCGCGGCGACCGCCGCGACGACGGCGAGCGTCCGCGCGTCGGGCCTGGTCAACCGGTTCACCCGTCCAGCATGTCGACGGCGCAGCGGCTGTCAACCCGCCACTACGCGCGTGGGGTGGCGTCGAAGTCGGGAAAAACGTTACGGCGGACCGGTGATTGTCGCTTTTGCAGGCGTTTTGCGCGCCACATTCATTGCCTACGATCTCTAGAGTGGCGGAAGTCGGGCGGTGCCCCCGACCTTCCCTGTCGTCCACGGAAGGCGTCCACATGCAACGACGAACCCGGTCCCTGGCCCTAGCAGGAATCATCGGTGCTCTCCTCGCCGGCTCGGCGGTCGCACCAGCGGCCGCAGCACCGGCGACCGGCGCTCACGGGCGACCGGTCACCACCGACCGGACCAGCCCCATCGAGGCCCGCCGAGTCGACCGGGTGCCCACGCCTCGGCTCGACTGGTACCCCTGCTACGACTACGCCGAGTGCGCCACCGTCCGCCTCCCGTTGGACTACGACCACCCCCGGGGTGCCACCACCGAGATAGCCCTGCTCCGGGTCAAGGCCCGCGATCAGCAGAACCGCATCGGCAGCCTCTTCGTCAACCCGGGTGGGCCGGGCGGCTCCGGCACCAGCATGGCGCTCGGCGCCCCCCAGTTCCTCGGCGACGAGCTACTGGACCGGTTCGACGTCGTCGGGGTCGATCCGCGCGGCGTGGCCAGCAGCGAGCAGGTGCGCTGCTTCGCCACCGTGGGCGACCAGACCCGCGCGTACGCGGGGCTCAACGTGGCCTTCCCGGTCACGAAGGCCGAGGAGAAGGCGTACGTCGCCTCGTCGAAGGCGGTCGGTCGGGGCTGCTCGACGACGGGCCGCCCGCTCTCCGGCGCCATGTCGACGGCCGAGGTCGCCCGGGACATGGACGTGCTGCGCCGGGCCGTCGGCGACCGCAAGCTGACCTACCTCGGCTTCAGCTACGGCAGCGTGCTCGGGCAGTACTACGCCAACATGTTCCCCGACCGGGTGCGTGCCCTCGTGGTCGACGGTGTGCTCGACCCGTACGCCTGGTTGGGCAAGGGAAAGGCCCGTGACCTGCTCCAGGAGGACCGGATGCGCAGCGCGCAGGGCGCCTCCCGAGCCCTGCGCGAGATCCTCGTGCGCTGCGACGCGGCCGGCGCGGAGTCCTGCCCGATCGCCGGCGGGGCGGCCGGCAAGTACGAGCTGGTGGCGCAGCGGCTGCGTGCGAAGCCGCTGGTGATCGAGGATCCGGACCTCGGCCCGTTCACGGTCGGCTACGCCGACTTCGTCGCCGCCACGATGAGTGCGCTCTACGACCCGTACGGCTACCTGCAGGTGGCCGGTCTCACCGCCGAGCTGCTGGTTCTCACCGAACCGGCCGCCACCGCCCCGGCCCGGGACCGGGCCCGCGCGGCCGTGACCCGGCTCGCCGCCGAGGCGCGCCAGCAGGCCCGCCGGTACGACTTCCCGTACGAGAACGGCCTGGAGACCTTCCTCGGGGTGGACTGCACCGATGCCAACCACCCGAAGGACGCGGCCTCCTGGCCGGCTCGGGCGGCGAAGGCCGACCGGCGGGACCCGTACTTCGGTCGGGTCTGGGCCTGGATCAGCTCGCCCTGCGCCCGCGACACCTGGACGGTGCGGGACGAGGACGCCTACACCGGCCCGTTCGATCGGCGTACCAGCGCGCCGGTGCTGGTGGTCGGCAACTACTGGGACCCGGCGACCAACTACCGGGGCGCGGTCAGCTCGGCGGCGCTGCTGCCGAACAGCCGGTTGCTGAGCAGCGACAGTTGGGGGCACACGGCGTACGGCACGTCGGCGTGCGCGACCGGCGCGATCGACGAGTACCTGATCGACGGCACGTTGCCGGCGAGGGGCACGCTCTGTGTCGGCGACGCGCAGCCCTTCGCCGAGGTGGCCGGCGGGCAGGCGTCCGACCGGGTGGCGGCGTCCAAGAGCACCCTGTCGGACCAGAGTGTGCCGCGTCGGGGTGAGCCGAAGCGGCTCCCGCCGGTCGTGGCGCCGCTGCCCGCGGTGGGCACGCTGACCGTCCGCTGAGACCGCCGGGGTACGGCGGGCGATCGGGCGCCCGCCGTACCCCGGCCCGGCGACCACCGAAAATGGACGGTGGTCGCTACGCTCGGTCTCCCGCAGGCTGTCCGCGTCAGCGAGGTCACCGATGAACGAATCGTCCACCGGGCTCAGGTTCCGCTCGGTCGCTACCACAGTTGCCGTGGCGATGACGCTCACCCTCGCCGCCGCCGCCGGCTGCGACAGCCGACAGGAGCCGGAGCTTCCGTCGGTGCAGGAGAAGCTCCGCGAGTCGCACATCTACGGGCAGCCGAAGCTGCGGATCGGCGTGGCCAGCAACGAGCCGCTGATGGGCGAACTGCGCGACGGCGTGCACGTCGGTTTCGACGTGGAGATCGCTCGCTACATCGCCGCCTCCCTCGGCTACGAGGGCGACCAGCGGCTGGAGTTCGTCCCGGTCTCCACCGAGGACCGCATCCCCGCGCTCCAGGGCGGCACGGTCGACCTGGTGGTTTCGAGCTTCTCGATGACCGAGGACCGCAGGAAGCTGGTCAGCTTCGCCGGGCCGTACTTCGTCACCACCCAGGAGGTGATGGTGCCGGTCCGGCTCAAGGACAAGATCCGCACCATCGAGGACCTCCGCAACCCGGCGTACAAGATCTGCACCAGCGGTGGCTCGACCACCGAGGCGGAGCTGGAGCAGCACCAGGTCCGCACCTTCGTCGTGAAGGACGTCGGTGACTGCGTCGCCGGGATCCGGGCCGGTCGCTACGACGCGGTCAGCTCCGACGAGACGATGCTGGCCGGCTTCCTGTCCCGGTACCCGACCGAGTTCGAGATCGTCGACATGCCCTTCGGCACCAGCGAGCTGATCGGCGTCGGGGTGCCGATCAGCGATCCCGCCCTCCGCGACCTGGTCGCCTTCTTCCTCGACAAGAGCTACCGGTTGGAGCGGGCCGGCCGGGCCAGCCCCTGGCAGACCGCCTACAACCGGACGCTCGGCCCGTGGCTGCGGGCGGAGAAACCACAGCCTCAGCCACTGGAGGTGCCGGAGCTCGTCGACTTCGACGACAAGGCCCCCCGGTGACCATCCCCTCGTCGGCCCCGGCCCCCGCCGCCGAGTCGGTGGCCGACGGCGATGCCCGGGTCGAGGAGCCGACGGCCTGGTACGACCGCAGCTGGAACGGTGGCGACCGGCTGGACAAGGCGGAGCGGCGAGCGCAGGCCAACCAGTCGTTCTGGACGGCGCTCGTCGGCGTGCCGGCCGTCTTCTCCGTCCTCCGGCTCGGCGTCGAGGCGGGCGGTGAACTTCAGACCACGTTGCTGCTGGTCGCGAACGTCGGGCCGGTCAACCTGCTCGCCGGCTTCCTCACCACGGCCGCCCGGCTGCTCGCCACGGCGCTGGTCGCCGTCTTCGCCCTCGGCGCGGTCTTCGGCGCGAGCGTGGACCGGCTACCGCCCGGCACCCGGCGTCGTCCGCTCTTCGCCCGCTGGGCCGAGATCACCCCGGCCTGGCTGGTGCTGGCGAGCTTCCTGCTCGCCCTGGTCACCTGGCCGCTGCTCTATCTGCCGCTGCTCATCCCGGCGTTCGTGGCCGCCTTTCAGCTGCGCCCCGAACAGCTGCACGAGCGGATCGCGCCCCGGGTGCTGCTGATCGCGGCCCTGCTCGTCGGGTACGCCTGGCTGCTGCTGCCCACCCTGCTGGACGCCGCCCGGCAGGGCAAGCCGCTGGTGGTGGCGCTGCTCGCTCTGCCGCCGCTGCTGGCCCTCGGCATCTCCGGGCCGCTGCCGCGCGTCGTGATCGGGCCGCTCGCCTCGCTCACCGAGGTCGCCGTGCTGGTCGTGCTGGTCTGGGCGTCGCTGCCGGTGATCAGCACCCCGGTGCTCCCGCTGACCGTCACCACCGTCGGGCCGGTGAACGGGCCGACCGAGGACGTACGGGGGCACGTGGTGACCACCGACGACGTGAACATGGTTCTCCTGCAGGAGCAGGGCGGCGTGCGGTACGTGCCGGTCGACCAGGTACGCGCGCAGGTGCTCTGCCCCAGCGAGGAGGAGCTGCCCCGGCACCAGCTGCGAATCCACGACTTCCATGTGGAGGATTCGCTGATGGAGGGGCTGGGTCGCCGGGTACGCCCGGTGCACCGCATCGACGCCGCCTGCCGCGCCGTCGGCTGACCCCACGAGGGTGTTTGAGGAGGCTCGCCCGTAGCGAGCCGAGTGCCAGGCGGCGTTCGGCCCTCTTAGTACGACTTCTCCTGGCCGAGGACGTGCTGGGCCACGTAGTTCAGGATCATCTCCCGGCTCACCGGGGCGATCCGTCCGGCCCGGACAGCGCCGAGCAGCGTCGCGACGCCGTACTCGGTGGTCATGCCGGCCCCACCGTGGACCTGTACCGCGGTGTCCACGGCGAGCGCGGCGGCCTCGCCGGTCGCGTACTTCGCCATGTTGGCGGACACTCCGGCCTCCAGGTCCCGCCCGGCGTCGTAGAGGGTGGCCGCCTTGTAAATCATGAGCCGGGCCAGCTCCACCTGCACGGCGGCGTGCGCCAGCGGATGGGACACGCCCTGGTGCGAGCCGATGCTCCGCCCGCCCCAGACCTTCCGCGTCGCGGTGTACGTCGACGCCCGCTCGATCGCGTACCGGCCGGTGCCGGCGCCCATCGCGGCCACCGTGATCCGCTCCGGGTTGAGCCCGGCGAAGAGCGCCGGCAGGCCGGCCTCCACCGACTCGCCGACCAGCGCGTCCGCCGGCAGTCGCACGTCGTCGAGGTAGAGCAGGAACTGGTTCTCCGGCGAGACGATCTCCATCTCCAGCTTGGAGCGGGTGAGCCCCGGCGCGTCACTCGGCACGACGAACAACGCCGGCTTCAGCCGGCCGGTCGTGGCGTCCTCGGTGCGCGCCACGACCAGCACGTACTGCGCCTCGTCGACGCCGGAGATGAAGCACTTACGCCCCGAGAGCAGCCAGTCGTCGCCGTCGCGCCGGGCCACCGTGCCGAGCCGGTGGAAGTTCGACCCGGCCTCCGGTTCGGTTATCGCGAAGACCACCCTCAGCGTGCCGTCGGCGAAGCCGGGCAGGAACCGCTTCCGCTGCGCCTCGGTGCCGTGCCGGTTGATCACGGTGGCCGCGATGGCGGGGGAGACCACGAGCAGCAGCAGCGGGCAGCCCGCCGCGGCCAGCTCCTCGCAGACGATCGCCAGCTCGGTGATGCCGCCGCCCCCGCCGCCGTACTCGGTGGGGATGTTCACCCCGAGATAGCCGAGCCGTCCCGCCTCCGCCCACAGCTCGGTGGTGTGCTCGCCGGCCCTGGCCTTCGCCACGAAGTAGTCGTGCCCGTACCGCCGGCCCAGCGCTCGTACGGCGTCGCGGAGCTGCTCCTGCTCGTCGGTGAGGTCGAAGTTCATCGCGCGTCCTCCAAGGGGTTGACCACGGCCAGCACGGCCCCGGTGTCGACCTGACCGCCGGTCGGCACCGGCAGCTCCACGACCGTGCCGTCGATCGGCGCGAGCACCGGATGCTCCAGCTTCATCGCCTCCAGGGTCAGCAGGAGGTCACCGGCGGCGACCCGCTGACCGGCCGCCACGTGCACCCGGGTCACCGTGCCGGGCAGCGGCGCCAGCAGCGAACCGGGCGCCAGCTCGGCGGTCGGCTCGGGAAGGCGTGGCAGCTCGGTGAGGGTGACCGACCCCTCGGGGCCGTCGACGTGCACCGCCGAGCCGACCCGGTGCACCCGGTACGCGTACCGCACACCGTCCGCGTCCAGCACGACCCGTTCGGGGGCGGCCGACACCAGCGCCACTGCCGGAATCCCACTGCCCGAGCCCGTCGCGCTGCCCGCGGCCCCCGCGTCGCTGGAGTCGATCCTCGGGCCGTCGGGCGCCGCGCGGTCGCCGCTCACACCGGTGGCCGGTCGGACCGCCCACTCGGCGAGCGCACCCGTCCGGTCCAGGCGGTAGCGCACCTCGACCTCGCCGGTCGGGCCGAGCAGCCGGGTCACCTGCGGATACGCCGGCACGTTCCGCCAGCCGGACGGGAGCCCGGCGAGCACCGGGACGTTCGCCCGCCGGTCGGCCGCCGAGGCCAGCGCCCCGGCCAGCGCGTACAGCGGCACCCGATCGGAGGGCACCAGCGGCACGAACACCTCCGGATGCCGGTCGAGGAAGCCCGTGTCGACCTCGACGGCGGCGAACTCCGGGCTGCGCAGCACCCGGACGAGCAGGTCGCGGTTCGTGGTCACCCCGTGCAGTTCGGCGCGGGCCAGCGCGCCCGCCAGCGCCCGCGCCGCCTCGCCACGGGTCGGTGCCCAGGCGATCAGCTTGGCCAGCATCGAGTCGTAGTGGACGCCGACCGCCGAGCCGTCGACCACACCGGAGTCCAGCCGCAGCCCGACGCCGGTGAGCGCGCCGAACTCGGCGGACACCCCTGCAACGGCGAACCGGTGCAGCACTCCCGTCGCCGGCCGGAACCCCTCGGCCGGGTCCTCCGCGCAGAGCCGCACCTCGACGGCGTACCCGCGGGTTTTCGGGTACACGGCCTCCGCTGGCAGCGGCTCACCCTCGGCCACCAGCAGTTGCAGCCGGACCAGGTCCAACCCGGTGCACAGCTCGGTGACCGGGTGCTCGACCTGGAGTCGGGTGTTCATCTCCAGGAAGTGGATCTCCCCGTCGGGCGTCAGCAGGAACTCGACAGTGCCAGCGCCCACGTAGTCGACGGCCCGCCCGGCGGCCACCGCCGCCTCGTGCAGCCGCTCCCGCACCTCCGGCGGGATCACGCCGGGCGCCTCCTCCACGATCTTCTGGTGCCGCCGCTGGATCGAGCACTCCCGGACGCCGAGCGCCGCGATCGTGCCGAAGGCGTCGCCGAAGATCTGCACCTCGACGTGGCGGCCGTGCTCGACGTACCGCTCGACGAAGACCGTGCCGTCGCCGAACGCCGCAGCGGCCTCGCGACGCGCGGAGGCGATCGCCTCGGGGAGCCCGGCCGCGTCCCGGACGACCCGCATGCCCCGGCCGCCACCACCCGAGGCCGCCTTGACCAGCACCGGAAAGCGGCTGACCTGGTCGGGCTCGGTCCAGGTCGGCAACATCGGCACGCCGGCGTCGGCGAGCAGCGTCTTCGCCGCCACCTTGTCGCCCATCGCGGCGATCGCCTTCGCCGACGGGCCGACCCAGGTCAGCCCCGCGTCGATCACCGCGGCGGCGAACTCGGCGTTCTCCGCCAGGAACCCGTAACCGGGGTGCACGGCGTCCGCGCCGGTCCGCCGGGCCGCATCCAGGATCCGGTCGATCCCCAGGTACGTCTCGGCGGGGCTGTCGCCCGGCAGGCGGACCGCCTGATCCGCCTCGGCGACGTGCGGCGCGTCGGCGTCCGCGTCGGAGTGCACGGCCACCGTCTCGACGCCGAGCCGCCGGCAGGTGGCGAGGACCCGACGGGCGATCTCGCCCCGGTTCGCCACCAGGAGTCGGTTGATCGTCACCGTCGATCCTGCCTTTCGTTCGCGGCTGCGGGACTCCGCTGCGCTGCGTTCCTCGCGCTCACGGGGCTGGTCTTTCGTTCGCGACTGCGGGACTCCGCTGCGCTGCGTTCCTCGCGCTCACCGGGGCTCACATCCGGAAGACGCCGAAGCCGTCGGCGCCCCGCACGGGGGCGTTGTGCACGGCGGAGAGGCAGAGGCCGAGGACGGTGCGGGTGTCCCGGGGGTCGATCACCCCGTCGTCGTAGAGCCGGCCGGAGAGGAAGAGGGCACCGGACTGCGACTCGATCTGCTGCTCGACCATCATCCGCATGGCGGCGTCGGACTCCTCGTCGTACGGACGGCCCCGGGCGGCGGCGGCCTGCCGGGCCACGATCGAGAGCACCCCGGCGAGCTGGGCCGGCCCCATTACCGCCGACTTCGCGTTCGGCCAGGTGAAGAGGAACCTCGGCTCGTACGCCCGCCCGCACATGCCGTAGTTGCCCGCCCCGTACGACGCGCCGAGGTTCACCGTCAGGTGCGGCACCGTCGAGTTCGACACCGCGTTGATCATCAGGGCGCCGTGCTTGATGATGCCGCGCTGCTCGTACTCGGTGCCGACCATGTAGCCGGTGGTGTTCTGCAGGAAGAGCAGCGGGGTGTCGGCCGCGTTGGCGAGCTGGATGAACTGCGCCGCCTTCTGCGCCTCCTCGCTGAAGAGCACACCCCGGGCGTTGGCGAGCACCCCGACCGGATAACCGTGCAGCTCGCCCCAGCCGGTGACCAGCGCGGCGCCGTACGCCGGCTTGAACTCGTCGAAGTCGCTGCCGTCCAGGATCCGGGCGAGCACCTCGCGCGGGTCGAACGGCACCTTCAGGTCGGAGCTGACGATGCCGAGCAGCTCCTCCGGGTCGTACTTCGGCGGCTGCGGCGACGGGTCGCGCGGTGCTGGGCCCTGCTTGCGACGGTTCAGCCGGCGTACGCACTGCCGGGCCAGCCGGATGCCGTCCCGCTCGTCGGCGGCGAGGAAATCCGCGAGCCCGGATGCGGTGGCGTGCATCGCCGCCCCGCCGAGGGACTCGTCGTCGGTGACCTCGCCGGTCGCCATCTTCACCAGCGGCGGCCCGGCCAGGTAGACCTGCGACCGCTCCCGGATCATGATCACGTGGTCGGACATCCCCGGCACGTACGCGCCGCCCGCCGTCGCGTTGCCGAAGACCACGCTGACCGTGGGGATCCGCGCCGCGGAGAGCCGGGTCAGGTCGCGGAAGACCCGCCCACCCGGAATGAAGATCTCCGCCTGGGTGGGCAGGTCCGCGCCGGCCGACTCGACCAGGTTGACCATGGGGAGCCGGTTGGCGAGCGCGATCTCACCGGCCCGGCGGGTCTTGGCGAGCGACCACGGGTTCACCGCGCCACCCCGCACCGTCGGGTCGTTCGCGACGACGAGGCACTCGACCCCCTCGACCACACCGATGCCGGTCACCACGCTCGCCCCGACGGGGAAGTCGGTGCCGTACCCGGCCACCGGCGACAACTCCAGGAACGGGCTGTCCGGGTCGAGCAGCAGCTCGATCCGCTCCCGGGGAAGCAGCTTCCCCCGGGCGTGGTGCCGGGCCACGTACTTCTCGCCGCCCCCGGCCCGCGCCTGCTCCTGCGCCGCGTCCAGCTCCGCCAGCCGCTCCAGCAGCGCCGCCCGATTCTCGGCGAACCCCGGCGAGGACGGGCCGAGCGAGCTGTCCAGTACGGTCACAACCCCATCCCCTTCGCGATGATCTCGTTCATGATCTCGGTGGTGCCGCCGCCGATGCCGAGGATCCGCGCGTCGCGGTAGTGCCGCTCCACCTCGGCGTCGCGCAGGTAGCCGAAGCCACCGTGCAGCTGCAACGCCTGGTCCACCACCTCGGCGCAGGCCGTCACGGCCACGTTCTTCGCCATCGCCACCTCGGTCACCACCGGCTCGCCGGCGGCGACCCGGGCGGCCACGTCGTGCACGTACGCGCGGGCAGCCTCGGTGCGCGTGTGCATCTCCGCCAACCGGTGCCGGACGACCTGGCGGCTGACCAGCGGCCGGCCGAAGGTGGCGCGGTCACGGCACCAACGTAGGGCCAGCTCGACGCAGCGCTGTGCGATCGCGTACGCCTGCGTGGCGAGCGAGATCCGCTCAGTGGCGAAGTGCTGCATGATCGACAGGAAGCCGGTCTCCTCCGCGCCGATCCGGTTCGCCACCGGCACCCGTACGTCGACGAAGGAGAGCTCGGCGGTGTCCGAGCAGTGCCAGCCCAGCTTCTCCAGCCGGCGGCCCACAGTGAAGCCGGGCGTGCCCTTCTCGATGACGAGTAGGGCTAGCTCGCCGCTGCCCGGGAAGTCGGTGCAGACGGCGGTGGTCACGAAGTCGGCCCGGACCCCGCTCGTGATGTAGCTCTTCGACCCGTTCACCACGTAGTGGTCGCCGGCCCGGCGCGCGGTGGTGCGGATCCCGGCCACGTCCGAACCCCCGTCCGGCTCGGTGATCGCCAGCGCGCCGATCATCGTCCCGGCGAGCGTGGGGCGGACGTACCGGTCGACCAGCTCGTCGCCGGCCGGGTCCGCGACGGCGCCGAGCCGACCGCCGAGCGAGCCACCGGTCCGGCCGCCCGCAGCGGTGACCATGTGCGGAAGCGCGATGCCGTGCGTGAAGAGCGCAGCGACCAACCCCGACGACCCACCGGACCGGATGATCTCCTCGGTCACGATGATCGTGTCCAGCAGGTCGCCGCCGCTGCCCCCGACCGACTCGGGGAAGCCGACGCCGAGCAGGCCGACCTTCGCGGCGGTGGCGTGCAGCTGGCGCGGGACCTCGCCGGCCCGCTCCCAGTCGTCCAGGTAGGGCAGCACCTCCCGGGCGACGAAGGCGCGGGTCAGCTCGCGCAGCTGACGCCGCTCCGGGGTGTCCACGATGGTCATCCGGTCGCCTCCAGGATCGGCAGCTCGACGATCCGTGAGCGGAGCAGCTCACCGAGCGCCTTCGCCTGCGGGTCGAAGCGGGTGGACCCGGCGACGCCCGCACCGAGCAGACCCCGGATCAGGAAGTTGACCGCACGCAGGTTCGGCAGTTCGTACCGCTCGACGGTCAGCGTCACCGTCTCCGGCAGCAGCTCGGCCAACCGCTCGACGCTCAGCCAGCCGCGCAGCCAGTCGTACGCGGCGTCGCTGCGGGCCCAGACCCCCAGGTTCGCGTCGCCGGCCTTGTCTCCCGACCGCGCTCCGACCAGCTCGCCGAGGGGACCCCGGCGGGTGCGGTGCCCGGCGGGGATCGGTGTCGACGCATCCTGCTGTGCGTCGGTCTCCGGCGCAGAGGTGTCGGGCGGCGGCGGAATCGATACGCGGGTGCCGTCGGGGAGCACCGCGACGTGCGACACCGCGTCCTGCGGCACGAGGTCCGCGGTGAAGACCCCGTACGGGGTGGCGTCGCCCGGCGGGGTGGTCAGCGTGCACCCGGGGTAGGAGGCGAGCGCCAGCTCCACCGCGGCCGCCGAGAACGCCCGCCCGGCCCGTGCCCGGTCGGCGTCGCGCAGGTGTACGTGCAGCAGCGCGCTCGCCGTCTCGGTGTCGCCGGAGTCGGGGTGGTCGGTGCGGGCCAGCGTGAACTCCAGCCCGTCCGCGCCGACCGCCGCTTCGAGCTGCCCCCGGACGAGGGCCGCCTTGGCGGGGATGTTCAGTCCGCAGAGGATGAACGTCATCGAGTTGCGGTAGCCGCCCAGGTTGTTGACGCCGACCTTGAGGGTGGCCGGGGGTGGCGCTCCCCGGACGCCGGAGACCCTTACCCGGTCGTCCCCCTCGGCGTGCAGGGTCGCCGTGTCGAGCCGGGTCACCACGTCCGGCCCGAGGTACGCAGGCCCGCCCACCTCGTACAGCAGCTGTGCGGTGACGGTCTCCACGGTCACCGCGCCGCCGGTGCCGGGGTGTTTCGTGATGACGCAGGAGCCGTCGCGGTGCACCTCCGCGATCGGGAAGCCGGGGCGGCGGCCCCCGTCGGGCAGCTCGGTGAAGAAGCTGAAGTTGCCGCCGGTGACCTGTGCGCCGCACTCGACGAGGTGCCCGGCGACGGTCGCGCCGGCGAGCGCGTCGAGGTCGTCGCGGGTCCAGCCGTACCAGGCGATCGCCGGACCCACCACCAGCGAGGCGTCGGTGACCCGGCCGGTGACGACCACGTCGGCCCCGCCGTCGAGGCAGGCGGCGATCCCGAACGCGCCCAGGTACGCGTTTGCGGTGAGCGCGTCCGGCGGGGCCAGTGCGTCGCCCTCCACGTACCCGACCCGGACGGTCAGGCCGAGCCGGTCGGCGAGCGCGCTGATCGCGGCGGCCAGCCCGGCCGGGTTCAGCCCACCCGCGTTGGTGACGAGCTTGACCCCGTGGTCGAGCGCGGTGCCGAGGCAGCCTTCGAGCTGCCGGAGGAAGGTCCTCGCGTACCCGAGCGAGGGGTCGCGCAGCCGGTCCCGGCCGAGGATCAGCATGGTGAGTTCGGCCAGGTAGTCGCCGGTCAGCACGTCGAGTTCTCCGCCGTCGAGCATCTCCCGCCAGGCCGTGAAGCGGTCGCCGTAGAAGCCGGAGGCGTTGCCGATGCGGATCACGCTCGTACCCCGGGGGTCTGCGGCGCGGCCGGCGACGGACGGCCGGATCGCGGGTCCAGCGGCGGGCGACCGGCGCCGGGCGGGCCGGCGAAGGCCTGCGCCACGTCGAGCCACTCGTCGGCGACCGGGCCGGTGACGCGAAGCGCCAGGTCGGCCCGGTGCCGGCGCTGGGTCACCAGCAGGCAGAAGTCCCGGGCCGGTCCGGTGACCCGGTCGGTGGCGTCGGCCGGACCGAAGCTCCAGGTCTCCCCGCGGGGCGCGGTCAGCTCCACCCGCACCGGCGCCGCGGGCATCGGCCGGCCGTGGGTGGCGAAGCTGTGCCCGAGGGTACGCACGCCGAGGTGGGCGATGTGCCGGAGCCGGTCGGTGTCGGGGCGGCGTACGTCGAGCGCGTCCGCGACGTCCTCGCCGTGCGCCCAGGTCTCCATGATCCGGGCGGTGACCATCGAGGTGGGCGACATCCGGGTGCCGTACCAGGGCAGCTTCTCTCCGGGTGGGCAGGCGGCGAGGACGGCGGCGAGGGAGGCACGACCGGCGCGCCAGCGGAGGAGCAGCTCGGCCGGCGGGGCGAGGAACTCTCTCGTACCGGTCTCGACGAGCCGGGCCGGGTCCGGGGCGGCGTTCACGGAGGCGAAGAAGGCCGTGGAGTCGGTGCCGGCGAGCAACGCGACGTGGTCGGTCCAGGCGAGGTGGGCGATCTGGTGCGCGATGGTCCAGCCCGCCGCCGGGGTCGGGCGGGACCAGTCGGCCGGCGGCAGTGGACGGACGAGAGCCTCCAGCGCCTCGGACTCCTCGGCCAGGTCGGCGAGCAGGTTCGTCAGGTCGACCATGGTGCCTCCGGTCTGGTCGTGCCCCCGGGCGCGGGCGGGTCAGGGCGTGAGGAGCGTGGCGAGTCGTCGCTTCCAGGTGTTGAGGAGGGCGGCGCGCCGGACGCTGTCGTCGGTGAGCAGGTTGGCCACGCCCAGCCCACGAAGCAGGTCCAGGGTGGCCTGGACCGTCTCGCGGACCCCCTGGCGTCGCTCGTCGACGTCGAGCAGCGCGACGGTGAGTCGGTGCATCTCCCGGCCCACCCGGGCCTCCAGGGGTATCAGCGCCCTACGCAGCTCGGGATCGGTGCGGGCGGCGACCCAGAGTTCGAGCGCGGCGACGAAGAGCGGACCGGTGAACGCCACTTCGAGCAGGTCGATCACCCGGTCGAGCCGCTGCGGCCCGATCGGCAGGGCTGCTGCCTCGGCGCGCAGCTCGGCCGCGCGACGCTCGGCGAGGTGCCCGACGGCCGCGGTGACCAGCGCGGCCTTCGTCGGGTAGTGATGCAGCTGCGCACCGCGGGAGACCCCGGCCCGGGCCGCGACCAACGTGGTCGTGGTGCCCGCCCAGCCGTGCTCCACCAGGCACTCGACGGTCGCCTCCAGCAGTCGCGCCTGCGTGGCGCGGCTGCGTTCCTGCCGAGGCACGCGGATCGATGCGGCGGACACGGGAACAGCGTGCCGGGATCAAAACAAACAGTCAAGCCTGACTTTTTCGTGCCCCGTGACCGTGGTGTCCACTGCGGACCACCGATCGGCGTCGGCGGACGCCGAGTGCTGGTGCGCGGAGCCTTTGGAGCTGATGTCGCAGGCGAGTCAGCGAGCCTGCGGTCGCGCGTTGACGCTCCGCCGCGCCCGTCGTCGCCGTGAGCCTGAGCCGTGAGCCGTGAGCCGTGAGCCGTGGGCCGTGGGCCGTGGGCACCCCCGCGCAGTCGGCAGGATGTGTCCGCTTTGTGGACCCGGCGAGCGATGGCGACCTCGCGACCGAACGGTGACCGGACGACAGCGACCCCGCGTGGCGGTCCAGGCGCATGCAGCCCGCCTGATCCGCCCCATGGTCAACTCGGGTTCCTTGATGTCGGGCCGTCCGGACCACCCGGACACCCCGACTTCAAGGAACCCGAGTCGATCGACGAGGCCGGCCTGGCTGGCGGCCTTGAACGCCGCGCCTGCGGGGCGGCGGCGGACCTCGAGATGCCTCCCACCTGTGCCCGGAGAACGTCGCGCGATCACCGTCGTCAATGACGCCGATCTGCCGGGACACCGGCTCACCCACGAGCGTGCGGGCCGAGAGCGGTCGTGGCCGGGGCGCAGTGCGTCGTCGACCACCGGGCAGACCACTTCCCCGTGTTGGCGTGCCGGCCCCGAAGGCGACGTGAGCCGGCAGAGGTTCCCCGACCCGACCCGATGTCGTGGGTGATTCAGCTCCAAAGGCGCCGCGCACCATATCCCTACCCCCTTCGGCGCGTCTCCCGGCGCGCTGTTTGGAGGGGTTGGGGCCGGTCCGCTCAGCGTCCGTCGCGAGGGGCGAAAACGGCGAGCGCGTCCGCGTCGCTGTGCCGGGAACGGACGTACTCGTCGGCGAAGCCGGCGGCGTCCGGGAAGCTGGACTCGGCGGCCAGCCGGACGCAGGCCGCATCCACGTCGAAGTCGGTACGGCGCAGCTGCACCCCGGGGCCGAGCAGCGCCCAGTACGCGCCGGTCCCGCCGTACGGCATCCCGACGCTGCCCGGGTTGACCACCAGGCGCCGGTCGACCAGCCGCGCGAACGGCATGTGGGTGTGCCCGCAGACCACCGTGCGCACCTCCGCCGGCAGGTCGGCGAAGACCTCGGCCCAGCGGGCCATCCGGCTGTCGACCAGCACGACCTCCTCGTCGTCGCGGGGCGTCGCGTGGCAGAAGAGCACCGGACCGAGGCCGGCGACGGGCAGGGTCACCGTGCGGGGCAGCGCCGCCAGCCGGTCGACCTGATCGTCGCGGAGCTGAGTCGCCGCCCAGTTCGAGACCTCGATCGGGAGGCTGCGCCCGGCTCGTGCCTCCACCAGTTCCCGGTCGGCGTTGCCGCCCACCCAGCAGACCCGGTCGCCGAGGTCGGCGAGCCGGTCGAGCACCTCGACCGGCTGCGGGCCGGCGGCGATGTCACCGGTGAGCACGATCAGGTCGGCGGCAGCCACGTCCGGCTCGGCCAGCACGGCCTCCAGCGCGGGCAGCACCCCATGGATGTCGGAGAGGACGGCGACCCGGTTCAACATCGGTCCACGATCCCGCCGCGCCGGGGGCGGTGTCGAGCTTTTCTGCCCGGGGCAGACACGAAGCGGCCCGGACCGCGCGAGGCGGTCCGGGCCGGAGACGCTCCGGGATCGGGCGGGCGGCCCGACGGGTCGCTCAGACCCGCGCGCGGCGGGCCAGGCGCTCCGGATCCAGGATGATGATGCTCTTGCCGTCCAGGCGCAGCCAGCCCCGCGAGGCGAAGTCCGCCAGCGCCTTGTTGACCGTCTCCCGGGAGGCGCCGACGAGCTGGGCGATCTCCTCCTGGGTGAGGTCGTGGGTCACCCGCAGCACGCCGCCGTCGCGGGTGCCGAAGCGACCGGCCATCTGGAGCAGGTTCTTCGCGACCCGGCCCGGCACGTCGGTGAAGATCAGATCGGCGAGCGAGTCGTTGGTCCGGCGCAGCCGGCGGGCCAGCACCCGGAGCAGCTGCTCGGCGATCTCCGGCCGGTTGGCCAGCCACGGCCGCAGGGCCTGCTTACGCAGCCGGACCAGGCGGGTGTCGGTCACCGCGGTGGCCGTCGCCGTGCGGGGCCCCGGGTCGAAGAGTGACAGCTCGCCGACCATGTCCGACGGGCCCATCACCGCGATCAGGTTCTGCCGGCCGTCCGCCGCGCGGCGACCCACTTTGATCTTGCCGGACAGCAGGATGTAAAGACTGTCGCCGGGCTCACCCTCGTTGAACACGACCTCGCCCTTGCGGACCTCGATCGTCTCCATCTCCTTGGCGAGCGCCTCGGCAGCCTCCGGGTCGACACCCTGGAAGATCCCGCTGCGGGCCAGTACCTCGTCCATCGCGCACCTCCGGTTGCGCGTTGCCGTCCCTCGGCCGGGTCCGCCGTCCGCTGGTCCCTCGCGCGCCGACAAGTCTAGGCGCACGTGAGCCGGAATCAGAGGTCGCCCCTGGAAACGTGATCGTTGGGCGTAATCCGCCCGTTCCGCCTGACCAGCGAGGACGCCGGCAACCGACCACCGGCGTCACCGGAGCCGGCGGCCCGTAGGGTCACCGCGTGCTGAGCGAGCCGCTGCTGACCACCCGCCACGAGGACGGGCTCGACGTTCCGCTGCTGGTGTGGCGGGCCACCACACCGCTGCGCGCGGTGAGCACCGCGTCGCTGGGTGGTGGGATCGGCGTACGGCACTGGGTCGTGAACGCGACCGTGCCGATGTCGTACGACCGGGACGAGCCGGCCGACCACCTGGCCGCGCTCGCCCACGGACTCGGGCTCGACGGACCCGGCGTGGGGCTGCTCACCGGCGTGGACGTCGCCGAGGTGGTCGCCCGGAGCGACGGCGGCGTGCGGGTGTGGGCGACGGTCGGGCTCGGCCTCCCCGTCCGGGCTGCCGAGCCGGCGCCCGAGGCGCTCGGCGAACGGGTCGGCACGATCAACATCGTGGTGTACGTGCCGGCGCGGCTCGGCGACGCCGCCCTGGTCAACGCGGTGGCCACCGCGACCGAGGCGAAGGCGCAGGCGATCTCGGAGCTGGGTCTGGCGGCCACCGGCACCCCGACGGACGCGGTCGCCGTGCTCTGCCCCGTGGACGGCCCCGATTTCGCCTACGGCGGGCCCCGCTCGACCTGGGGTGCGCCGCTCGCCCGCGCGGTGCACGCCGCCGTGCTCGCGGGCGGGGTATGCACAGTCGTGCCCTGGTCAGAGCGGCTGAACGGCTGAAATTCCGGCCGATCGGCCGTCGTTTCCGCGAAGCCTGCCCGGTAGGGTCGCGGGCGATGTACGGTGCCGCCCACCCCTCGCGCCGCCGCCGGACCGCCCTGGTCCTCGGCGTGCTGCTCGCTGTTCTCGTGGCCGGGTGCGGCGAGTCGGCCACCTCCCCGGTCTGGCGACCCGGCGCGGGCGGTGGCGCCCCCGGTGCGCCGGTGACTGACGTCACCCCCTCGACGGGCGGCTCCGCCGCGGCCGAGAAGGAGATCGTCTCGCTCTCCGCGACCGGCGACATCATCATGGGCAACGCCCCGAACCGGCTGCCCGCCAACGGTGGCAAGGGCTTCTTCAACTCGGTCACCAAGGCGCTCGCCGCCGACGTGGTGATGGGCAACCTGGAGGAGCCGCTGACGGTGGACACGGGCACCGGCAAGTGCGGGGCGGACTCCACCCGCTGCTTCCAGTTCCGGGCCCCGCCCGAGTACGCGGCCCACCTGCGTGAAGCCGGCTTCGACCTGCTCAACCAGGCCAACAACCACGGCTACGACTACGGCCCGAAGGGCTACCAGAACACCCAGCGGGCCCTCGAGAAGTACGACCTGGCGCACACCGGCGCGCCGGATCAGATCACTGTCGTCGAGGCCGAGGGCGTCAAGATCGCGGTCGCGGGCTTCTCGTCGTACGTCTGGTCCAACAGCCTCGTCGACATCGCCGCCGCGAAGCGGGTCGTGGCGAAGGCGGCCACCATGGCCGACCTCGTCGTGGTGCAGGTGCACATGGGCGCGGAAGGCTCGGACAAGACCCGGGTCCGGCCCGGCACCGAGATGTTCCTGGGCGAGAACCGGGGCGATCCGGTCAAGTTCTCGAAGGCGATGATCGACGCCGGGGCCGACCTGATCGTCGGGCACGGCCCGCACGTGCTGCGCGGAATGGAGTTCTACAAGGGCCGGCTGATCGCCTACAGCCTGGGGAACTTCGCGGGCGGGGGCGGCTCGCTCAGCAACAACGGCCGGCTCGGCTGGGGTGGCGTCCTCAAGGTGTCTCTGCACCGCGACGGCAGCTGGGCGGGGGGCTCGTTCACGTCGACGTACATGAACGGGGCGGGCAAGCCGACCATGGACCCGGATGATCGGGGCCTGGGCCTGGTCAAGCAGCTCACCGGCAGCGACTTCCCGAAGACCGGGGCCCGCTTCGACGCCGCCGGCAAGATCAGCCCCAGCTGACCCCGGCTAGGTGCTCCGGGGCGTGGACCCGGGAGGAGCCCGAGCGGCGACGTAGGCTGGCCGTCGTGACCCGTAGCTCTCCCGGTGTCGACGAGACCGACCTCGGGCGCAAGCGACGCGCTCGGCGGATCGGCCGGGTGCTCGCCGAGACCCACCCCGACGCGCACTGCGAACTGGACCACTCCAACGCGCTGGAGCTGGCCGTCGCGACGATCCTCTCGGCCCAGACCACCGACAAGCGGGTCAACGAGGTCACCCCGAAGCTCTTTCCGCGCTACCCGACGGCCGCCGACTACGCCGCCGCCGACCGGGGCGAGCTGGAGGAGCTGCTCCGCCCCACCGGCTTCTTCCGGAACAAGACCGACTCGCTGATCAAGCTGGGGCAGGCGCTGGTCGAGCGCCACCACGGTCAGGTGCCGGGCCGGATCGCCGACCTCGTGGCGCTGCCCGGGATCGGGCGCAAGACGGCGAACGTCATCCTCGGCAACGCGTTCGGGGTGCCCGGGATCACCGTCGACACCCACTTCCAGCGCCTGACGCACCGCTGGCGGCTCACGGCGGAGACCGACCCGGTCAAGATCGAGCATGCGATCGGCGCGCTCTATGAGAAGCGCGACTGGACCATGCTCTCGCACCGCGTGATCTTCCACGGCCGCCGCGTCTGCCACGCCCGCAAGCCGGCCTGCGGGGCCTGCACGCTGGCGAAGCTCTGCCCGTCGTACGGCACCGGACCGACCGACCCCACGGTCGCCGTCAAGCTGCTCAAGGGCCCCCGGGCCCGCGACCTGGCGGTCGCCGCCGGGATCGACCCGCAGCTGGTGCCGGCCCAGGCGGTCACCGCGGAGGTGCCGTGAAGCGCCGGATCATCGCCCTGCTCCTGCCGCTGCTGGTGGCCGCCACCGCCGGCTGCACCGCCGCCGGCACCGAGGAGTCCGCCGCCCCGTCACGGCCGCGGGCCGAGCGGCCGTCACCGTTCGAGGACTGCGCGACGCTGACCACCCCGCCGGCCACCCCGACCGCCGGCACGGCGACCCCCGACGCCGCCGACTCAACCGTCGGCACCGGAGATCCCCTGCCGGAGCTGACCCTCTCCTGCTTCACGGGCGGGGCGCCGGTCGCCCTCCGCGACGTACGTGGCCCCGCTGTGATCAACATCTGGGCGTCCTGGTGCCCGCCGTGCCGCGAGGAGCTGCCCGCCTTCCAGCGGCTGAGCAAACGGGCCGGTGACCGGCTGCACGTGATCGGCGTGAACAGCCAGGACAGCCGCAGCGCAGCCCAGTCCATCGGCGAGGACCTCGGCGTCGGCTTCCCGATGCTGGTCGACCAGGGCACGGCGCTGCAGCGGGCGTTGAACCGCAACGCCTTCCCGCTGACCCTCCTCGTCGACCCGCAGGGGCGGGTCGTGCACACCGACGCGTCCGGCGCGCTGGACGACGCACGCCTCGGCGAGCTGGTCCGCGAGCACCTCGGGGTGGCGGTGCCGGCGTGACCCGGAGACCGCCGGAGTGGATGGCGCCCCTGCTCGCCCGGGTCGGAACGGCCCGCGCCGAGGACTTCACCCGGCTGGTGACGCCGGAGAGCGGCGGGCGGGAGAGCGCCGTGCTGGTGCTCCTCGGCGAGCAGGCCGAAACCGGTCCGGACGTGCTGATCCTGCAACGGGCGGCCACCCTGCGGACCCACGCCGGTCAGCCCGCCTTCCCCGGCGGCGCCGCCGACCCGGAGGACGCCGACGCCCGGGCCACCGCGCTGCGGGAGGCGAACGAGGAGGTCGACCTCGACCCGGGCAGCGTCACCGTCCTGGCCGAACTGCCGAAGCTCTGGATACCGGTCAGCGACTTCGTGGTCACCCCCGTCCTCGCCTGGTGGCACGCACCGCACCCGGTGCGCCCCTGTGAGCCGGCCGAGGTGGCGCACGTGGCCCGGCTGCCGATCGCCGAGCTGGTCGACCCGGTGAACCGGGTGCGCGTACGCCACCCGAGCGGCTGGGTCGGCCCGGCCTTCGCGGTCCGCGGCATGCTGGTCTGGGGCTTCACCGCCGGGGTGCTGAGCACCCTGCTCGACCTGGGCGGCTGGTCCCGCCCCTGGGAACCGGGTCGGCTGGTCGACCTGCCGCCCACCGGGGCGACGCCGGCTCCCTCCGCGGGCACCGACGAGGTCGACGAGACACCCGTACGCTGATCACGCGGTCACCTTCCGCAAGCGATGGTCATCCGACGGGCCGCCGGCCCGTACGCTTGACCCGTGTCCGCCGTCGATCTCGTCCTCCTGCTGCTCATGCTCGTGTTCGCGATCAGCGGATATCGCCAGGGTTTCGTCATCGGGATCCTGTCGTTCACCGGGTTCTTCCTCGGCGCGTTGATCGGGCTCCAGGCCGGGCCGATCCTGGCCCGCCAGTTCGTCGACAGCGGCACACGGGTGCTGATCTCCCTGGTGGCCGTCTTCGGTCTCGCCGTGGCCGGGCAGGCGCTCGCCGGCTGGCTGGGCTCGAACCTTCGGGCCGCGATCACCGGTCCGGTCTTCCGCAAGATCGACGACGTCGGCGGCGCGTTCGTCTCCCTCTTCGCGGTCCTCCTGGTCGCCTGGCTGGTCGCGGTGCCGCTCGGCTCCTCCTCGCTGCCCTGGCTGGCCTCCTCGGTGCGGAACAGCGCCCTGCTCAACGTGGTCGACCGGGTCCTGCCCGACCAGGCGCAGCGGCTCTCCACCGCGCTGCGGGACACCGTCGACACGAACGGCTTCCCCGACGTCTTCGGCGACCTCGCGCCCACCCGGGCCCGGCAGGTGGAGCCGCCCGACCCGGCGCTCGCCGGCTCCCAGGTGGTGGTCAACGGGCAGCGCTCGGTGGTGAAGGTGCTCGGCTCCGCGCCGAGCTGCTCCCGGCGCATCGAGGGCTCCGGTTTCGTGTACGCCGACGACCGGGTGATGACCAACGCCCACGTCGTCGCCGGCACCCGCTCGGTCGCCGTGGAGCTCGGCGGCGACCGGTACGACGGGGACGTGGTCGTCTACGACCCGGACCGGGACCTCGCCGTGCTCCACGTGCCGGGGCTGCCCGGCCCCTCCATGCGGTTCGCCGCCGGCAACGCGGGCACCGGCGCGGACGCCATCGTGCTCGGCTTCCCGCTCGACGGGCCGTACAACGCCCAGTCGGCCCGGATCCGCGACGTGGACCGGATCACCGGGCCCGACATCTACTCGTCGGGGGACGTGACCCGGGAGATCTACACGATCCGTGCGCTGGTCCGCAGCGGCAACTCCGGCGGGCCGCTGGTCTCCTCGAACGGGCTGGTGCTCGGGGTGATCTTCGCGGCGGCCGCGGACGACCCGAACACCGGGTTCGCGGTGACGGCGGCGGAGGCCCGGCCGGTGGCCCTGGCCGGTGCCGAGCGCACCCGTGGCGTCGACACCGGCGAGTGCACCTGAGCTACCTGCGGGGCGGCGCGGGCTCCCGGTGGGAGAGCGGTCGGGCGACCGGTGAGGTGTGCCGCCAGACGGTGAAGCCCGCCGCGGTGGCGGCCAGGACGGCCGTGCCGAGGAGCCACCCGCCGATCACGTCGCTGGTCCAGTGCACGCCGAGCGCCACCCGGCTCGCCCCGGTCAGCGCGGCGATCAGCAGGGCCGTGGCCCAGAGCGCCGCGCGCTGCGCCGGGCGCCGGGCGAACGGCAGGAAGACCACCAGCAGCACCCCGGCGGCGAGCGCCGCGTTGAGCGCGTGACCGGAGGGGAAGGCGTACCCGGTGGCCCGGGCGACCGGTTCGAGCAAATCCGGGCGGTTCCGGCCGACGAGCAGCTTGAGCAGGGGGCCGAGCAGCCCGCCCAGCACCATGGTCACCACCACCCAGAGGGCCAGCCGGCGGGCGTCCCGGCGGACCAGCCAGACCACGAGCGCCAGGGCGGCGGCGCGCAGCGGCATGGGCGCGAAGACCTCGGTCCAGACCGCCATCAGCCGTACCCAACCCGGGTGCTCCAGCGCGTGGTCGTGCAGCGCCCCGGTCACCGACGTGTCCAGCCGGTGCAGTGGCGGCCACGCCCCGAGCACGAGCAGGGCGAGCGAGGTGAAAGGCGCCAGCACCAGGAAGGCGGCGGCCACCGCCAGGGTCAGCCGCAGTCCGCGCGGCGCCGCCGGGTCGAGCCGGCGTCGCCGCCAGGACGTCTCGGTGCCGGGAACGAGGGTGCGCGGACCGGTCGTACTCATGGCATCCGTTCTACCCGACCCGGCGGTTGATCAGCCGCCTCAGCGGTGCTGCCGGCGCCGCCGGCGAAGCATCAGCGCCGCCCCGGTGAGCAGGGCTACGAAGAGCGCGGCCCCCGTCCAGAGCCGTTCCGGCTCCGAGTCGTCCTGGCCGCCCGCCGGGCGGGCGGTCCACCGGGTCTGTTGCTGCGGGGCGTTGAAGCCGAGCGCATCACCGATGCGGGCCGTCTCGTCGCCCTGGGCGAGACCCGGCGCCGGCCCGAAGCCGGCCACGCCGGGAGAGGTGTTGTCGTCGAGCGGGTTGCCGGCCACCGTCGGCACATCGGCGGAGAGCGCGGCCACCGGGTCGACGAGCCCGAAACCGAAGCGGTCGTCCCGCCCCGTCGGCCCGAGATCACGAGCGGTGGACATCAGCCGGTTGACGACGTCGCCCGCCGACATCTGCGGATAGCGGGACCGGACGAGGGCCGCGGTCGCGGAGACCAGCGGCGCGGCGAAGCTGGTCCCCTGCACCCGCCAGTAGCCGCCGGGGCGGGCGCCGACGAGCCCCGTGGCCGGCGCGGAGAGCACGGCGGCGCGACCGGTGATCGAGCCGGACCAGAGGTTCTCGCTGTTTCGTTCCAGGCCGGCGACCGCGATCACACCCGGCTCCCGGGCCGGGTACCAGACCTCGGTCGTCGTCGAGCTGGCGACGTTGCCGGTGCAGGCCACCACCACCACGTCGCGGGCGAAGGCGTAGTCCAGGGCGGCGGCGAGCGCGGGGCTGTCGCCGCTGCCGCCGAGCGACAGGTTGATCACCCGCGCGCCGTGGTCGACCGCCCAACGCACACCGCGCGCCACGATGAGCGCGTCGTCGTACCGGTTCTCGTCGTCGAGGACCCGGACCGGCAGGATGCGGGCGTCCGGCGCGAGGCCGACCACGCCCCGCTTGTCGTCCCGGCGGCCGGCGATCAACCCGGCCACCGTGGTGCCGTGGCCCACCGGATCCGCCTGCTCGCCGCCGCCTGGGGACACCAGGTCGTACCCGGGCAGCACCTGCCCCGTCAGGTCGGGGTGGGTGGCGTCCACTCCGGAGTCGACGACGGCGACGGTCACCCCGCGCCCGGTCGACGTGCGCCAGGCGGTGGCCGCGTTCAACTCGTCGATCTGCCACTGCTCGTCGCGGATCTGGTCCGGCCGGTCCGGGGCCACGTCCGGCGCGTACGCCAACGGGGTGGCGGCGACCGGGTTCGCGCGGACCGGAGCCGCCGCGACGGGCACCGCGGGAACGGTCACCGCGACGACGGCCGCCGTCACGCCGAGCAGCGCCCGGCCGGCGGTCCGTCGGCCCGCTGCCGGGCAGCTGCGCCGAACCCCAGTCACATCCTCAGCCATTCATCGCCAGCGGAACCACAACGATCGGAGATTACCGGTTCCCCGCCCGATCGAGGGACGATCCGCAGGACACGGTTCACGGCGCCGGCAGATGTGCCAGCTGGACCAGGCGTACGCCCTCTCGCCGGGTGACCAGCCGACCACGGCCCGGCGGCAGCGGGCCGGGGCGGACCGGCCCGACCAGCGCCCCCTCGTCCGGGCTGCCGGTCATCACGAGACCGGCCGTGGCGAGTTCCCGCAGCCGCTGGACGATCGGCTCGTACTGGGCGCGGGCGGCGCCGCCGCTGCGCCGGGCCAGCACCAGGTGCAGGCCGATGTCGCGGGCCTGCGGAAGGTACTCCTCCAACGCGCGCAGCGGGTTCGCCGGCCCCGTCGCCACCAGGTCGTAGTCGTCGACGAGCACGAACAGCTCCGGCCCCGACCACCACGAGCGCTCGCGCAGCTGCTCGGAGGTGACCTCGGGACCGGGGATGCGGCGGGCGAGGTAACCGGCGGCCGACTCGACGAGGTCGGTGGCGTGCGCGGCCGCGGTGCCGTAGCCGATCAGATGGTCCGTCTCGATCGCCCCCAGCAGGCTCCGCCGGTAGTCGACCAGGATCACCCGGGCCTGCTCCGGGGTGAACCGGGTGGTGATGGTGGCGCCCAGCGCACGCAGGAACGAGGACTTGCCGCACTCGGCGTCGCCGAAGACCACGAAGTGCGGTTCGGCGGCGAAGTCGAGGGCCACCGGGCGCAGGTCGGCCTCGGCGATCCCGATGGGCAGCCGCAGCCCGGTCGCCGCGGCGAGGTCCAGGTCGGCGTAGGGGAGCACCGGCGGCAGCAGCCGTACGCGGGGCGCGGGCGGAGCGTTCCACGCCTCCGCTACCTGCTTGACGAGGTCGGCGGTGTCGGCTCCGGCGAGCCGGGGCAGGGCGGTCAGGAAGTGCAGGCCGTCCGCGTTGACGCCCCGGCCCGGAGTCTTCTCCGGCACGTTCGCGGCCGCCCGGCGGGCCACCAGAGAGTCGTTCGGATCGCCGAGGCGCAGCTCCAGGCGGGACCCGAAGAGGTCCCGGATCGCGGGGCGGAAGTCCAGCCAGCGCAGCGCGGTGGTCACCACGTGCACCCCGTAGGAGAGCCCTCGGGTCGCCAGATCGGTGATCAGGGGCTCCAGGTCGTCGTACTCGGCGCGCAGCGTCGTCCACCCGTCCACCACGAGGAAGACGTCGCCGAACGGGTCGACGTCCGGCCGGCCGGCGCCGGTGGGTTCGCTCCGCCACCGCCGGTACGCCGCCATCGACTCGACGCCCAGCTCGGCGAAGCGGCGTTCCCGCTCGGCGAGCAGGGTGGCGACCTCGCCGATGGTGCGGCGGACGGCGGTCGGGTCGGCGCGCCCGCTCACCCCGCCGACGTGCGGCAGGTCGCGCAGCGCGGCCAACCCACCCCCGCCGAAGTCCAGGCAGTAGACCTGCACCTCGCGCGGGGTGTGGGTGAGCGCCAGCGCGCAGATCAGCGTCCGCAGCACCGTCGACTTACCGCTCTGCGGGGCGCCGACCACCGCGACGTGCCCGGCCGCCCCGTCGAGGGCCAGCCAGAGCAGGTCACGACGCTGCTCGAAGGGCTTGTCCACCACGGCCACCGGAACGCCGAGCGCACCGTGCAGCTCCGGGTTGCCGGTGCTGAATCCGCGCGCGGAATCCACCGTGACCGGGCCGAGCAGCTCGTCCAGCGCGGGTGGCCGGTCGAGCGGAGGCAACCAGACCTGGTGGGCCGGCGGCCCCTGGCCGGCCAGCCGGCCCACCAGGACGTCCAGCAGGCTCTCCCGGCCCTCCTCCTCGGCCGTCGGCGTGGGCTTGGCGCCCGGGTCGGGTATCGGCACGAAGTGGGTGTCGAAGGTGAGCAGGCGCGGTGGTCCGTCCACTTCGGGGCCGCCCGCCGGGCCGCGCCGGGGCAGCGCGCCGGAGACGTACGCGGCCTTGAACCGGACCAGCGGCTCGGTGCCGAAGCGCAGGTAGCCGTGCCCGGGGGTGCGGGGCAACTCGTGGGCGTCCGGTACGCCGAGCACCGTCCGGGACTCCAGCGCGGAGAAGGTACGCAGGCCGATCCGGTACGACAGGTGCGTGTCGAGCCCGCGTAGCCGCCCCTCCTCGAGCCGCTGCGAGGCGAGCAGCAGGTGTACGCCGAGCGACCGCCCCAACCGGCCGATCTGCACGAAGAGGTCGATGAAGTCCGGCTTGGCGGAGAGCAGCTCGGAGAACTCGTCGCAGATCAGCAGCAGGGACGGCAGCGGGGGGAGGGCGCTGCCGGTGGCCCGGGCCCGTTCGTAGTCCCGTACGCCGGCGAAGTTGCCGGCCCGGCGGAGCAGCTCCTGACGGCGCATCAGCTCACCGTTGATGGCGTCGACCATCCGGTCGACGAGCGGCAGCGCGTCCTCCAGGTTGGTGATCACGGCGGCCGTGTGCGGCAGCCGGTCGAACGAGGCGAAGGTGGCCCCGCCCTTGAAGTCGATGAGCACGAAGTTGAGCTGCTCCGAGCTGTGCGTGGCGGCCAGCCCCAGCACCAGCGTGCGTAGCAACTCGGACTTGCCGGAGCCGGTCGCGCCGATGAGCAGCCCGTGCGGGCCCATCCCGTCCTGCGCGGACTCCTTGAGGTCCAGTTCGACGGTGCCGCCGTCGGCGCCCACGCCGATCGGCGTGCGCAGCCGGTCCCGCGCCGGCCGGGGCGCCCAACCCTGCTCGACCGTGAAGCCCTGCGGGTCGCCGAGGTCGAGCAGTTCGGGCAGCCCCGGCTCGGCGTGCAGCGGGGCGTCCGGGCCGTTCGCCGTGCCGGCGAGGCGCAGCGGGGCCAGCCGGCGGGCCACCGCCTCGGCGTCGGCCGGGTCGAGCTGGTCCGGCGCGCCCACCTCGGCGTGCCCCTGTGCCGAGTACGAGTGCAGCCGCCCGTCGCGCAGCTCCAGCAGGAGCGCGTACCGGTCGAGCAGCCGGGGCGGCGGGGTGTCCAGGTCGAGCACGGTGACCGCGTCGATACCGCTGTCGCCGGTCATGTCGGTGGCGCCGGTGAGGTCACCGCCGTCGAGGACGACCACCACGTGCGGCCCGTCCGTCGCCGGGCCGGCCGGGCTGAACCGGGATCGGCTGGCCAGCACCTCGTCGAGCAGCTGCTCCAGTTCGGCGGCGGAGCTGGTGACCAGGCGCACCGGGCCGAGGGCGTCGGCGCGGTCCGGATGCCGGGCGTGCGGCAGCCACTTGACCCACTCCCAGGCGGCGCGTCGTTCGGGTCCGGCGCAGACGGCGATCAGCAGCTCCTCCGGGGCGTGGAAGACCGCCAGCTGGGTGAGGACCGCCCGCACCATCGCCCGCGCCGCCGCGCCCCGGGCCGGGCCGCCGTCCGCCGCCGGCCCGTTGTCGGGTTCGGTGGCGCCGACGTCGCGTACGAAGACCCGGGCGAAGCTGCGCAGCGAGAGCGCCACCGGCAGGTCGGGCACGACCGAGTAGGCGTCGAGGAAGCGGCGCAGCGCGCCGGCCGTCATCGGCTCCAGCTCCTCCAGCGGCCGGGTCACGGGTGGGAGCAGCGGGGTGGCGAGGGTCTGCGGCCCGACGCCGACCCGTACCACCGCGAAGTCCGGATCGCCGGGGCGGCGCTCCCAGACCCGGTGGCTCGTCACCGTCGACCAGAGCCGCTCCGGGTCGGGATGCCGGTAGTAGAGCCCCTCCCGCTGCCGCCCGGCGGTCTCCCGGACCCGGCGGCGCAGGGCGGTCAGGTGCCGCAGGTACTCCCGCCTGGCCGCCATCATCTCCGACTTGCGGGGCGTACCGGACGCGCTGCCCCACGAGGTCACCAGCATCGCCAGCGAGGAGAGCCCGAACATCGCGCCCACCACGTACGAGTAGGCGCCCCCGCCCCGGCCGAACATCATCGCCATCGCCACCGTGCCGCCGAGCATGGGCAGCACCATGAGCAGCTGCTGCCAGCGGCCGCCGGTCACCTCGGGGATCTCCGGCGGGGCCTCGACGGGCAGCTCGCCGACCGGGATCTCGGGTGCCGGTCGGCGGGGCGGCCGTTTGACGACGACGGTGGACACGGAACCTCCTTCCGGAACGCTCGGTAACCCGAAGCTGGCTCATCGTAGGTAAAGTCCTGTCGTCCGCGCAGCCACCGATCCCGTTCGATATGGAGACAGGCCGATGTCATCCGGGCTGGCCCGCGTCACGATCAGCGCCCCGCGACGCCGGCTGGACGTCGCCCTGCCGGGACAGGTCCCCCTCGCGGAGCTGCTCCCGGACGTGCTGCGCCACGCCGCTGTCGGGCTGGCCGACGACGGCGAGTGGCACGGGGGCTGGGTGTTGCGGCGCACCGACGGCGTGCCGCTGTCGACCGCCCAGGGGCTGCATCCGCAGGGGATCCGCGACGGTGAGGTGCTGCACCTGGTCCCGGCCCGCGTCCACTGGCCGGAGCTGGAGTACGACGACGTGGTCGAGGCGATCGTGGACGGCGCGCGGCGTCGGGGCGGGGCGTGGTCGGCGGCGGCCACCCGGACGGTCGTACTGGCCGGCGCCGGTGTGCCGCTCGCGGTGGGGTTGCTCGCCCTGCTCGGCGGCGGGCCGCAGCAGCGGGGCGGCTGGCTCACCGCGGCCGTCGGCGCGCTGCTGCTGGTCGTCGCGGGGACGATCGCCTCCCGGGCGCACGGCGACGGGGTGAGCGCCGCGACGCTCGGCGGCTACGCGCTGCCGTACGCGGCGGCGGCCGGTGCGCTGGCGGTCGGCTCGGGTGACCCGGTTGGTCCGTTCGCGCCGCTGCGCTGGGTGGGGGCCGCGGAGGTGCTGGCCGGCGCGGTGGCGCTGCTGTTGGCGTCGGTGCTCGGCGTGCTCGGGGTCGCCAGCCGGCTACGCGTCTTCGTGGCCGGTGCGACGGTCGGCCTGCTGGGCGCGCCGACGGCCCTCGGCGGGCTGGCGCTCGGCCCGGCCGGAGCCGCCGCGGTGCTGCTCTGCGTGCTGGTCTTCGCGATCGGGGTGATTCCGCTGCTGGCGATCCGGCTCGGCAAGCTGCCGCTGCCGCCGATCACCCTGCCGACGGCGGACGAGGGCGGTACGCCGGTGCGCGACCTGCCCGACCGGGGCCGGGTGTACGCGGCGGTGGCCCGCACCGAGGAGATGCTCACCGGGATGCTGCTCGGGCACGCCGTGCTGGCCGTGCTGGCGGCGGTGGTGCTGGCCGTCACCGGTGGCGTCGCCGGTGCGGTGCTGATCGCCGTCACCGCCGCCGTCCTGCTGCTGCGCTCCCGGCTCTTCGTGGCGGTCCGGCACCGGGTGCCGCCGGTGATCGGCGGTCTGGTCGGTTACGCCGTGCTCGGCGCCGTGCTCGCCGACCGGGCCGGTGCGACCGGTCGGCTCGGGCTGGCCGCCGCCGGGGTGGCGCTGGCCGTGCTCGCCGTGAGCGCCGGCACCACCTACGCCCGACGTCCGGTCTCGCCGTACCTCGGTCGGGTCGCGGACCTGGCCGACACGGCGTTCGTGGTGGCCGTGGTGCCGGTCGCCTGCGCGGTGCTGGACCTGTACGAACAGGCCCGGGGGCTGCTCGGCTGAGCGGTTCCCGGGCCCGTCGTAAAGATCGGTGCGATCAGTGCAGGCCTTCGCCGCGCTCCTCGGCTTCCTTGGCGCGCTGGTAGGAGGCGTGGATTTCGGCCTCGGCCTCGGTGCGGCCCACCCAGGTGGCGCCCTCGACGGACTTGCCGGGCTCGAGGTCCTTGTACACCTCGAAGAAGTGCTGGATCTCCAGCCGGTCGAACTCGCCCAGGTGGTGGATGTCGCGCAGGTGCTCCTGGCGCGGGTCCTCGTAGGGGACGCAGAGGACCTTGTCGTCGCCGCCCTTCTCGTCCGTCATCCGGAACATGCCGATGGTGCGGCATCGAATGAGGCAGCCGGGGAAGGTGGGTTCGGGCACGAGGACGAGCGCGTCCAGCGGGTCGCCGTCCTCACCGAGGGTGCCCTCGATGAAGCCGTAGTCCGCCGGATACTGGGTGGATGTGAAGAGGGTGCGGTCCAGCCGGATCCGGCCGGTCTTGTGGTCCACCTCGTACTTGTTGCGGTGACCCTTCGGGATCTCAACCGTGACGTCGAAATCCATGTGCACGCTCCCTCGTTTGCCCACGCTGGCCAACGGAATCGCCGGCACCGCCGGTGGGCGTATTCACCCGCCGGCCGCGACCGCCGCATAGTGTTCGGACCGAAGTAGTGTCACCCAAGCCAATTTCCGCAGGGGAGGAGGGGGCCGTGGGGAGGGAAGATTCACATTACCGCCCGGACGAGGGGTCTGGACGCGGTACGGGGCGATCTGGTTCCGGTGGCGCCACTGGGCGCGTACGGGTTCCCGGTACTCACCCCTCCCGGACCTCAGGCCCGGGCCCCGACCAGGCGGCGGAGCAACCGCCCACCGGTGGCTCCGCGCCCATTCCGGGACGATTCCCCGCCGTGGGGCCGGAGCGGCCCATGGTCCCTCCGGTCTTCCCCAGCACCGAATCCGGAGGGCCGGCTCCGACCTCTGGTATCCCGACCAGCCCGGCACCGGCCGGACCGAGCCGCGAGCAGTGGCCCGCCGTCCAGGAGTACGCCGGGGCGGCGCTGGGCGGACCGCCGACAACCGGTCCCACCGACCGCACCGCTCCCGCCGGTCCGGACCGACTCGGCGCCGGCGGTTCGCCCGACGGCCCGGTCAGTGCACCGCCGGATGCCGCCGGCCCGACCGCTCCCGCGCCGCGCCGTCGGCTGCCGGTGGTGCTCGCCGTGGTGCTCCTGCTCGTGCTCGCCGGCGTGGGGGTGGCGGTGGTACGCCCCGGCCCGGTCGCCGACTGGCTCGGCGGCGCCGAAGACACCCGGGCCGAACCGGCGGCACCGGAGCCCTCGCCGTCGGCGGTGCTGGCCGGCGCCGACCCGAACGCCCCCGAGCCCACGCCCGACGGGGTGCGCGCCGCGCTCGACCCGCTGGTCCGGGCGGCCGCGCTCGGTGACCGGGTGAACGTCTCGGTGGCGGACGCCGTCACCGGCCAGTCCCTCTTCGGTCGGGGCGCGGACGACGGCACCGTGCCCGCCTCGGTGACGAAGCTGGTCACCGGGGTCACCGTGCTCGCCGCCAGGGGACCCGGATACCGGATCCCGACCCGGGCGGTCGCCGGGGCGAACCCGGGCGAGGTGGTCATCGTCGGCGGCGGAGACCCGACGCTCGCCGTCGACAAGAACGGCTTCTATCCGGGCGCCGCCCGGCTGGACGACCTGGCCCGCCAGGTCGAGCAGGCGCTCGGCGGCGCCAAGCCGACCAAGGTGATCATCGACGGGTCGCTCTACTCCGGCCCGGGCCTCGAACCGGGCTGGGACGAGGACATTCCGACCGGCGGGTACGGCTCGCCCATCACCGCCCTGATGACCGACGGCGCGCGTCGGGACGTGCCGCAGGCCAAGCGGGACCACGAGGCGGGTAACCACGCCGCCGTGCGGGTCTCCGAGCCCGACCTCACCGCCGGCCGCGCGTTCGCGCGGCGGCTCGGTCTGCCGAACAGCGCGGTCTCCCGCGGCACGGCGCCCATCGCGGGGGGCGACGCCACGGCCGGCGCCCCCGGCAGCGAACTCGGCAAGGTCGAGTCGATGCCGCTGATGCGGCTGGTCGACATCATGATCACCGACAGCGACAACATCATCGCCGAGGCGCTGGCCCGCCAGGTCGCGCTGGCCCGGGACAAGCCCGGCTCGTTCGTCGGCGCGGGCGCCGCCATGGACGAGGTGGCCGGGGAGCTGGGCCTGCCGGCCGACGAGCTCTCCCTCGCCGACGGCAGCGGGCTGTCCCGCACCAACCGGATCAGCCCGTCGCTGCTCACCGACCTGATCACGCTCGCCGGCAACGGCAGCCGCCCCGAGCTGGCCGCGATCTTCGGTGGCCTGCCGGTCGCCGCCTGGTCCGGAACCCTGGGCGACAGGTACGAGACGGCCGGCACCGAGGCCGGCGCCGGCGTGGTCCGGGCCAAGACCGGGACGTTGAGCAGCGTGAACGCGATCGCCGGCCTGGTCACCACGAAGGACGGCCGGCTGCTCACCTTCGCGGTGCTCACCGACCGGGTGCCCGGCGGTAGCGATCCCGCCCGGGTGGCACTGGACCGGATCGCCGCCACGCTCGCGAGCTGCGGCTGCCGCTGACCCACCCCGGGCCGGCGGGTGGGGCGTGGCGCCTCCCGGCCGGCCCACCGCAGGCCCGGTTCGGGGTGTTCCCACCCGGGTACGGTGGGTGCATGGCGCAGTTCGTGGACTGGGATCTCGCCGCCGCCACCGCGGGGGCGCTCGGCAAGTCGGGTCCCCGGGTGTCGTACGCCGAGGCCACCGAGGTCGTCGGTGACCTGCGGCGACTCACCGAGGAAGCGGCCCGGCACGTGGCCGACTACACCGGTCTGCGGGCGCAGGTGAGCCATCCGCCCGTCCGGGTGGTCGACCGGCGGGACTGGGCCGCCGCCAACATCGCCGGGCTGCGTGAGGTGCTCGGCCCGCTGGTCGGGCGGCTCGGTGGCGACAAGAAGCCGGGTGTCCTCACCGAGGCGATCGGCTCCCGCCTGACCGGGGTGCAGGCGGGCACCGTGCTCGCGTACCTCTCCGGCCGGGTGCTCGGCCAGTACGAGGTCTTCTCCGGCGACCCGGGGCAACTGCTGCTGGTCGCGCCGAACATCGTCGAGGTGGAGCGGAAGCTCGGTGCCGACCCGCGCGACTTCCGGCTCTGGGTCTGCCTGCACGAGGTGACCCACCGGACCCAGTTCACCGCCGTGCCGTGGATGCGGGCCTACTTCCTCGGCGAGGTGCAGGCGTTCGTGGACGCGTCGTCCGGCGAGGATCACCTGGTCGATCGGCTGCGCCGCGGGGTGGGCACCCTCGCCGACGCCATCCGCGACCCGGAGAGCCGCACCAGCGTGCTGGATCTCGTCCAGACGCCGGGGCAGCGGGCCGTGCTGGACCGGCTCACCGCGCTGATGACGTTGCTCGAGGGGCACGCCGAGTTCGTGATGGACGGCGTCGGCCCCCAGGTCATTCCCAGCGTCGAACGGATCCGTGCCGCGTTCAACCGGCGGCGTGAGGCCGGCAACCCGCTGGAGAAGGCGATCCGCCGGCTGCTGGGCGTGGATGTCAAGATGCGCCAGTACGCCGAGGGCCGCAAGTTCGTGCACGGGGTGGTCGAGCGGGTCGGCATGGAGGGCTTCAACAAGGTCTTCGGCTCGCCGCTGACCCTGCCCCGGATCGACGAGCTGGGCGACCCGGACGCCTGGGTGGCCCGGGTGCACGGCCCCGCCGGTCCGCTGCCGTCGGCCGGCTGACGGCACGTCCGTGGCCGTACTCGCCCCGCCGGTGGCCGCGATCCGGGTGGCGGTGCGCCGCGCCCTGACCGGCCTGCCCGGGGAGGGGCCGGTGCTGGTGGCCTGTTCCGGTGGCGCCGACTCGCTGGCGCTCGCCGCCGCCACGGCGTTCGTCGCGCCGCGCCTCGGCCGCCGCGCCGGCCTGGTGACGGTCGACCACGGGCTGCAGGAGGGCTCCGCCGAGCGGGCCGCCGAGGTGGTGGCGTTCGCCGGCGAGCTGGGACTGGCCCCGGTGGAGCTGGTCCGGGTGGAGGTGGCCGGGCGTCACGGTGGCCCGGAGGCGGCCGCCCGGGAGGCCCGCTACGAGGCGCTGGGGGCCGCCGCCGCGCGGCACGGCGCCGCCGCGGTGCTCACCGGACACACCCGCGACGACCAGGCCGAGACCGTGCTGCTCGCGCTGGCCCGGGGCGCCGGCCCGCGGGGCCTGGCCGGGATGCCCGCCCGCCGGGACCTCGCCGGGGTGCCGCTGCTGCGCCCACTGCTCGGGATCACTCGTGCGCAGACCCTGGCGGCCTGCGTCGTGCTCGGCCTGAAGCCGTGGGTCGACCCGCACAACAGCGACCCCGCGTACTCCCGGGCACGGGTGCGCTCCGACGTGCTGCCCGCGCTGGTCCGCGCGCTGGGGCCGGCGGTGCTGGACGGGCTGGCCCGGACCGCCGGGCTGGTCGCTGAGGACAATGCCGCGCTCGACGACCTCGCCGAGGCGGCCCTGGCGACCGCCCGTGATCCGGCGGGCGGCCTTGCCGTGCCGGCGCTCGCCGCGCTCGCTCCCGCCGTACGCAGCCGGGTGCTGCACGCCTGGGCCAGGGAGCTGGGCGCCCCGCCGAGCGCGCTCTCCCACCGTCACGTGGCGGCGCTGAACGCGCTGGTCACGGCGTGGCGGGGACAGGGCCCCGCGCACCTGCCGGGCGGCCTGCGCGTCCTTCGCCGCGCCGATCGCCTCCTGCTCGCCTGAGGCGCCGGAGGGCACCTCCTGGGCCGGGGCTGGGCGAAGACCCCGACCGTACGCTCGCGTAACACCCCGGTGGTGGTGCCGGGCCCGGTCGGTCAGCCGACGTGGGCGCGGTCGCGGAAGGTGCTGCGGTAGCTCTGCGGCGTGGCGCCGACCCGGCGGGTGAAGTGGTGGCGCAGTGTTGCGGCGTCGCCGAAGCCGGCCCGGTCCGCGACCGCCTCGACGCTGAGCCCGGTCTCCTCCAGCAGCCGGCGGGCCAGCAGCACCCGCTGGTTGGTCACCCAGTCGTGCGGAGTGGTGCCGGTCTCGGCCCGGAACCGGCGGGCGAACGTCCGGGGCGCCATGCCGGCCCGCGCCGCCAGCTCGTCGACGGTGACGGGGCGTTCGAGGTGCCCCATCAGCCACTCCAGGACCGGTTCCAGGGTCGGCGCCTCCGGCGCCCGGGGGATCGGTGCCTCGATGTACTGGGCCTGGCCGCCGTCGCGGTGCGGCGGCACCACCATCCGGCGGGCCAGCCGGGTGGCGGTGGCCGAGCCGTGCTCCTGGCGGACCAGGTGCAGGCAGGCGTCGATGCCGGCGGCGGTGCCGGCGCTGGTGAGCAGCCGACCGTCGGCGACGTAGAGGGAGTTGCACTGGACCCGTGCCGTCGGGTGCAGCCGTTGCAGGTCGTCGACGTACCGCCAGTGGGTGGTGCAGTCGCGGCCGTCGAGCAGCCCGGCCGCGCCCAGCAGGAAGGCGCCCGAGCAGACGCTGAGCAGGTGTGCGCCGCGGGCCTCGGCCCGGCGCAGCGCTTCCAGCACCGGTTCGGGGACGGTGGCGCACCGGTCGTGCGCGGGGACCGCGACCAGGTCCGCCTCCTCCAGTGGGGCGAGGTCGGCGTGCGGGACGAGCTGGAATCCGGCGGAGGTGCGTACCGGCGCGCCGTCCGGGCTGCAGACGTCGAAGCGGTAGGCGGGAAATCCGTCGGCCGTCCGGTCGGTGCCGAAGACCTCCGCGAGCACGCCGAGCTCGAACGGGGCGACCTGGTCGAGGGCGAGTACGGCAACCGATCGGAGCATGTGACGAGGGTAACCCGACTGCTGGCAGTAAATCGATGATCAGTGGCATTCCTGCCACTGTCGGCTCCTGGGTCGAGGTCGCACACTGGGCTCAGATCCGATGCGCATCGGCGGCGAAACCAATATCAACCATTCGAAAGTGGGCGCCGTCATGGAGTTCCTCGTCCTCGTACTGTTCCTGGCCGTCCTCGCCGTCGCCGCGGCGACCGGCGTCACCGCCGACAGCCGCGACTCCGCCGACTGGAAACCGACCGACGCCGGTCGTCGCTCGCCGTCCCGTACCTGCTGATGCCCCTTGGTGTGATTCGACCGGAAAATCCCGGGCGGGACCGCGCCAAAAGGGGCGGCCCCGCCGACGGGGGCCGGTCGGCGTACGGCAGGCTAGGAGCCATGGCAGACGGCTCCTGGTACGACGCCGACATCGACCACGTGATCATTTCCGAGGCGCAGATCCGCGAGAAGACCGCGGAGCTGGCCAAGCAGGTCGCAGCGGACCACGCCCACGTCGAGGACGGGCTCCTGCTGGTCTGCGTGCTCAAGGGCGCGGTCATGTTCATGGCCGACTTCGCCCGGGCGCTGGGCCGCCACGGCCCGCCCGCCGAGCTCGAGTTCATGGCCGTCTCGTCGTACGGGCAGGGCACCACCTCCTCCGGCGTCGTCCGCATCCTCAAGGACCTCGACCGGGACATCGCCGGCCGGCACGTGATCGTCGTCGAGGACATCGTCGACTCCGGCCTCACCCTCTCCTGGCTGCTGCGTTACCTGGAGTCCCGTTCGGCGGCGAGCGTCGAGGTCGTCGCGCTGTTCCGCAAGCCGGACGCGGTCAAGGTCCAGGTGCCGGTCAAGTACGTGGGCTTCGACATCCCGACCGAGTTCGTCGTCGGCTACGGGCTGGACTTCGGCGAGCGGTACCGGGAACTGCCCTACGTCGGCGTGCTGAAGCCCGAGGTCTACGCCCGTTCCTGAACCCTCCTCGCATCGACGCTGACCCGCCGTCGAGGAGGAGAGCCCGCCGGGTACGCGCCGTGGCCGCGCCGGCGCTCCGGCGGACGGCGGGCAGAGACCGAAGAGGGCTCGCTCGTCAAGCGGACGTTCAGCGGATTCTCAGCTCTTCGGACTACCGTGGACGTCGGTGGCGTGGAGGCACCTCCGCGCCCGGCCCCTCGACCGCGTGACCGGGTGTTTGTGGGTGGCCGGGAGTGGACTCCTCGCCACGCCGGTCTCCGCCCGGTCCCGTCGTACGGGATGGCGCGGGCTGGCGGGCCCGACCCACGGGACGTGCCGTCGATGTCCGGCGTGCGTCGAGTGCGGGGCTCGCAAGCTCACTCCGTGCGCACACGGTGTACCGTCGAATGACCGCGGCGCGGCAATTTGTCGCTCCTCGGCGGTCGAGGCCGGCCCGCAGGGCGGCTCCGGCAGCCGCTCCGGCGGCGACACCAATCAGACGGTCAGGACGTCGATCAGGAGGATGCGGGCGCTCAGGCACCCGACAACAGCATGGAACGTACGCGTTTCTTCCGCCGACCGGTGGTCTGGATCATCCTGGTCATCCTCGGCGCCGTTGTTCTCAGTCAGTTGTTCACCTCGGGACCCAGCTACCACCGGGTGGACACTTCCGTTGCGCTGGACCAGCTCCACACAAGCAAGATCGATAGCGCGGTCTTCCAGGACAAGGAGCAGACGCTCCAGCTCAAGCTCGCCCAGAAGACCAAGTTCGGCGACACCACCACCGACCGGATCGAGGCCCAGTTCCCCTACGAGGTGGGCGGCCGGGTCTGGCAGGAGGTGCTCGACGCCAAGGCGGCCAACCGGATCACCGGCCCCGCCGACACGAAGGTGTCGTCCGACAGCATCTGGGTGAGCCTGCTGGTGAACCTGCTCCCCATCGTGCTGCTCGTGCTTCTGCTGCTCTTCTTCATGTCGCAGATGCAGGGCGGCGGCTCCCGGGTGCTCAACTTCGGCAAGTCCAAGGCCAAGATGATCACCAAGGACACGCCGAAGACCACCTTCGCGGACGTCGCAGGCGCCGACGAGGCGGTGGAGGAGCTCCACGAGATCAAGGACTTCCTCCAGAACCCGGCCAAGTACCAGGCCCTGGGCGCCAAGATCCCGAAGGGCGTGCTGCTCTTCGGCCCGCCCGGTACCGGTAAGACGCTGCTGGCCCGCGCGGTCGCCGGCGAGGCCGGGGTGCCCTTCTACTCCATCTCCGGCTCCGACTTCGTCGAGATGTTCGTCGGTGTCGGTGCGAGCCGGGTCCGTGACCTCTTCGAGCAGGCCAAGGCGAACGCTCCGGCGATCGTCTTCGTCGACGAGATCGACGCCGTCGGCCGGCACCGTGGCGCCGGCATGGGCGGTGGCCACGACGAGCGGGAGCAGACCCTCAACCAGCTGCTGGTCGAGATGGACGGCTTCGACACCAAGGGCGGCGTCATCCTGATCGCCGCCACGAACCGGCCGGACATCCTGGACCCGGCGCTGCTGCGCCCGGGCCGCTTCGACCGGCAGATCCCGGTGGACGCGCCGGACATGGAGGGCCGCAAGGCCATCCTGCGGGTGCACGCCAAGGGCAAGCCGTTCACGCCCGACGTCGACCTCGACTCGGTGGCCCGGCGTACTCCGGGCTTCAGCGGCGCCGACCTGGCCAACGTGATCAACGAGTCGGCTCTGCTCACCGCCCGTAAGGACCAGCGGGCGATCAGCAACGACTCCCTGGAGGAGTCGATCGACCGGGTGATCGCCGGTCCGCAGCGCCGGACCCGGGTGATGAGCGACCAGGAGAAGAAGATCACCGCGTACCACGAGGGTGGCCACGCGCTGGTCGCCTGGGCGCTGCCGCACGCCGCGCCGGTGCACAAGGTGACGATCCTGTCCCGCGGTCGCTCGCTGGGCCACACCCTGGTGCTGCCCACGGAGGACAAGTACACCCAGACCCGGGCCGAGATGATCGACACCCTGGCGTACGCGCTGGGCGGCCGGGCCGCGGAGGAGCTGGTCTTCCACGAGCCCACCACCGGTGCCGGCAACGACATCGAGAAGGCCACCCAGCTGGCCCGGGCGATGATCACCCAGTACGGCATGAGCTCCAAGCTCGGTGCGATCAAGTACGGCACCAGCGGCGACGAGCCGTTCCTCGGCCGCAACATGGGCCACGAGCGGGACTACTCGGACGCGGTGGCCGCCGAGATCGACGGCGAGATGCGGGCGCTCATCGAACTGGCGCACGACGAGGCCTGGGAGATCCTGGTCGACTACCGGGACGTCCTGGACAACATCGTGCTCGAGCTGATGGAGAAGGAGACCCTCTCCACCGCCGACATGGCCCGGATCTGCGCCCGGGTGGTCAAGCGACCGCCGCTCGCGCCGTACAACGGCTTCGGCAAGCGCCAGCCCTCCACCGAGCCGCCGGTACTCACCCCGGCGGAGAAGGAGGCGCTCAAGGCGCAGGCCCAGGCCGACGGCGCCCAGGCGGGGGTCGGCGGCAACGCCTCGAACAACTCGGACGGTACGCACTGAGCACCACGGACCCGGCGGCCAGCCCCGAACCTCGGGGGCTGGCCGCCTCCGCGACTGAGCCCGACGGCGACGACATGCTGGACTACATCGCCGCGCGGCTGATCAACGGGAAGCTGACCGGTGGCCCGGTCGAGGAGAGCGTCGACCTGGCCCGGATCGAGAAGGCGGTCCGCGAGATCCTGATCGCGGTCGGCGAGGACCCCGATCGCGACGGGCTCCGGCAGACCCCGGCCCGGGTGGCCCGGGCCTACGCCGAGCTCTTCGCCGGCCTGCGCGTCGACCCGGCCCAGGTGCTCAGCACCGCCTTCGAGGCCAACCACCAGGAACTGGTGATCGTCCGGGACATCGACGTCATGAGCCTCTGCGAGCACCACCTGCTGCCGTTCCGCGGCAGCGCCCACATCGGCTACATTCCCGGCCCGGACGGGCGGATCACCGGGCTCTCCAAGCTGGCCCGGCTGGTCGAGGTCTACGCCCGCCGACCGCAGGTGCAGGAGCGGCTCACCACGCAGGTCGCCGACCTGCTGATGGCGAAGCTCGCGCCCAGAGGCGTGATCGTCGTCCTCGAGTGCGAGCACATGTGCATGGCGATGCGTGGCATCCAGAAGTCCGGCGCCAAGACGATCACGTCGGCGGTGCGTGGCACGCTCCAGAACGACGCGAAGTCCCGCTCCGAGGCGATGGCCCTGATCCTGCCCCGCTGACCCGACGAACCACCCGGCCGGCCGACCCGCACCCAGGGCGGCCGGCCGTTTCCGTACCCGCCCGCGTACTCAGCCGGCCAGCATGGCGAGCAGCAGGCCCGCCGTGACCAGCACCGCCGGCACCAGGCAGACCAGCGCGCCGAACCGCGACGTACGGTCCACCCGGCCGGCGCCCGTCGACCGGAAGAGCCGCCCGACGCCGATCCACCCGGCCACGAAAGCCACCGCCGGCATCGGCAAGCCACAGATCAGGGCGGCGACGGTCGCCGCACCGGCACCGGTCGCGACGTACACCACCACCTGGATCAGCGGCACCACCAGCGCGAGCGGGCCGTAAACCAGCAGGTTGCGCGACCGGGCGGCCCAGCCCGCGGGGCGGAGCGGACGTCGCGTCACCAGCAGCCCCTCCGCCGCGTCGACCCGTTCCCGGGCGGTCCGCAGCCCGGTCAGCACGGCCGCCGGCCCGCCCGTCATCGAGCGGGTCTCCTCGGTCAGCTCCGGCGGCGACGGCACCAGCGAGATCTGCGGTACGCCGCGCTCCCGCAACCGGGTCTGCTGCGCGGCCAGCCCGGTACGGACCTCCGCCAACTCCTCCCGGGCCGCCTGCACCGAGCGGGCCTGCTCACCGGCGGCGGCCGCGGCCGATCGGCGTACCCCGTCCAGCTTGCGAGCCGCCGCCAGGTAGTCCTGCCAGGCGTCCAACGCGGCGTCAGCCGGGGCCGCCGCGTCGGCGATCTTCTCCTGCTGCTCAGCGGTGCGCTGGCGGCCCGGGCCGGCCGGGTTCTGCCCCTCGTCCCGCGTGACCGTGGCCGTCTTCCGCCCGTTGCGGCTCATGCCCTCGGCTCCTCTTCGGCGAACGGCACCAGGACCAGGCCCTGCTCGTCCGGCCCGTCCCAGAGCACCGCCCGGCCCGGGCGTGGACGCCACTCCACCGGACGGTGGAAGACGCTGGCGAGCTGGGCACCCGGCACGCCCACCGCCACGACGGCCGCCAGCTTGTCGACGGCATCCTCCGGCCCGAGCAGAGCGGCGAACGGCGGCACCACCCGCCACCAGCCGAGCAGGTGCCGACCGGCCGGTGGACCCTCCCGGAGCAGCGTTCGCATCAGCTCGACCGGTAGCTCCTCGGCGTCCGCCCGGCCCGCGCCGAAGACCACCAGGTACGTCGGACCGCCGGCCGGTGCGGTCTCCTCCGTGTCGTCCGCTTCCGTGGCGTCTGCGGCGGACCCGGCGGCGGTGGCGACGTCGAGCAGGCCGGCGACGTCGACGGTCGTGGCCGGATGCTCGGCGGCCAGCTCGGCGGTGAGCGCCTCGGCCAGCGGCCGGCAGGCCGGATCTGCGGCGGCGACGACGAACCGGGCCGTGCCCGGCCGGTGGTGAGCGGCGGTGCTCCGGACCGCGGTGGCCAGCAGGAGGGCCGCCTCCGGGCCGGGCCCGAGGACGGCGAGGTTGCGCCCCGCCGCCGGACCGAGCGGTACGACCACAGTCGACCGGGCCACATCCACCGCCCGACCCAGCAGGGCGGCCGGCGCGTGCGCCTCGCCCCCGACCGCCGCCCGGTAGCGGGGGTCGTTGCGCAGCAGCGGCCGGGCGTACCCGGCGAACACCACCGGCGGCGCGGAACCCTCCGGCCGGGCCGTCCAGAGCTCGTGCCGCAGCCGCTCCACCGTCTCCGGTTCGTTCTGCGGATCCGAATACCGGATCAACCGCTCGTGGCCGCGCACCGCTCCCCGAGGGCCACCGAGCCCGCCCGCCGTGTTCACCACCGCGCTGCCCACCGGGAGGCCGGCCGCCGAATCGTTAGTGGGTTCCAGGACCGCCCCACCACCCGGCAAGGCCACCCGGACCGGGAACTGCCCGAGCAGCGAGTCCCGGTGACCGGCGTCCGACCGCCCCGGCAACCCCAGATCCCCGGCTCCGGCCAGCACCAGGTGGACGCCGTACGCCCGACCCGAGCGGGCGAGAGCTTCGAGATGGGCCGCGAGGTCCGCGCCGAGCCGGTCCCGCTCGGCGAAGAGCAGCGCCACGTTCTCGACCACGCAGACGATGCGGGGTAGCGCGGTGTGCTGGCGCAGCTCGGCGAAGCGCTGCCCGCCCACCCGGCGACCTGCCTCCTCGCGGCGGCGCACCTCGGTCGCCAACTGCACGAACAGGTCCCGCACGTACTCGCGGTCGGCGGTCATCGCGGCCGCCCGGACCTGCGGGATCCAGGACCGGTCCCGCTCCGTCTGGAGGAACTCCACGAAGGACTCCCCGTCGGCCAGGTCCACGAGGTAGAGCGCCAGCTCCTCCGGGCCGTACCGGGCGCACAGGCCGAGCAGGGCGTTGGTCAGGAACGCCGACCGGTCGCCGTCGGAGCGGCCACTGACCAGCCAGTGCGGAGTCAGCTCGGTGAACCCGAGCGGCACCGGCCGCCCGCCGGCGTCACCCACCGTGGTCGTCATCCCATCGACCGAGTCCGCTGACCAGAGCACATCGCCGGTGAGCGGCAGCACGTTGGCGAGCGACAACCGGGAACCCGCCTCGACCTCGGCGGCGAGCCGCCGGCAGACCGTGTCCACCAGTTCGGCCGGCGGATCCGGCTCGACGAGGACCGGTGAGTTCAGCCCGTGCGGCGGATCCACGCCGGGACTCGTGAACGAGGTGCCGGGCGGGTCGCCGAGCAGCGCGTACGCGTTGCGCAGCGCGAGCGTCGTCGCCCGGGGCAGCGGCGGGCGGTTCGCGTACGGGCCCGCGCCCGCCCAACCGGCGACCACCAGGTGCAGCCCGGCAGCCGGTCCCTGCTCGGCCAGCGCCTCGATCCGGGCCAGGTCGTTCGGCGCGGTCAACTCCGGAAGGGCGGCTATCACCAGCAGCAGGGTCCGGTCGTGCCGGCGTCGCCCGCTGGCACCCGGAGTCACCCACTGTTCGGCCTCGGTCAACACCGCCCGCAGACCCGGCAGGTCCGACGCCGGTGGCGGGAGCAGGCCGGCGTCGGCCAGCGGGGCGAACGGCGCCAGGGCAGCGCCGGTGGCGTCCACCGCGCGGACCAGCAGCGCGCCGGGTGGCGTCGCCCCGACCGAACGCAGCAGGACGGCGCGGAGCAGACCCGCGACGCGAGCGTCCCGTACGTCGGTGTCGATGCTGAGGTGACCGGTGCCGACCAGCGGCACCAGGGCGGGGAAGCGCGCGTCGTCCAGCGGTGCCGCGGTGCCGACCCGGACGAAGGACGGCGGGCCCTCACCGGGCGGCGTGTCGGCGGCGAGCGTCTCCAGGGCAGCGCCCGCCCAGCCGGGAGCCATCGACGCGGCCACCGTGCGGAGGTGGTTGGCCAGCTCGTACTGCCGGCGCTGATCGGCCGGAGCGGGCCGGATCTCGTCGAGGATGCTCGCGGCCGCCGTCGCGGTGGCGGCAGCCTGGCGGTGCAGTGCGGCGGCGCGATTCGTGCGTGCCTTCGGACCGGCCACCGTGTCCACCCCCTCTGTTCGAGGCTGGCAACCTCCCGAGCAGAGACGGTATCCCAGGTGGTGCCCCTTCCCTCGGAGGTGGGGCGGCGGCGCGAAGGTGTCGTCCGTCATCTCACCGGAGGCGAGCACTCCATCACGATCCGCCGAAAATTGAGGCATTGGGTACGCGGCCTTCGACCGATAGCCTCAGGACGTGGAATCAGTGCAGCCCCCCGCCGGTTCCCAGGTATCCCGCGTACCGGCGCAGCGGCCCCCCTCCGAGCAGCTGCCACCTGTCCCGGTCGCCCCGGCGCCGGAGCGTCCCCGCCGCCCGCTCCGTACCGTCCTCACGGTGGTCGCGGGGGTGCTCGCACTGCTCTGCGTAGGCGCTGGGATCACCGGCTACGTGCTCTACGACCGCGCCACCACTCCGGACCGAAGCGCCCCCGACGTCGTCGTGGACAACTATCTCCGCGCGTTCCTCGTTGACCGCAACGACGTGCGCGCGGAGCAGTTCACCTGCGGGAATGGTCACCCTCAACAGCTCCAGGCGTTGCGGGATGATCTGATGGCGCGCCAAGAGAGGTTCGGGGTGCCGATCACCGTGAGCTGGGGACGCCTCGACGTTCAGCAGCAGGATGACCAGGCGCTCGTCGGGGTTACATTGATCATATCGGCGGCCGTGGGGGGGACCGCCCAAAGCGATCGGCAGCCTTGGCAGGTGAGCACCCAGTTGGGCGACGACTGGCGTGTTTGCGGTGCTAGCCCGGTCGGTTGACTTATTCGATCCAGAGCAGGTGCACCGGTACTTCCAGGGTGGTGGGCGCCTGCCCTCGCCAGGCCCAGCGGTACCACTCCGCCTCGGGCGTGACACGTACGCAGATGTCCCCGTCGGCTCCGGAGTACGTCTCGGTGACCGCGCGTAGGTCGCGCTGTTCGGTCGAGTCGACGACGTGGACCACACGCCGTCCGACCACCGAGTCGGCGTCGATGACCGGGAGCGGCGGCCGGTGACTCGGGCCGTCCAGCGAGACGAGTCGAAGGCCGGGATCACGCCCGGCTGGACCTTCGAGGGGTGCCCCGATCGTCTCGACCCAGACCCGCTCCACCGGCATCAGGGGGGCGAAGACCTCCACCTGGTCGGTCTCGGCGCGGTACCACTCGTGTTCCGGGATGACCGGCACGTACGTCCGGCTGCTCTGCACCACCCGGTCGTCCGCCCTGAGGTCGCCGCGCCAGCCGAGCCCGGGCAGGCCGACCCGCACCCGCTGGCCGCGTAGCCCGACCCGGGCGGTCGCGGGCACGATCTCGACGGGGCGGGGTGGGCGCGGTGCCCAGTCCGGGCGGTCCGCGAACGGATCGGGCAGTGGCTCGTTCATACCGGCCAGGGTTTCACTTTCCCGCCTTGAGGGGCGCGCCCCGCGACCGCATGAACGGCACCGGGTCGGTCGCGCCCCGGCTGCTCCGGTCGCCGTCCTCGTGCACCTCGAAGTGCAGGTGCGGACCGGAGGAGTTTCCGCTGCTGCCGACCTTGCCGATGACCTCACCGGCGGCGACGCGCTGCCCCTCCTGCACCTGGGGTCTGGTCACCATGTGGCAGTAGCGGGTGATGATCCCGCCGGAGTGCAGGATGTCGACGAACCATCCGCAGCCGCCCTTTCCGGGGTAGCCGTCCACGTCGCAGCTCTCCCGCCCGCTGTTGTCGGGGTCGCACTTCGACACCAGCACCCGACCGGACGCCGCGGAGTGGATCGCCGTGCCCTTCCCGGCGGCGATGTCGACGCCGTCGTGCCCGGGCCGTTGGCTGGTGCGGTAACCGGAGCCGACCCGGCCGGCGATGGGGGCGGTCCAGCCCGAGGCCGCGACCTCCTTGCCGGAGGCCGCGTCGCACACCTCACGGCCCGACACGAGCGCGGTCCGCGCCGCGCCGCCGGCGAGCGCGTCGACGATCTGGGCGGCCACCGTCTCGTGCTTCGCATAGGCGTCGGGGAACGCGCTCACCTGCACCCGCTGCGCGGCCACCGTGAGCGGAAGCTGCTCCCAGCCTCGGATAGCGACGAGCTTCTCGTAGAACTTCTTCGCCGCGTACTCCGGGGTCATCCGCTGCCGCGCACTGCCCCAGGAGGCCCGCTGCTGGAACAGCCCGACCGAGTCGTGGTCGGCGCCGACGCCCTCGTTCGGCAGGTCCCGGGAGTCCCGGACGGTCCGGTTCGCCAGGTTCCGCAAGCCGGACTCCTGCATGGCGGTCGCCACCGCGACGACCCAGCCGCGCGGCGGCACCTTCATCTGCTGTCCGGTGCCGATGATCCGGGCCGCGTTGCGGAGCTGGCTGTCGCCGTAGTCGGCCATCCGCGGCATCTTCCCGCTCACGTTGACCTGGAAGTCTCCGGTGCACTCGACGCTCATCGGCGTCATCTGCTCGGCGGAGCCCCCACCGAGCTCGGTGAGGAAGAAGGCGGCCGTCCCGCCGGTGCAGCAGAGGAGCGCCAGCGCCACGGTGGACGCTGCGGCGAACGCACGCAGCGGCAGCCGCCGACGTCGGGGAGGCTTCTCGTCGTTCATCCCTGCTCCCAGTCCACCGCGTCGACCAGCCACTCGCCGTCCGGTGCCACCAGCTCCAGCCGGAGCCGGCCGGTGTCCATCGGCACCAGCACCTCGACGAAGGTCTCGGTTCTGGGCCGCAGGGTGGCCTCGTCGGTCGCCTCGTGAGCCGGCACCGTCTCAGGCGCCGCTTCGGCCATCTTCGCGATGAGCGCGGGCGTCGACAGCTGTCGCATGCCTTCGCGCCACTCGGTGGCGGTCATTCCCGGCTTCCCGAGCCAAGCCGTCACGAAGCGGTCGGCGGTCTGCTCCGGCTTCAGCGCACCCGGTCGGGTGACCGGGTCGCGTGGCTCCTCGCCGGCGATCAGCCCGTCGTCGCCCGCGTGCGGGTCGACAGTGGTTATCGGTTCGGTGGGCCGGTTACTCAGCCCGAGGGACGGATCGATCGGCCCCGACAGCAGCCGGGCCGCGCCGATGATGCCGAACACGACCACCGCGAGGGCGAGGGCGATCCCGATCCGGGACCGCAGCACCCGGGTGAAGAGGAATTCGAGCGCCCGTCGCACCGCGATCACCTGGCCTCGGTGCGGATCCGCGGTGCGCTTCGCTCGGGCACGCTCTCCCCGGATCCGGGCCGGTAGACGACGTACGAGGGGCGTTCCTCCGGCACGTCCGGCGCCGTCCAGGTGCCCGGCTGGCCGCGTCTGGGTCGCGGCGCGGCCGGTCGAGCCGCCGGGTTCTCCTCGATCGTCGGCGCGCCCTCGGTCCGTTCACGGCCGTCGGAGCGCTGCCGGTCGCCGCGGTCCGGCGCGGTGTGCACTGGGTCCTCGTGCCGGGCCTCCGGCCGAAGCCTCGTCTGCTCCGCCACCACCGCTTTTCGGCGTCCCATGGTGGGCTCGGCCGTGCCGCCGGGTTCGGCCGGGTCGAGCCGCGCGGCGGTCCGCATGTCGCGGAAGAACCGGCGGTGCCACGATCCGGCCGAGCCGACCGCCTCGCTGCTGTCCTTGCCACCGAGCTGGGTGATCCGGCGGTACGGACGCAGCAGCAACCAGCCGACCACGCCGCAGAGCCAGACCAGCACCACCTGGAGCCAGCCGGGAAGGCTCGGCGTGCTCATGATCAGATCAACCGCGAAGAGGTAGACGGCGGCCCCGGTGCCGAAGATGGCGATGTTGAAGATGGCGGCCACCACGGCGTTCCCGAGCCGGCGCAGGCCGGCGCTGGCCGGCCTGAGTAGACCGATGGTGCCGAGGATCGGCGCGGCGATCACGGCCCACCGGAAGATGAGGAAGCCGAGCAGCACCAGCAGCGATGCCGTCAGGTCGAACATGGCGAAGAGCAGCGACGCGAGCACCGCGATGAAACCGGCGCCCACCCGGTCCATGTCTCGGACCCCCTGGAGGTACTCGTACGCCTCCGGGTCCTCGATTCTTATCTGCTCCGCCACCTGGGCCCACTGCCGCTGTTTTGCTTGGATGGTGGCGGTACGCGTTGCCGGGTTAGCGCGAAGCTTCTCCGCTTCCTCCCAGGAGAGGGACTTCGCGTCGTAAAGGGCCCGACCGTACTTCTTCGCAGTCTCGCTGTCGGCCGAGCCCAGAACACCGCGCAGCCAGTTGCGGTAGAGCATGGCCTCGGTCGCGGTGTCACTGGCGCGCACCGCGGGGGGTCGCTTCTCGACACATGCGTCCGGGTTCGGCACAGCGCATCTGTCCGGAGGCGTGCCCCTGGACGCGGGGCCGAGGGCGTCGTGCACCACGCCGAGGCCGGTGATCAGAGTGCTGTCGGCGACGTTTGCCGACTTCACCGGCCAGGCAGCGAGGGCCGTCACGGCCACCATCACGAACAACGCCCAACCCGCCGTGGTCATGGCGTTGCTCATGTCGGATTGACGCGACCGCCAGAGCAGGTAGAGCCCGACCACACAGAGCGTGACGATGCCGAAGACGCTGAACACCTTCTGGTAGATCGCCTTGGTCGCCTGGTCCACCAGCGGGTCGGCCCAACTCCACATCGACCGCGGGTCCCAGGCCCGCTCGCGCAGCGCGTTGGACGCGCCCATGATCGCAGTGGCGACCATGAACTCGCCGTTGGCGATGGTGTTGCTGAACTTGTAGTCCGGGTGGAGCACGGTAGAGACGCAGCCGTCGTCGATCCGGTACGTCGTGTAGCTGTAACCGGCGTAGCCGTAGTCGGTGTAGAAGCCCTTCGGGCCGGGCTGTTTCGAGGCGTCGGGTCGTGAGGCGAACCAGCCGGCCAGGCCGGAATCGGGCGCAGTCGGCGTCGGAGACTTCCAACAATTGACTTGCCCCTCGACGGAATTCCCTAGCCGCTGGACGCAGGCGCGGAAGTCCGCCTGCCACTCCTGAGTCGTGCAGAGGTCGGCCTGCGACTGCGCGACCACCGGGGCGGCGGACGCCGGAGACGCCCCGATCAACGGCCAGGCGATCGTGGCTCCGGCCAGCAGGCCGAGCGCGAGCAGGAACGCCGTGATCCTTGCTCGGGCCCTCGCCATGTCACGCCTCCAGATCCGGCAGGGGGACGCTCGGCAGCACCCCGGCCGCTGCGGCGACCGCTGCGGGCGTGGTGTCGAGGTGTTCCAGCAGTCGGTCGACGTACGAGACGTCCACCCGGACCTTCTGCACCCGCCCGTCGACGTCCCGCATGACGAACTCGCGGAAGCCCAGTCGGGTGGACGATGTGGCGTCGGCGGTGGAGAGCGAGGCGAGGGTGGCCTCGTAGCCGTCGTTGACCGGTACCCGTAGCAGCCGCAGCGCCTCCGAGGCGATCTCGTTGTCCTCGGCGATCCGGCCGACGAAGACGGTCGAGACGAGGTTCTGCACGTCGAGACCGAGAATGTCGCGCGGGTTCTGGGAGGCGACCAGCGCGGCCAGGTTCCACTTGCGGGAGTCGCGGGCGAGCCGTACCAGGAAGGAGCGGCCGGAGCGCCACCCCTCCATGAAGTGCGCCTCGTCCAGGCCGACGAGCTTCCGGGACGACATCGACCCGCCGTAGCAGCGGCGTACGGCGAGCCGGTGCGCGGTGTGCAGCATCGGCAGGGCGAGCGCCTCCTCGGCCGACCAGTACTCGCGCTCGATCTTCAGGTCGGGCAGGCGCAGGCCGGCCATGGTGATCACGGTGAGCGCGGCGTCCGGACCGAGCATGCCCTCGGGCGGCCGGCCGAAGAAGAGCATCGCCAGCGGCATCTCGGCGGTGTCCAGCAGGAGGTTGGCGAGTTCCCGGCCGGTGTCGTCGTCGAGTTGGCCGAGCACGGTCACCACGTCGTCCAGGGTGGACGTCTCCTCGGCCGGCACCTGGCGTACCGCGTGCCGGAACAGCGTGGCGGTCGACGCCTCGCGGGCGACCTGCGGCGGCACCAGCATCATGCAGATGTCCTGGACGAGCATCCGCCGCTCGGCCCGCGCGTTGGAGACCGCGATCTCGTACTCCCGGTCGCCGGCGGCGCCGGTGCCGAACTCGCTGCGCCGGGGCGTCGGGATGAGCGCGTACGGGGCGAGGGTGCCGTGCTCGGAGCCGGTGAGGTTGAGCACCCGGGAGTACGGGGCCAGCTCCGGCATGCTGCAGAGCCGGGCGAGCGGGCCGGACGGGTCGAGCAGCGTGACCTGGACACCCCGCCGGGCGGAGAGGTAACCGAGCGCACCGAGCAGGGTCGACTTGCCACCGCCCGGCTCGGCCACGAAGACGGCGAGGCCGGAGCGTTCGCGTACCTCCATGGGGTAGTGCAGGTCCAGGAAGACGGGCCGCCGGCAGGTGCCCGCGGTGCGACCGATCAGGTCGCCGCGCCGGTCGCCGACGGTCGACGCGGCCTGCGGCAGCGCGGCGGCGAGCAGTGGCACCGGCATCCGGCGGACGTAGCCGGTGTTGGCGATCGGCTCACCCGGAATGAACTCCCGGGCCAGCCAGTCCTGGTTCTTCGGGTGTTGCAGGGAGATGCGCAGCTCACGCGAGTAGAGCTGGATGAGCCGGCGGGCCCGTTCCATGCACTCCTCCCGGGTCCGGCCGCCGACCGCGAGGCGGTGCCAGCCGTGGGCGCGGGCCGAGTCGATGGGCAGGCCGGTCGTCATCTCGTCGCCGATCACAAGCGCCCGTTTGGCCAGCCGCTCCAGCTCCGGCGGGGCGTCGATGCCGTGTTCGGCGTAGTCGAGCTGCTGCGAGCGGATCATGCGCAGGCGGTGCTCGAGGTTGCGGAACGAGTCACCCGAGCCGAGGATGTCGACCCGGGTCGAGAGCTCCATCGGCCAGGGCAGCCGCTCGTGGAAGTGCAGCCAGGGCTCGTGCCGTTCGGGGATCTCGAGTGGCTCCATCCGCCCCACGGCCAGCACGGCGACGTGGCGCTCCTCGCCGGTCATCCGGTTGACCAGCTTCACCGTCGTGCCGTACGGGGTGCGGTAGCGCTCGATCTGCTCGGTGAGCGCGAGCAGGTCGCCGCGTTCCCACCGTCCGTTGGTCACCGGCGAGAGCGTCCCGGGCGGTGCCATGCAGAGCGCCACCGAGCGGTAGAGCAGCCACTCCAGCTCCTGCGCGGTCACCCGTCGCCCGCGCATGCCGAACGCGCCGAGCACCTCGTCGAACTGCTCGACGGTCCGGCCGAGGCGGCGGCGTTCGCCCTCGGCGACGCCCCGGCCGAAGGTCCGCAGCACCCGCTCGCTGAGCGAGTCGCCGAGCGACCGGCGGGCGAAGGTCACCCCGAGGTACGTCTGCCCCTCGGCGTGGTTGACCGACATCAGGTGCCGCTGCGCGGCCACGAGATGGTCGGCCCAGCTCGGTGTGCCGGGCACGTCGGGCAGCGGGGCGACGGTGTGCGTGTCGACGGTCCGGGCCCACTCGTCGGCCGGGAACGGCCGGGTGGTGCGGCGCAGGTGCAATCGGAAGCCGGCGAGGCCCGCGTACTGCTCGGCGATGGCGGCGAGCAGCGCCTCGCGCTCGGCGTCCGGCCGGAACGCCCAGCGGACCTCGGGCAGCCAGTACCAGGCGGTGACGGTGTTCGGGGTGAAGGTGAGGTGACCGGCGATCTCGGTGATGGCCAGCTCCACCGACGGGTCGCGGTCACCGAACTTGATCTTCGGTGGCTTCACCCGGGTCGGCTTGATCGGCTTGTCCCGCCGTTCCGGTGACCGCTGCCGTGGCGGTGCGACCTCGCGCCCGAGGTGTTCCGCCGGGCTCTCCGCGGGAGGGCGGGGCGCGGGAGTGGGTACCGGCGGGGCAGGTGGTATCTGCCGAGGCTGCTCGGCCACCGGCTCCGGTTCGACCACCGGCCGTCGGGCCGGCAACCGGTCGCCGGCCTGGTGCGGCACTCGCGTACGGGTGACCGGTTCGGGTGCCTCTCCGGTCACCCGGTCGCTGCGGGAGCGGGGCGCGGTGGTCGGCACCGGCTCCTGCCCGGCGCCGGAGGGCTGCGGCCGCGGCGGCGTGGCGGGGGCCGCCGGCGCCGGCTCGATCGCGGCCGGCTGCGGCGGGATCGGGGGGTGTTCCCGCTCGGGACGTCGCGCCGCCGTGAGTGGGCGGGCGGTACCGGGGCGGGGGGCGCCGAAGAGGTCGAGGAAGGGTGAGTCGATGTCGGGACTCTCCGCGCCGGTCGGCGACGGGCTCCGGGGCGGTGGTTGCTCCGCCGGGTTGGCTCGTCGGGTCACCGGGTCGCCGGGCGGGGTGCGCCGCGCCAGCGGGCGGGGTGCCCGGAAGACGCCCACCCCGCCGTGCCCGGGTGAGGTGGCCAGCGCCGGATCGAGGGCGTTCTCGTCCAGCTCCTCGGCCTCTGGGTAGTCGAGCGAACGCGCACGGTGACTACCCGGCGCGGCCGGACGGCCAGCCGGGGAACCCGGCGTGGAATTGCGACTCATGCGACCGCCTCACCCGCATCGTGTGACCGCCCCGTCGGCGTACGTCCGGTCATGCCAGTTCCTCCCGGATCCTGATCCCGCTGCCGACCAGGCGAGGGTCGCGCTGCTCGGCGGCGGGCTCCCGGGTGCGTCGCCAGTCCGTCAGCGCGGTGCGGATCACCACTCGCGCGGGCCGGTCCGGGTCGACGTACCGGAAGACGAACGACGTGCTCACGATGGCGAGCGCGATCTCCCAGGCGGGGAAGAGCTCGACCTGCAACGTGAACAGCCAGTGGATGAACATGTAGAGGGGGACGAGCAGCATGAAGAGCCCGTACTGGGCGTACGGGAGGTGGACGGGAAGGGTGTAGCCGGGCGGCCCGAGATAGACCAGGCGGGCCCGGTAGATGTCGTCGTCGGTGCGCAGCCGCATGTCGCCCGCGCCCTATTCGAAGATCAGGTCGATCAGGTAGTCGCCGACGAAGAAGAGTGTCGCCGCCCCGGCGATGAAGGCCAGGCCGACGATCGCGATGGCCGAGCTGGTCAGCACCTTGGAGATCTCGCCGCGACTGGCTCGGCCGATGAAGATGACGCCGAGGACGGCGAGCAGGATCGGCGCGATCTTGCTGGCGAAGAAGGTGACGACACTGTTCGTGTCGATGCCCTTCGGTTCCGGCTCGGCGAGTGGAGTCGACGCCAAGGCGGAGAGCGCGTGGGCGACGCCGGACGACGCCTGCTCCATGAGCTCGATGGCGATCACTGAAACCTCCCCAAAACGCGGCCGGCGGCGCCGCAGCGGTGCAGTTGGAAAGCCCACGGGTAAAAATGTCCAATTCGAGCGCAGCCAAGTTGCTCTGCGTTCGTTACTCACCACAGAGGGTGGCGAGTTTTGGGCGATTTGGTCCCGCTTCGGCCCTCCCTCCACGCTTCGCCATCTCGATGCTGGGCAATTCCACAGCGTACGGGCCGCCCCGGAATGCGACAAGCCGCGAAGAGGCTGCCCGATACGACCCGGACGACCGATCGTACACCTGTTCCAATGCGCATGTCAGGGCCGCTCTGTAGGCCCGCCCCGGGACGGTGGAGGCCCCACCGCCGACCGGTACGGTCTAGTCGTGACCGATCTGGTGCGGGCCCCGGCCCCCGTTGTGATGGGCGTCCTCAACGTCACGCCCGACTCCTTCTCCGACGGCGGACGGTACGCCGACCTCGACGCCGCCGTCGGACACGGCGTCCGACTGCACGGCGAAGGGGCGCACCTGATCGACGTGGGCGGCGAGTCCACCCGGCCCGGCGCCGAGCGGGTCGACCCGGAGACCGAGGCCGCCCGGGTGGTCCCCGTCATCCGCGAACTCTCCGCCGCGGGCGTGCCCGTCAGCATCGACACCACCCGGGCCCGCGTCGCCGAGGCGGCCCTGACCGCCGGGGCGGCCGTGGTCAACGACGTCTCCGGCGGGCTGGCCGATCCGGACATGGCCCGGGTGGTGCGGGACGCGGGCTGCCCGTGGGTGCTGATGCACTGGCGCGGGCACTCCCGGGGCATGCGCGAGCTGGCCCACTACACCGACGTGGTCACCGACGTCCGGGCCGAGCTGGCCCAGCGCGTCGACGCGGCGCTGCGGGCCGGGGTGGCCGCCGACCGGATCGTCGTCGACCCGGGGCTCGGCTTCGCCAAGACCGCCGAACACAACTGGCAGCTCAGCGCCCGCCTGCCCGAGCTGCTCGACCTCGGCTACCCGCTGCTCTTCGGGGCCAGCCGCAAGTCCTACCTCGGCCGGCTGCTCGCCACCGCGGACGGGACCCCACGCCCGCCCGACGACCGCGAGGCGGCCACCGTGGCCACCAGCGTGCTCGCCGTGGCGGCCGGCGCCTGGGGGGTGCGCGTGCACGACGTACGCGCCACCGTGGACGCGCTCGCCGTCTGGCGGGCCACCGGCGGTCCGCGCCTGGTCGCGCCGGTCGGCGCGACGACCGGGTCGGCCGGCGCGGGAGAGGGGCGTCGGTGACCGACCGGATCACGCTGACCGGCCTACGGGCCCGCGGCCGGCACGGGGTGTACGACTTCGAGCGCGAACAGGGGCAGGACTTCGTCGTCGACGTGGTGCTGGAGCTCGACCTCGGCCCCGCCGCGCGCTCGGACGACGTCGCCGACACCGTTCACTACGGCGAGCTGGCCGACCGGCTGGTCGCCGTCGTGACCGGCGACCCGGTCGATCTGATCGAGACGCTCGCCGACCGGCTGCTGGACGTGTGCCTGACCGACCCGCGGGTGGCGAGCGCGACCGTGACCGTGCACAAGCCGGAGGCGCCCGTGCCGCACACCTTCACCGACGTCGCCGTCACCATGACCCGTGGCCGTGCCCGGTGAGCCGCGCGGTCCTCTCCCTCGGCAGCAATCTCGGCGATCGCCTCGCCCACCTGCGCTGCGCCGTCGCCGGCTTCGGCGACGCGGTCCGCCTGGTCTCCGACGTGTACGAGACTCCACCGTGGGGGGACCCGGACCAGCCCGCGTACCTGAACGCGGTGCTGCTCGCCGAGGACCCGACCGCCGGCCCGTACGACTGGCTGGAGCGGGCCCGGGCCGCGGAGCGCGCCGCCGGGCGGGTCCGCGACCCGCGACGGCGCTTCGGGCCGCGCACCCTCGACGTCGACGTCATCGCGGTCCGGCGCGACGACGACGAGCCGGTCTTCAGCGACGACCCCGAGCTGACCCTGCCGCACCCCCGCGCCCACCTGAGGGCGTTCGTCCTGCGGCCGTGGATCGACATTCAGCCGGACGGTGAGCTGCCCGGCCACGGCCGGCTCACCGAGCTGCTGGAGACCGGCGCCGCCGCCGCCGACGCGCCGGAAGTGCGCCCGCGCCCGGATCTGGAGTTAGAGTCGACGGCATGACCCAGCGGAGCCGGCCGGCATGACGCAGGCGCAGTCCCCGCAGCCGGGCGGGACGGGACCGGACCGCTCGCGGATGGGCCCGACCCGGATCTCCACCCTCGTGGTGGCCGGGCTGGCCGCCGCCGCGGCGGCCTGGTTGCTGATCAGCACCTTCTACTACAGCGGCATCCCCCAGCTGCCGTGGCTGCCGGTGGTCACGCTCGCCGTGCTCGCCGTGCTCGAGGGGTACGCCGCCGTCAACACCCGGGGCCGCATCGAGCGCCGACCGGGCCGGGAGCCGGTCAACGCGCTGATGGTGGCCCGGTTCGTGGTGCTGGCCAAGGCGTCGTCGCTGGCCGGCGCCATCTTCGCCGGCTTCTACGCCGGGCTGACCGGGTGGCTCTTCGTCGAGTCCACCCGCGCCGCCACCGAGGACCGTGCCCCGGCGGTCGGCGGGCTGATCGCCTCGCTGGCCCTGGTCGCCGCCGCGCTCTGGCTGGAGCGCTCCTGCCGGGTGCCGGAACGGCCCGAGGACGAGCGGGAGCCCGACGACCGGGAGAGCCGCCCCGGCCAACGCTGAGCCCAGCCACCGCCCTCCCGTGACGGCTGGGGGGTTACGTGCGGCTCACCACGCGGGTACGGTGCCTCCGACCGGACAGCAATGGCCGCCGCCGGTCCGCCCGCACGTCGGACCGGACGACCGGCCAGGGGGAGGCGGCGTCATGGGGTACGACGAACCGGGCCGGGAAGCGCCCGTCGAGCCCTCGTCCGGAGTGCCCGCCGCCGTGCTGGACAACGTCTTCGACGACCCGTTCCACGGTGAGCCCGGTCGGGACCGCGTCGGCGTTCACATCGGCTGGGAGATCGTCCTGCTGATCGGGCTGGCCGCCGTCGTCTGGCTGCTCTGGCAAGAGGACCCGGCCGTGCTGCGTGCCACCGCGCTGCAGTCGCTGCTGGTCGACGTGGCCGCCCTCGGACTGCTCGTCCTCGCCGCCGGGCTGAGCCTGCGTACCGCCGCGGTGAACCTCGCCATCGGGCCGGTCGCGGTCGCCGCCGGGCTGCACTTCGCCGAGCAGAGCGACCGGGGCGTGCTGGCCGCCATGGCCCCGGCCGCCGTGGTCGCCGCGATCGCCGGCCTGCTCCTCGGGCTGGCCGTGGTGGTGCTGCACGTGCCGGGCTGGGCGGCGAGCCTCGCCGGGGCGGCGGGCGTCATCGTGTACATCGAGCAGCGCTCCACGCCGGTGCTGGTGCAGGGTGAGTACGACCCGCGCCGGCACGCGTACTACCTCGTCGCCGGCTTCGCCGCGGTGGCCGTCCTCGGCGGCCTCTTCGGCGCGATCCGGCCGGTCCGTCGGCTCGTCGGCCGGTTCCGTCCGGTGGCGGATCCGGCGCGCCGCCGCGGGGCGGTCGCCGCGGTCGTCACCGCTGGCGCGTTGATCGGCTCGACCCTGCTGGCCATGCTGGCCGGTGTCCTCGTCGCCGCCAACGACGCCGCACCGGTGGCCCCCACCACCGGCCTGGACTGGACGGTGCTCGCCGTCGGCGTGGCGCTGCTCGGCGGCACCAGCGCGTACGGCCGCCGTGGCGGGATCTTCGGCACCGTCTTCGCGGTCGGGCTGGTCAGCGCGTTCCTCGCCTATGTCGACGCGCGCGACTGGACGGTGAGCCGGTGGGCGGTCGGCGGCGCGGCCCTGGGGATCGGGCTGCTCGTCACCCGGCTCATCGAGCGGTACGGGCGTCCCGGATCGCCCACCGTGCAGACGCCGGAGCCGCCCGCCGACGGCACGATCAGCTCGGGTTGGACGGTGCCCGGGCCGGTGGAGGACTGGCCGCCGGTCCTGCCGACACCGGCCGCGGACGCGCCGCTGGACCCGTGGCGGTCGCCCCGCTGGGAGAGCGAACCGCGCCGCTGGGACGACGCCCGCTGAGCTGGGGCCATGTCCGACGAGCCGGAGGTGATCTCGGCGGTTAGGCTCGGCGGCATGAGCGAGACACCTGCCACCCCCACCGGCGGTCACACCTTCGCGGAGTTGGACGCACTCCCCACCGAGGAGCTGCGGGAGCGGGCGTTCGCGCTCGCCCGGGAGCGGGTCGACGTCGGCTTCTTCTGGTCGGTGCTGCGTCACCTGCCGAACGCGGACGAGGCGGCCGCGCTGGACGGCGCCCCGAACTCCGTCGGGCCGATCATCGACGAGGCCGCCGCGCTCCTGCGGGAGCTCTCCGGCCACGACTACGAGGAGACGGCCCCGCTGCTGCGGGCCGCCTTCATCGACTACCTGATGAAGCACTGACGCGACAGGTACTCGGAGATCCGCCCGCCTCCGCGGGCCGGGAACGGACAACATCATGGCGCTCACCAACCGGACCGGCGCGGTCAGCCGGTACGGCACGGCCGCCGGCACCGGCGCGCTCGCCGCGCTCGTGCTCGTGGCCGTGGCCGGCAGCCCGGCGTACACCGGCTGGGCCGGGAACCACACCGATCCGAACTCGGCGGCCGGCTGGTACCTGCGGCTGCTCGCCTGGCCGGCCTGGCGGATCCACGACGGCGACCAGGGCGGCGGGGTGTTCGCCGCCGACCTGCGGGCCATCCTGCTGGTGATCCTCGCGGCGGCGCTGCTCTACGTGCTGCCGGCCTCGCAGGTGGCCCGGGTGCCGGGCGGGTTCAGCCAGTTCTTCTCCGGCTGGGCGGCGTTCGTGCTGGCCGGCGGCCTCGCCGGGCTGCTGGCGGTCCTCCTCGGGCCGGGGCCGTCGATGCTCGGCGCGTTGCAGGCCGCCGGTGAGGGGGCCAGCTACGGATTCCTCAGCGGCTGGGTCATCGGCGTGGCCAGCCTCGGCGGCCGCGCCTGATCCAGCCGGTCCGGGGCCCGTCGCCCCGGCCGCACCTGATCTCACGGTCGGCCACGGGCGAGGCGGCGGCGGCACGAGGCGTGGGCGACCCGGGACGGCCGCGCGGTTCCCGCTCCGCCCGGCCGGTCACTACGGCCGGGTCTGATCGCCGGGTCCGGCGGCGAGGTCGAGCAGGTGCTGGCGGTCCAGCGCGCCGACGGGTCGGCCCCCGTCGGTGACCACCACCCGCTGCGCCGCCGAGGTGAGCAGCGTCGCGAGCGCGTCGTACGCCGAGGCGTCGAGCGGTACGGTCGGCGCGTCCGTCGCCCCGTCGGCGGGCACCGGCTCCAGCGCCTCGCGGCGCAGCGGCGTGACCACCAGCCGACGGATGCCCCGGTCGGCGCCGACGAACTCGCGGACGAACGGGGTGGCCGGCGTGCCGAGCAGCGCCGCCGGTGGGGCGTACTGCTCCAGGTGACCGCCCTCGGAGAGCACCGCGACCCGGTCACCGAGCCGGACCGCCTCGTCGAGGTCGTGGGTGACCAGCACGATCGTCTTGCGTACCTCGGCCTGCAGCCGGAGGAACTCCTCCTGCAGCCGGGTACGGACGATCGGGTCCACGGCGGAGAACGGCTCGTCCATGAGCAGCACCACCGGGTCGGCGGCGAGCGCGCGGGCCACGCCGACCCGCTGCCGCTGCCCGCCGGAGAGCTCGTGCGGGTACCGGCCCCCGAACGTGCCCGGGTCGAGGCCGACCAGCTCCAGCAGCTCGTCCACCCGGCTCCGGACCTGCTCCCGGGGCCAGCCGAGCAGCTTCGGAACGGTCGCGACGTTCGCCCGGACCGTCTGGTGCGGGAAGAGGCCGACGTTCTGGATGACGTAGCCGATCCGGCGGCGCAGCCCTACCGGGTCGACCCGGGTGACGTCCTCGTCGCCGAGGAGGATCCGGCCTCCGGTCGGCTCGATCATCCGGTTGATCATCCGCAGCACCGTCGACTTGCCGCAGCCGGACGGGCCGATGAGCACCACCAGCTCGCCGGCGCCGACCTCGAGGCTCAGCCCGCGTACGGCTTCGGTCCCGTCCGGGTAACGCTTGCGGACGCCCTCCAGCGTGATCGACGCCGCGCGCCGCTCGCCGGTGGTCGCGCGCCCGTTGGCGCCGGAGGTCTCCGGGGTAACGTCCACGTATGTCCTTCCGCCTGAGCTACCGGGCCGACCCGGGCAACCCGTGGTTCTCCTGGCAGTACCTGCGGGACAACTCTGACACGCTCACCGTCGCGCTGCGCGACCACGCCTCGCTGACCGCCCGCGCGGTGCTGATCGCCGCCCTGATCGCCGTGCCGCTGGCCGTGGTGGCGTACTGGTTCCGTCCCCTCGCCGGCCCGATCCTCGCCTTCACCGGGGTGCTCTACACCATCCCCTCCCTGGCGCTCTTCGCGTTCATCGCCCCCTACCTGGGCATCGGTACGGTGACGGTGCTCACCGTGGTGGTGCTCTACGCCCTGCTCGTGATCGTGCGTAACACGGTCGCCGGGTTGACCCAGGTGCCACCCGAGGTGCGGGAGGCGGCCGAGGGCATGGGTTACGGCCGGTGGGGACGGCTGTTCCGGATCGAGCTGCCGCTCGCCCTGCCGGGGATCCTCACCGGGCTGCGGCTGGCCACCGTCTCGACCGTGGCGCTGGTCACCGTCGGGGTGGTGGTGGGGCGCGGCGGACTCGGCCAGGTGATCTTCGCCGGCTTCCAGAACAACTTCTACAAGGCGCAGATCATGGCCGGGACGCTGCTCTGCGTCCTGCTCGCCCTGGTGCTGGACCTGATCCTCGCCGGGGTCGGCCGGCTGCTCACCCCGTGGCTCACCCGGAGATCCTCATGAGCGTCATCGAGCAGGCCGTCGTCTGGCTCAACGACCCGCTGAACTGGACCAACCCCGGCGGGGTGCTGGACCGGCTCGGCGAGCACCTGGTCCTCTCCGCCGCCGCGGTCGCGCTGGGCTGCCTGGTGGCCTGGCCGATCGGGCTCTGGCTCGGCCACACCGGGCGCGCCGGTGGCCTGGTCGTGCTGGTGGCGAACGTGACTCTCGCCATCCCGACGCTCGCCCTGCTCACCATCCTGCCGCTGACCTTCCTCGGTTTCGGGCGGCCGTCGGTGATCGTCGCGTTGGCGGTCTTCGCGCTGCCGCCGCTGCTGGCCAACGCGTACACGGGGGTGCGGCAGGCCGATCCGGAGGCGCGGGACGCCGCACGCGGCATGGGGCTCTCCGGCTGGCAGGTGCTACGGCAGGTGGAGCTGCCGCTCGCCGTGCCGTACCTGGCGGCCGGGTTCCGGACCGCCGCCGTGCAGGTGGTGGCCACCGCGGCGCTCGCCTCGTTCGTCAACGGCGGCGGGCTGGGCCAGATCATCCGGGCCGGGTTCGGGTTGGACATCGCCGCCGGTGGTGGCCAGATCCTCGCCGGGGGTGTGCTGGTGGCGGCGCTCGCCGTCTCGGTGGAGGTGGTGCTGGCCCTGGTCGAGCGGGCGGTCACGCCGCGCCAGCTGCGCGCGGCGCGCCGGGGCGCGAACCGCCGGGCCGCCGACGCGGTCGCCGGCGGCTGACGGCGGAGCAGCGCGGCCCGGCGGTCGTGGTCGACGACCGGGGGCCACGGGGCCGGAGTGGTCGGCGGGACCGCTGTGGCCCTGGTCACGTGGCCGAACGCCGCCACACCCCCTCCCGCCTGGCGAGACGGTGACGATCAGGTGACGAACCTCCCCTCCGGTTGTCGTACTCGGCTGGAGGATGTTGGGTGGACGTCGCGGGCATCGGAACGATCGCCCGTCGGACACGCGGCCGGCCCGGAAGGGTCGCGCCGGGACACGGAAGGCGGGCTATACATGCGCGCACGTATTCGACTGGCCGTCGGCGCTGCGGCGGCCCTCACCGCCGCCGGACTGCTGAGCGGCTGCGGCGGCGCCGGCTCGTCCGGCACCGACGCCCCGAAGCAGGAGGCGAGCGGGGCGGGCTGCGCCCCGGTCGCGGGGGACCAGCTGATGGTCCTCGCCGACGACAAGGGGCAGCAGAACAGCGACAACGTCATCCCGGCCGTCAACGCCGACGCGGCGAACCCGCAGCTGCTCGCCGCGGTCGACAAGGTCTCCGCCGCGCTGGACACGCCGAAGCTCATCCAGCTCAACAAGGCTGTCGACGTGGACCGCAAGACCCCGAAGACCGCCGCGGAGGAGTTCGCCTCGGCGAACAACCTCACCGCGGGGATCGCCAAGGGCCCGGGCGGGCCGCTCGTGGTCGGCGCCGCCAACTTCAGCGAGAGCGAGACGCTCGGCGAGCTCTACCGGATCGTGCTGACCGCCGCCGGCTACCAGGTCCGCGTGCAGCAGATCGGCAGCCGGGAGCTCTACGAGCCCGCCCTGGAGAAGGGCGAGATCCAGGTGGTCCCGGAGTACGCCGCGAGCATGGCCGAGTTCCTCAACACCAAGGCCAACGGCCCGAACGCCAAGCCGGTCGCCTCGCCGGAGATCGACAAGACCGTGACCGCGCTGCGGGCCGAAGGCGACAAGGTGGGCATCACCTTCGGCACGCCGTCGGCCGCCCAGGACCAGAACGCCTTCGCGGTCACCAAGGCGTTCTCCGACAAGTACGGCGTCAAGACCCTCTCCGAGCTGGCCAGCAAGTGCTCCGGCCAGGCGACCGTGCTGGCCGGGCCGCCGGAGTGCCCGCAGCGGGTGACCTGCCAGGCCGGACTGGTCCAGGTCTACAACTTCCACGCGGGCTCCTTCAGCTCGCTGGACGCCGGTGGTCCGCAGACCAAGAACGCGCTGAAGACCGGTAGCGCCAGCGTGGGCCTCGTCCTCTCCTCGGACGGCGCGCTCGCCGGCTGACCCCTCTGCACGGGCTCGGCCCGGTCGGCTTCGGCCGGCCGGGCCGGGCCTTTTTCGGGTCGATCCCGGGTACGGCCGCGGTGGCACGGGCCCATTCCCACCCGAAGCCGACTCTCGGTAGGCTGCACAGCCATGCCGGCCCCCGAAGCCATGCGTAGCCGTTCCCTCCTGACGGCCCTCTTCTGGATCGGAGTGGGACTGGCGCCGGTGGCGGCGCTGATCCTGCTGGTCGCCGACGGCAATGGGACGCTGCGCTTCGGCGCGGTGCTCGCCATCCTGGCCGTGGTGCTGATCGGCCTGTCGATCGCGCTCCGCCCCGACGGGGAGAGCGGCCAGGGCCGCGTCGACGAGGTTCTCGACGAGCTGGACGAGCTCCGCCGTGAGCTGCGCAGTGAGATCGTGGCCGCCGCGCAACGCGGAAACCAGGCTCTCGACCAGGCCCAGCGGGCCCAGGAGGCGGTGACCGCGGTACGCCGCAGGCTGGAGGCGACCAGTGCCGCCCTCGCCGGTGCGGCCCTGGGCGGGGCCGAGGAGCCGGTTGGGTCAGGTCGGGCCCGGGTGCCGGTCGCCGAGCCCGAGGAGGACGTTCCGACCGGACGCGCGCGGGCGCCCCGGGAGGAGCCCGGGCCCCGCTGGGCCCGCTCCGGCGGGGCGGACGACGAGGAGCCGGCCCCCCGTTCGGCGTCGGGCCGGCACGGCGCCGACCGTCCGGACCCCGAGCCGGAGCGGCCGGCCGTCGGGACGTACGGCGAGCGGGCCGCCTCGGCCGGGGCGTACGGCGATCGTGCTGGCTCGGCCGGGGCGTACGGCGATCGTGCCGCGGCCGCCGGGTACGGCGGCGAGCGTGCGGGCGCCGCGGCCGGCGGCTACGCCGCCGCGCCCCGTCCCGGCGAGCCGGAGGGCCGGGGGGAGCCGCGGCCGCTGGGCGTGGTCCGGCACACCGAGACGGTGCACGTCACCACCCGGCACACGATCGTGGACGGCGGCCCGGCGGAGTCGGCCAGCGGGCGGTACGGCGGCGGGTACTCGGGCGGCTGGTCGCCGCCGGCCGAGGAGCGGCAGTGGGGCGCCGCCGAGGAGCGGTGGCCGGGCGGCAACCCGCAGGAGCGCTCCTGGTCCGGGTACGCCGGGCAGGACGAGCGCCCCCGCTCCGGTGACGAGCGCCCGTGGGCGGGCGCCGGTGGCCCGCGTGACGAGCCCGGCTGGGATGATCCGCGCGACGACCGGGTTCGCTCGGGTCGGCGCGACGAGCGGGGCTGGTCGGCCCCGGAGGGCCAGTGGGACCGGGCGGAGCCGCCGGCCGGCCCGGAGGCGCGGGGCTGGGGTGAGCCGGCGGAGCCGGACCGGCCGGTGCAGGCGGACGAGACCGGCCAGTACTGGGCGCAGCTGCGCGCCGGTGACCGGTGGGCCTCGGTCCGGGAGGACGACCGGGGCCGGGAGCTGCGGATGGGCGAGCGGCGGGCCGAGGCGCACGCCGACGCGACCGGCAGTGAGTACCGGGTCGCCGACCGCTGGGCGTCGGTCCGTCGGGACGAGCCGCGCCGCGAGTACGACCGGGGCCGCGACGAGGGCCGGCGGGGCGGCTGGGTCGAGCCGGAGGAGCGGGCGCTGCCCGCCGGCGGGGTACCCGTGCCCGACGAGTGGCGCCCGCCGCGCCAGCGGGGGCCGGTCGACGCCGAGCCGGAGCGGGTGAGCCGCCGCGCGCGGGTCGACGAGGACCCCTACGGCTACCCGCCCCGCGACGACGGCTCCCGCTGGCGCTGACCGGCGCCGCCCGGGGGCGGCCTACTTGTCGATGTCGCCGACCACGAAGAACATCGAGCCGAGGATCGCGATCAGGTCCGGCACCAGGCAGCCCGGCAGCAGGGTCGCCAACGCCTGCACGTTGGCGTACGACGCGGTGCGCAGCTTCAACCGCCACGGCGTCTTCTCGCCCCGCGAGACGAGGTAGTAGCCGTTGACGCCGAGCGGGTTCTCGGTCCACGCGTAGGTGTGCCCCTCGGGTGCCTTGACCACCTTCGGCAGCCGCGTGTTCACCGGCCCGGTGAGCCGGTCGACCCGCTCCAGGCACTGCTCGGCGAGGTCGAGCGAGACGTACACCTGCTCGAGCAGGAGCTCGAACCGGGCGTGGCAGTCCCCGGCGGTCCGCGTCACCACCGGCACGTTCAGCTCGTCGTAGGCGAGGTAGGGATCGTCGCGGCGCAGGTCCAGGTCGAGGCCGGAGGCGCGGGCGACCGGGCCGGAGGCCCCGAACGCCGCGGCGTCCGCCGCCGAGAGCACCCCGACGCCGACGGTACGGGCCAGGAAGATCTCGTTGCGCCGGATCAGGTCGTCCAGGTCGGGCATGCGTCGGCGTACCTCACCGATGGCGGCCCGCGCCCGGCCGGTCCAGCCGGACGGCACCTCCTCCTTCAGCCCGCCCACCCGGTTGAACATGTAGTGGATGCGGCCGCCGGAGACCTCCTCCATCACCGTCTGGAGCGTCTCCCGCTCGCGGAAGGCGTAGAACATCGGCGTGATCGCGCCGATCTCCAGGGGGTAGGAGCCGAGGAACATCAGGTGGTTGAGCACCCGGTTGAGCTCGGCGAGGGCCATCCGTAGCCAGGTCGCCCGCTCCGGCACCTCCAGCCCCATCAGCCGTTCGACGGCGAGCACCACGCCCAGCTCGTTCGAGAAGGCCGACAGCCAGTCGTGCCGGTTGGCCAGCACGATGATCTGCCGGTAGTCGCGTACCTCGAAGAGCTTCTCCGCACCCCGGTGCATGTAGCCGACGATCGGTTCGGCCGAGACCACCCGCTCACCGTCGAGCACCAGCTTCAGTCGCAGCACCCCGTGGGTGGAGGGGTGCTGCGGGCCGATGTTGAGCACCATGTCGGTGCCGAGCTGCTCCCCGCCGGCACCCGCCACCAGGCCGGCTCCGGTGCCGACGGTCAGCTCACGGAGATCCCGGGCGTCGGTGGTCATGCCCGTCATCGTGCCACGACCGGGTCGAGCGGCACGTCGACCGGTTGCCACAGCCACCGATGCCCGCCCAGGCCGGCCGGGTCGGTCAGCTCGGCCACCGTGGACGCCGCGGCGAGCGCCCGCACGTACCCGGCCGGGTCGGTGCCGGCCAGCGTCAGCGGCGGCCGGCCGCCGTCGGCCCCGAGCGCCCGCAACGCCTCCCGCTGCGACGACAAGGTGTACGCGCACCGGGCGACCCGCTCACCGGCGGAGGCGACGGAGTCCAGGGCGACGTGTGCGGTGACGTCGCACGATCCGTCCGGCACCGGCGGTACCTGCCGCCCGCCCCGGTATCCGGTGACCGTCCCGCCGATCGGCCGTTCCGCCCGCAGGTGCCCGTAGTCCACGGCCAACGCCAGCCCCCGGTCGACGTGGCGCACCGCCTCGGCCCAGGCCTCGTCCCTGCTCCGTCCGATCTCGGCCCGGGCGTCGGTCGCCGTGGCTGTCTCCGGGCCGGTCGAGTCGGCTGGGTCGCTGCCGGGCACAGGCCACCAGGTGGCGAGCCACTCGGCGTCCTCCGGACCGACCGGGTCACCGATCGACTCCTCGCCGGTCGCCGGGTCGACGAGCAGGTAGCGCCACCCGCCCTCGGTGTGGACGGCGATGTCCAGCGGTACGTTGTCGAGCCACTCCGTGGCCAGGAGCAGCCCGGTCATCCCGCTCGGGATCTCGGCCCTCCAGGTGATCTCGTCCGGCAGGTCGTCCGGCCGCGGTGCCAACTCGACAGCCGTGAGTCGCAACCGTGCCGCCGTCGCCGGCTGCATCCCGGCGAGGGCCCGCAGCAGCTCGCCGCGACCGGCGCCGACGTCGACCACGTCCAGCCGGTCGGGGTGGCCGAGGACGGCGTCGACCTGCTCGATCACGCGGAGCAGGGCAGCGGCGAAGACCGGGGACGCGTGCACGCTGGTGCGGAAGTGGTCGGCCGGGCCGGACCCGGAGACGAAGAAGCCGCCCGGGCCGTAGAGCGCCCGGTCCATCGCGTCCCGCCAGCGGATCGACATCAGTTCATTCCTCGGTCGGAGGGGCCGTCACGTGCCGACCCTACGGTCATCCGGCCCGGGGCGACTCCTCGTCCCCGCCGCGGACGGGCCGGGAGGGCGTCGCTTCCGACCCGCCGCCCCGGGTGGTGAAGGTTTTCACACCAGGGGTTTCGATGCCCTCCGGCGGGCGCATACTTCAGATCGACCGGTACCCCTCTCGAGGACTGGATCATCGCCATGAGCGCACCGTTGCGCCCGCGTCCGGCCGCCCCCAGGCGGGCCGCCGTCGCCGTGGGCTCCGCCCGTCCGGGCGCCCTTCCCCGTAGCCTCACCGTCGGCGTCATCGGCGCCGGCCGCGTCGGCGCCGTACTGGGTGCAGCGTTCTCCGCCGCCGGGCACCGGGTGGTCGCCGCCACCGGCGGATCGGGCGTCAACCCGCACCGGTTCGCGCTGCTGCCCGGCGTCGCGCCGAGCTCCGCCGCCGAGGTGGCCCGGGCCGCCACCGATCTGCTGCTGATCGCCGTACCGGACGACGCCCTCGCCCGGGTGGTCGCCGCGCTGGCCGACGGCGGCCTGCTCCACCCCGGGCAGGTGGTCGCGCACACCTCCGGGGCGCACGGGCTGGCCGTGCTCGACCCGGCCGAGGCGGTCGGCGCCCGACCACTCGCCCTGCACCCGGCGATGACCTTCACCGGCACCTCCGACGACCTCGGCCGGCTCGCCGGCATCTCGTACGGGGTGACCGCGCCCGCCGACCTCCGGCCGCTCGCGGCTCGGCTCGTCGCCGACCTCGGCGGGGTGCCGGAGTGGGTCGGTGAGGCGGACCGCCCGCTCTACCATGCGGCGTTGGCGCACGGCGCCAACCATCTGGTGACGCTGGTCAACGAGGCGGCCGACCGGCTGCGCGACGCCGGGGTGACCCAGCCGCAGAAGGTGCTCGCCCCGCTGCTGCGGGCCGCGCTGGAGAACGCGCTGCGCTACGGCGACGACGCGCTGACCGGCCCGGTCTCCCGTGGCGACGCCGGCACCGTCGAGCGCCACCTGGCCCGGCTCGCGGCGACCGCGCCCGAGTCGGTGGCCCCGTACCTGGCCCTCGCCCGCCGCACCGCCGACCGGGCCATCGCCGGCGGTCGGCTGGCCCCGACGGACGCGGCGTCGCTGCTCGGGGTGCTCGCCGACACCCAGCGGCGGACCGCCGCGTGACCGGGACGGTGCGGCATGAACAGGTCGACGACGATCCGGAAGGTGGCCGCCACATGGAGCTGGTGACGACCCGCGAGGAACTCGCGAGGGCGCGCGCCGAGCTGACCGGCGCGGTCGGCGTGGTGATGACCATGGGTGCCCTGCACGAGGGGCACGAGGCGCTGCTGCGCGTGGCTCGGGAACAGGCCGACCACGTGCTGGTGACGATCTTCGTGAATCCGCTGCAGTTCGGCCCGAACGAGGACTTCGACCGTTACCCGCGTACCCTCGCCGCCGATCTGGAGGTCTGCCGGCGGGCCGGCGCGGACGTGGTCTTCGCGCCGAGCCGGGAGGAGATCTACCCGGGTGGCGAGCCCCGGGTCCGGGTCAATCCGGGCGGCCTCGGTGAGGACCTGGAGGGGCAGAGCCGGCCCGGCTTCTTCCACGGGGTGCTGACCGTGGTGCTGAAGCTGTTCCAGCTCACCCGGCCCGACCTGGCCTTCTTCGGCGAGAAGGACTACCAGCAGTTGACCCTGATCCGGCGGATGGCCCGTGACCTGGACGTGCCGGTGCGGGTGGTCGGCGTGCCGACCGTGCGGGAGCCGGACGGGCTGGCTCTCTCCAGCCGCAACCGGTACCTCTCCGAGCCCGAGCGGGCCGCCGCGCTGAGCCTCTCCGCCGCGCTGCGTGCCGGTGCCGACGCCGCCGAGCAGGGCGGGGACGCCGGTGTGGTGCTCAGCGCCGCACACCACGCGTTCGGCGCCGGTACGCCCGGCGCGCAGCTGGACTACCTGGTGCTGACCGACCCGGAGCTGGAGCCGGGCCCGGTGGACGGCCCGGCGCGGCTGCTCGTCGCCGCCCGGGTCGGCGCCACCCGCCTGATCGACAACATGCCGGTCCACCTCGCCCCCCGTTCCTGAACCCCCCGCTCCACGAAAGGCCCACCCCGATGTTGCGAACGATGCTCAAGTCGAAGATCCACCGGGCCACGGTGACCCAGGCCGACCTGCACTACGTCGGCTCGGTCACGGTGGACGAGGATCTGCTCGACGCCGCCGACCTGCTCCCCGGCGAGCAGGTGGTGATCGTGGACATCACCAACGGCGCCCGGTTGGAGACGTACGTGATCCCGGGCGAGCGCGGCAGCGGCGTGATCGGCATCAACGGCGCGGCCGCACACCTGGTGCACCCCGGTGACCTGGTCATCCTCATCTCGTACGGGCAGATGGACGACGCCGAGGCGCGTACCTACCGGCCCCGCGTGGTGCATGTGGACGTCGACAACCGCGTCGTGGACCTGACGGCGGACCCGTCGACCGCGGTCCCCGGCACCGCGGGTGACCCCATCCGGAACCCGTACGCCGTGGTCTGACCGGCCCACGTTCGGCCCGTCCGGGGCGACTCGGCCGGCAAACGCGGTCTGTCACCGGAAGGTCATTGCTGGTTACCCTTGTCACACCTGCCGGGAGGCGGGCGGTGCCTGGGGGAGGCCGCGATGCGCCGTTCGATGACCGTCCTGCTCGCGGTCGCCACCACGGCGGTCCTGCTGGCGGGCTGCGCGACGGGTGACGGGGACGGCGACGTCACCGACGACTGGCCCGCCCTGCCGGCCGCCGCGGCCTTCACCCCGGCCGTCGGGGTGTGCCAGGCGGCCGACTTCGCGGACGTGGTGACCCTGGCGGCGTACCAGCCGATCGACTGCGCCGAGCCGCACCGGGTGGAGACCGTGCACGTCGGCGCGTTTCCGACGGCGTCGCCCGCCGCGCCCGCCGGTGGCTCTGCCGAGCTGCGGGGCGCGTTCGCCGAGTGCGACACCCGGGCCACCGGGTACGTGGGGGACGACTGGCGGGCCGGGAGGCTGCGACTCTCGGTGGCGGTGCCCTCGGGGGTGGGCTGGGCGGCCGGCTCCCGCTGGTACCGGTGCGACCTCTCCGAGCTGAACACCGTCGAGGCCGCCGCGACAGTGGTGACCCGTACGGGCAGTCTCCGCGACGCGCTGAAGGGCCCGTCTCCGCTGCGGCTGGGCTGCCAGCAGACCCGCGGCGGCGAGGGCGGGGCCGTGCAGGCGCTGGTACCGGTCGACTGCGCGACCCGCCACGACGCCGAGTTCGTCGGGGTGTGGCGGGCTCCCGAGGGCCCGTACCCGACGCGACAGGCGGACTGGCTGCCCCTCTACGCCGGGTGCCGCTCGGTGCTCGGCCGGTTCGTCGGTGTGCCCGACGACGCCCAGCTCCGTTTCCGCAGCGGTGTGGTGGTCCGTCCACCCGGGGCGGGGCGGTGGCGGGTCGGTGACCGGGGCGTGCGCTGCTACCTCTGGCTCAGCCACCGGACGGTCATCGGTTCGCTCAACGACGCCGGCCCGGCCGGCCTGCCGGTACGCACTCGCTGAGCCGGTACGGACGGAGTAGCCCAAACCACTCGTCCCGCCCCCGCCGCCTCTCGCGAGCCTCACTCGGGGTTGACTGTCTTCATGGAGTTTCCGACCGTCGACGTGCCGGCCCTGCCGAGGCTGCTGGCGGCGCCGGCCCCGGGCTGGGTGGAGACCACCGACGTGATCGTGGTCGGCTCGGGCGTGGCCGGGCTCACCGCGGCGCTGCACCTGCGGGAGACGGGTCTGCACGTCACCGTCGTGACCAAGGTCAACATCGACGACGGCTCCACCCGGTGGGCGCAGGGCGGCATCGCCGCGGTGCTCGACCCGGCGGACACCCCGGCCGCGCACGCCTCGGACACCGAGATCGCGGGGGTGGGGCTCTGCGACCCGGCCGCGGTCCGCGTCCTGGTCGAGGAGGGACCGATCCGGCTGCGCGAGCTGATGCGGATCGGCGCCGAGTTCGACCGGAATCCCGACGGCTCGCTGATGCTCACCCGGGAGGGCGGGCACCGGGCCGACCGGATCGTGCACGCCGGCGGCGACGCGACCGGTGCCGAGGTGCAACGGGCGCTGCACGCCGCCGTACGCCGTGATCCGTGGATCCGGCTGGTCGAGCACGCCCTGGTGCTGGACCTGCTGCGCGCACCGGGCGACGGCCCGGACGGGCTCGGCCCGGCGTGCGGGATCACCCTGCACGTGCTCGGCGAGGGCAGCGAGGACGGGGTCGGCGCCATCCTGGCGCGGGCCGTCGTGCTCGCCACCGGCGGCATGGGGCAGATCTTCGCGGCCACCACGAACCCGGCGGTCTCGACCGGCGACGGGGTGGCGTTGGCGATGCGCGCCGGCGCGGCGGTGACCGACGTCGAGTTCGTCCAGTTCCACCCGACGGCCCTGATCGTGCCGGAGCAGGCGGGGGTGCCCGGCACCGGCCGCGCCCAGCAGCCGCTGGTCTCCGAGGCGCTGCGCGGCGAGGGCGCGTACCTGGTGGACGGTGACGGGAAGCGCTTCATGGTGGGCCAGCACGAGCTGGCCGAGCTGGCCCCGCGGGACGTCGTGGCGAAGGGCATCCACCGGGTGCTGCTCGCCACCGGGGCGGACCACGTCTTCCTCGACGCCCGGCACCTCGGCGGTGACTTCCTGGCCCGCCGCTTCCCGACGATCGTGGCGTCCTGCCTGGCGATCGGGGTCGACCCGGCCACCGACCTGATCCCGGTCGCGCCGGCCGCCCACTACGCCTCCGGTGGGGTCCGCACGGACCTGCGCGGCCGCACCTCCATCCCCGGCCTGTACGCCTGCGGCGAGGTCGCCTGCACCGGGGTGCACGGCGCGAACCGGCTGGCCAGCAACTCGCTGCTGGAGGGGCTGGTCTTCTCCCGCCGGATCGCCGAGGAGATCGGCGTCGGGCTGCCCGAGCAGGCCCGGCCGGCCGAGGTCGGGGCCTGGGTGGGCGGCACCGGTTGGGTGGTGCCGGCGGAGGGGACGCCGACTTTGCAGCGGGCCATGACCCGGGGCGCGGGAGTGCTCCGCTCGGCGGAGACGCTCGCCGCGACGGCCGGGGTCCTCACCGACCTGGGTACCGGGCGGGGGCGGCCGCGGATGGCCGACTGGGAGGCGACCAACCTGATCACGGTGGCGTCGACGCTGGTCGCCGCCGCGTACGCCCGCCAGGAGACCCGTGGGTGTCACTGGCGGGAGGACTTCCCGACGGCTGACGAGCGGTGGCTGGGCCACCTCGTCGAGGCGGTCGGTGCGCATGGCCGGTTGACGCAGCAGTGGGAGGGGACGCGATGAGGGAGTCGACGGAGCAGGCGTTGCGGGTCGGCGGTCTGGACCCGAGCGAGGTACGCGGGTTGATCGTCGGCGCGCTGACCGAGGACCTGGGCCCGGAGTTCCTCGACGTCACGAGCGTCGCGACCATCCCGGCCGAACAGACCGACACCGCCGACCTGGTGGCTCGCGCGGACGGCGTGGTCGCCGGGCTGGCCGTGGCCGCCGCCGTCTTCGAACTGGTCGGGGAGGTGACGGGCGCCGGTCGTACGGTCGAGGTGTCGTTGGTGGCCCACGACGGCCGGCGGGTGGCCCGCGGTGACGTGCTGGCGACGGTGACCGGCCCGACCCGACTGCTGCTCACCGCCGAGCGGACGGCGCTCAACCTGCTCAGCCGGATGTCCGGGGTGGCCACGCACACCCGGGCCTGGGCCGACGCGCTGGCCGGCACGAAGGCGACGGTGCTGGACACCCGGAAGACCACGCCGGGCCTGCGCTCCCTGGAGAAGTACGCGGTACGCGCCGGTGGTGGCACCAACAAGCGGTTCGGCCTCTACGACGTCGCGATGATCAAGGACAACCACAAGTTCGCGGCGGGCGGCATCCCGGCCGCCTACCGGCGGGTCCGGGCGGCGTTCCCGGAGGTGCCGGTGCAGGTGGAGGTGGACACCGTCGCCGAGGCGGTGGAGGCGGTCGAGGCGGGCGCCGACTTCCTGCTGCTGGACAACATGACCCCGGCGCAGCTGCGTGAGGTGGTCGCCCAGGTGGGGGACCGGGCCGAGCTGGAGGCGACGGGCGGGCTGACCCTGCCGGTGGCGGCGGAGTACGGGGCGACCGGGGTCGACTACCTCTCGGTCGGCGCGTTGACCCACTCGTCGCCGATCCTCGACATCGCCCTGGACCTCCGTACCGAATAACGCCTCGGTCTGGCTGCTCGGGCTCGCCGATGGACACGTTTGCGCCGGGCTCGGCCTGTGCGTCGGGCTCGGGTGGTTGTCCTGTTCGGCTCCTTTGGAGCTGAGTTGTTGGCGTCATCGCGCGCCGCGCGGTCGGTCCGCCGACGGCGGGCGCGCGGGTGGTGGCGGGTGCGCGCCGGGAGCGGCGCGGCGACCGCCGGCTCGTACCGAATCGTCTACGTCATCAGCTCCGAAGCGTCGCCGTGGCCATAGCCCGACCCGCTCCGCGCCCTGCCCGGACGCGCGTTGTCTAGGCTTCGTGCGTGCTGCTCTGCATCGACATCGGAAACACCAACACCGTGCTGGCGACCTTCGACGGCGACAAGCTGGTGCACTCGTGGCGGATAAAGACGGACGCCCGGTCCACCGCCGACGAGCTGGGGCTGATGTTCCGGGGACTGCTCGCCGGCGACGCCGTCGAGATCACCGGAGTAGCGGCCTGTTCGACAGTTCCGGCGGCGCTGCGCTCGCTGCGTTCGATGCTCGCCCGCTACTACGACAAGCTGCCCAGCGTGATCGTCGAGCCGGGGGTGCGGACCGGGGTCCAGCTGGCGATCGACAACCCCAAGGAGGTGGGCTCGGACCGGGTGGTGAACACCCTGGCCGCGTACACGCTCTACGGCGGTCCGTCGATCGTTGTCGACTTCGGTACCACCACAAACTTCGACGTCATCAGCGAACGCGGCGAGTTCCTGGGGGGCGCCTTCGCCCCGGGTATCGAGATCTCCTTCGACGCGCTCGCCGCGCGCGCGGCCCAGCTGCGCAAGGTGGAGGCCACCAAGCCGCGGTCGGTGATCGGCAAGAACACCGTGGAGTGCCTCCAGTCCGGCCTCTACTTCGGCTTCGCGGGGCAGGTGGACCGCATCGTCGAGCGGATGGCCGAGGAGCTCGGCGACGTGAAGGCGGTCATCGCCACCGGGGGCCTCGCCTCGCTGGTCATCGACGAATGCCGGACGATCACCCACCACGAGCCGATGATCACGCTGATCGGCCTGCGGATGATCTACGACCGCAACACGTGATCGACGGGGCCGCGCCGGTCAGCGGCGCCGGGCCCGCAGCACGACGGTCCAGTACGGCAGCTCCACCGTCGCCCGCCCGGCCAGGTCGGGGTGGGTGGCGAGGAGCTGCCGCAGGCCCCGCTCCACCCGCTGCCGCTCCTCGGCGGATGCGGTGAGCCAGTACGAGCGGGTCCTGATCAGCGCGACCACGTCGTCCGGGGTGAGCGTGGTGGTGTGCTCGAACTCGCCCGCCTCGATCGGCTGGAACTCCGGGCCGAAGTCGGCGTACTTCTCGACGACGTTTCCGGCGCTGTCCCCCAGGTGGGCGATCCGGCCCAGCTCCGCCACCCAGCCGACCCGTTCGTCGCGGATGTTCCAGATCGGCGCGAAGGTGCCGCCGGGCCGGAGCAGTCGGGCGAGCTCGGCGTGCGCCGGCTCCCGGTCGAACCAGTGGTACGCCTGCCCCACCAGCACCGCGTCCACCGTGCCGTCGGGCAGCGGCACGGCCTCTGCGCTGCCCGCGAGCGCCGTCGTGCCGGGCGTCGCCGCGTCGAGTTGGGCGCGCATGCCCGGGTCGGGCTCCACCGGGATCACCTCGTGCCCAAGGGCCAGCACGCCCCGGGTCAGGATCCCGGTGCCGGCGCCGAGGTCGACGACGCGAGCGGGCACGGTGGCCACGCCCGCGAGGGCCCACCGCAGCGCCGCTTCCGGATAACGCGGCCGGAAACGGTCGTACTCGGCCGCGGCGGCCCCGAAGGAGAGGGCCTGGGTGTGATCAACCATGACGCGGAGGTTATCCCGTAACAGCCGACTGGGGGCTTGAGTACGCTCGGGCGTGACCCCCGTATCTCCCTGACGAGGAAGCATGCCGTGATCGAGCAGAACGCCCTACCCGTGGACCCCGCCGACGACCTTCCGGAGCAGATGAAGGTTCGCCGGGAGAAGCGGGACCGCATGCTCGCCGACGGCGTCGAGCCCTACCCGGTCGGCTACTCCCGCACGCACACCCTCGCCGAGGTGCGCGCGCGCTACGCCGACCTGCCGACCGACACCGCGACCGGCGACCGGGTCTCCGTCACCGGCCGGGTGATCTTCGTACGGAACACCGGGAAGCTCTGCTTCGCGACCCTCCGGGACGGTGACGGCACCGAGTTGCAGGCGATGCTCTCCCTGGACCGGGTCGGCCCGGAGCGGCTGGAGGACTGGAAGCGCCTGGTGGACCTCGGTGACCACGTCGGCGTCACCGGCGAGGTGATCACCAGCCGGCGCGGTGAGCTCTCCGTGCTGGTCGAGGAGTGGGCGGTCACGGCGAAGTCGCTGCGTCCGCTGCCGGTGGCGCACAAGCCGCTCTCCGAGGAGGCCCGCGTCCGGCAGCGCTACGTCGACCTGATCGTCCGCCCCCAGGCGCGGGAGATGGTCCGTACCCGGGCCGCGGCGGTCCGTAGTCTGCGCGACTCCCTGCACGGGCGGAACTTCATCGAGGTCGAGACCCCGATGCTTCAGTTGCTGCACGGCGGCGCCGCGGCGCGCCCATTCGTGACCCACAGCAATGCGTTGAACACCGATCTGTATCTGCGAATCGCGCCGGAACTGTTTCTGAAGCGCGCGGTGGTCGGTGGTGTCGACCAGGTCTTCGAGATCAACCGCAACTTCCGGAATGAGGGTGTCGACTCTTCGCACTCTCCGGAGTTCGCGATGCTGGAGACCTACCAGGCGTACGGCGACTACGACACGATGGCCGAGCTGACCCGCAATCTCGTGCAGCAGGCGGCGATCGCGGTGAGCGGCTCGACGGTTGTCACGCACGCCGATGGGCGGGAGTTCGACCTGGGCGGCGAGTGGCGGTCGGTGACGCTGTTCGGGGTGCTTTCCGAGGCGCTCGGCGAGGAGGTCACGGTCCGCACGGAGCGCGCCCGCCTGGTGGAGTACGCCGACAAGGTGGGGCTCGCCGTCGACCCGAAGTGGGGCCCCGGCAAGCTCGCCGAGGAGCTGTTCGAGGAGCTGGTCGTCCCGGGGCTGATCGAGCCCACGTTCATCCGGGACTACCCGGTGGAGACGAGCCCGCTCACCCGGGCGCACCGCACCGAGCCGGGGCTCGCCGAGAAGTGGGACCTCTACGTGTGCAGCTTCGAGCTGGCCACCGCGTACTCGGAGCTGGTCGACCCGGTCGTGCAGCGGGAGCGGCTGGTGGCCCAGGCGCAGCTCGCCGCCCGCGGTGACGACGAGGCGATGCGGCTCGACGAGGACTTTCTCCGCGCCATGGAGTACGGAATGCCACCGGCCGGTGGTATGGGAATGGGAATCGATCGGCTCTTGATGGCGCTCACCGGGCTGGGAATTCGGGAAACGATCCTGTTCCCGTTGGTCCGTCCCGAGTAGTCGCCGGTCGCCGCCGGGCTGTCATACCGCATCCTATTGACGCCATGTGCGTCGTACGGGTTATTGTGCTTGCGAGTTAGCAGGAGCACCCTGCTCGAAAGGAATGTGGGACGTGGCCAAGCAGATCATTCACAAGCTGGTCGATGACCTGGACGGCGGGGACGCGGACGAGACGGTCAAGTTCGCGTTGGACGGCGTCCAGTACGAGATCGACCTGTCGAGTTCGAACGCCGAGAAATTGCGCGACGTATTCGCGCCGTACGTCGGGGCGGGCACCAAGGTCGGCCGCGGCGGCGTGGTGGTCGGTGGCCGGGCGGCCCGCGGCCGGGGCGGCGCGACCGCCGACCGGGAGCAGAACCGCGCGATCCGCGACTGGGCCAAGAAGGCGGGGAAGGACATCTCCGACCGGGGACGCATCCCCCAGGAGATCGTCGACGAGTACCACGCCCGGCGCTGATCGAGGCGACTGTGGCGGCGACCGACGCCGGGCCGGAGCATCTCCGGGCCGGCGTCGCCGCATCTGGGGCCCGGAGTGCGAGCTTCCCGCCGCCGTGTCCGGTATCAACCTGATTGTGATTCGCTGCGCTGGGAAGAAACCCCCGCGGGGCGGCGTTGTCCACAGCCGGTGGAGTATTCGTCCACAGCCTGTGGATGACTCCCGGGCGGCCCGCCGACGGGCCGCGCCGACGCGGATCCGGCCCACCCGAGGGCCCGGACAGCCCGTTCGGGCGACGGTGAGAATTTCGCTCTACGCGTAGCGCCGGGGGTACCGGAACACCTCCTGAGCGCGCACGGTTGTGCAAAACGACGCGTACGCGGCAGCTGCCGGAGCCACACGACCTCAGCTGAGTCGGTCCGCGGCGATAGAGTAATGAGGCACGGACGCCCGTCCCGGACGTCCGCGCACCGGCCCCGCCAAGATCTTTGACCATCAAGGCGCACGGCACGTGAGGAGCACGAGGGCATGTTCGAGCGGTTCACCGACCGAGCGCGACGGGTTGTCGTCCTGGCCCAGGAAGAGGCCCGGATGCTCAACCACAACTACATCGGTACGGAGCACATCCTGCTGGGCCTGATCCACGAGGGCGAGGGCGTCGCCGCCAAGGCTCTGGAGAGCCTCGGCATCTCGCTGGAGGGCGTCCGCCAGCAGGTCGAGGAGATCATCGGCCAGGGCCAGCAGGCGCCGAGCGGGCACATCCCGTTCACGCCGCGGGCCAAGAAGGTGCTGGAGCTGTCGCTGCGCGAGGCGCTGCAGCTCGGCCACAACTACATCGGCACGGAGCACATCCTGCTCGGTCTGATCCGTGAGGGTGAGGGCGTCGCCGCCCAGGTGCTGGTCAAGCTCGGCGCGGACCTCAACCGGGTCCGCCAGCAGGTGATCCAGCTGCTCTCCGGCTACCAGGGCAAGGAGCCGGCTGCCGCCGGCGCCGCTTCGGGTGAGGCCGCGCCGTCCACCAGCCTCGTGCTGGACCAGTTCGGCCGTAACCTGACCCAGGCCGCCCGTGAGGGCAAGCTCGACCCGGTCATCGGGCGCGAGAAGGAAATCGAGCGGGTCATGCAGGTGCTCTCCCGCCGTACCAAGAACAACCCGGTCCTGATCGGTGAGCCCGGCGTCGGTAAGACCGCCGTGGTGGAGGGGCTGTCCCAGAAGATCATCAAGGGCGAGGTGCCCGAGACTCTGAAGGACAAGCAGCTCTACACGCTCGACCTCGGTGCGCTGGTCGCCGGTTCCCGTTACCGCGGTGACTTCGAGGAGCGCCTCAAGAAGGTGCTCAAGGAGATCCGGACGCGCGGCGACATCATCCTCTTCATCGACGAGATCCACACCCTGGTGGGCGCGGGTGCCGCCGAGGGCGCGATCGACGCGGCGAGCATCCTCAAGCCGATGCTGGCCCGCGGCGAGCTGCAGACCATCGGTGCCACCACCCTCGACGAGTACCGCAAGCACCTGGAGAAGGACGCCGCTCTCGAGCGCCGCTTCCAGCCGATCCAGGTGGGTGAGCCCTCGCTGGCCCACACCATCGAGATCCTCAAGGGACTGCGCGACCGCTACGAGGCGCACCACCGGGTCTCGATCACGGACGCCGCTCTCGTGGCTGCCGCGACCCTGGCCGACCGGTACATCTCCGACCGCTTCCTGCCGGACAAGGCGATCGACCTGATCGACGAGGCCGGTGCCCGGATGCGGATCCGGCGGATGACCGCGCCGCCAGACCTGCGCGACTTCGACGAGCGGATCGCCCAGGTCCGCCGCGACAAGGAGTCCGCGATCGACGCGCAGGACTTCGAGCGCGCCGCCCAGCTGCGGGACAAGGAGAAGCAGCTCCTCGGCCAGAAGGCGCAGCGGGAGAAGGAGTGGAAGGCCGGTGACCTGGACGTCGTCAGCGAGGTCGACGACGAGCAGATCGCCGAGGTGCTCGGCAACTGGACCGGCATCCCGGTCTACAAGCTGACCGAGGAGGAGACCTCGCGCCTGCTGCGCATGGAGGACGAGCTGCACAAGCGCGTCATCGGCCAGGAGGACGCGGTCAAGGCGGTGTCCAAGGCGATCCGGCGTACCCGCGCCGGCCTGAAGGACCCGAAGCGTCCGTCGGGCTCGTTCATCTTCGCCGGTCCGTCCGGTGTCGGTAAGACCGAGCTCTCCAAGGCGCTGGCCGAGTTCCTGTTCGGCAGCGAGGACGCCCTCATCCAGCTGGACATGTCCGAGTTCCACGACCGCTACACGGTCTCCCGGCTGGTGGGTGCCCCTCCCGGCTACGTCGGCTACGACGAGGGCGGGCAGCTGACCGAGAAGGTGCGGCGTCGGCCGTTCTCGGTGGTCCTCTTCGACGAGATCGAGAAGGCCCACCCGGACGTCTTCAACACGCTGCTCCAGATCCTGGAGGACGGTCGGCTCACCGACGGTCAGGGCCGGATCGTGGACTTCAAGAACACGGTCATCATCCTGACCACCAACCTCGGTACGCGTGACGTGGCCAAGGCGGTGTCGCTGGGCTTCCAGGCGTCGGAGGACTCCGACTCCAACTACGACCGGATGAAGCAGAAGGTCAACGACGAGCTCAAGCAGCACTTCCGGCCTGAGTTCCTGAACCGGATCGACGACACCATCGTCTTCCACCAGCTGCGCGAGTCGGAGATCCTCTCGATCGTCGACATCATGATCCAGCGGATCGAGACGCAGCTGCGCAACAAGGACATGGGTCTGGAGCTGACCGACAACGCCAAGAAGTACCTGGCGAAGAAGGGCTTCGACCCGGTGCTCGGTGCGCGTCCGCTGCGTCGCACGATCCAGCGCGACATCGAGGACAACCTCTCCGAGCGGATCCTCTTCAACGAGCTGACCCCGGGTCAGATCGTGGTGGTGGACTGCGAGGGCGACCCGGCCGACATCGACAAGTCGAAGCTCGTCTTCCGGGGCGCGGACAAGCCGGACACCGTTCCGGACGCCGTGCCGGCGGATCTCGGTGGCGCTGCCACCGCGGGCGCGGACGACGCGGCGGCGTAACGTCGGAGAGCAGTAAGGGGCGGGGCCCCGGTGGCAGCAGCCACCGGGGCCCCGCCTTTCCCGTCCTCCGCGGGTGATCGACTCGACTTCAAGGAAGTCGGGTCATCCGGCCACGCGGACAGCCCGACTTCAAGGAAGTCGAGTCGATCAATAGCCGTCGCCGACGAGGCGGTACGAGTCGTCGCCGACCGGCTCGACGAGGCCGTCCTGGACCAGACCGGTCAGTGCCCGGGTGCGCTGCGCGCCGTCGGTCCACACCTGGTCGAGACGCTGCCGCGGCACCGGTCCGGTCGTCTCACGGAGCACCCCGAGCAGCAGCCCGCGTACCTGGCGGTCGGTGCCCGCGTACCGCTGGGGGCGGCGGGTGGGGCCGGCCGGCGCGGCCTGCCCGGACGCGCGCCAGGCGCAGGTCGACTCGACGGGGCAGAGGTCGCAGCGCGGTGACCTGGCGGTGCAGATGACCGCCCCCAACTCCATGAACGCCGCGCTGGCGAGCGCCGCCGCGGCCGGTTCCGCCGGCAGGAGCGCCTCGGTGGCGAGCAGGTCCGCCGGGCGGGTGGCGGGTCCGGCGTCGGGTTCGCCGGCCACCGCGCGGCAGACCACCCGCCGTACGTTGGTGTCGACGACCGGGTGGCGCTGCCCGTACGCGAAGGCGGCGACCGCACGGGCCGTGTACGTGCCGACGCCCGGCAACGCCAGCAGTTGGTCGAGCCGGTCCGGGACCTTCCCGCCGTGCCGCTCCACGATCGCCGTCGCGCACTCCCGGAGCCGTAGGGCCCGGCGCGGGTAGCCGAGCCGTCCCCACATCCGGATCGCCTCGGCGGGGCTCTCCGCCGCCAGCGCGGCCGGCACCGGCCACCGGGCGAGCCACGCCTCGTACGCGGGCAGCACCCGGACCACCGGCGTCTGCTGAAGCATCACCTCGCTGACCAGGATCGCCCACGGGCTGACGCCCGGTTTGCGCCACGGCAGGTCGCGGGCGTTCTCCTCGTACCAGCGGCTGACCAGGGTGGCGAACGTCGGCTCACTCATCGTTCGCCGATCATGTCACGCGTCGCTCTTCCCGTAGCGTGGGCAGCCTGGGCGGGGCGACTCCGGCCCGGGGGTCGGGTCGGCGAGAATGCGCGAATGAACGAGCTCGCGATCACCGTCATCGGCCGGGACCGTCCGGGCATCGTGGCCGACGTCGCCGAGGTCCTCGCCCGGTTGGGTGCGAACCTCACCGACAGCACGATGACCCGGTTGCGGGGCCACTTCGCGATGACGCTGATCTGCGTGGGTCCTGCGGCCGCCGAGGTGGAGGCCGCGCTGGCGCCGCTCGCCGCGGACAGCCAGCTGCTGGCGACCGTACGCGCGGTCACCCCGGACGGCGCTGCGGCGTCGGCTGGCGAGCCGTACGTGATGGCCGTGCACGGGGCGGACCGGATGGGGATCGTGGCGGCGATCACGCGGGTCCTCGCCGACGTGGGCGGCAACGTCACCGACCTGAGCACCCGGCTGGCCGGCTCCCTCTACGTGGTGGTCGCCGAGGTCGACCTGCCGGCCGGCACCGCCGACGACCTGGTCGACCGGCTGGACCGGGCCGCCGCCGAGCTGGGCGTCGAGGTCAGCCTCCGGCCCGCGGATCCGGATCTGCTGTGAGCGACGGGGTGCGCGGGTCCGACGCGGCCGGCGACGAGGAGTACGCCGGGCTGGGTGACTGGACGCCGGAGGCGCTGGGCGTCCATGGTGAGGTCCGTCCGGTGGTGACCGCCCCGCATCCGGCGCTCAGCCGGGCGGGCGCCGCGGTGGATCCCACCTCGGCGGAGACGGTCCGGCTGGCCGCCGACCTGATCGCCACCATGCGGGTCTCGCCCGGTTGCGTGGGCCTCGCGGCTCCGCAGGTCGGGGTGGGCGCCCAGGTCTTCGCGGTCGAGGTGACCGGGCATCCGAAGGCCGTCACCGTGCACGGCACCTTCGTGCTCTGCAACGCCCGGGTGGTCGAGGCGACCCGCTGGAAGGCCGGGCGCGAGGGGTGCATGTCGGTGCCGGATCTGACCGGGGACGTGAAACGGGCCAGCCGTCTGGTGGTGGCGGGTGAGTTGCCGGGCACCGGCGCCGCCGTGCGACTGGTCGCCGACGGCTTCGAGGCCCGCGCGCTCCAGCACGAGATCGACCACTGCGCGGGGCTGCTCTTCCTCGACCGGGTGGCCGGTGCGCACGCCGTTTACCAGCGCAAGGTCTACCTCTGAGCCCGCCGCCCGGTTGGGCTAGGCTGTCGACAGTGGATGCCGATCTTGGCGCGGTGGTGAACCTTCCGGCGCGTCGTGTCGCGCCACGGCGCTGCTACGCGGATACGGTGGGGGCATCATGCGTCTGACGGTCGGCCCCCTGGCACCCGCCGTTTACTGGCGGCGTCGCGCCGTCGTACTCGGAGCGGGGCTTCTCTTCCTGATTGTCCTGCTCTACTCGTGCACCGGGTCGGGTAACACCGGCGACAAGAAGCCGCAGGCCGGGGTGAGCCCGACCTCGTCGGGCAGTCCGAGCCCGACCCAGACGCTGCTCACCCCGAAGACCGGGGCGCCCCCGCCCGAGGTGTCGGGAAGCCCCGACGGCGGCGACGGAAGCGCAGGCGCGCCCACCTCGCAGGGCGACGACACCCCGACGACTCCCGTGAACGGTGGGGGCAACGACGGGAGCTGCGCCGACGCCGAGATCAAGGTGACCGCCGTGGCGCTGCCCGCCTCGGTGGGCGTCGGCGCCTCCGCCGACCTGCAGTTGCGGATCAAGAACGTCTCCGACCGGACGTGCAGCCGCGACGTCGGCGCAAGCCTCCAGGAGATCTTCATCAAGTCCGGTGCGGAGAAGATCTGGTCCTCCGACACCTGTGGTCAGGCCAAGGGCTCGGACGTGAAGTCGTTCACGCCGAACATCGAGCACATGTTCCAGGTGACCTGGAACGGCCGGGACACCACCCGATGCGCGGACGGGTTGGCGGCCGGGCCGCAGGTGCAGCCCGGGACGTACCAGGTCTTCGCCCGGGTGGACACGAAGCTCAGCGAGCCGCTGAAGCTGACCGTCAACGACTGAGCGCGGCCCGGGAGTCGCCGCCGCGCAGGTCGGGTCCGAGCATTGCCGGCCTGCGCCGGGACGGGTCAGACGTACCGCTCGAGGATGGACGCCTCGGCGAGCCGGGAGAGGCCCTCGCGTACGCCGCGTGCCCGTGCGTCGCCCACGCCCTCGACCGCCTGGAGATCCTCCACCGTCGCGCCCAGCAGCCGCTGGAGGCTGCCGAAGTGCAGGACCAGCCGGTCGACCACGGCGGCGGGCAGCCGGGGCACCTTGGCGAGCAGCCGGAAACCGCGTGGGCTGACCGCCGCGTCCAGCGCGTCGGACGCGGCCGGGTAGCCGATCGCCTTGGCGACCGAGACCAGGTCGATCAGCTCGGTGGCCCCGAGCAGGTCCAGCTCGACCAGCGCCTCGTCCAGGGTGCGCGACTTGCGGCCGGCCGGGAGGTAGTCCCGGATGACGAGCGTACGGTCGGCGTCGACCCCCGCCATCAGCTCGTCGAGCTGCAGCGCCAGCAGCCGGCCGTCGGTGCCGAGCTCGACCACGTAGCCGGCGATCTCGTCGGCGATCCGGCGGACCATCTCCAGCCGCTGCACGACGGCGACCGCGTCCCGTACGGTGACCAGGTCCTCGATCTCCAGCGCGGAGAGCGTGCCGGAGACCTCGTCGAGGCGGAGCTTGTAGCGCTCGAGGGTGGCCAGCGCCTGGTTGGCCCGGGAGAGGATGGCGGCCGAGTCGTCCAGCACGTGCCGCTGGCCGTTGACGTAGAGGCTGATGATCCGCATCGACTGGCTGACCGAGATGACCGGGTAGCCGGTCTGCCGGGCCACCCGCTCGGCGGTGCGGTGCCGGGTGCCGGACTCCTCGGTCGGGATGGACGGGTCGGGCATCAGGTGCACGGCGGCCCGGACGATGCGGGTGCCGTCGCTGGAGAGCACCACGGCGCCGTCCATCTTGCACAGTTCCCGGATCCGGGTCGCGGAGAACTCGACGTCGAGGGGGAAGCCGCCGGTGCAGAGCCCTTCCACGACCTTGTCGTAGCCGAGGACGATCAGCGCGCCCGTGCGGCCGCGCAGGATCCGCTCGAGGCCGTCGCGCAGCGCGGTGCCGGGCGCCATCAACGCCAGGTTCGCGCGCAGCGGGTCACCCACGGCGCCGCCGGCCACGTTCACGCTGATCGGACGGGCGGGCGAGCCCACGGGGCCGGTGCGGGCGTGGGGTGTCGCGCCGGCAGGCTTGGTGGTATCGCGGTCGATCGGCACGGGCACAGTCTACGGACTGCCGTGCGGTGGGTGCTGTCGTGGTTACTGTGATGTGTCACGATGCGCCGTCGTCCGGCCCGTGACGCCCTGTCCGGTATCGCCCTCGCGGTCCGGTCGCCCGGCCACGGTGGGTCACTCCGCCGACGCACGCGCGGCAGCCTGCAACGCCGACCGGACATCGGTGACCTCCATCACCCGCATCTGGTTCGCCGTCACGCCCGTCGACTCCGGCCCGCACCCGGGCGGGACGAGCGCGAGCCGGAACCCCAGCCGGGCGGCCTCGGCCAGCCGGCGCGGCACCGCGCCGACCCGCCGGACCTCTCCGGTGAGCCCGACCTCGCCGATCGCCACGAGATGCGGCGCGATGGCCAGGTTGAGCCCGCCGGAGGCGACCGCGAGCGCCACCGCCAGGTCGGCGGCCGGCTCGACCACGCGGATGCCGCCGACCGTCGCGGCGAAGACCTCCCGGTCGTGCAGGGTGAGCCGTTCGGTGCGCCGTTGCAGTACCGCCAGCACCATCGCCAACCGGGCCGAGTCGAGGCCGGAGACGGTACGCCGGGGGGAGCCGGCCACCGTCGCGCCGATGAGCGCCTGCACCTCGGTGACGAGCGCCCGCCGGCCCTCCATCGCCACGGTGACGCAGGTGCCGGGCACCGGCTCGGCGTAGCGGGTCAGGAAGAGGCCGGAGGGGTCGGCGAGGCTGGTGATGCCGCCCTCGTGCATCTCGAAGCAGCCGACCTCGTCGGCCGCGCCGAACCGGTTCTTGACGCCGCGCACCATCCGCAGCGAGGAGTGCTTGTCGCCCTCGAAGTGCAGCACCACGTCGACCAGGTGCTCGAGCACCCGGGGGCCGGCGACCTGGCCCTCCTTGGTCACGTGGCCGACCAGGACCGTGGCGATGCCCCGCTCCTTGGCGACGGAGACCAGCGCGGCCGTGACCGCCCGGACCTGCGTCACGCCGCCGGGCACGCCCTCGGTGCCGGGGGTGGAGATGGTCTGCACCGAGTCGAGCACCAGCAGCCCGGGCTTCACCGCGTCGAGGTGGCCGAGCACCGCTGACAGGTCGCTCTCGGCGGCCAGGTAGAGCTGGTCGTGCAGGGTGCCCATCCGCTCGGCGCGCAGCCGCACCTGGCTGACCGACTCCTCGCCGCTGACCACCAGTGACGGGCTGCCCGCCCCGGCGGCCCACTGCTGGGCCACGTCGAGCAGCAGGGTGGACTTGCCGACGCCCGGCTCGCCGGCGAGCAGCACCACGGCGCCGGGCACCAGGCCCCCACCGAGCACCCGATCGAGCTCACTCACCCCGGTCGGCCGGGCCCGGGCGGGTGCGGCGCTGATGGTGGCGATCGGTCGGGCGGGCTCGGCCGGCATCCGCGAGCTGACCACCCGGCCGGAGACGGTCGGCCCGGTGACGGTGCTCTCGACCACGGAGCCCCACTCGCCGCACTCCGGGCAGCGCCCCACCCACTTGGGCGGCTGGTGGCCGCACGCGTCGCACTCGTAGGCCGGGCGAGGCTCACGAGCGGCGGCGCGGCCGCGCGTGCCGGCCGCCGCGCCGCGGGCGGAGGTGGATCGGGAGGTCGTCACACCAGGACGCTAGCCCGGCGGTACGACCGAATGGCGCAGACCCCGCCGTACGACGGAACACCCCGGCGTGGGGCTTGCCACGCCGGGGTGTTCCGGGAACTCGTTGCGACTGGTCAGTCGCCGTGCTGGGCGTCGCCCGCCGGCTCCTCGCCACCCTCCCGGTGCACGATCGGCGACGGCGGGGCGGCCGGGGTGAGCGGCACCGCGATCGGGGCCGGCCCCGTGATGGTGTTCCCGTTGCCGAAGTCGAACGTGACGACGACGTTCTGGCCGGAGTGCAGCGACTCGTTGAGGCCGAGCAGCTGGAGCATGCGGTCGGACTGCTGGTTCAGCTGGATGTAGCTCAGCGGCGCGATCTCGAAGCGCGCCGGCTCCCCGGCCGGGGCCGACGGCGACGGGCTGGCGGAGTCCGACGGGCTGGCCGAGTCCGACGGGCTTCCGGAGTCCGACGGCGAGGCCGAGCCGCTCGGCGAGGCCGACTCCGACGGCGACCCGGACGGGGTCGGGCTGGCCGACGCGCCGGTCCGGGTGATCACGACCTCGCGGGCGTCCTGGCTGGTGACGGTGACGGTGACCGGCTCCTGCGAGTCGTTGTAGATCACCGCGTTGAGCAGCGCGTCCTCGCCGGCCCGGTAGCCCTCCACGCCGGGGAAGTCGACCAGCAGGCCGCGTACCGCGAGCTTGCCGTCCTCGGTCTCGATGTTGACGCCCTGGACCGACGGCACCTTCTCGGCGGTCTCCGATATCTGGCCGGCGCCGCACCCGGACAGCAGCAGGCTCGTCGCCGCCGCCACGCCGGACAGCAGCAGGGCCGCCCGCCGGGAACCCCTGATCGAGCGCGTCACGTCGGTCCTCCTCGTCACGATCCCACCCGGTGCGTACGCCGGGCACGGTGGCCATGCCCGCGCAGACCGCGCTCCAGGGTAATTGGGGCTGATCGAGGGCCGCACTCCGACCCGGGGATGCCACCTCCCGGAGTGATGCTCAAACCACCCGGCCGCTCGTGACCAGCAGCACCACGTCGATGAGCGCCACCAGCATCACCGCGCGGAAGGCGGCCACCGGGCGCCGCCCCGAGCGGGCCGCGCCCCGCCCGCCGTACCAGCTGAGCGGCGGAACCACGACGGCGGTGACGACCGCGGCGAGCCCGACCCCGGACGGTGGCCCGGGCGGGCCGAGGACGAGCGTGCCCGTCGCCGCGAGCAGCAGCACCGCGGCGGCCACCCGGCTTCCCGCCGCGCCGATGCGGTGGGGCAGGCCGCGCACCCCCGTGCGGGCGTCGTCGGCCAGGTCGGGCAGGACGTTGGCGAAGTGCGCACCGGCCCCGAGGCAGGCGGCCGCGGCCACCAGCCAGATCGGCGGCGCCGGTGCCCCGGGCAGCGCCAGGACCACGAAGGCGGGCAGGGTGCCGAAGGAGAACGCGTAGGGCAGCACCGACGCCGGCCCTGACTTGAGCGGCCAGTCGTAGAGCAGCGCCGAGACAAGCCCGGCGGTCATCCAGGCCGCCGCGGTGGGGTTCGTCGAGAGCGCCAGCACCGGGGTGGCGAGCGCGGCCAGCACCGCCCCGACGGCCACGATGCGCCGGCTGACCGCGCCGGCGGGGATCGGTTTGTCGGTACGCCCGACCGCGGTGTCCCGCCCGGCGTCGAGCGCGTCGTTGGCCCAGCCCACCGCGAGCTGGCTGGCCAGCACGGTGAGGACGACGGCGACCACCCCGGCGGGCCGGTGTCCCACCCCGACGGCCAGCAGACCGGCCACCAGGGTCACCGCCGCGGCCGGTTCCGGATGGCTCGCCCTGACCAGCCCTAACACCGAAGTCGACATAAGAGAAGTCTGGTTGTTACCCGGGAGTCGTGCCACGCTCGATTCCATGCGAGACGCGGCTGCGGCGCCCACCAGGTCCAGGGTGCTGCCGCGCAACGATCCGCGCCAGTACGACGACCTGGTCGACGAGTGGTGGCGGCCCGACGGTGTCTTCGCGATGCTGCACTGGCTCGCCGAGGCCCGGGCGGCCCTGGTGCCGCCGGCCGACCGTCCCGACGCGTTGCTGGTGGACCTCGGCTGCGGGGCCGGGCTGCTCGCACCGCACGTCGCCGGCAAGGGCTATCGGCACGTGGGTGTCGACCTGACCCGTTCGGCCCTGGCCCAGGCCGCCGCGCACGGCGTGACACCGGTCAACGGCGACGCGACGGCGGCGCCGCTCGCGAACGGCTGCGCCGACGTGGTGGCCGCCGGCGAGGTGCTCGAGCACGTTCCGCAGTGGCGTAGCGCGGTGGCCGAGGCGTGCCGCCTGCTCCGGCCGGGCGGGCTGCTGGTGCTCGACACCTTGAACGACAACTTCCTGAGCCGGCTGGTCGCGGTCCACATCGGGGAGCGGTTGCCGACCGTGCCACGCGGCATCCACGACCCGCGGTTGTTCGTGGATGCCCGCGCGTTGGTCGCCGAGTGCGCCCGGCACGGCGTCACGCTGCAGCTGCGCGGTGTGCGACCGGAGGTACGCGGCCTGCTCGGCTGGCTGCTGCGCCGGGCGCGGGGTGCCGCGGGGGCCGCCTCGGACGGCCGGGCCCCGCGGATCGTTCCGACGCGCTCGACCGCGGTGCTGTACCAGGGCTGGGGGGTCCGGAAAGGATAGTTCGGACCCCGGCGGGGGTAAGGACGCCGAAGAGGGGGCGTAGATGACGGTGCATGCGTTGGAGGCGGTCCGCCGGTTGGCGCCGCGACTCGCCGCCCGGGCGGCCGAGCACGACCGGGAGGGCACCTTCCCGGTCGAGGACTTCGAGGATCTCCGCGAGGCGGGTCTCTTCGGCCTGATGGTGCCTCGCGAGCTGGGCGGGTTCGGCGCGACGTTCGCCGAGTACGCGGCCGTCGCCACCGAGCTCGCCAAGGGCAACGGCGCCACCGCGCTGGTCTTCAACATGCACGCCTCGGTGACCGGAGCGCTCGGTGCGGTCACCGAGGAGCTGGCCGAGGCGCTCGGCGTGCCGGACGACGCGCTCGCCGCCCGGGACCGGCTGCTGCGGGCGGCCGCCGACGGCGCCTGGTACGCGGTGGCGATGAGCGAGCGTGGTGCGGGCGCCCGCCTCTCCCAGCTCAGCACCGTCTACGAGCCGGTCGAGGGCGGCTGGCACCTGAAGGGCAGCAAGACGTTCTGCTCCGGCGCCGGGCACGCCGACGGCTACCTGGTCGCCGCGCGCAGCGCCGCCGATCCGTCGGTGGTCTCCCAGTTCCTGGTGCCCGCCGGGGCCGGGCTCACCGTCGAGCCGACCTGGGACGCGCTCGGCATGCGCGCCACCGCCTCGCACGACCTGCATCTGGAGCTGACGGTCCCGACCGACCGTCTGCTCGGTGGGGTCGAGGGGCTGGCGCTGATGGTCGCCCAGCTCATGCCGCACTGGCTGGTGGCCAGCTACGCGGCCGTCTACGTCGGGGTGGCCCGGGCGGCGATCGAGGCGGCGGCCGAGCACCTGAACGCCCGCAACCTCGCCGGGCTGCCGGCGGTGCGGGCGCGACTCGGTCGCGCCGACGCGGCGGTGGCGGCTGCCGAGTTGGTGGTGGGCGAGGCGGCCCGCCGGGTGGACGAGGCGCCGGGCGACGCCGAGACCAATCGCTGGGTGTGGCGGGCGAAGCTGCTCGCCGGCACGACCGCCGCCGAGGTGGCCGCGTCGATGCTGGAGGCGGCCGGCACCTCGGCCACCCGACGGGGCCACCCGTTGGAGCGGCTCTACCGGGACGCCCGGTGCGGATCGCTGCATCCGGCCACCTCGGACGTCTGCGCCGACTGGCTCGGCATCGCCGCCTTGGGGGGTGACCCGGACCGCGACGGCTCGGCCCCTCGTTGGTGAGCGTGGAGCCGTCCGGAGCCGCCCCGGATGGGGGGACGGCTCGGGGGAGGGCGGCGTCGGACGAGAGGTGGGGATCGTGTCGGTTCCAGTGATCGCGGGCCTCGGGACGGCGCAGCCGCCGTCGGCCCGGCAGGACGAGTTGTGGGAGGGCTTCTTCTCCCGGCACTTCACCGGCGCCACCCGGTCGTTGGCGGAGCGCATCTTCGCCCACTCCGGGGTCACCACCCGGCAGGCCGCGGTCAATCCGCTGCTGGAGGACGTCTCCGACTGGCCGACCGAGCGGCGGATGCGCCGTTACCTGGTGGAGGCGTTGCCGCTGGGCAAGGAGGCGGTGGGCCGGGCGTTGACCGCCGCCGGTCTGGACGCGGGTGACATCGGGCTCTTCGTGGTCTGTTCGTGCACCGGGTACGCCACTCCGGGGCTGGACATCCTGCTCGCCCGGGACCTCGGCATGGCCCCCGGCACCCAGCGGATGTTCGTCGGGCACATGGGTTGCTACGCGGCGCTGCCGGGGCTGGGTGCGGCGAGCGACTTCGTGGCGGCGCGGGGTCGCCCGGCGCTGCTGCTCTGTGCCGAGCTGACCAGCCTGCACATCCAGCCGTCGACGGCCCGGGTGGACACCCAGCAGATCGTCTCGCACGCGCTCTTCTCGGACGCGGCGGTCGCCGCCGTGTTGCTGCCGGGTGGCCCCGGGTACGCGTTGCGCGAGGTCACCTCGGTCACCGACACCTCCACGGCCGACCACATGACCTGGGACGTCACCGACGCCGGTTTCCGGATGGGGTTGTCGCCGAAGGTGCCGCAGGTGCTCTCCAGGCATGTGCGGGGCCTGGTCGACGACCTGCTGGCCCGGCACGGCACCACCATCGACGAGCTGGACGGCTGGGCGGTGCATCCGGGCGGTCCCCGCATCCTCAACGTGGTGGAGCGGGAGCTGGGGTTGCCGGCGCAGGCGCTGGTGGCGTCCCGCGCGACGCTGGACGAGCATGGCAACTGCTCCTCCCCGACGGTGCTGCTCATCCTGGACCGGCTGCAGCGTGCTCCGGTCCCGCCGGAGCGGATCCTGATGCTCGCCTTCGGCCCGGGCCTCACGCTCTACGCCGTACTGCTCGATCGACAGGGCTGAGCGTCCGGCTTACTCTCGGTGGGTGGACGTCGATGCGCAGGACCGGCTGCGTGGTCGGGTGTTGGTCGGTGCCACCGTGCTCGCCCTGGTCGTCGGTGGCTGGTGGTGGCGGGCCGCCGCGCCGGAGGACGAGAGGGCGCTCGGCCTGGCCGCGTCGGTACCCGGGCTGGCTGCCCGGGCGCCGGGTGCGGCTCCTCCGATTGCCGGTCTGACCGCGCGGGCGACGGATATGCGGATCGGCCCCATGGACGTCGACCCTGGTGCCGTCTACGAGGTGGATCCGGCCACCGGAGTGGCTGTCCGCGCCGAACCCGGCGACAGGCTGGTCTTCCGGGTGGAGCCGGATGGTTCCGTCTTTCGGGTCGATCCGGAGACCGGCGAGGTCGTCCGGGTCGAGTCGGGAGCCGGAGCCACCGGTTCCGGCAGCGGCCGGTACGGCGGCGGCCGAGCGGCGACCGGCGGGGCGAATCGGCCGCTCTATCTGCCGCCGACCTCGGACATGCTCTGGCAGGAGATGGTCACCCTGACGCAGCAGGGGGTGACCCGGCAGGTGGGCAGCCGCCAGGGTGCCCGGTTCCGGCTCCTGTTCCGCTGCGCGGGGCCCGGCGAACTCCACATCGAGATCAGCGGCGGCCGGAGCTCCGGCGGGAACGGGTCGGACTGTGACGGCGCGCTCCGGACGCAGGTGGTGACCGGGACGGGTGGGCCGCTGCGGGTCTCGCTCGCGGCGGCCGACGCCGAGTGGGTGCGGATCGTGGCACAGCTGGTGCGGCTGGGCTGAGGGTCCGTAACTCCGGCCGGCGTCCGCTCAGCCGGCGGGCGGTGCTCTCGGGCTGAGGGTCCGTAACTCCGGCCGGCGTCCGCTCAGGCGGCGAGCGCGGTCAGGTCGGCGCGGTACGTCTCGATCGGGCCGAGCTGGGGCAGCACCCGGACCACCGTGCCGGAGCGGTCGACGAGTACGGCCACCGCGGCGTCCGGGCGGGGTGACAGGTGCAGGAACGAGCGCAGCCCACCGGCGGGGTCGGCGAGCGTACGCGTGCCCGTCGATCCGCCGGGCGGGGCGGAGGGCGCCGACCGGCCACCCGTGACGGCCACCAGATTCACCTGGGGTGGGGCCGCAGCGGCGGCCTCGCTCACCCGTTCGGGGCAGGCGCAGCCGTCGACCAAGATGATCATCATGGGCAGGAGGCTGCGCAGCGGCACCGGATTCTGCCCGGTGTCGACCAGGTCCAGCGCGGGCAGCGGCCGTCCGGTCGGCGCGGCGGGTGGGGCCGCCGGGCTCGAACTCACTCCTTCGGCGGGGGTGGCGGTCGGGCCGGGCCGGGTGACGGCGGCGAGGCCGGCGAGTGTGATGAGCACGGCCACCACCAGCCACACGAGGGGCTGCCGGAGCGCCCCGAACCGTCTCCGGGCGGCCAGCCGGGCGCGTTCGCGCAGCTCGCGTCGGACCTGCGCGGCCTCCTGCGCGAGCGCCGAGGCGTCGTCCGGTACGACCACCCGACCCCACTCCGGCGGCAGGTCGGGCAGCCCGTTCCCCCCTGTGCCCGGCGTATTCATCGCCGCCCCCCTGGAACCGTCTCTTGGAGCCGACATTGGCTCACCTTCCAGCCTCGCGTACGGGGGGCAGCTCCCGCTACACCTGGGCGCAGAACCGCCCGGCGGGATACCATGGGAAGAGCGCATAGCCCTTGATCTCGACGTTCCGTTCACCCGACCCGGGTGTCATCCGGCGGTCACGGAGCGTGTTCAAACCATCGGTTTGGCCGCCTGTCAAGTCGAAGAAAGACCTCTCACAGGGCCCCTGAGCTGCGCCAACGGTCAGGACAGCGGTGAGACATCGGTGCCTGAGCGTGTTACCCTAGACACAGCGAAAGGGGTTTCGAACCTATGGTTTTCAGTGTCGGCGAGACCGTTGTTTACCCCCACCACGGGGCCGCACTCATCGAGGCAATCGAGACTCGGGTCATCAAGGGCGAGGAGAAGCAGTACCTCGTTCTGAGGGTCGCGCAGGGTGACCTCACGGTCCGGGTTCCCGCTGAGAACGCCGAGATCGTGGGTGTGCGCGAGGTGGTCGGCGAAGAGGGCCTGGGCAAGGTCTTCGACGTGCTCCGTGCCCCGCACACCGAGGAGCCGACCAACTGGTCGCGGCGTTACAAGGCAAACCTGGAGAAGCTCGCCTCCGGCAACCCGCTGAAGGTCGCCGAGGTTGTGCGTGACCTGTGGCGTCGTGAGCGGGAGCGGGGTCTCTCCGCCGGCGAGAAGCGCATGCTGGCGAAGGCCCGGGACATTCTCGTCGGCGAGGTCGCGCTGGCCGAGAAGAGCACCAAGGACGAGGCGGAGACGCTGCTCGACAAGGTGCTGGCCGAGGCCTAGTCCGCAGAGCATCGTCGTACCCAGTCTGTAGCGAAGAAACCACCGAGGACCGCGACGTGACCGCGCAGCTCAATCCGCGCGGTGACGTCGCGGTCCTCGTCCCTGCGGCGGGTGCCGGCGTACGGCTCGGCCCCGGCCGACCCAAGGCGCTGCGCCTGCTCGCGGGGGAGCCACTTCTGGTGCACGCGGTGCGCCGGCTCGCCGAGGCCCGCAGCGTGCACACCATCGTCGTCGCGGCGCCCGTGGCCGAGGTCGACGCGGTCCGGGAGCTGCTCGCCCCGGTGGCACCGGTGAGCGTGGTGCCGGGTGGCGCGGAGCGGCAGGCGTCCGTGGCCGCCGCGCTCGCGGCGGTGCCCGCCGGTCCGGAGATCATCCTGGTGCACGACGCGGCCAGAGCGCTCACGCCGCCGAGTCTGGTCGAGGCCGTGGCCGCGGCGGTCCGCGCGGGTCGGCCCGCGGTCATCCCGGTGCTGCCGGTCGTCGACACGATCAAGGAGGTCGACGCCGGGGAGGTCGTTCTCGGCACCGTCGACCGCTCCGCCCTGCGGGCGGTGCAGACCCCGCAGGGCTTCCTCCGGTCGGTGCTCACCTCGGCGCACGCCGCGGCCGGCGACCCGCTCACCGACGACGCCGGTCTGGTGGAGAAGCAGGGCGTTCCGGTCTCCTGCGTGTCGGGTTCGGAGTACGCTCTCAAGATCACTCGCCCGTTCGACCTGGCGCTCGCCGAGCATCTGCTGGCCGGCGGCGGTTGACGCGTACCCTCTGATCATGATCGTTCCCCGGGTGGCCATCGGCACCGACGTGCACGCCTTCTCGGCCGGTCGGCCGTGCTGGGTGGCCGGCCTGCACTGGCCGGACCAGGACGGGCTGGCCGGGCACTCCGACGCCGACGTCGCTGCCCACGCCGCCTGCAACGCCCTGCTCTCCGCGGCGGGCCTCGGTGACCTGGGCGCGAACTTCGGCGTCGACCAGCCGGAGTGGGCCGGGGCGTCGGGGGTCGCGCTGCTCACCGAGTCGGCCCGCCGGGTCCGCGCCGAGGGGCTGACGATCGGCAACGTCTCGGTGCAGGTGATCGGGAACCGGCCGAAGATCGGGCCGCGCCGGGCGGAGGCCGAGCAGGTGCTCTCCGCCGCCGTCGGCGCGCCGGTCACCGTCTCCGCCGCGACGACCGACGGGCTCGGCTTCACCGGACGCGGCGAAGGGCTCACCGGAATCGCGGTGGCTCTGGTGTACGAGGCGCCGGCCGCCTAGGCTCGCCGCGATGTCCAGCGACGCCGCCTCCGACCAGTCCGCCGCCGACGGCTACTTCCAGCGGGCGCAGCTCCTCGCCGAGCTCGGCCGCTACGACGAGGCCGCCGCGGAGGTCTCGTACGTGGTGGCGGTCGAGCCGGCCAACGCGGCCGCGCTGACGCTCCTCGCCCGCCTGCACGTCGCCGCCGAGCGGCCCACCGAGGCGCTCACCGCCGCCGACGCGGCGATCGCCGCCGCCCCGGGCGTCGTCGCGCCGCTGCTGGCCCGCGGGCTGGCCCTCGCCGACCTGGAGCGGTACGCGGAGACGGCCCGGGTTGCCGACGAGATCCTGGCGATCGGCCCGGACGACGCGTACGCCCAGCGGAGCGCGGCCGCGCTCCTGGCCGGCTCCCGCAACGGCCAGACGGCGTTGAACGCGGCCTGGCGCGCGGTGGAGCTGACGCCCGAGGAGCCCGAGTCGCATCTGGTGCTCGGCCTGGTGGCCGCGAACATGCGGCTCTACGACCTCGCCGAGCGGGCCTACCGGGAAGCGCTGCGCCTGGACCCGCAGCTCGCCGAGGCGCGCCACGACATCGGGGTGATCCGGCTGGAGCAGCGGCGCTGGAGTGAGGCGTTGGAGCACCTCGCCGAGGCCGCCGCGATGAACCCGGGGCAGATCGACTCGCGCCGTACGATCTCCGCCGGCCTGCGGCAGCTGGTGCTCTACGGCGCCGGCTGGTCGATGATCACCGCGGTGCTGATCGCCTGCCTCGCGCCCGCCGGGGCGGGGCTCTCCCGCGTCGCCGCGACGTTCGCCGCGCTCGGTGGGGCGCTGGTCATCTGGCGCTTCGCCGCCCGGATGCCGGGCCTGGCGCGGACCGTCCTGCCGGGGCTGCTCCGCTCCGACCGCGCGCTGGCTCTGGCCGTCTACGCGGCGATCGCCTCGCCGGCGTTGATCCTGCTCTACGCCCTCGTCGGCACCCCGTGGCCGCTGGTGCTGGCGATCGCCGTGGCCGCCGTCGCCGAGGTAGTGGTCGCCACCCGAACCCCAGCCTGACCACCGACCTACGTCCCGGAAAATCCACCAGCGCCGCCTGGCTCAACCCGGTAGGGACCCGCCGACGCCACCGATCGGAGATCCACCAGCGCGGCCTGGCTCGACCCGGTCGGGGTTTCGCCGGAGCCCGACCCGCGGAGGGATCAAGCCTGACCGCCCGGAGCGGGGCGGGCTCCGGCGAAACCCAGGGACGATCAGGCGCGACGCGCCCAGGTCCAGGCGTAGCCCGGGTCCTCGCAGGCGGGGGCGGCGTCGCAGAGGTCGAGCGGGCGGAAGGTGTCGACCATGACGGCCAGCTCGTCGAAGTAGTCGACGCCGATCGCCCGCTCGGCGGCGCCGGGCTGCGGGCCGTGGGTGAAGCCGGAGGGGTGCAGCGAGATCGAGCCCTGTTCGATGCCGGAGCCGCGCCGGGCCTCGTAGTTGCCGCCGGTGTAGAAGAGCATCTCGTCGGAGTCGACGTTGTGGTGGTTGTACGGGACCGGGATCGCGTCCGGGTGGTAGTCCACCTTGCGCGGCACGAACGAGCAGACCACGAAGTTCGGGCCCTGGAAGGTCTGGTGCACGGGTGGCGGCTGGTGGATCCGCCCGGTGATCGGTTCGAAGTCGTGGATGGAGAACGCCCACGGGTACAGGTGCCCGTCCCAGCCGACCACGTCGAAGGGGTGGTTGGCGTACGTGTAGCGCGTCCAACCACGACGGTGCCGGACCAGGACCTCGACGTCCTCCCCGTCGGCCAGCAGCGGCGCGTCCGGGCCGCGCACGTCGCGCTCGCAGTACGGCGAGTGCTCCAGGAACTGGCCGCGGACCGAGAGGTAACGCTTCGGCGGGCCGACGTGACCGGCGGCCTCGATGGTGAGCAGCCGGACCGGCTGGTCGCCCGTGGGTACGAGCCGGTGGATGGTCGAGGTCGGGATGATGACGTAGTCGCCGCCGGTCACGTCGAGCGCCCCGAACGTCGACTCGACCCGCATGCTGCCCGCCTCGACGTAGAGGCAGTGGTCGCCCGTGGCGTCCCGGAACAGCGGGGACGGACGGTCGGCCAGCACGTACGCGATGCGTACGTCGTCGTTGGCGAGCAGGTACTGCCGGCCGAGCACCGGGTCGGCGCCGGTGCCGTCGAGCTTGTGGGTACGCAGGTGCCGCGGCTTGAGCGGCAGGTTCGGCACCCGGGTGAAGGCCGGTGGGGTGAACTCCTCGGCCGCCACGATCGCGGTTGGGGCGTGACGGTGGTAGAGCAGCGACGAGTCGGAGGAGAACCCCTCCTGGCCCATCAGCTCCTCGGCGTAGAGGCTGCCGTCGGGCTGGCGGAACTGGGTGTGGCGCTTGCGCGGCACCTCGCCGACGCTGCGGTAGTAGGGCATCTCGCCTCCCGGTATGTCCCGTCAATCGGCTACCAGCGTCCGATAATCGGACACTGTTGTCCGCTCCTCGTAGCGTCCCGTAGATTCTTGTTCCGTGTCAACGCAGGTGCCCGCGCTCCTCGACGGCCTGGTGGACGACGCCGCCGTCTTCCCGCCCGGCAGCGCCGCGCTGCCGGACGCCGTCGCCGCACACCGTCGCCATCGCGACGCCTGGTACGCCGACCTGGTCGGCCCGCTGCTGGTGCCGGCGTCGACCGTCTCCTCGGGCGAACTGAGCGGTCTCGTCGACCCGGCCGAGGGCTTCGTCATCGGGGTCATCGGTGACACCGGGATCGAGGCCCTGCCCTTCGCGCTCTCCCTCCTGCCGCCAGACGGTGTGACCGCGCGGCAGGTGGAGGTGGCGGTGGCGAAGCGGGGCGAGGACCCCCAGCCCGGGATCAGCGGCCTGCTGCGTCTGGTCGACAAGCTGGCCGGGATCGAAGCCGTCTACGCCGAGATCCCGTTGACGTTCGGCCTCATGGAGGCGCTGGACCGGCTCGCCGCCGCCCGGGCCGAGGGAGTGCCGATCGCGGCGAAGTTCCGCACCGGCGGGTTGGCCGCCGAGCTCTTCCCCACCCCGGTCGAGCTGGCCGCGGTGATCTGCGGCTGCCGGGACCGGGCTCTGCCGTTCAAGCTGACCGCCGGGCTGCACCAGGCGGTCCGCCACCTCGATCCGGCGACCGGGTTCACCCACCACGGCTTCGTGAACGTACTGGCCGCCACGCTAGCCGCCGCGCAGGGGGCGGGGCCGGCGCGGGTCGCCGAGCTGCTCACGGCCACCGACCCGCGTCCACTCCTGGAGCTGGTCGAGGGGCGGCTGAGCGGCGCACGCCCACTCTGGGTCGGCTACGGCTCGTGCAGCATCGAGGAACCCCTGACCGACCTGGCCCGACTGGGTCTACTGACGTCGGCCGGCGAAGTGACCGGGCCGGCGGCGCCGGACCTACCCGTTGCCAGGATCGGGCGGCACCGGGCGAACGAGGAGAGCATCGACGACGTGGACAGGGGCGAGGACCGATGACCTGGGTGGCGGGTGCCGACGGATCGGCGTACGGAGTGACCAACCTTCCGTACGGGGTCTTCACTCACGACGGTCGGGAGCCGCGGATCGGCGTACGCGTCGGGGACTTCGTGCTCGACCTGGCCGGCGCCGAGGCGGCCGGGCTGGTCCTGGCGGCCGGTGCGCTGGGCCGCCCGACCCTCAACGACTTCATGGGCCTCGGGCGTCCACAGTGGACGGCGGTGCGGCAGCGGCTGGTCGAGCTGCTCACCGACGAGGCGCACCGAGCCGAGGTGGAGCCGCTGCTGCTGCCACTGGCCGAGGTGCGCCTGCTGCTGCCCTTCGACGTGGCGGACTACGTCGACTTCTACTCCTCGGAGCACCACGCCGGCAACGTGGGGCAGATCTTCCGGCCCGGCCAGCCGCCGCTGCTGCCGAACTGGCGGCACCTGCCGATCGGCTACCACGGCCGGGCCGGCACGGTGGTGGTGTCGGGCACGCAGGTGCTCCGTCCGTCGGGTCAGCGGCCGGGGCCCGACGGCCCGACGTACGGCCCGTCGGGCCGGCTCGACATCGAGGCCGAGGTCGGTTTCGTGGTCGGCGTACCGAGCCCGCTGGGCGCTCCGGTCGCCGTCGACGACTTCGCCGACCACGTCTTCGGCGTGGTGCTCGTCAACGACTGGTCCGCCCGGGACATCCAGGCCTGGGAGTACCAGCCGCTCGGCCCCTTCCTCGGCAAGTCCTTCGCCACCTCCGTCTCGGCGTGGGTCACGCCGCTGGAGGCCCTGGGCGACGCCTTCGTGCCCGCCCCGCGGCAGGAGCCGCCGGTCGTGGACTACCTGCGCGACGAGCCGCACCTCGGGCTGGACCTGCGTCTCGCCGTCGAGTGGAACGGCGAGCGGGTCAGCGAACCGCCGTTCGCCACCATGTACTGGACGCCGGCCCAGCAGTTGGCGCACCTGACCGTCAACGGGGCGTCGCTGCGTACCGGTGACCTCTACGCGTCCGGCACCGTCTCCGGTCCCGAGCGCGGGCAGGTCGGCTCGTTCCTGGAGCTGACCTGGGGCGGGGCCGAGCCGGTGCGGCTCGGGGGCGAATCGCGGACCTTCCTGGCCGACGGGGACACGGTCACGATCACCGCGACCGCGCCCGGTCCGGGCGGCACCACCATCGCCCTCGGCGAGGTGACCGGCACCATCCTTCCTCCCCGCTGACCGGCTCGGAACGCCGATCGGCGGCGTCCTGTCGGGTACCAATCCGTGATCAGCCCGATCGCACAGATGGTGCGACCGGGCTCAACGCCTCCCGCGTTGATCGCTCCGGATTCCGACGCCCCGTCGCGCCGGACGGGCCCATGACAGGTCCCGCCGGTCGTGCACGGGGCGTCCCGACGCACAGGGAGGTAGTTCACGATGCACGATCTGACCGGTGCCATCTGGCGCACCAGCAGCCGCTCCAACGACCAGGGCCTCTGCGTGGAGGTGGCGGACAATCTGGTCGACGTCCTCGGCGTGGTCGGGGTACGCGACTCCAAGGACCAGGCGGGTCCCACGCTCGCGATCAGCCCGCCCGGCTGGACAGCTTTCGTCGGCGCGATCCGGGCCGGCCAGTTCGGCCGTTGACCGTGGGGGACCGGTCCTCGCGGACGTCGTCGGCTCTGGATCGGTCCTTCTGGACGGCCCTGTCGCGGGTGGTAGCTGTACCGATTCGGGGTCTCCGGTGGGAATTGCGCCCGGAGACCCCCGCTCAACGCTCACGCGGCGTACCGTCGACGCCACGGGAGGTGGCATGCCGACGGTGACGGTGACCGGGCGCATCGAGGCGCACGCCGTCGACGTCTGGCGTCTCCTGACGGACCTGCCCGGCCGGGCTCGGCGACACCTCGCCGGCCCGGTCGAGCTGCTCACCCCCGGGCCGTTCGGGCCGGGCACGGCGTGGCGGGAACCCCGTCACCGGCCGGACGGCGGGCTCCTGGTCGAGGAGTTCCACGTGGTGGAGGCGGCTCCGCCCCGGCGTCTCGTGCTCAGCTCACCCGGCGACAGCGTGGACTACCGGATCACCTGGACGCTGCGCGGCCCGCGCCGCCGGCAGCGCGGCGGCACCCTGACCACCGTCACGCTGGAGGCGCTGCCGGCCGACCCGTACGGCCGGGTGGCCGCACTGCTCCTCGGTGCGCTGGCCGCCCGCGCGGTGGAGCACGCGCTACGGCGGGACCTCGCCGACCTGGCGGCCGCCGCCGAGGGGCCGACCGAGGCGACCCGGGCCGCCTGAGCGACACCGAGCAGACCCCGACCGGGCCTCGGCTCGCGCGCGCCGCACAGAACCCGTCCCGAGGCCCGTTTCAAAACGCTCGCCCTAGCGAGCCGAGGCCCGGGGCCGGCGCAGCCGGGCACGACCTTACGAAACGGGCCCTGGGGCGTGTGTCGAACTCCCTGGCCGGCCTGCGACGGGCCCAGACGACGACCGGCGACGTCGGCGCTTCGTCCGGATACAACACCGGTATCCGAACGGATCCCCGCCTTGCCGGACCGCCGCCTGGACTCCGCCTCGGCTCGACCGAGGACTTCGACACACGCCCTAGTACTGTGCCGGGCGGAGGTGCGCATGGGGTTCCGGAACGGCCGGCGACGTGTCGTGCTGGCGGTCGCGGCGCTGCTCGTCACCGCCGCGGTCGCGGCGACGGTCTACCGGGTGCTCGCCCCCGCCGAGGTCAGCACGGTCGCCCAGGCCGCCTACCCGGCCCCCGCGCAGCCTTCGGCGGGGGTGATCGGACGGCTGCCCGTCGCCCCGCTGATCGTGGACGGCCGGCTGCGCGTCTACACGGGCCACCGCCAGGTGTACGCGGACACCCCGGTCGACGGTCGGCACCGCACCACCCCGTTCTGGTCGTACCGCCGCTGGCCGGCCGAGCTGGTCGGGGTGGTGGCGAGCGGGACCACCGTCGTCAGCCGCTGGTCGGACGGACGGTTGGTTGCGCTGGACGCGCGAAATGGGCGGGTGGCCTGGCGGACCGACGGGCCGGAGCCGCAGCGGAAGCCGGACGCCCGGCGCACCGGGGCCGCGATCGTGTGGGATCCGGTCGGGCTCTACCTCACCCGTACCGCCGACGGGCGGGACGTGGTGGTGGCGACCGGCGACGGTGAGGCGCGCGGTGTCGACCTGATCGGCGGTCGGCGGCTCTGGCGGTCGGAGGTCGGAACCGAGTGCCGTAGCGACGTCGGTGCCACCTCGACGGGCCAGTTGGTGAGCGTGGCCGGTTGCGCCGGGGAGGCGGCCGTCGAGTTCCGGGACGCGGCCACCGGCGAGGTGACCAGCCGCTGGCGACCGCCGGGCGCGGGCGACAAGCTGGTCGTGACCCTGGTCGGCTGCCGGGTCGGGCCTTCGGGCTGCTCCGGACTGCGTACGGCGGGCCCGGGTGACGGGGCGGGTCGGGGTTGGTTGACGGGCGCGGGGGCGCCGGTGCCGGCGCCCGCGTTGGACGGGCTCGACACCCAGCTCGCCGGGGAGCAGGCGGTCGGAGTCGTCGACGGCGCGCTGGTCGGCCGCTCCGCCCGGACCGGCGCCGAGCTGTGGCGTCGCCCCGACCTCGGGCAAGGGCGGGTGATCGCCGTGCAGCCGGGCCGGGTGCACGTGCTGACCGACGCCCGGGAGCTGGTCACGCTCGATCCGGTGACCGGCGCCGAGCGGTCCCGGTTCCCGCTCACCGTCGGGCAGGACGGTACCGGCTACGTGCCGGGCGGGGTGTACGCGGCGGCCGGGTACGTGATCGTGGAGCGCCTGCGGGCGCCGGTCGACCCGGACGCGGACGACCAGGCGTACTTCCTCACCTCGGAGCCGCTGGTCCTGGCCGCGACCTGAGCTGGGACACGCGCCAGCCTGCTCGACAAATCGGACATAAGTTACTTATAGTCACTCTGTGCGACTCCTGGCAGCCCTGTTGGGCGTAATCATCATCCTGATCAGCCCCGCGCCGGCCGACGCGGCGCCGGCTCTCCGTACGTTTCAGGTGACCCTGACGCCCGGCGTCGACATCACCGTCCCGGCCGTCGTCAACCTGGGCGCCGGTCTCGTCGGCGGAACGCTCACCGGTCAGCTCGGCCGGGTCGAGGTGAGCGACTTCCGGGGCCCGGTGAACCCGAACACCTGGGTCGCCACCGTCTCCGCCACCCTCTTCACCACCGGTCCGGGCGGCGCGCAGCGCACGATCACCCGGGACCGGATCTCCTACTGGTCAGGTCCCGCCGTTCGCAGCACCGGCGGTGGCACGGTGGTGCCCGGGCAGCCCACCGCGGCGCAGGCCGTCACGCTGGCGGCGACCCGGGAGGCGTTCCGCAAGACCGGCGGCAACGGCAACAACACGGTCGCCTGGGTGCCCTCCGTCCGGGTGGCGATCCCGACCGGCATCGTCGCCGGCACCTACCAGGGAACAATCACCCACTCTGTAGCCTGAAGCGTGATTTGTCCGAATACTGCCTGTCCAGTGCTTTCTGCGCCATAACGTCGTCGGCATGAAGAAGCCGCTTCTTGCCCTGACCGCCGCCGCGGCCACCGTGGTGGCCCTGGCGACACCCGCCGCCGCCGCGCCGACGGGCGACACCATCGTCACCTTCACCGTGGCCACCGCCGACCTGAACATCACCGTCCCCGCGTCGATCAACCTCGGCTCCGTCTTCTCGGGTGCCGCCATCACCGGTGAGCTCGGCACCGTGACGGTCAGCGACCAGCGGGCGGCGCTGAGCGCCACCTGGGTCACCACCGTGTCGTCCAGTTCGTTCACCACAGGCAACAGCTCGCCGGAGGAGACCATCACGCCCAACCTCGTGGAGTACTGGTCCGGTGGCCTGACCAGTAGCACCGGCAGCCCCGGCAGCACCTTCGTGCCCGGCCAGCCCACCGAGGCCGACCGGGTCAACCTGGGCGTGCCGCGGACGGCCTTCTCCAAGACCTCGGGCAGCGGCAACAACTCCGCCAGCTGGGCCCCGGACGTCCGGATCAACGTGCCGGCGACCGCGGTCGGCGGCACCTACTCAGGGGTGATCACCCATTCGGTGGCATGACCGCATCCGCGCCCTCGCCCTGGCCGTGACCGTCCTGGTCACGACCGGGGCGCCGGCGTTGGCCGCCACGCCGAGGTCGGCGCCCCGGCCGGCCGCGCTCGTCGAACCCGACATCCCCGAGGCCGACGTACCGGCGCAGGGACGGCAGGAGCGGGAGAAGCCGCGGCCCTCCCCGACGGCGAGCCCGAGCGGATTGGACGTCTCCGTCGGGATCCGGCTGCTCGACGCCCCGATCGACCGGCGCGACGACACCCGGGCGCACAAGTACATCGTCGACCATCTCAAGCCCGGCACCACGATCAAGCGCCGGGTGATGGTCGAGAACACCTCGGAGATCCACCGGAAGGTGTCGCTCTACGCCGCCGCCGCGGACGTCACGGCCGAGGGCTTCGAGTACGCCCCGGACCGGACCGAGAACGAGCTGAGCAGCTGGATCGACGTGCAGCCCCGCGAGGAGGCGTTGGCGCCGGGCGAGGAGGTCGAAGCCCTGGTGACCATCGAGGTGCCGCGCAAGGCCGAGTCCGGCGAGCGGTACGCGGTCGTCTGGGCCGAGGTGCCCGGCACCGATGACGGGAACGTGCGCAACATCGGCCGATCCGGGATCCGGGTCTACCTCTCCGTCGGCCCCGGTGGTGAACCCCCGTCGGGCTTCGACATCGGCCCGCTGGCGGGCGGTCGGGAGAAGGACGGAACGCCGTTCGTCAGCGCGGAGGTGCGCAACACCGGCCAGCGGGCGCTCGACCTGGCCGGTGAACTCTGGCTCAGCGACGGGCCGGGCGGCCTCTCCGTCGGGCCGGTGAAGGCCGAGGCGCACACCCTGCCGCTGGATGGCAGCACCACCGTCCGGGTCCTGCTCGACCGGCGGCTGCCCGACGGACCCTGGTCGGCGAAGTTCGCCCTGGCCAGCGGCTGGACCAAGCGGACCGCCACCGGCACGGTGACCTTCGGGGCGGTGCCCGCGGCGGCGGCCGGCACCGAGGACCGAACGGACGGGGCGATCAACGCCGGGCTGGTCACGTCCGGACTGGTGCTGGCGCTCTTCGTGCTGTACGCGTACCGGCGGCGGAACCGTCTCCGGGCGCCCGCAGCGGCGGCCTGACCGGTCGGTCCGGTCCGCACGCGTACAGCGGACCGGACCGGACCGGTGTCAGGCCAGTGCCGCCTCCGCGGCGGCCAGGAAGGCGTCGTTCTCGGCCGGAGTGCCGATGGTGACCCGCACCCCGTCGCCGGGGAACGGCCGCACGATCACGGCGCGCGACTCGCACGCCTTGCCGAAGGCGACGGCCCGGTCCCTTAGCGGCAGCCACACGAAGTTCGCCTGGCTGGTCGGGACCTCCGGCACGAACTTGCGCAGCGCCTCGGTGACCCGGTCCCGTTCGGCGACGACCAGGGCGCAGCGGCGCTCCACCTCGTCGGCCTGCGCGAGCGCGGCGAGCGCGGCCGCCTGGGCCACCATGCTGGTGGAGAAGGGCGTGACCACCTTTCGCACCGCCGCCGCGACCTCCGGCTGGGCGACCAGGAAACCGATCCGGAGCCCGGCCAGCCCCCACGCCTTGGAGAGGGTGCGCAGCACCGCGACGTTCGGCCGGTCGAGGTACGTCAGCCCGTCCGGCACCTCCGGGTCCGTGACGAACTCGCGGTACGCCTCGTCGATCACCACGAGGACGTCGTCGGGCACGGCGTCGAGGAACCGGTCCAGCTCCGCCTTCCGCAGGGCGGTGCCGGTCGGGTTGTTCGGGGTGCAGACCAGGATCAGCCGGGTCCGGTCGGTAACCGCTGCCGCCATGGCGGTCAGGTCGTGTCCGTGGCCCGCGTCGTTGGGCACCTGGACGCTGGTCGCGCCGCTGGTCGCCGCGATGATCGGGTACGCCTCGAACGAGCGCCACGAGTACAGCACCTCGTCACCGGGGAGGCTGGTGGCCCGCGCCAGGTGCTCGGCGAGCGCCACCGATCCGCAGCCGGTGGCGACCCGGTCGGGATCCACCCCGTACCGCTCGGCGAGCGCGTTGCGGAGCGTGACCACGCCCATGTCCGGGTACCGGTGCACCCCGGCGGCGGCCTCGGTGACCGCCTCGACCACGCCGGGCAGCGGGCCGTACGGGACCTCGTTGCTGGCCAGCTTGATCGCCTCGGGCAGCCCGAGCTCCCGAGCCAGGTCGGTCGGGTTGCGACCGGGTACGTAGCTGGGCAGCGCGTCCAGGTCGGCGCGGGTCAGGCGCACCGCCGGCTCAGGTCTTCCGGTTTCGGTCATGGGGGTTCTCCCGGGGGTCGGAACTGTCGTTCAGGGGGCGTTCGGTGGGGGCGGGGTCGGGTAGCTGGACGACGACGGTCTGGGCCCGCTTGTCGTGCAGCGCCTGCCGAAGGGGGTGGTCGAAGAGGGGGGAGAGCGCGTCGACGAGCTGGATCAGCAGACCCAGGCCGAAACAGCACCAGAGCAGGGTGGGCACGCCGCCGTAGGTGTTCCATCGGGCCAGGGCCCGGCCGAAGCCGAGCGGCTCGTCGGCGGCGAGGGGCACCGCCTTGATCCGCATCGCCCGCTTGCCGAGCGTCTGCCCGGACGAGGCCGTCGTCGGCACCTCGTAGGCGAGCCAGAGCGCGGCGGCGATCGCCACGATGGCCAGCTGGAGGCCGCCGGCCTGCTCACCGATCTGCGGCAGCCCCTCACGGGACGTGTCGCCCTCCATCGCCCGGCGGAGGACCTCCCGCCAGTACGGCCCCATCTCCTCCAGGAACCGCCAGACGAACCAGCCGTTCACCAGGACGTTCAGGGCCAGGACGATGGCGAAGTCGATGAGCCGGGCGGCCAGTCGGCGACCGTAACCGGCCAGCGGCAGCCCGTGCGGCCGGGGTTCGGGCATCCGTCCCGCCCAACCCGGGGGAGCCCAGCCAGGCGGGGCACCCGCAGGCCCGTACCCGGGCGGAGCGCCCTGGGGGCCGTAGCCGGGCGGGCCGTAACCGGGGCCCTGGGGGCCGTGACCGGGCGGGGCGCTTTGGGGGCCGTAGCCGGGCGGGCCGTAACCGGGGCCCTGTGGGCCATGACCGGACGGGCCGTACCCCGGGGGTGGGCCGGGGTGACCGGGCCAACCGGGCGGCGGCCCAGCGGCTGGCGGCGCCGAGCCCGGGGACACCTGCGCCGGGCCGGGCGTGACCGGCGTCGGCGGCGCGGGCGGCGGCTCGACGGGAGGCGGCCCCTCCGGCGGGGTGGCGTCGACGGGGATGGGCGCGCCGATCCAGCCCTCGCCGTCCCAGTACCGCCGGGTCTCGGTGTCGGCAGGGTCGATGTACCAGCCGGGTTGCACGCTCACGCAGCCACCTTAACGACGACCGCACCGGCGAACCGGGCGTGGCGGCACCAGGTCGGAGCCGGTGGCGGAGCCGCGCCCGGGTGGTGTCCGTACGGCTGAGGGGTGGGACCGGTGGGCGGCGCGAAGCCGCCGGCGGTGGGTGGGGGCCCACCGGCCGGCGGCGTCGGGTACGACGGGGGTTGCGTCACGCTGGCAAGTGTTACAGGTTGCCCCGCATCTCCTGCTCACGCTCGATGGCCTCGAAGAGGGCCTTGAAGTTGCCCTTGCCGAAGCCGAGCGAGCCGTGCCGCTCGATCAGCTCGAAGAAGACGGTCGGGCGGTCCTGGACCGGCTTGGTGAAGATCTGGAGCAGGTAGCCGTCCTCGTCCCGGTCGACCAGGATCTTGCGGGCTTTCAGCTCCTCGATCGGCGCCCGCACGTCCCCGATCCGGGCGCGCAGCTCCGGGTCGTCGTAGTACGAGTCCGGGGTGTCCAGGAACTCGACACCGGCGGCCCGCATCGCGTCGACGCTGGCCAGGATGTCGTTGGTGGCGACGGCGATGTGCTGGGCGCCGGGGCCCTGGTAGAACTCCAGGTACTCGTCGATCTGCGACTTCTTGCGGGCGATCGCCGGCTCGTTGAGCGGGAACTTCACCTTGCGGGTGCCGTTGGCGACCACCTTGCTCATCAGCGCCGAGTAGTCGGTCGCGATGTCGTCGCCGACGAACTCGGCCATGTTGGTGAAGCCCATGACGCGCTTGTAGAACTCCACCCACTCGTCCATCCGGCCGAGCTCGACGTTGCCGACCACGTGGTCGACGGCCTGGAAGAAGCGCTTCGGCTGGATGCCGGCGTCGATCATCGGCTGCCGGTCCACGATCGGGCCGCGCGCCACGAAGCCGGGCAGGAACGGCCCGGTGTACCGGGAGCGGTCGACCAGGGTGTGCCGGGTGTCGCCGTACGTGGCGATGGCCGCCATCCGGACGGTGCCGTGCTCGTCGCTGACGTCGTGCGGCTCGACGAGGCCGGTCGCGCCCTGGGCGGTGGCGTGTGCGTACGCGGCGTCGACGTCCGGCACCTCCAGCGCGATGTCGCTGATGCCGTCGTTGTGCTTGGTGACGTGCTCGGCGCCTTCGGCGTCCGGGCGCACGACACCGGTCAGCACGAACCGGGCCGAGCCGCTGGTCAGGACGTACTGGGCGTGGTCGCGGTAGCCCTGCTCCGGGCCGCGGTACGCCACGCAGGTCATGCCGAACGCGGTCGAGTAGTAGTGCGCCGCCTGCTTGGCGTTGCCGACCAGGAAGTGCACGTGGTCGAGGCCCCGGACCGGGAAGGGGTCGCGGGTGATGTCGTGGTCGACAGCGCCGATGAGCCGGTCGGCATCGACCGTGTCGTCGCCGGACTGGGGTCGGTCGATCGCCTGGGTCATGGTGGTCTCCCTTGCGTACCGGCCGGCCTCGTGGGCCGCCGTGCCTGCTTTGTGCCGAGGATTGCGGTGCCGCCGGTCGTTGGGCAATAGTTCGCCGAAATGCTGGTCAGCTTGTGCATTGCGTAAGGTGAAACCCCATGAACACTGGTCAGGATGTCCAGCTCGACGACCTGGACGCGCGGCTGATCGAGCTGCTCGCCCAGGAACCCAGGATCGGCGTGCTGGAGTGCTCGCGGCGGCTCGGCGTGGCCCGCGGGACCGTGCAGGCGCGCCTCGACAAGCTGGCCGCCCGAGGCGTCATCGCCGGCTTCGGCCCCGAGATCTCGCCGACGGCCATCGGGTTCGGGGTGACCAGCTTCGTGACCCTGGAGATCAGCCAGCGGCACGGCCACGACCCGGTCACCGCCCACCTCGCCGGCATCCCGGAGGTGCTGGAGGCGCACACCATCACCGGCTCCAGCGACCTGCTCTGCCGGATCGTCGCCCGGTCGAACACCGACCTCCAGCGGGTGATCGACCAGATCGTCTCCTCCGAGGGGATCACCCGCGCCTCGACGATCATCGCGCTGGCCGAGCAGATCCCCTACCGCACACTCCCGCTGGTCCGCTCCGCCGCCCGCCGCTGAACAGGGCCGCCACGCCGGAGCTGTTGTCGACAGTGGCCGGACGGGACGGCCCTGTTAACACCATCGGCGGCAGAAAGCGCGGCGACACGGCGGTACGGGCGTATGGGAGCTACGTGATCGTGGCTACCGTGTGCGTGTGGCGAAGGGGAGGGGTCGAGGCGTACGCGTGGTGTTGCTGCTCGCGCTGATCGCCGTCGTCGCCCTCGCCGCCACCGGTGTGTGGAACCCGTTCCCCGGGGTGTGGGACTGGGTCGACCGGAGCGAACCGATCTCGGAGCCGGACGTGGTCTGGCAGCAGCGGATCGGTGGAACGCCGAAGAGCGTGACCATCGCCGGAGAGACCGTCGTCGTCGAGCAGCGCACCCGCGTCGAGGCGCGCGCCCTCGCCACCGGCGGCCAGCTCTGGGAGCGTAAGGCCGACTGGGCCGCGGTCGCCGGCGCCGACCGGAGCGCGGTCGTCGTCGTGGGCAAGCTGCTGGTCAAGGGGTACGAGGTGCTCGACCCGACCACCGGGGTGACCCGGCGGCGGGACGACGACGCGGTGGCCGTGTGGACGTACCGCAACCTGCTGCTCGACGCGCGCTGTGTCCAGCCGACCGACTGCACGTTGAGCGCCTGGGACCCGCGCGGTGCCAAGCCACTGTGGACGGCGTTCCTGCCGGGAGTGGGCAGCGGCCTCTTCGCCGACAACCCCGGGCTGCGCGGCACCCGCCGGCTGACCGCGCAGCGGCTCGAGGAGGAGGTGGCAGGCCCGGAGCCGGTGCCGCCGCTGCTCGGTTTCCCGGTCGACGGCCGGGTGCACGTGGTGGACACCGCCACCGGTGCCGTCCTGCAGAACGTCGAGCCGGGCCGGGAGGAACGCCTCTCCGTGGTCGGCGGGAGGCTGCTGCGCATCAACGCCCGCTCGCAGGACGACAACTGCTACTTCGCCATCGCCGGCGTCGATCCGGCCACCGGCCGGGAGACCTGGCGCCGGGCGGGAATCAACCTGCGCACCGCCGAGAAGGCCGGCTGCGTGCAGCGGGAGGATCCGCAGGGCGCACGGAACGTGGTGATCGGGGTCGCGCCGGACGCCCGGGAGACGGTGCTCGACGGGTACGACGGCCGCTTGCTCTGGGTCGGCGCTGACCGCGAGAAGCTGCTCGCCGTCGACGACAGGTACGCGCTGGTCCGCTCGGCCGACCAGCGTTCGATCATCGCCCGGGGGCTCGGTACCGATCGCACGCTCTGGACCCGGCCGGCGGGCGGAAAGGCGGGGGCGACCCTCACCCCGTACGCCGCGGTCATCGCCGACGAGAAGCCGTCCCGGCTGACCGCCGTGGACCCGCGTACCGGGCGGGAGCTGGCCGTGCTGCGGACCTCCGCGAACGCGCTCGCGGTCGGCCCGGCCGGCATGGTCATCGGCGAGGGGCGGGAGATCGGCTACGTCCGGTTCGGCGCGACGCCGGGTAGCGACCCGAACCCGTCGAACGGCGACGGCGCGCCCGGCCCGGGCGGCAGCGCCCCGGCCCCCGGCGATCACGGAGACGACGCCGACTGCGGGCCGAAACGTGAGTTGTGCCCCGACGGGACCAGCGGCTGACCTGGGCGGTGACGCCCAACCAGGCCGCCCAGATGAGGGGATCGATTTGCCCGGCTCGCGGGTTCGGTGAGAGCGGCGTCCCAGCGGGGCCCGGCGGGTGGGAATGATCGACCGGTCTGCCCTAGGCTTTCCGCTCATGAGCAGTGCCGCCGCCTTCTCGTACGCCCCCCTGCTGCCGACCGGCCCCGATCAGACGGAGTACCGCCTGATCACCGATGAGGGCGTCGACGTCGTGCACGGCCCGGGAGGTCGCCGTTTCCTCACCGTGGAGCCGGCCGCCCTGACCGCGCTGACCGCCGAGGCGATGCACGACATCGCCCACTACCTGCGCCCCGCGCACCTGGCCCAGCTGCGGTCGATCATCGACGACCCGGCCGCCTCGCCGAACGACCGGTTCGTCGCGCTCGACCTGCTGCGCAACGCCAACATCGCCGCCGGCGGTGTCCTGCCGATGTGCCAGGACACCGGCACCGCGATCGTGATGGGCAAGCGCGGCCGGCACGTGCTGACCGACGGCACCGACGCCGAGGCGATCTCCCGGGGCGTCTGGCAGGCGTACACCCGGCTCAACCTGCGCTACTCCCAGCTCGCGCCGCTGACCATGTGGGAGGAGCGCAACACCGGCAGCAACCTGCCCGCGCAGGTGGAGCTCTACGCCGAGGATCCGGACGGACACCCGGACGCGTACAAGTTCCTCTTCATGGCGAAGGGCGGAGGCTCGGCGAACAAGTCGTTCCTCTACCAGGAGACCAAGGCGCTGCTGAACCCGACGCGGATGATGCAGTTCCTGGACGAGAAGCTGCGGCTCATCGGCACCTCGGCCTGCCCGCCGTACCACCTGGCCATCGTCATCGGCGGCACCTCCGCCGAGTACGCGCTGAAGACCGCCAAGTACGCCAGCGCCAAGTACCTCGACGCGCTGCCCACCACCGGTTCGATGACCGCGCACGGCTTCCGGGACCTGGAGCTGGAGGCCCAGGTGCTGGAGCTGACCCGTGACTTCGGCATCGGCGCACAGTTCGGCGGCCGATACTTCTGCCACGACGTGCGGGTCGTCCGGCTGCCCCGGCACGGAGCCTCGTGCCCCGTCGCGATCGCGGTCTCCTGCTCCGCCGACCGGCAGGCCGTCGCGAAGATCACCCCGTCGGGCGTGTGGCTGGAGCGGCTCGAGACCGACCCGGCCCGCTACCTGCCGGAGGTCACCGACGCGCAGCTGGACACCTCCGAGGTCGTCCGCGTCGACCTGAACCGCCCGATGGACGAGATCCGCGCCGAGCTCTCCAAGTACCCGGTGAAGACCCGGCTGTCGCTCTCCGGACCGCTGGTGGTGGCCCGTGACATCGCGCACGCGAAGATCGCCGAGCGGCTGGACGCCGGCGAGCCCATGCCGCAGTACCTGCGCGACCACGCCGTCTACTACGCCGGCCCCGCCAAGACCCCCGAGGGCTACGCCTCCGGCTCGTTCGGCCCCACCACGGCCGGCCGGATGGACGCGTACGTGGAGAAGTTCCAGGCCGCCGGCGGCTCGCAGGTGATGCTGGCCAAGGGCAACCGGTCCGCCCAGGTGACCCGCGCATGCCAGGAGTACGGCGGCTTCTACCTCGGCTCGATCGGCGGGCCGGCCGCCCGGCTCGCCCAGGACTGCATCAAGCACGTCGAGGTGCTCGAATACGCGGAGCTGGGCATGGAGGCGGTCTGGAAGATCGAGGTGGAGGACTTCCCGGCCTTCATCGTGGTCGACGACAAGGGCAACGACTTCTTCGCCGAGGTCACCAAGCCGATGTTGACCATCGGCCGCCGCTGACCGTACCGACCACGAGGGCGCCGGGCACGAGCCCGGCGCCCTTCGTCGTTGCCGAGGTCGAGCTGATGGTCGACGTCGGTGCGCCCGCCCCCGAGGGGTCCCGGCGGGCGCACCGCCCCCGTCGGATGTCGGTGCGGACACCCCACACAAGACTGCGCCCCGCCACTGCCGATCCGCTCTCACATCGCTATCACCGGACGAGGACCTTCTGTCAGCAGCGGGCTACGCTGCGATCGTTACGCCGGTACGGACGGGAGCGGGAATGCGGTTCGGGATCCTGGGGCCCCTGCGGGTCGGTGCCGGCGAGGCCACCGTGACCGCCGGGCGCGACCGGATCGTGCTCGCCATGATGCTGCTGCGGACCAACCGGATCGTGCCGGTGGAGGAGCTCGTCGACGCGGTCTGGGAGGAACGCCCGCCGGCCACCGCCCGCGCCCAGATCCAGACCTGCGTGTCCCGGCTCCGACGCCGGTTCGCCCAGCTCGGCGTGCCCCCGAGCACCATCTTCAGCGATCCGGTGGGCTACGGCATCCACACCGAGCCGGGCGAGGTGGACGCGGAGGTGTTCGCCCGGAACGTCGAGGCGGGCCGCACCGCCCTCGCCGCCGGCCAGCCGGCGGAGGCGGGTCGCCACTTCCGGTCCGCGCTCGCGCTCTGGCGCGGGCCGGCGCTGAGCGGCATCACCAGCCGGAGCGTACGGCGGCGAGCGCAGGCGCTCGACGAGCAGGGGCTCGCGGCGCTCGAAGAGTGTGTCGACGTCGAGCTGGTCCTCGGCGACGCGACCGAGATCCTCGACGTGCTGACCGAGACCGTGGCCCGGTACCCGCTCCGCGAGCGGCTGCGCGGCCAGCTGATGCTCGCGCTGTCGGCGGTCGGTCGGCAGGCGGACGCGCTGGCCGTCTACCGCGAGGGGCGGCGACTCTACGCCGAAGAGTTGGGCATCGAGCCCGGGTCGGCGTTGCAGGAGCTGCACCAGCGGGTGCTCGCCGGTGACCTGGCGCTGGCCGGGTCGGAGGTTCGTCGTTCCGCTCCGGTTCGCGGCCTGCCCCGGGCGATCAGCGACTTCACCGGCCGGCAGGAGACCCTGGCGCGGCTGGTGAAGGAGATCGACGAGGACCGGACCCGGGTCCAGCTCGTCGACGGGATGGCCGGCAGCGGCAAGACGACATTGGCGATCCACCTCGCCACCGCGCTGGCCGACCGCTATCCCGACGCCCAACTCTTCATCGACCTGCACGGGCACAGCGACCGTAAACCGCTCCTTCCGGCGGCGGCGCTCGCCGCGCTGCTGCGTCAGCTCGGGGTGCCCGGCGAACGGATACCCGGCGACGTCGACGAGCGGGCCGCGCTCTGGCGCAGTGAGCTGGCCGACCGGCGGGCGGTGGTGGTACTGGACAATGCGACGTCGGCGGCCCAGGTGGCGCCGCTGCTGCCCAGCGGCCCCGGCACCCTGACGCTGATCACGAGCCGGCGACGCCTGACCGGGCTGGACGAGGGACGGCCCTCCTCGCTCGCTGTCCTCGACCCCGACGAGGGGATCGAGCTGCTCGCGCGGGTGGCCGGCGCCGAGCGGGTCGCCGCCGAGCCGGAGGCGGCCGCCGAGGTGGTACGTCGGTGCGGTTGCCTGCCGCTGGCGATCCGGCTCGCCGGGGCGCGGCTCGCGCACCGGCCCCGCTGGCGCATCGCCGACCTGGCCGCCCGGCTCGCCGCCGGCCGGGACGCCCTGACCGAGCTGGTGGCCGGCGACCGCTCCGTCGGGCAGGCCTTCGCGCTGTCGTACGCGCAGGTGACCCCGACCGCGCAGCGGATGTTCCGGCTGCTCGGGCTGCACCCGGGAACCCGGTTCGACGCCGTGATGGCCGCCGCGTTGGCGGACGTGCCGCTGCCCGAGGCGCAGCACCTGCTCGACGAGCTGGTCGACGTGCACCTCGTCGACGAACCGGAGCCGGGCCGGTTCCGCTTCCACGACCTGGTGCGCGACTACGCGCGGCAGCTGACGGCCGAGCCGGCGCTCGCCGCCGAACGCTCGGCGGCGGTACGACGGATGTTGAACGTCTGCCTGCACCTGGCCCTGGCGGCCACCCGGCAGCTCGAGGGTTCGGCGAGCCGGGCTCCGTTCCAGCGACCGCCGATGCTCCGGCCCGACCTGGTGGAGACGGGCCTGCCGCCGAACCTCGGATGGTTCGACGAGAACCGGTCGAACCTGTCCGCCATGGTCCGGCTCGCCGAGGCGGAGGGCCGGTACGAGTACTGCTGGCAGCTGGCCTTCGCCGGCTGGAGGTACTGGTACGCGTCCGGCCACCCGGACGAGCTGATCGAGGCGCACACCATCGGGCTCCGGGCCGCGGAGCGTCTCGGCGACGAGGCCGCGATCGCCACGATGCACAACTACCTCGCCTCCGGGTACCACCGGCTGGCCCGCTACGCGGAGGCGCTGACCTCGATGGAGCTCGCCCTCAGCCTGCGTGAGCGGCTGGGTGACCCACTGGGCCGGGCCGGTACGCACAAGAACGTCGCGGCCGTCCACGCGTTCCTCGGCAACTTCTCGGCAGCGCTGTCCCACCTGACCGAGGCGCTGCACATCGTCCGGCGGGAGGGGCACGACGCCGGCGTCGTCGCGGTCTTCAACAATCAGGCGTCGGTCCTGTTGAACGCCGGACGACTGGAGGAGGCGTTGGCGGTGTCCCGCCGGCACCTGATGCTGGCCCGGACGGCGGGCACGCTCTACGACAACGCGAACGCGCTGGGGCACATCGCGATGGCCCGGGCCCGGATGGGTCACGGTGAGCCGGCCCGCCGGAGGCTCTGGGCGGCGCTCGCGATGAAGCGCCGGCTCGGCAACCGGTACGGGGTCGGCGAGCTGCTCAACGAGATCGGTGCCCTGGAGCGGGCGAACGGCCACCCGGAGGCCGCGATGGACCGGCACCGGGAGGCGTTGCGCGCGATGACGCAGGCCGCGGACCGCAACGGACAGTGCGTGTCGCGGAATCTGCTGGCCCGGGCGCTGCTCGACCAGGGGGACGCGGCGAGCGCGCTGGACCTGCACCGGCGGGTGCTGACCGACGCCACCCGGCTCAACGCCCGCTACGAGCAGGCCCGCGCCCTGGACGGGATCGCCCGCTGCCTCGTCGCAACCGACCCGGCCGCCGCGCGGGCGCACTGGGTACGGGCGCTCGCGCTGTTCAGCGAGTTCGAGGCACCGGAGCAGCACGAGGTGCGGCGGCGCCTCGCCGCTCCGGAGTGAGGCGCTCGTCGCGATCATCTGCATAGCGCCGTGCGGCGCGGCAGGATGGTACGCGTGACGAATCCAGACGTGCCGGGTTACCGGATCGAACGCGACTCGATGGGTGAGGTGGAGGTGCCCGCCGAGGCGCTGTGGCGGGCACAGACGCAACGCGCCGTGCAGAACTTCCCGATCTCCGGCCGCGGGATCGAACCGGCGCAGATCAAGGCGCTGGCGCAGATCAAGGGCGCGGCGGCGCAGGTCAACGGCGAGCTGGGGGTGATCGACGCGAACGTGGCGGCGGCGATCGCCGCGGCGGCGGCGCACGTGGCCGACGGCGGCTACGACGACCAGTTCCCGATCGACGTGTTCCAGACCGGCTCCGGTACGTCGTCCAACATGAACGCCAACGAGGTGATCGCGACGTTGGCCGGCCGGGAGCTGGGCCGGGACGTGCACCCGAACGACGACGTGAACGCCTCCCAGTCCAGCAACGATGTCTTCCCGTCCTCGATCCACCTGGCCGCCACCCAGTTCGTGGTGGAGGATCTGATCCCCTCTCTCCGGCAGCTGGCCGAGGCGTTGGAGGCTAAGTCGGCCGAGTTCGAGACCGTGGTGAAGGCGGGTCGTACGCACCTGATGGACGCCACCCCGGTCACCCTGGGGCAGGAGTTCGGCGGGTACGCGGCGCAGGTCCGCTACGGCCTCGAGCGGCTGGAGAGCACGCTGCCCCGGCTGGCCGAGCTGCCGTTGGGCGGGACCGCGGTGGGCACCGGCATCAACACTCCGCTGGGCTTCGCCGCCGCGGTGATCGGCAAGCTGCGCGACTCGACCGGGTTGCCGCTGACCGAGGCGCGCAACCACTTCGAGGCGCAGGGCGCCCGGGACGCGCTGGTCGAGACGTCCGGTCAGCTCCGGACCATCGCGGTCGGGCTCTACAAGATCGCCAACGACATCCGCTGGATGGGCTCCGGGCCCCGGGCCGGCCTGCGCGAGCTGCGGATCCCCGACCTCCAGCCCGGCTCGTCGATCATGCCGGGCAAGGTGAACCCGGTCGTCGCCGAGGCGATGCGGCAGGTCTGCGCGCAGGTGATCGGCAACGACGCCGCAGTGGCCTTCGCCGGCAGTCAGGGCGACTTCGAACTGAACGTCATGCTGCCCGTGATGGGCCGCAACCTGCTGGAATCCATCAAGCTGCTGGCCGCGTCGAGCCGGCTCTTCGCCGAGCGCCTGGTGGTCGGTCTGGTGGCGGACGCCGAGGTGGCGTTGGCGTACGCCGAGGGCTCGCCCTCGATCGTCACCCCGCTCAACCGCTACCTGGGGTACGACGAGGCCGCCTCGATCGCCAAGGAGGCGCTCGCGAAGCAGCTCTCGATCCGCGAGGTGGTGGTCTCCCGCGGGCACGTGGACTCGGGGAAGCTCACCGAGACCCAGCTGGAAGAGGCGCTCGACCTGCTCCGGATGACCCACCCCTGATCGCCAGGGTTCGTTGCCCATCGCCGGTCCGACGCTGAGCGGCGCTGGTTTGGCGCCGTTTGGCGCTGAGCGGCGGTGAGCCGCGCTGGTCCGGCGCGTCGGTGTGCGGCCGGCCGGTCGGTCCGGAACATGGTGCGGCGCTCCTTTGGAGCTGAGTCACCTGCGTCGTCATCCGGGCCCGCGCGGGGTCGCCGGCCGGGGAGCGGGCTGTCCGGAGCCGCTCAGCCGGAAAAGTGGGCCGTCCGGGATCGCCTGGATGGGGAAGCGGCGTGTGGGACTGCCCGGCCGGGGAGTGGCCGTCCGGGGCCGGCCGACGGGAAAGGTGGGCCGTTCGGGATCGCCTGATGGGGGAGCGGGCCGTAGGACTGCCGGGCCGGGGAGCAGGCCGTCCGGGACGGGCCGGCCGGGGGGCGGGCCCGTTCGGGATCGCCTGAAGAGGGAGCGGGCTGTGGGACTGCCCGACCGGGGAGCAGGTCGTCCGGAACCGCTCGGCGGGGGACGGTCCCGCGTGACGCGCCGGTGCTGTCGGCGGCCGCCCGGCCGGGCTCGCCGAGCTGGTCAGCCCTGGGTGGCTGCCTTGCGGGCCCGGTAGGCCGTGACTGCGGCGCGGTTGCCGCAGCCCGCCTCGCAGAACCGCCGCGAGCGGTTGCGGGAGAGGTCGACGAGCACGTTGTCGCAGTCGGGGTGGGCGCAGGCGCGCAGCCGGTTCAACTCCCCGTTGCGGACCAGGTCGGCGACCGCCATGGCCGCCTCGACCGCCATCCGGATGGCCAGCGGGGCGTCCCGGGGTACGGCGTGGAAGTGGTACGGCTCGTCGTCGTGCGTGATGAGCTGTGGGAGGGCGGCGTGCTCCCGGAGCAGGCCGTTGACGATGGTCACGACCTCGTGGACGTCCGCGTCCCAGATCCGGCGGAGGCGGGGCCGGAGCTCGCGTACCGAGGTCAGTTCGGCTTCGGTGTGCTCGTGCCGTCCGGTGTAGGCGTGCGCGACGTAGAACTCATCGAGGGCTGTCACGTCGGGTAGCCCCTCACCCCCGCCACCAGCGGTGTTGACGAGAGCGGCGGCGGCGATCAGCGAGCACTCGGTGTCATGGGCAAAAAGCAACTTGACTCCTGTCGGGATGGCCACCTAGCGTCATCGGCGTACCCCTAGTTTGCCCATTACCGCTGTGACGTGCCAGGGAGGCCCGATGCAGAAGTCGCCCGCCGCCGGACTCGGCCTCGGTCTCGCCCTGCTCTCCGCGGTCACGTTCGCCACCTCGGGCACCTTCGCCCGGTCCCTGATCGAGGCCGGCTGGTCGGCCCCGTCCGCCGTCATCGCCCGGGTCGGGCTCGCCGCGCTGGTGCTCGCCGTGCCGGCGGCTCTCGCGCTGCGCGGCCGGTGGCCCGTGCTGCGACGCAACCTCGGCGTGGTGGGCGTCTTCGGGCTGCTCGGGGTGGCGCTCGCCCAGGTCTGCTTCTTCAACGCCGTCCGCTATCTCCCGGTCGGCGTCGCGCTGCTCCTGGAGTACCTGGGCATCATTCTGGTCGTCGCCTGGACGTGGCTGGTCCACAAGCAGCGCCCCCGTCGACTGACCGTCGCCGGCGCGGTCGCGGCGCTGGCCGGCCTGGTCTTCGTGCTCGACCTCACCGGCGACGCGCGGCTCGACGTGCTCGGCGTGCTCTGGGGGCTGGGCGCGGCCGTGGGCCTGGCCGGCTACTTCGTGCTCGCCGGTCGCGTCGACGCCCAACTGCCCTCGGTGGTGCTCGCCAGCGGCGGAATGGGCGTCGGCGCCGCCGCACTGGCCCTCCTCGGGCTCGTCGGAGTGCTGCCGCTGCACGCCGTCTTCGGCGACGTCAGCTTCGCCGGGCAACAGACCAGCTGGCTCGTGCCGATCGCCGGACTCTCCCTGGTCGCGGCCGTGGTCGCGTACCTGACGGGGATCGCCGGGGCGCGGATCCTCGGCCCGCGGCTGTCGTCGTTCGTCGGGCTGACCGAGGTCATGTTCGCCGTCCTCATCGCCTGGCTGGTCCTCGGCGAGCTGCCGAGGATGGTGCAACTGCTCGGCGGCGTGCTGATTGTGGCCGGGGTCGCGCTCGTGCGTCTCGGCGAGCAGCGCGAGACAGCTACGACGCCCGAGGCGATCCCCGAACCCGCCCTCGCCGCCGACCGCTGACCCCGGCGCGCCTAGCCAAGATCGTTCCCGAGTTCTGTGAAGTCGGGCTGTCCCGGTCGCCCGGATACCCCGACTTCACGGAAGTCGAGTTGATCTCGGCGTGGCCGACGCGATTGCCACCTTGTCGGGGCCGAGATGTCAGGCGGCGGCATGGTTGGACACGGACGCACACGGTGTGACTGGCGGGACACTCCCGCGGCGCAGCCAGGGTTGCCGGCGGCCGGGGGACGGCCGAATGGGCGACCCGGGCGGAACGCAATCATCGAAGATGTCACCCTCATAGTCGTGCTGACCACGATCGTCTTCGACGCCGACGAGACACTGATCGACCTCCGACCGGCGGTGACGGGGGGACTCGTGGCCGTACTCGAGGAGATGCGACAGCTCACCCCGGCGGCCGCCGATGTGTCGCTCGCGGACCTGGAGGCGGACTGGGCGGTGGTCTTCGGTGAATCGCCCGCCGCGCCGATCATCGAGATCCGCCGCGCGGCGCTGACGCGTTCGCTCTCGCGGGCCGGACTCGACGCGCACCTCGATGCCATCGCGGCTCTCTTTTTCGCCCGGCGATTCGCGCTCACCCGGCCGTTCCCGGACGTGCAGCCCGCGTTGGCTCTGCTGCGTGACCGGTGGACGCTGGGTTTCGCCACCAACGGCAACAGCCGCACCGAACGTTGCGGCCTCGCGGGGGAGTTCGCGTTCGAGCTGTATGCGCACGAGAACGGGGTACCCAAGAAGCCCGCACCTGAGTTCTACGCGGCGGTGGTCGACGCCGCGGGCGTCCCGGCGTCGCGGGTGGTGTACGTGGGCGACTCTCTCGACCACGATGTGGTCGCCGCCCAACGAGCCGGCCTGCGGGCTGTCTGGCTCAACCGCCTCGCGCTGCCCTGTCCAGCGGACGTGTTCCCGGACGGGCAGGTGCCCACGATGGCGGAACTGCCGTCCCTGCTGGCTGACCTGGCCGGCGAATCTTCGCCTGATCATTCCCGAGTTCCATGAAGTCGGGGTGTCCCGGTCGCCCGGATACCCCGAATTCATGGAAGTTGAGTTGATCTCGACGGGTGGCCGGGTTGGTGGGCGGGGGTGGTCACCGGCGCCAGCCGCGGGCGGCCAGCGCCGCGCGGACCTCTCGAAGCACCCCCGCGAAGTCGTTGTGCATTCGGCGACTGGTCACATGCAGCACCAGCCAACCGGCGGCGACCAACTGGTTGAGCCGTTTGCGGTCGGTGTGCAGCCGCTCGGGGTCGGCGTGCCAGTGGCCGTCGTACTCGATCGCGACCCGGAGCTGCGGCCAGGCGAGGTCGGGATGGAGGATCAAGCCGCTGGGCAGGCGTACCGGATGTTGTGCGAGCGGCCGGGGTAGCCCGGCCAGCACCAGCCGGACGCGCAGGTGCGACTCCGGTGGCGATTGAGCACGGCCATCGGCCAGGCCGAAGACCCATCGGGCCCGCTGCGCACCCGGCCGGCCGGCGTTCGCGTCGGCGATGGCGGTCAACTCGCCGGGGTGGGTGAGCCCGCCGGCGAGCAGGGTGTCGACGATGCCGACCGCGCGGACCGGTTCCAGCCAGACCGCCGTCTCCCAGGCGGCCTGACCGGGGCTGGTGCGCGGTAGGGCGCCCGTCGGTCGGTCGATCGTCACGGTCGCTCGCCCGGACTGCCCGGACTGCCCGGACTGCCTGGACTGCGCGGACAGCCCGGACCGCTCGGACTGCCCGGACTGCGCGAACAGCCTGGACTGCGCGGACAGCCTGGACCGCTCGGACCGCTCGGACCGCTCGGACTGCCTGGACTGCGCGAACAGCCTGGATTGCGAGGACAGCCCGGACCGCGGGGACTGCCCGGGCCGCCCGGACCGCTCGGGTGCGCCCAGGGTCGACCCGGGCTCCGGGGCCTGCGATGCGCCCACGACTGTTGGTGGTCCGCCTGTGAGGGTCGGTGGTCCGCCCGCGAGGGCTGGTGGCGCGTCGCCGCCGATGTGCAGGCGTAGGCCGCGTTGCGCGCCGGACCGTACCTGCGGCGGCAGCAGCACGTGCACGTCGTCGGTGAAGGTCGCGGCATGGTCGACGCCATGCAGGTAGGCGGCTGACGGCCCGGCGATCAGCACCCCGGACGGCAGGCGTAGCAGCGCCGCCCGGCAGGCGAGGGAGTGGTCGCGGTCGAGCCGAGCGTCGGCGTAGACGTCGTGGCGCAGCCGGAGCCAGGCCGAGCTACGCAGCTGGTGTTCGGTGATCAACCCTTGCCGGATTGCCGCGGAACCGCGGAAGACCTGCCAGGCGAGGGCGTCCGGCCGATGTGGTCGAGGTGGCATGCCTTTGAGCGTGCCCGCTGGGCACGGACCGGCGGCACCCTTGTGGACAACGGTGACCGGCCGGGCTGGGACCCCCTGTGGAGAACACCAGGGCGGCCTGCCGGGCGTGCTATAGGTGATCGACTCGGGTTCTGTGAAGTCGGGGTGTCGAGCGGACCCGGATACCCCGACTTCCAGGAACCCGAGTCGATCAAGCGAGCGCGGGCCGAGCGCGGCTGAGCGCGGCTGAGCGCGCCCGAGCTGAGCGCGAGACCGAGCCGAGTGTCGGTCGGGTCGGGCGTCGGGTCAGCCGAGGGCCGTGGCGATCGCGGCGGCGGCGGCGCGTACCTGCGTGCCGACCGTGTCGACGTTCAGCGGCGCGAGCGCGACCACGCCGACGCTCGCCTCCAGGCCCGGCACGCCGAGCACGGGCGCGGCCACCCCGTACGCCCCGGCCTGCAGCTCCCCGCTGCTGCTCACCGGGTCGGCGGAGCCCGACCGGCCCGCCAGGATGGCCCGGCCGGCGGCCCCCCGGTCCAGCGGATGCCGCGCCCCCGTCCGGTATGCGACGTGGAACGACGTCCAGCTCGGCTCGACCACCGCGAGGGCCACGCCCTCGCCGCCCTCGACGACGGTCAGGTGCGCGGTGGCACCGGCCTGCTCGGCGAGCCGACGCAGCGCGGGGAGCGCGGCCTCGGCCAGCAGCGGCTGCGCCCGCCGGGCCAGGTGCAGGAGCCCCGCCCCCAGCCGCAGCCGGCCGGCCTCGTCGCGCCGGAGCATCCCGTGCCCGGTCAGCGGGCCGGCCAGCCGGTAGACCGCGGCCCGGCCGATGCCCAGCCGGTTGGCGGCCTCGGTCACGGTCAGCCCGTTCGGCGCCTCCGCCACCAGGTGCAGCAGACGCAACCCCCGGTCCAGGGTCTGCGCCGACTCGCCGGTTCGAGCGACGGTCCTGCCCGGGTTCGCCGCAGCCGCCGTCGGGGTCGCGCCTTGTGGAGACCCGGTGCGGTCGCCCGGGCGCGACGCAGGGTTGTCGGCCCGGGCCGCCGCGAACGGGGTCGCGGAGCGGCTCGTCGCGCCGCCGCCGGGCCGTGCCGCCGTGTCCATGACAGGGAGCGTACGACGAGCCACGGGCCGACCCGGAAAAGCGCGGACGGCTACCCTTGTACGGTGACGCTGCGCTTGTACGACACCGCCACCCGGTCGGTCCGGGACTTCGTTCCCCGCGAATCCGGCAAGGTGTCTGTCTACCTGTGTGGTCTCACCCTCCAGGCGCCGCCGCACATCGGCCACCTCCGCTCCGGAGTGAACTACGACATCCTGCGCCGCTGGCTGACCGCCGAGGGCTACCAGGTCACCTTCGTCCGCAACCTGACCGACATCGACGACAAGATCCTCGTGAAGGCGGAGGAGCAGGGGCGGCCGTTCTGGTCGATCGCGTACGCCAACGAGCAGATTCTGAGCGAGTCGTACCGGCAGCTCAACGTGCTGCCACCGACGTACGAGCCGCGCGCGACGGGGCACATCCCGGAGATGCACGAGCTGATCGCCAAGTTGATCGCCGACGGGCACGCCTACCCGGCGCTCGACGGCTCGGGCGACGTCTACTTCGACATCCGCTCCTGGCCGGCGTACGGGTCGCTGTCGAACCAGTCGCCGGAGGACATGCAGTCGGCCGGAGACGCCCCCGAACGGGGCAAGCGCGACCCGCGTGACTTCGCCCTCTGGAAGGGCGCGAAGCCCGGCGAGCCGTCGGACGCCTACTGGCCGTCGCCGTGGGGCCGGGGCCGTCCCGGCTGGCACATCGAGTGCTCGGCGATGTGCTGGCGCTACCTGGGGGCGGAGTTCGACATCCACGGCGGCGGGCTCGACCTGACCTTTCCGCACCACGAGAACGAGCTGGCCCAGTCCACGGCCGCCGGGCTGCCCTTCGCCCGCTACTGGGTGCACCACGGTCTGCTCAGCATCGGCGGCGCGAAGATGGGCAAGTCGCTCGGCAACACGCTCGACCTGGCGTACGTCGACTCCCTCGGTGTGCGACCGGTGGAGCTGCGCTACTACTACGCCGCCGCGCACTACCGCTCCCGGATCGACTACTCGGAGGAGGCGCTCCGGGAGGCGGCCACCGCGTACCGGCGGATCGAGGGGTTCGTGCAGCGGGCCGTCGAGCGGGTCGGCGCCGGCCGGCTCGGCGAGCTGCCGGCCGCCTTCGTCGCGGCGATGGACGACGACCTGAACACCTCCGCCGCGCTGGCCGTACTGCACGAGGTGGTCCGGGACGGCAACACCGCGTTGACGGGCGGCGAGGATGTGACCGTCCGCACGGCGCTGGCCGCCACCCGCGCGATGCTGGATATCCTCGGCCTTGACCCCCTCGACCCGGCGTGGAACGCCGGTGGCCAGGCGGACGATCTGCGTGATGTGGTGGATTCCCTCGTCGCTCTGGCCCTGGAGCAGCGCGCGCAGGCTCGTAGCCGCAAGGACTGGGCCGCCGCTGACGCCGTACGGGACCAGCTCAAGCAGGCCGGCGTGGTGGTCGAGGACACCCCCCAGGGCCCCCGTTGGACTATTGGAGAGCAGAAGATCTGATGGCTGGCAACTCCCAGCGTCGCGGGCGGCGGGTGACGCCCAAGGCGGGCGCCCCGAAGGGCTCAGGCGGTAAGAACCGGGACTCCCTCGCCGGTCGGGGGCGTACCCTGCCGGCCGACGAGCGGCCGTGGCACAAGGGGTACTCGGGCACCGAGAAGCTGCCCCAGCGCACCGCCTGGAAGCAGGAGAAGGAGCGCCGGGCCGCCGCCGAGGAGGGGCGCGCCCCCAAGATCGGTCAGCCGGGTACGAAGGACACCACCTGGGGCAAGGGTGGTGGCCGGGGCGTTTCGGCGGGCGGCGGCGGTCGCGGTGCGGCCGGTCGCGGTGGCAAGCCGGCCGGGCGGAGCGGCCCGCGGGTCGCCCCGGGACGCAAGTCGAACCCGTCCCGGGACGCGCCCGAGCTGCTGGTCGGCCGTAACCCGGTGGTGGAGTCGCTGCGCGCCGGAGTGCCGGCGACCGCGCTCTACACCGCCCAGGGCATCGACATCGACGATCGGATCAACGAGATCGTCCGGACGGCCGCCGACCGGGGCATCGCGATCCTCGATGTGAGCCGGGCCGAGCTGGACCGGATGACCGGTGGGGTGCTGCACCAGGGCGTCGGCCTCCAGGTGCCGCCCTTCGCGTACCAGCCGTTCGAGGACATGTTGGCCGCCGCCGTCGAGCATCCGGCGCCGCTGCTCGTCGCGCTGGACGGGGTCACCGACCCGCGTAACCTCGGCGCGGTGCTCCGCTCCGCCGCCGCGTTCGGCGCGCAGGGTGTCTTCGTACCGGAGCGGCGGGCCGCCGGGATCACCGCGACCGCCTGGCGGACCAGCGCCGGTGCGGCGGCGCGCGTGCCGGTCGCCCAGGTGACCAACCTGACCCGGTCGTTGAAGGCGTGCCAGAGCGCCGGCTTCATGGTGGTCGGCCTGGACGCCGACGGCGAGACCGAGCTGTACTACCTCGAGGCTGCGGTGGGGCCGCTGGTCGTGGTTGTGGGCTCGGAGGGGCGCGGGCTGTCCCGGCTGGTCGGGGAGACCTGTGACCTGACGGTGAGCATCCCGATGGTCTCCGAGGTGGAGTCGCTGAACGCGAGCGTGGCCGCCGCGGTCACCCTCGCCGAGGTGGCCCGCCGCCGCTCGACCACCGACTGAGTCACTCGACAGACGACGAAAGGGGCGGTCCGCCGATGGCGGGCCGCCCCTTTCCGGGTCGTACGTCAGATCCGCTTGCCGGTGGCGGCGTTGAAGACGTGCGTACGGTCGGCGTTCGGCTTGACGAACACGGTGTCACCCATGTTCGGCATGTTACGGCGGTCGGTCCGGACGACGAAGCGCTCGGAGTTGCCGCCCAGCGCGGCGTGCCCGTAGACGTTGGCGTCGGAGCCCAGGTCCTCGACCAGCTCGACCACGATCGGCATGCCGCCCTCGGTGGGGCTGACCAGGTCGACGTCCTCCGGACGGAAACCGACGGTCACCTTGCCGTCGCCGCCCTCGGCCTTCGCGGCCTCGGCCTGCTCGCGGGTGAGCGGCACGAGCAGTTCGGCGAACTGGGCGCCCTTCTCGGTCAGCGGCACCGTCTTGATGTTCATGGCCGGGGAGCCCATGAAGCCGGCGACGAAGACGTTGGCCGGGGTGTCGTAGAGCGCCCGCGGGGTGTCCACCTGCTGGAGCTCACCGTCGAGCAGCACCGCGACCCGGTGGCCCATGGTCATGGCCTCGACCTGGTCGTGGGTGACGTAGACGGTGGTGACGCCGAGCTTGGCCTGCAGCGACGCGATCTGGGTACGGGTCTGCACCCGCAGCTTCGCGTCGAGGTTCGACAGCGGCTCGTCCATCAGGAAGACCTGCGGCTCACGCACGATCGCGCGGCCCATGGCCACCCGCTGGCGCTGACCACCGGAGAGCGCCTTCGGCTTGCGGCCCAGGTACTCCTCCAGCTGGAGCAGGCCGGCCGCCTCCTTGACCCGACGGTCGATCTCCGACTTCGGGGTCTTGCGGAGCTTCAGCGCGAACGCCATGTTCTCGTACACCGTCATGTGCGGGTAGAGGGCGTAGTTCTGGAAGACCATCGCGATGTCGCGGGACTTCGGGGGGAGGTGCGTGACGTCGCGCTGGTCGATGTAGATCGCACCCTGGTCGACGTCCTCCAAGCCGGCGAGCATGCGCAGGCTGGTGGACTTACCGCAACCGGAGGGGCCGACGAGGACGAGGAACTCGCCGTCGCCGATCTCGAGGTCGAGCTGGTTGACGGCGGGACGCTCGGTGCCCGGGTAGATCCGGGACGCCTTGGAATAGGTGACCGTAGCCATGGTGGTGCGCTTCCTTTCACCGGCAGGAACGTGCCGGACGATCCGAGTGAAGGAGCGACCGGCGCGTGTCGTGCCGGCCAACGGAGGTCAGGGAACCGGTCGCGGAGCGGCCGATTATGACGTCCGTGTCACTGCACCGTAAACGCCTTTCGGGGCGCTGCCAAGGTCGGGGCGATCTTCGGCACCCCGGCCGGTACGCATTCCGGTCAAGCGGGCACGGGCGGACATCAATCGCCACCCCTGACTGGCTCCGTCACTTCCGTGCCGGTCGGGATGTTGACGTTTCCCGTGCTGGGGAGGCCTGCCGAGCGGGAAATCCGGACGTCAGTCGCTATGCTGGCCACGACACCCAGCGCCCCTGTAGCTCAGCTGGCCAGAGCACTCGCCTTGTAAGCGAGATGTCGCCGGTTCGATCCCGGCCGGGGGCTCCAAATCCGCCAGGCGTTTCGCGGCGGCAGCCGTCTAGAGACAACCCGCTGACAGCAACGTTGACAGCAACGCGGTTCATGACAGCCGTCCGTCGAGCTTGCCGAGCGCCTGACGCATCGCATCAAGGCGGCCCTTGACGGGCCGCACGCGCCGACGCCTGGGCGCGCGTCCGTCGCTCCGCTGTCGCTCCACGCCGGCCACGCAACATGCCCGGCGACTGGCGCGGAGAGCGGGAGGCCCATGGGCCGCCGCAGACGAGTAGCTCTGAGCGTGGTGGAGGTTCGTCGCCGGCAGCCGGCCGCGCCGCGCCCGAGCAGCGCAGGAGAGTACGCGTCGGGTCCGCGCAGCAAGCCCCGAGCATGGGGGCGGTGTCCGCGCGAGGTGGGCCGGTCTTCCAGGAGCCGGCTTCGCAGCCGGCCAGGGTCAGGTCAACTGCTCACCTGGAAGGGGAGGGGTGCCCGCCGGTGGCCAGCTTTGACCTCGGGAGCCGGGTCGTGCCGGGCGAGGTTAGGTCAACTGCGCCACTGTGGCGGTGTCCGCCGGGGGGCGCGGTCCGTGACACGAGAGCCGCCTCAGTCTGCTCCGGCAGCGTCCGTGCGTGCGTCAAGGCCCGCTTGACGTGGCGGGCCCGCTCCTCAAGAAGGTGGTCGACGGTAGACAGGGTGGGGTAGCAGCGAGTTACGGCCGCTTGAGACACGCCCTAAACGAAGCACCGACCCGATAGGCTCGCTAAGGTCGCGCTGCAACGCGAGCCCATCGGGTCGGTGCTGGTCAAGCTATTGGCAGCCGGACGTGAAAACGGCCACATCTTGCTTCGGAGGGCTAAGCGGTAGCTGGCAGTCAGGCAGGAGCGCCGGTCAGGGTGGGGCGGCACTCCAGGTTCTGAAAGCCGCGCAGCGCAGAAGCGGCAAGCTCACGTACGTTCTGGAAGTACCGCGTGTGGGTCTTGGTCAGGGCTTCCCAGGATGCTGCGCCTAGAACTACAACCTCAACGTCTTGGTTCGCTCGGTACTCCATCTCGGCTTGGAACCTCGCGTCGAGCGCCTGCCCTGCACCCGAGAATTCTGCAGACCGGACGATCTCACCCATACGGCGATCAAACACCACAAGGTAGTGGTTCACTGCACGCCTCCGAGATCTACAAGCTGCTCTAAAGTCTTGATACTAGCGCGAACCCTGGCTCCGCGTCTCCTTGCGCTGTTCTCCATCGCCTGGAGGACGGTGCCGATCAAGCCCAGGGACCGAGCGATCGCCTGGCGAGCGGCGTGCGGGGAGTTCTCTACGCCTCGCGGGAAGGTTTTTCTAATGAACCTACCCGCTTTTCTCTTATCACGGAAGATGTGACGGGCTATCTGCTTGAAGCGGCGTTTAGCAACGAGGCAAAGGAATTCCATGTCCTTCTCGTGGTCGCCGGTAGGGCTTCGCTTCAGTGCTTTGTATTGATTTCTTGCGAACTCTTCAATCGCAGCCTCTTCCTCCGCAAAGAAGACCGATTCTAATTCCTGTCGTACGGCGTTGAAGAGCGTTTCCATCCTTTCTGCTTGATCGATCAGGTTGCTCAGGTCCAGAAGGTGTCGCACGAAGTTTGCGCGTGTTGTTGGAGGGAGAACGCGTTGGACTAGTTTGTCCGGATTCTCAGGGAGATCGCCATACCGGATTGACCGGCCCCACCGGTCAGCCAGGCTCTCCATTACCTGCGCCCACGAGTTCTGGACATCGGTTCGAACCTGTACCTCGACTTGAATGTCTTCTGGGTACACAATGACGTGCACAGCCCGATAGCCGTGGCTGGGATTAGAGCGACGGTCAACTACCCGTGGTGGCTTGGTTCGGTCGGAGAAGCGCTCGACGATTCTCTTGACAGCTTCGTCTTGGTGGTCGCGATTCCCGTCCAAGACGAGGCGGGCACCCGCGAAGTCCTGAACCCTGGCCAGCTCCATCTTTTCTTCGCGGCGCAACTTTTCGATCAAAGTGAGTTGAGTCTTGACTCTCGACGTTGCCTCACCGAAGCCAAGGGCATCCAGATCTGTCTTGACGGCATCCAAGACGGCCTGGTAGTAGCGGATCAGTTCTTGGAGTTTTATTAGGTCTTCATCGCTCGGGACGCTTTCCGTGCCGAGGCGCCGGCCGAGCCTGTTGATCTGGCTCTTGGATAAGGGGAGAGGCACCGAGGCACCGTATCGGTGGCTTGCGCCGAGTTGCAAGGTGGCGTCAAGCGCTGTCTGGCATCCGACTGCAGCACCCACGCCTTGTTTGCTCCGATCCAGCGGGGCCGAGGTGTAGACAGCAACTCGGTTGGCAGAAGGGGGTCGAGCCGAGCTTAAGGGCTCCAGTCCATGCCAGCGCCTGATCAGGTTGACCCGGTCGGCATCATCGAGGTGCGACGCCACTCTGGGTTCCCCTCGCGGTTGCGCTGATCGGCGTGCTCGGCACGCTCTCTGGCGGCACCGCGGGCGTGCTGATCACGCAGCGCCGATCGGACCGGCGAGAGGATAAGGCGTGGGAGCGAGAACGGGCACGTGAGCGCGAGCGATGGTGCCGAGAGGATGAGTCCAGGACGTTCGATCGCCGCCGTGAGTCCTATGTCGACTTTTATGACTCGCTCAAGGTCATGGCGCGGTTGGCTTACAACAAGGGCTACGGCTTCCTTGAGGAGTCTGAACTGCCGGACGACTGGCACACGCCAGCTTTCGAGAGGCTCAACCGTTTGAGGATCTTCGCTACTTCCTCGGTTGCTACGGCGGCTGCCTCGGCGTACAACGCCGCCTGGCGGTGGGGGCACTATTGCAAGCACGACGACCCGGATGACCCGAAGTTTCATGAGAGCCATGTCGCATACGACCACGCCGAAATCGACCTACTCATGAGGATTCGCGAGGATCTGGCGGTCCCCGGCAGCGACGTAGACGATGCGACACCCTTCATTTAGAGGTGCGGCACTTCCGGGCTGATGGCGGCGGAGGCTGGCCAACCACGGCCGTTGCGCCATATGAGTAGCCACGCGCCGTGGGCGGCGTGATCCGGAACATGCACGGAATGATTGAGCGCATCGCGACAGAGGTAACCAGTATTCGCCCTGGTAGGAGCCAAGATGACACGGCGGGCGCTACACCCTTCCTAAACCGTGTGTCGCTGGCGCGGGCGTGGCGCCCGGCGTTGGTTTAGCTGTCGTGGCGGTTCCCTCACACCGACGAGGTTCATTCGCTAGTCGCTGGTCAGTTGCCGACCGCGCTGGAGCGCTTCGTACTCAGCGGTCGACGGCGCTTGAGCGATGAAACCCTGTGACGCGATCAGCTGGCGCAGGCTGTGGGCCCGATTGACGTTACCCGCCTCGGACTCGCTGACCCGGAGAAGCACGTAGTCAGTTGGTCCGCCATCCTTCAGTTCATCGACAGCTTGGGACAGCTCCGCTGGCTCCCTAACTAGCTGAACACCGTAGACCTGAGTCCCGCTTGGCATCCAGCCCCGGATGGCCCGCTCACGGTTCAGGCGAAGCTCCTTCGTCTTCTCCTCGGCAAACTCCTTCTCAGCCTGTTGCCGGTCTCGCCAGTCTGCCCAAGCTGAGCGACTGCCGAACAAAGCCACTATGCCGAGGACGACAGCAAAGAGGCCGCCGGTTGCGTCGCCGAGGTTGCCTAGATCATCGAGGGTCACGATCGTTGAAGGTATCGGGTCAGCGCATGCGTTTGGTTGGCTGGGAGCGGCCCAGAGCTTGTGAGCGAAGCGTCAGGCGGGACCGAGGCGGCGAGAAGGCAGCGCGGACCCTCAACGAGCATCACGTGCGGCTGAAGGCCGAGCAGCGATCGCCGGCGGACGATGACGGACCGGGACACCAGGTGGGGCACGAGGACCGGGCGGTGGTCCAGCGGCGGGCAGCCGACTCGTAATGCGCAGATCTAGTCGCTCGCGGGAGGCGGGGCCGATGGCCTGGTAACCGCCGCGGCGTCACCCACCCGTAGCGTTGGATCTTCTGAGCCCATCAACTCACGGCGAGCGAGGATCTGGAACTCAGCCCAGATGTTGACCTTCTCGTCGTAGCCGGGATCGTCGTAGACGAACTCGTTGATGGCGTCTTTGGCCTGAGTCGAGGCCAGGATTTCGGCCTCCCCTGCGAGGCTTGCCATGAGAGGCACGTCGGCGAGAGGCGTCTCTTTGCCCAATTCATCGACGGGCCGGTTGAGGTATTCGCGCATGGCGAGTGTGGTGCGGGCGTAGAGATCCGCCCTCCGTGCCCATAGCCGATCTTCCGCAGCTAGCCGGCGCTCGTGTTCTCTGGCGTCGCGGGTAGCTTGCGCTTGTGCCGCTAAGGCACGTTCGCTAGCCGCCTCCTGGCGACGTATGGCGAAGACTGCTATGAAGGCAGCGGCAAGCGCTCCGAGGCCTGAGAGCAAGCCGCCGAGCTCCTGAAGCCAGGCCGGCAACACCGCACCACCCTCGCACAGAGCTCGGTGAATGGATAGTCGACGCTGGCCTTGATCGGTTCTCCGTACGACGCGCTATGCCCGGCTGACAACCACAAGCGGGCTCGCCAGCCGGGGTCGCTCTGGGGCGGCGGCGGGACGCCTTTCGACAGCAGCGCTGACAGCAACCATGCCGGACGGCAGCACGCTGAGGAGCATCGGCATGGACGAAGCTTCGAGCGAGCAGCCGTTCCCGGACGTATGTGGACGTGATGCACAGAGCTTGTAAGCGAGATGTAGCCGGTTCGATCCCGGCCGGGGGCTCCAAATCCGCCAGGCAAATCGCGACTGTCGTCGCCGCGAGAAGCACGCCGGGCGCGGATGCCCTTGAGAACCACGTCGGGCGGATCGCCGCCGACGGGAGAGTGCCCGGTCCACGGCGTGCCCTGTTAAGGCAGCGTTTACCCTGTGACAGCGGCCACCGCGACATGCGACCGACATCGGTCCATGCGGTGGCTGCGCTGCGCTCACCGGTCTGCACCCGGACCCGGACCGGGCGTCGGCGGACCAGGCGCGCGCGAACGCGTCCTGCGTCGGGCGAGAAAGGCGGATCATGATCGCTGAAGGTGGTCGGGCGGCGGCCCGTTCCCTGCCCCGGTCTCGCCGATGAGCACAATCGCCTTCCTCAACATCGCCATGCACGGGCACATCAACCCGACCCTGCCGGTCGTCTCCGAGCTTGTTCGTCGCGGCCACTCCGTCACCTACCACGCGGGGCACGCCTACGCGGAGGAGATCGCGGCCACCGGCGCGCGAGTGCTCGACTACCGCGGGGACGACGTACCGATGGCCGGCCCACCGACGCCGGTCACGCTGATGGAGCAGCTCGCCCGAATCGCCGTGCGCGTACTCCCCGCCGTTCTCGCCGAGCTGCGCGAGGCCCGGCCCGACCTGATCGTGCACGACTCCCTGTGCCCGTGGGGGCCGGTGGCCGCCCGCGAACTCGACGTGCCGGCAGCTTCCTCGTTCACCACGTTCGCCTTCAACCGGCACGTACCCAGCCCCACCCGCGGCTCCTGGCGGCTCCTCGCCGCGGCGGCGGTCCTGCCCCGGCACGCCGGGGGATACCTGAAGTCGCGTTGGCAGCTGCGCCGCCGCTACGACACCGGCGCCGTGCCCCTGATCGACCTGGCGAACATCCGTCAGCCGCTCAACCTGGTCTACACCTCGCGGGCTCTGCATCCCGAGGCTGGCAGCTTCGACCAGTCGTACTGCTTCGTCGGACCGAGCGTCGGCGCCCGCCCGCCCGACTCGTCGTTCCCGGCCGATCGGCTGCGGGACCCGGTGCTGTACGTCTCGATGGGCACGGTGTTCGGTGTCGGTCCGCGGCTGCTGCGCACCCTCGCCGACGCGCTCGCCCCGCTGGGCGGCACCGTGGTCGTCTCCACCGGACAGACCGATCCCGCCGCGCTGGGCCCGCTGCCGGCCAACGTGCTCGCCCAACGATTCGTGCCGCAGCCCGACGTGCTGGCCCGCGCGACCCTGTTCATCACCCACGGCGGGGTGAACAGCGTCAACGAGGCCATGTACGCCGGCGTCCCGATGCTGGTGGTTCCGCAGGGGGCGGACCAGACGTTGGTGGCTACCCGCATCACCGAGCTGGGCGCCGGCCTCTCGATCCGTACCGAGGAGGTCGGCGTGGAGGTCGTTCGCGCCCTCGCCCGGCGCCTGCTCGACGAGCCCCGGTTCCGGGCCGCCGCGAACACCCTGCGGGAGGCGCAGCGGCAGGCGGGCGGCTATCGGCGCGCCGCCGACGAGCTCGAACGTTATGTGCGGCAGTCCGGCCGGCCCACCCGGCCCGGGCCCACCGAAGAGCCGGCGCAGGGCTGATCCGGTGTCTCCCGTCGTCACCGTCCTGCTGCTCGTCGCCGGATTCTCCGAGGCCGCCGGGCGTCTCCTGCCGCTGGTGGCGCGCCTCTCCGGGGCGTCGCGTACCCGGGTGGTCGGGATGATGGTCGCCGGCGCCGTCGTCGACGGCGCGGTCTTCGCCCTCTGGCCGCTCTCCGCGTGGACCCTCGCCGAGCTGGTGCTGGTGACGTCCCCGTCCGACGAGGCCGCGCTGGTCTGGACGGCGGACCTCGCCGTGCCGCTGCTGCTCGCCGCCGTCCTCGCGTTCCCGCTGCTCGGGCCGTTCCTGCACCTGGTGCTCATGGTGGGGGTGGGGGCGGGTCTCGCCACCGCGCTCGCCACCGTGGCCGGGGTCGGCTGGTGGGGGGCGGCCGGCTGCGTGGCCGCCGCGGGGGTCGGGCTCGGCGTCGCCGTCGAGGGAGTCCGCCGCCTGGTCGTACGACTGAGTACCGGGCGGATGCCGGAGCCGCTCACATGACCGAGTTCGCGCTCCTGCTGCTGCTCGCCGGGATCGGTCCGGTCCTGCTCGCCGAGGCGCTGCTCGCCCGCTACGAGGTACTGGCCTACGTCGCGGGCTGGCGGACCCCCACCACCACGCTGCCCAAGGGCATGCCGCACGCCCGGGGCGCGGAGCCGGACCGCCCGCCGGGCGCCTACCTGGTCTACCTGGACGGCATCGGGAAGCGCCGCTTCCACGACACCCGCGACGGGGGTCGACTGGTCAAGTCCCTGATCGAGGGGGCGCCGGAGCTGAGGGTGCTGGGCCAGGTCCAGCCGTACTCCCCGCTGGCCAATCCGCTCGCCAACCGGCCCGTCTGGAGATGGCTGCGCCGGCGGGTCGGGCTGCTGCTCTTCCTGCACAACGTGATGCAGATCTTCGTCGCCGCCGATCGGCGTTACCGCCCCCTGTACAACCGCGCCGTCGGCTCGCAGATCGCCGCGCAGCTGCGACTCGCCGGGTACCAGCCGGAGAGCGGCATCCCCGTCGTGCTGCTCAGTTACAGCGGCGGTGCCCAGGTCGCCACCGGCGCGGTGGGCGAGCTCTGGGCCCAGCTGCGCTCCCCGCTCTGGCTGATCACGCTCGGCGCGTTCCACAACGGCGCAAACGACATCAGCCACGCGCAGCACCTCGACCAGCTCACCAGCGCCGGCGACCGGATCGAGCGGGTCGGCACCTGGATCTTCCCGCAGCGGTGGCGGCTCTTCCGCCGCAGCGGGTGGAACCGCGCCGCCCGCGACGGGAAGATCACGGTGCACCGGCTCGACCCGGCCACCCACGTCGGCCCGCTCAGCTACATCAGTCCGCAGGCCCGGCTCGCCGACGGCCGCAGTCACCTCGACCGGACCGCCGCCACCGTGATCGCGCTGATCCGGGATCGGCTGAGCGCGACTGCGGGGACCGACGGCCCGCCGCCCTGAGCTGCGCGGCCGTGGCGCACGGAAGAGACCAGCGCCACGCGGCCGGCAGGCCCGCGCCGGACGGCGACCGGCCGGCCGCGGCGGGTCGGGCCGTCGCGGCGACCCGACCCATCGACGCCGGGGGCGACCCGACCCACCGGCTCCGGTCAGCCGGCGCTCGACCGGGCCCAGAGGTTGATGCCCGACTCGGTCGCGTACTGCTCGATCTCGGTCAGCTCCTCGGCGCTGAAGGTGGCGTTCTCCAGCGCCGCCACGTTCGCCTCGAGCTGGGCGACGCTGCTCGCGCCGAGCACCGTGGAGGTCATCCGCGGGTCGCGCAGCGTCCAGGCGATCGCCAGCTGCGCGAGGCTCTGCCCGCGGCGCGCGGCGATGGCGTTCAACGCCCGGATCTTGCCTAGGTTCTCCTCGGTGAGCCACTCCGGGTAGAGGGAGGTCTGCGCGTTGGCCCGGGAGTCGGCCGGCACCCCGTCCAGGTAGCGGTCGGTCAGCATGCCCTGCGCCAGCGGCGAGAAGCCGATGCAGCCGACCCCCTCCCGCTCCAGCACGTCGAGCAGTTCGTCCTCGATCCACCGGTTCAACATCGAGTACGACGGCTGGTGGATCAGCAGGGGCGTACCGAGGTCACGGAGGATCGCGGCGGCCTCGGCGGTGCGGGCCGGCGAGTACGAGGAGATACCGACGTAGAGCGCCTTCCCGGCGCGCACCGCCGCGTCCAGCGCACCCATCGTCTCTTCCAGCGGGGTCTCCGGGTCGAAGCGGTGCGAGTAGAAGATGTCGACGTACTCCAGGCCCATCCGCTTGAGTGACTGGTCCAGCGACGCGGTCAGGTACTTGCGGGAACCGAGGTCGCCGTACGGGCCGGGCCACATGTCGTAGCCGGCCTTCGTCGAGATGACCAACTCGTCCCGGTACGGGCGGAGGTCGGTGGCGAGGACGCGGCCGAAGTTCTCCTCGGCCGACCCGTACGGGGGGCCGTAGTTGTTGGCCAGGTCGAAGTGGGTGATGCCCAGGTCGAAGGCGCGGCGCAGGATGGCCCGCTGGGTCTCCAGCGGTCGGTTGTCGCCGAAGTTGTGCCACAGGCCGAGCGAGACGGCGGGCAGTTTCAGGCCGCTGCGACCGGTCCGGCGGTACTCCATGCCGCGGTACCGGTCGGGCTCGGCGAGGTAGCTGGTGTTCACGGCACTCCTGTGATCGTGGTCTGGCGGTGGCGGCGGACCAGCACGGACCGCTCGCCGGTCAAGTCTTCAGCATCCCTCGGTGAGCGCCCCCGCCCGTGCCGCTCCTTCTGGGGCCTGTTTCACAGGATCGTGCCCGGCTCCGCCGGCGAGCCTTGGAAACAGACCCTGGGTAGCCTGGCCGTGAGGGTGAGGGGAGGGCCGTGAGCCGAGCGGTCGAGGAGTCGAACCGGGCGATGCTGCGCGCCCGGGACGCGATGGACCGCTCGTACGCCGATCCGCTGGACATTCCGGCGCTGGCCCGCATCGCGCACGTCTCCGAGGCGCACTTCATCCGCACCTTCCGGGCGACCTTCGGCGAGACCCCGCACCGCTACCTCCAGCGTCGGCGGGTCGAGCGGGCGATGTACCTGCTGCTCCGGACCGACCAGGACGTCACCGAGATCTGCTTCGCGGTCGGCTTCAGCAGCCTCGGCACCTTCAGCCGGACCTTCCGTCAGATCGTGGGGGAGCCCCCGACCGAGTACCGCCGGCGCAAGGTCGCGGTGGACGTACCGACCTGTTTCACGAAGGCCTGGACCCGACCCAGCAGTTTTGGATAAGCAGCAGGTCAGGGTGGCCCTCTAGCGTCATGGGCATGACTTTGAACGCACTCACCCGATCCTCGATCTACGTCCTCGACCAGGACGAGGCGCTCGACTTCTACGTCGGCAAGCTCGGCCTGGAGGTGAACACCGACGTCGACCTCGGCTTCATGCGCTGGCTGACGGTCAACGTCCCCGGCGACAAGCACCGCGAGATCCTGCTGGAGAAGCCCGGACCGCCGGCCCTCGACCCGGCGACCGCCGAGCAGGTCCGCGAGCTGCTGACCAAGGGCGCCATGGGTGGCTGGCTCTCCATCACCACCGACGACGCGCACAAGACGTACGAGACGCTCGTCGCCAAGGGCGTCGAGATCACCGACGAGCCGGCCGAGAGGTCGTACGGGATCGACTTCGGGATCCGCGACCCGTTCGGCAACAAGATCCGCATCGGCCAGATGCGCGAGGGCTGACCCGCTGACCCGGGCCGGGTGGGCACCCGCGGATCGGGAGGCGCGACTAATATCGCGCCTCCCGAAGCGTGGAAGGAGCCGAATGCCGACCCGATTCCTCCTGCTGGCCCGGCACGGCGAGCAGAACCTGCCGCCGGAGACGCCGCCGGGGACCGACCCGCCGGAGGCCGGGCTCTCCGCTCGGGGCCGCCGCCAGGCCGTGCTGCTCGGCGAGCGGCTGCGCGGCGTGCCGGTCGACGCGATCCACCACGGGCCGTTGCCCCGGGCGGTGGAGACCGCCCAGTTGGTGTCGGCCGCGCTCCCCGGAGTCCCGGTGCACGCCACCGAACTCGCCGGCGACCACCTGCCGGAGGACACGCCCGCGGCCGGGCTGCCGCCCGCGTACGCCAGGCTCCTGGCCGGCTTCGACCCGGCCGAGCGGGCCGACGGGCCGAGGCTGACGGCGGCGGCGGTGCGCAGCTTCGCCGGACCGCCCGACGACGGCGACCGGTACGAGCTGCTCGTCACGCACACGTTCCTGATCGGGTGGCTGGTGCGGGACGCGCTGGACGCGCCCGGTTCACGCTGGCTGGGCCTGAACCACCACAACGCGGGGCTTACCGTCATCCGCTACCGGGCCGGCCTGCCGCCCACCCTGGTCGCGTTCAACGACGTCGCGCACCTGCCCGCCGAGCTGCGCGGCACCGGACTGCCCCCGGAGTACCGCCTGTGAGGCCAGCCGTCCACGGTCCCCGGCAGCCCCGGTTCACCGGTTGGCTAAGGTCTCTCGCACCGAGCGAGGGAGGGTGACGGTGGCGGACGCGGAACTCGTCGTCGAGGTGGCCGGGCCGGTGGCGACCTTGGTGATCCACAACCCGGCCCGGCGCAACGCGATGACCCCGGAGATGTGGCGGCAGCTCCCGCCGATCCTCGACCGGTTGGAGGCCGACCCGGCCGTCCGCGCGCTGGTGCTCACCGGCACCGGTGACACCTTCTGCGCCGGCGCGGACCTGGGCGACCTCGACGAGCTGGTGGCGGCCGGCGACGCGAGCATCGCGGTGGCCGCCGAGGAGCGGCTCGCCGAGTTCGCCAAGCCGACCGTCGCGGCGGTACGCGGCGCGTGCGTCGGCGGCGGCTGCCAGCTCGCGGTCGCCTGCGACCTGCGGATCGCCACTGTCGACGCCCGGTTCGGTGTGCCTCCAGCCCGGCTCGGGCTGGTCTACCCGGCGCCCACCACCCGGCGGCTCACCCGCCTGGTCGGCCCGTCGGCCGCGAAGTTCCTGCTCTTCACCGCCGAGCTGATCGACGCCGAGCGAGCCCTGCGGGTGGGGCTGGTCGACGAGGTGCTTCCCGAGGCGGGGCTCGACGCCCGGGTCGCCGAGCTGACCGGCGCCATCGCCGAGCGCTCGCCGATCAGCGTCGCCGCGGCGAAGGAGATCGTCGACGATCGGGCCGGCCCGGCCCGGATCGCCTGGTGGCATCGGAAGGCCGTGGAGAGCGGCGAGGCACGGGAGGGCATCGCCGCCGTCCGCGAGCGGCGTACGCCCCGCTTCGCCTGGACGCCGCCGCACCCGGACTGATCGGGAGGAGGCCGGCGGGTGCCGCGCCGGGAAGGTTCCCCGGGCGCGGCCCCCCGTTCCCGCCGGCCGGTCCACTCACCGCCCGGCCAGCGCTGCCCAGCTCGGCACGATCGGCTCGCGGCGCAGCGGCATGCCCGCCTTGGCGGGCGTACGGTCGCCCTTCTGCTGGTTGCACGGGTAGCAGGCGGCAGTCGTGTTGCGCCACGTGTTCCGGCCGCCCCGCGAGCGGGGCAGGATGTGGTCGACGGTGTCGGCCGGCCCGCCGCAGTAGGCGCAGCAGCGGCCGTCACGCCGTAACACCCCCGCCCGGGACCAGGTCGGCCCGGCGGCGAACCGCCAACGGGTCACCACGTACCGGACCAGTCGGACCACCCGGGGCATCGGGAAGACGCCGACCACCCGGTCCGGCTCGGCCTCGTGGATCTCGGCGACCCGGCGGCAGAGCATCCGGATGGCGTGCTGGATGGTGACCCGGTGCAGCGGGCCGAGGTCGGCGTTGACGACGAGGACGGCATTCACCGGAATCTCCCTCCACGGTGACGGATGGACAGCGGGCCGGAGAGCGAAAGAGCCGCCCGGTCCGGAGGCGGAACGGGCGGCTCGACGGGCGCGGGATGCGCGTCAGTCGGGTCGACCGTCCCCGGGGTCTTCGGCTCGGCAACCGTCGCCGAGCAGCCACGACGGCACGGTGGTGACGTGCGACATCGACATGGACGGCTCCCGGAGCAGCGGTTGACCTTGCGCGATCACGGTAGGTCCGCCCGGAAGACCGGGCAACGGATTTCGATCGGAGGCGAGGCCGTCGCGGGACGCGTCGACGGCACGGTCACGGTCGCCGGGCGAAGAGGCCGAGCGGCCGGATCGAGTGGACCGGCTCCGCCGCGCCGCCCTCCGCCCGCAGGATGTGGTTGGCCGCGACGATGCCCGTCGCCGCGGCGCGCTCCATCAACGCGCTGGGGAACTCCGTGGCGACGCCGTCACCGGCGAGGTAGATGCCGTCGGCGTCGGTGCGTACCCGCGGCCGCCCGGCGTGACCGCCCGGGGGAAAGGCCGGTGCCCGCGCCTCGACCCGGGCGCGCAGCTCACGGGCCGACAGCCCGGCCACCTCCGGCCAGAGCGTCGCCAGCTCGCCGCGCATCCGTTCGGCCAGCTCCGCGGCGGGCACGCCCGGCTCGCAGGCGTACGCGTGCAGCTCGATCACGCTGCCGCCGGTGCGCTCGGCCCAGCCTCGGGGCTCCCGCTCCAGCCGGTGGTAGAGCGTCACGGAGTCCAGGGTGGACTGCCGGGTGACGCCGCTGAAGACCGACCGGTCGGGGCGTACGTCCCCGTCGAACCAGTAGCGGGCCACCGTGTACGGCGGGCCGGGCGCGCCGAAGGCGGGCATGGCGGCCACCAGCCGTGGCGCCAGCTCCGCCAGCGCGGGGGAGGCGCCGACCAGCGCGGCGAGCGCCGGCGGGTCGACGGCGAGCACGACGTGCCCGGCCTCGTACCCGACGCCGTCGTCGGTCAGCACCCGCCAGCCGCCGTCGGTGCGGTGCAGCGCGCCGACCGCCGCGCCGGTCAGCACCCGCCCGCCGTGCCGTTCGACGTGCCGGGTCAACGGCGTCCAGATCGCCGTCGCATAGTCCTCGTCCGGTGCGTCGAACGCCAGCCCCTCCCCGTTGCCGAGCAGATAGAAGTGGAACTGGGCGACCAGTTCGGCGGCCGACATCTCCGACTCGTGGTTGAAGAACGAGTGCGAGAAGACCTCGAAGAGCATGGCGCGGGCCCGGTCCGGCAGCCGCAGCGAGTCGAGCAGTTCACCGGCGGTGGTGCCGTCCAGCTCGGCGTAGGTGCGCACCGGGTGGTACCCAAGCAGGGGCAGGGCGGCGTCCCGATTCATCCGCCGCAGGTCGGGCAGGCGGAGGCTGGGGCTGCGGGCCAGCAACGCGAGCAGGTTCAGCGGTGGTGCGGCGGGCAGGTCACCGAACTCCTCGGTCGGCCACCGCTCGGCGAGAATCGGATAACCGGCCACCGGACGGAGGAAACGCAGCTGGGGGTCGATCCGCCGGAGGATGGCGCGCCAGTTGTAGTACTGCCGGAAGAAGGCGTGGAAGCCGTGCTCCACCTGCTGCACCCCGTCGGCGAGCCGCTCCGGCCAGGCGCCCGCCCGGCCGCCCAGGGTGGGCGAGGACTCCAGCACGGTCACCCGCACCCCGCGCTCGGCGAGTACCACGGCCGCCGACATGCCGGCGATCCCGCCGCCCACCACCACCGCCGTGACCGGGCGCGGCACCCGGGGCGGGCCACCGCCGCCGGGGTCGACGAGGTGCCGTCGTACGCCGAGGAGCCGACCGGCCAGCCGCGACAGTGCCATCGCGTAACCTCCTCCGGCCTCGGCTGCGACGCGCTGCGTCAGGCGGGTGTGCCACCCGGGACGTCGGGGGTGAGGCAGCGGCGATCCCGGTCCGAGTCGGGCCAGACGTACTCGAGGTCGACCGGGACGTCACCGAAGAGCGGGCGGTAGTGCTCCGGGTCCTTCCGTACCAGCGACGAACGGTGGCTCAGGTGCAGGTCCTCCCGGCCCAGCCAGGGCGGCAGCTCACCGGCGGCGGCCAGCTCCGCCTGGGCCCGTACCGTCCCGATGCCGCAGGCGGCGGCGAGGTCGCGGGTCATCGTCACGGCACAGGTGTCGGCCCGTCCCGGCTCGACCCAGACGGCGCACATGTCCAGCCCGTACCGGGTCAGCGCCTCCTCGTACCCCGCCCACATCTTCACCGCGGGATGGTTGCGCCACCCGTACGTCGGCCAGGTCAGCCCGCGCAGCACCTGGATCGTCTCCACCCGCTGCTTGCCCAGCCGCTTCTGGTCCAGCGTGCGGGCGCTGGCCAGGAAGTCCGGGTACGGGAGGAAGGTCTGCATGGCTGCTGTTCTACCCGCACCCATCGACGCCATGCCTGCACCACGCGCCAACCGGATGCTCTCGCCCAGCAAGGTCGTCCTTACTACGATCCGGGCATGGGGGAGCCGTGGCGGGACCGGGCGCGACGGGCGGTCGAGTGGAACTGGCGGCTGCGGCCCGCCGGTGATCCCCGCCCGCACTACGTCATCTGCGGGCGTGACTCGCTCGCGTACTACGTGGCGAAAGCGCTGCTGGAGAGCGACCTGCCCGCCGGCGGCGCGCGGGTGACGGTGGTCGTGCCCGAGCGGCACCGGTCCAACGGGGCCGACGTGGCGACGCTGCGGGGCGTCCGGGTCGTCCGCTCCGACCGGCTCGACGAGGCGACGTTCCGCGCCGCGAACCTGGCGGGGGCCGCCGGGCTCGCCCTGCTGCACCAGGACGACGTCGGCAACCTGCACGCCGCGCTCTGCGCCCAGGCCGTCGACAAGCACGTCCGGCAGGTGCTGCGGATGTTCAACGGCACCCTCGCCGACGGCGTCCGTACCCTGCTCCAAGCGCCGGTGGAGGTGCTCTCCGACGCCGAGATGGCCGCGCCGGCGTTCGTGGCGGCGGCGCTCGGCGAGGTCGACCCCACGCACTTCCAGCACCGCGGCCGTACCCTGCGGGTCGCCCGGCGGGCGGATGTGCGGGAGCAGGACGTGGCCTGCGGGCTGGCCGACCGGCGCGACCCGCAGAGGGTGCTGCTGCTGCCGTCCGACCCGGCGACCGCCGATCTGGTGCTCGCCGAGGCGACGGGGCAGCCACCCAGCACCGAGGTCGCGGCGCGGAAGCTGGTCCGGGCCAGGCGGCGGCGGAGACCGTTCGCGGTGCTGCTGCGGGCGGTACGCGGCTTCGCCACCCGCAAGATCGGCATCGCGACGATGCTCCTGCTCGCGGTCGTCGTCGTGCTCGGCGCGCTGATCGCCCAGGCGGAGGGGGTCTCGCCCGCGGAGGCGCTGTACGTCACCCTGGTCACCACGCTCAGCGGTGCCGACCCGGACACCAACAAGTCGGCCGACGCCCAGGTGATGCAGGTCGTGCTGAACCTGGCCGGGCTGGCCCTGATCCCGCTGATCACCGCCGTCGTGGTGGAGGGGATCGTGAACGCCCGGCTGGCCCTGCACACCGGCCGGCTCCAGCCGCACCGCTCCGGTCACGTGGTGGTGGTCGGCCTCGGCAACGTCGGTACCCGGGTGATGGCGCAGCTGCGCGAGTACGACGTCGAGGTCGTCGCCATCGACAAGAACCCGGAGCCGCGCGGCGGTACGCTCGCCCGCCAGCTGGAGGTGCCGCTGATCGTCGGCGACGCCGCGCAGCCGGAGACGTTGGAGGCCGCCTCGGTGGCCGACTGCCAGGCGTTGGTGATCGTGTCGACCGACGACGTGGCCAACCTGGAGGCGGCGCTCGCCGCGCGGGAGACCCGGGCCGAGCTGCGGGTGGTGCTGCGGCTCTTCGAGAACGACTTCGCCGAGCGGGTCGAGGAGGCGTTCGGTCTCGGTGCCTCCCGGTCGGTCTCCTACCTGGCCGCGCCGGCGTTCACCGGCGCGCTGACCGAACGGGCGGTCATCGCCACGATTCCGGTCGGGCGGCACGCGCTGCCCGTGGCCGAGGTGCCCGTCGCCGCCGGATCGGAGCTCGACGGGCGGCCGCTCTCCGTCGTCTCCCAGGAGGGGCAGGTGCGGTTGATCGCCCGTACGCCGGCCGGTGGCGCGCGGACGATCTGGTGGAAGGACCTCGACCCCCGACAGGTGATCTTCGCGGGCGACCGGCTGACGGTGGTCGCTCGCCGTGCCGGGCTGGACTGGCTCACCCGGCACTGCGCCCCGCCGGCTCCGGCCGCGGGTGACGGCCTGCCCGCCTCCCGGGTGGGCGCGCTGCCCCGTGCCGCCGCGCCGACTCCTGGCCCCCCGCCGGCTGCCGGCCGCCCGCCGGCTACGGCTGTCCCGCCGGTCCCCGGCGGGCAGGTTCCCGGGCCGGTCGGCGCCCCGTCGCGCGCGGAGCCGTCCGTGCCGGAGCAGCCGCCCGGCGACCAGTCGGGGCCGCCCCGTATGGCCACCGATGGCGGCCGGCCGACGCCGCCCGGTCAGCCCACCCCGCCCCGTTGATCGAGAACCTGTCGCCGGGGTGTCCGCGGCGACTTCATGATCGACGGAGAGTTGGGGAGCGGCGGAGCGCGTACCAGGCGGCGCCCGCGGCGAGCACCGCGAAGCCGACGACGACGCTGGTCAGCGGCAGGTTGGCGGCGAGCAGCAGGCAGCCGGCGAGCCCCAGCGCGGCGAGTGTCCGGACCGGCAACCGGCGGCCCGGGTCGCGGCCGAGGGTGAGCGCCGCCGCATTGGTGATCGCGTAGTAGACCAGCACCGTGCAGCTGGAGAAGCCGATCGCGTGGCGGACGTCGGCGACCAGCACCACCAGGATCACCACCGCGGCGACCGTCAACTCGGCCCGGTGCGGCACCCGGTGCCGGGGGTGCACGGCGGCCAGCGCCGCCGGCACGTCCCGGCGGCGAGCCATCGCCAGCAGGGTGCGACCCACCCCGGCGAGCAGCGAGAGCAGCACGCCGGTGACCGCGACGGTGGCCCCCGCGCGGACCACCCAGGCGAGTTCCGGCAGCCCGGCCGTCGTCACCACGTCCGCCAGGGGCGCTGCGGAGCCGGCCAGCCGGTCCGCGCCCAGCACGCCGAGCGCGACGACGGCGAGCACCAGGTAGCTGCCCAGCACGAGGCCGAGCGCGATCGGCACCGCCCGGGGAATGGTCCGCTCCGGGTCGCGCACCTCCTCACCGAGGGTGGCGATCCGGGCGTACCCGGCGAAGGCGAAGAAGAGCAGACCGGCGGCGGTGAGCACACCTCGACCGGCGCCCCCGGCGTCGGCCAGCCGGTCCAGCTCGACCGGCCCGCCGACCACACCGGCGACCGCGACCAGCGTCAGCACCGCGAGCACCAGCGCGACCAGCGCCTTCGTCACGGTCGCGGTCTTGCCGATGCCGCGCAGGTTCACCCCGGTCACCGCGAGCACGGCGGCGACCGCGACCAGCCGGGCCTGCTCCGGCCAGAGGTACGCCCCGATGGTCAGCGCCATCGCCGCGCAACTCGCCGTCTTGCCGACCACGAAACCCCAGCCGGCCACGAACCCGGCGAACAGGCCCAGCCGCTCCCGGCCGTAGACGTACGTGCCGCCGGACTCCGGGTAGCGGGCGGCCAGCCGGGCGGAGCTGGTCGCGTTGCAGAAGGCGATGAAACCGGCCAGCACCAGGGCGGGGAGCAGCCCGGCACCGCCGGACGCCGCCGTCGCCGGGCCGAAGACCACGAAGACACCCGCGCCGAGCATCGACCCGAGGCCGATGAGCACCGCCTCGGGTACGCCCAGCCGGCGCTCCAGTTGGCTCACGGCGGGCGAGGCTACGGGCCGGAGGTGAACAATCGGGTGCGCTCCGACCAGAGCGGGCGCCCCGGCAGCGGTACGTCGTCCCACGGCACCCGGTGCAGCAGCCGATCCAGGAACAGGCCGAGCAACAGCCCGGCCACCGAGTCGGTGAGCCAGTGCCAACCCAGGTAGGTGGTGGTGGAGAGCACGATCAGTGGCGGGAGCACCCGGATCGCGAGGACGAGCCGGGGTGGGACGGTACGCCCGTAGCTGCGCAGCAGCGGGGCGAGCAGCAGCGCCAGCACGCCGTACCAGACGATCGCGTTGGCCACGTGGCCGGACGGGTACGACTGGGCGAAGCGCACCGGCAGGTGCTCCTGGAAGAGCGGCAGGGTCTGCTCGGGCGACAGGAACGGCTCCTTGATGCTGGCGCTCGGCGCCGGGCGGGCCGTCCACACCTTGAGCGGCCCGATGGTCAGGTAGGTGAGCACGAACGCGACGACCGCCGGCAGGACCGGCCGGATCGAGCGGGTCCGGACCGCCAGCAGCACCCCCAGCCCGGCCGCGATCAGGGTCAGCGGGGTGCCCTGGCCGAGCAGGTTCAACACCCGGGCCACCCAGTACGCCACCGGCGGGCGATGCGCCTGCGCCCAGTCCGCCACCGCCCGGTCGACGTCGAAGAGGTGGTGCGCGGTGAGCGCGACGGTCAGGCCGACGAGGGCGGCGAGCAGCAGCACGTCGTACCACCAGCCGGCCGGCCGCACCGGCCGCAGCCGCACCGGTTCGCGTACCCCTGCGGTGTTGCGCATCCGCCCACGCTACCGGGCGGTGCTGTGGGCCCAACCACGATGGGAAGCGTTGCGCGGATGGAGCAGTCACACTTGTCCGCGTGCGGATCACGTCTGCTCTCGTGGACCCGGCGCTGCTCGACCTTCCGTGGTCGACCCCGCTGGAGGAGTGGCCTGCCCAGCACCTGGTGGCGCTGCCGCAGGGCATCTCCCGGCACATCGTCCGCTTTGTCCGGCTCGGCGAGTACGTCTACGCGTTCAAGGAGACCCGCGAGCGGATCGCCGAACGCGAGTACGACCTGCTCCGCGCGCTGGAGCGGATCGATTTCCCGGCGGTGGAGGCGGTCGCGATCGTCGCGGACCGGCAGACCGACGACGGTGAACCCCTCGAATCGGTACTGATCACCCGGCACCTGCAGTTCTCGCTGCCGTACCGGGCGCTCTTCTCGCACACACTGCGGCCGGAGACGATGAGCCGGCTGCTCGACGCGCTCGCCGCCCTGATCGTGCGGATGCACCTGACCGGCTTCTTCTGGGGCGACTGCTCGCTCTCCAACACCCTGTTCCGACGGGACGCCGGGGCGTTCGCGGCGTACCTCGTCGACGCGGAGACCGGGGCGCTGCGCACGTCGCTCTCCAACGGTCAGCGCGGCGAGGACCTGGAGATCGCCCGGGTCAACATCTTCGGTGAGGCGCTGGACCTGCAGGCCGCCGGGTTGCTGCACGAGTCGATCGACCCGGAGGTGGTCTCCGAGGAGGTGGTGCAGCGCTACGAGCGGCTCTGGCACGAGATCACCTACGAGCAGCAGGTCGAGCGGGAGGCGCGGCACGACATCGAGAGCCGGATCCGCCGCCTCAACGAGCTGGGCTTCGACGTCGCCGAGGTGGCCATGTCGACCATCGCCGACGGGCGCTACCTGGTCCGCCCGAAGGTCGTCGACGCCGGCTATCACACCCGCCGGCTGCTGCGCCTGACCGGCCTGGACGCCGAGGAGAACCAGGCCCGCAAGCTCCTCAACGACCTGGACGCCTACCGGGCCGAGAGCGACCTCAGCGACGAGCAGCAGGCCGCGCACCGCTGGTTGACCGAGGTCTTCGAGCCGGTGGTGCGGGCGGTCCCGGCCGACCTGCGCCGCAAGCTGGAGCCGCAGGAGCTCTTCACGCAGATCATCGAGCACAAGTGGCTGCTCTCCGAGCGGGCCGGTCGCGACGTCGGCATGGCCCCCGCCGTGCAGTCGTACCTCTCGGACGTGCTCGTGCACCGCCCCGACGAGCAGTCCGTCCTCGGCGTCGAGATCCCCGCCGCCGGCTGACGGACTCCGCCCGGCCCGCGGCCGTGGCCGGCTTGCCGGTGCGTGGGTTGCTGGGGAATTGGTTGCGGGTCCGCGGTTGCCGGTGCGCGGGCGTTGGGGATTGGTTGCCGGCCCGCGGGTCGCTGGCGGGCGGGTCGCTGGAGGATAGGTTGCTGGTTCGGACACTTTAGAGCTGATGACGCAGACGAGTCAGGCGTCCTCGGACTGCCGGACGCGGTGAGCGGATGCAGTGCCCGCACGCGGTGTTCAGATGCGGTGCCCGGGGCGCGGTGCTCGGACGCAATGCCCGTGCGCTGCCCCGGGCGCGGTGCTCCGGCGCGGTGCTCGGATGCGGTGCCCGTGCGCGATGCGCAGACGCAATGCCCGCGCGCTGCCCGCGCGGGGTGCCCGGATGCGGTCGAGAGGGCATCGGTGATGACGCGAACTGCTCAGCTCTAAAGCGAGCACAGGACAGGGGTCGACCTCCGGTCGAGCTGCCCACGGGCCGGGGCGCCGGCAGCGGGCAAGCCCTGCGGGGAGCGGGCAAGCCCTGCCGGGAGCGGGTCAGCGTGGGTCAGCGCGGGGTCAGTCCTGCCAGGCGCCGGCCCGCAGCACCCGGACCACGTTGAGGTCCTCGTCGAGCATGAGCAGGTCCGCGCGGAGCCCCACCTGGAGGGCGCCGACCTGGTCGCCGAGGCCGATCGCGCGGGCCGGCGTGGTCGCGACCATCCGGGTGGCGTCCGCCATCGGGATACCGGCGGCCACGGCGTGTCGCAGGGCCTCGTCCATGGTCAGCGTGCTGCCCGCGATCGCGCCGTCGCGGGCGAGTCGGGCCACGCCGTCGGCGACGGTGACCGCCTGGCCACCCAGCTCGTACTCGCCGTCGGGCATCCCGGCGGCGGCCATCGCGTCGGTGATCAGGGCGGACCGCTCGGGCCCGGCCACCGAGGAGGCGAAGGTGAGCATCCCGTCGTGCAGGTGCACACCGTCGGCGACCAGCTCGCACACCACGTTCGGGGCGTCCAGCAGCGCGGTCACCGGGCCGGGCTCGCGGTGGTGCACCGGTCGCATCCCGTTGAACAGGTGGGTGCCGACGCTCGCGCCCGCCGCGATGGCCGCGCGGGTCTCGTCGTACGTGGCGTCGGTGTGGCCCACCGCGGCGACCACCCGGTGCGCGGTGAGCAGCTTCACCGCCTCCAGCGCGCCGTTGCGCTCCGGGGCGATCGTCATCATCCGGATGGCGGGTCCACCCAGCTCGATCAGCTCGGCCAGCTCGTCGGGGGACGGGTCCCGGAGGTACTCCGGGTTCTGGGCGCCGCACCGGGCCGCCGAGAGGTACGGCCCCTCGAAGTGGATGCCGGCGAGCACCCCTTCCTGTACGAGCGGGCGGAACGCTGCGGTGGCCGACCGCATCAGCTCGAACGGGGAACTGACCAGGCTGGCCAGCAGCGTCGTGGTGCCGTGTCGCAGATGGAACGCGGCGGCCTGCCGGGCCTGGTCGGCGTCTCCCGTGGTGAAGGTGTGCCCGCCGCCGCCGTGGGTGTGCATGTCCACGAAGCCGGGCAGGATCCAGTGTCCGTCCCGGACCGACGGGTACTCGGCCACCGCGGTGATGCGCTCGCCGTCCCACTCGACGCAGCCCTGCCGGATCACACCCGCCGGGGTCACCACCTTGCCGCTGACCCGCTCAGTCATGGCGCCTCCAAGGTTGTCGGGACGCCACGGTGGGCGTCGAGGGCGAGCAGGGCGGCGCCGAGGCAGCCGGCCTCGTCGCCGAGGGCCGCCGCGACCAGGCGCGGCTCCCGGTGGAAGGTCATCCGTTCGTGCAGCGCCGCCCGGAGCGGGTCGAGCAGTTGCGCGCCGGCCTGCGCCAGCCCGCCGCCGACCACGATCGTGGCGACGTCGAAGAGCGCCTGGGCAGTGGCGAACCCGTCGGCCAGCGCCTCGACCGTCTCCCGCCAGACCTGCGCCGCGACCGGTTCACCCGCGGCCGCCCGCTCGCCGACCTGGGCCGCCGTGGCCGGCGTACCGGCGAGCTCCTCGTACCGGCGGCCGACCGCCGAGGCCGAGGCGACGGCCTCCAGGCAGCCGAGCCGGCCACAGCCGCAGCGGGGCCCGCCCGGCCGGACCAGGATGTGCCCGAACTCGCCGGCCGCGCCGTGCGCTCCGAGGCTCGCCGAGCCGTCGACCACATGCGCCGCCGCGATGCCGGTGCCGATCGCGACGAAGAGGACGTGTCCGGCGCCCCGGCCGGCGCCGAGCCGGGCCTCGGCGATCCCGCCGGCCCGCACGTCGTGGCCGAGCGTCGCGGGCAGGCCGAGCCGCGCCACCGCCAGATCCCGCAGCGGTACGTTCCGGAAGCCGACGTTGGCCGACCAGACCGCCACCCCGCGGGCCTCGTCGACGATGCCCGGTACGGCGACGCCGAGCGCGACGGGCGTGAGGCCGTCGGCGCGCGCCTTACCGGCCAGCCCCTCCGCGACGTCCAGGATGGTGTCGACGACAGCTGCCGGGCCCCGTGCGGCGGCCGTCGGGTGCCGTTCGGTGTGCACGGTGGCGCCGTCCGGGCGGACCAGGGCGCACTTGATGCCGGTCCCGCCGACGTCGAGCGCGACGACGACGTCACCGTTCACGCGAGCACCACGGACCTGGTGAGATGCCGGGGGGCGTCCGGGTCGAGGCCGCGGCTCGTGGCGAGGGCGACCGCGAACCGCTGGGCCAGGATCAGGTCGGCCATCGGGTCGACCGGGTTCCGCCCCGCCGACCAGCTGCCGAGCACCGTACGGCAGCCGTGGGTGCGGCTGTGCACGAACGCCGCGCCGGTCGCGGCGACGTCCTCCGGCAACCCGTCGGGGAGGGCGCCGAACGCCCAGACCAGCCGGCCGGGGGCGGCGATCGAGATCGGGCCGTGCCGGTAGTCCATGGCCGGGTACGCCTCGGCCCAGAAGGTGGCCGCCTCGCGGCACTTCAGCGCGGCCTCCTCGGCGAGGCCGACCGTCCAACCCCGACCGAGGAAGGTGACCTGCTCGATGCTGCTGGGATCGATCGGCAGCGGAGCCCGGACGGCGACCTCGGCGTCGGCGGCGAGCGCGTCGAGGTTCTCGCCCAGGTGGGCGCGGAGCAGGGCCAGCGCCGTGGTCGCGAACCGGGTCTGCACCACCGAGCGCTCGTCGGCGAACGGCATGAGGATGGCGGCGTCGGCGAGCGGGACGGCCGGGGAGTCCGGGTCGCCGACGATGACCGTCGTGCGGGTACGCCCGCGGAGCGCCTCGAACAGCTCCACCACCTCGGTGGTGGTGCCGGAGCGGGTGATGCCGATCAGCCGGTCGTAGTGGCGGCCGGTCGGGAACTCCGAGGCCTGGAAGGCGTCCGTCTCGCCCTGGCCGGCCTGCTCACGCAGCGCCGCGTACGCCATGGCCATGAACCACGACGTGCCGCAACCCACGACGGCGACCCGCTCACCGGGCGCCGGCAGGTCGGCGCGGGCCTCGTTGGCCAACTCCGCGGCCCTCCGCCAGCAGTCGGGCTGGCTCGCGATCTCCGCGTCGACGTACGCCATGAGAGCTCCTCGCAGGAGGTGGCCGTGCGCAATAGGGCTCATTACGCCCGTCTTTCGCGCGTCATTCTGCGCGAAACCGGGTGGCTGTGGCAACCGGTACCCGGATCGAGCAGGTCAATGTTTTGCGCCTGGGTAGTTTCGCGCACTACTGTGCACGCAATCAATCACCGAAGGTGCAGTCGCAGGAGGGCCCCCAGGTGGACCGGTACGCCAGATGGAACGCCCTGCTCGAGATGCTGACCGAGGACGGCCGGGTCAGCGTCGAGGAGGCGGCCGAGCGGCTGGACGTCTCCCAGGCGACCATCCGGCGGGACTTCGACCAGCTCGCCCAGCAGCAGATGATCACCCGTACCCGTGGTGGCGCGGTGGCCAACGGGGTCTCGTACGACCTGCCGCTGCGCTACAAGACCGCGAAGCACTCGGCGGAGAAGCAGCGGATCGGGGCCGCCGCGGCGGCGCTGGTCGTGCCCGGCACGGTGGTCGGCCTCAACGGCGGCACCACCAGCACCGAGGTGGCCCGCGCCCTGGCCGTACGACCGGACCTGAACACCAACACCGACGGCGCCCAGTTGACCGTCGTGACGAACGCGCTGAACATCGCCAACGAACTGCTGGTCCGCTCCCGGATGAAGGTCGTGGTGGCCGGCGGCGTGGTCCGGCCGAAGTCGTTCGAGCTGGTCGGCCCCCTCGGTGGGGCGTTGCTGCGCGAGGTGACCCTCGACATCGCCCTGCTCGGCGTGGACGCGATCGACCCGCAGCTCGGTGCCGCCGCCCACCACGAGGGCGAGGCGGCGATGAACAGCCTGATGGTGGCCCGGGCCAAACGAGTGGTGATCATCGCTGACTCGTCCAAGTTGGGTGGTCACGCGTTCGCCCGGATCTGTTCGGTGGACCGGGTGGAGACCCTCGTCACCGACTCCGGCGCCGACCCCGCGGTGGTCGAGGCGTTCCGTCTCTCGGGCGTGCAGGTCGTCTGCGCCTGACCTGCGGAAAGGGTCGTCTTTTCGGGCACCGGCGACGGTCGGGGAGCCACTCCTGAACCCCTGGTCGGCGCGTCGGTGCATACCGCGTATTGCGCGGCCGTGCATACCGCGTATGGTGTCCGCTGTCACGCCCACCATCGGGGGAGGTGCAGCTTGCCAGCTGTCCTGGAGATCGAAGGTCTACGGAAGACCTACAAGAGCCGTCGGCGCGGTACCCGCAACGCGCTGGACGGTTTCGACATGCGGGTGGAGGCCGGGCAGGTGCACGGCTTCCTCGGCCCCAACGGGTCGGGCAAGACCACGACCCTGCGTACGCTGCTCGGTCTGATCCGGCCCGACGGCGGACGGATGTCCATCCTCGGCCACCAGGTGCCCGAGGCGCTCCCGGTCGTCGCCGGACAGGTCGGCGCGATCGTGGAGAGCCCGCAGTTCTTTCCGCACTTCACCGCCCGGGACACGCTCTCCCTGCTGGCGTCCGCCGGCGACGTGCCGGCGAACCGGGTCGACGAGGTGCTGGAGCTGGTCGGGCTCCGCGACCGGGCCGGCGAGCGGGTCAAGACCTACTCGCTCGGCATGAAGCAGCGGCTCGCGGTCGCCTCGGCCCTGCTCAAGAACCCGAAGCTGCTGATCCTGGACGAGCCGGCCAACGGCCTCGACCCGGGCGGCATCCGGGAGATGCGTACGCTCACCCGCAACCTCGCCGAATCCGGCATGACGGTGGTGCTGTCCAGCCACATCCTCGGCGAGATCCAGCTGATCTGCGACTCGGTCACCATCATCTCGCTGGGCCGCCGGGTCGCGTTCGGTCCGGTCGACGAGGTGCTGGCGCAGCACTCCTCCGGTGCGGTGCGGGTACGCCTGGAGGCCGTGACCGACCTGCCGGCCGCCGCCGACGCGCTCACCCGCTCGGGGATCCGCGTCACCGGGCAGGACGACCACCTGATGCTCGCCGGGGTCGACAAGCCGGCCGCGGTGACCCGCATCCTCGCCGAGCAGGGTCTCTACGTCAGCGAGCTCTCGCCGGTGACCGTCGACCTGGAGAGCGTCTTCCTCGAACTGACCGCCACCGCGCCCGTTCCGGGCCAGCACCGGCAGGTCGACCAGTCCTTGAAGGTCGGTGGGCCGGAGTCCGGTGCCACCGGAGGGGGGTGGGGGGCGTGAGCCTCTACCGTACGGAGTTGCGCCGGCTGACCAAGCGGCGATTCACCCGCTACATGACGCTGCTCGGCCTGCTGGTGCTCGTCGCCGTGGTGCTCGGGACGTTCTTCACCAACCAGAAGCTCGACGCCGACGCCGTGGCCGGCGCCGAGCGCCAGGCCGACCGGCAGTACCAGGAGCAGGTCCGCTGGAGCGAGCAGGAGCGGGCCGCCTGTGAGGCGGCCAAGGCGGCCGGTACGCCGAACGACGGCCGCTACCCCGACGATTGTTCGATGATCACCGCGCCTCCGCGCGAGGCGATCGAGGCCTCGTGGTTCCTGCCGTCCACCTTCAACTTCCGGGAGACGTTCCCGGAGACGCTGATCCCGTTCGCGGCGATCCTGGCCCTGGTCGGCTTCGTGATCGGCGCGTCCTTCGTCGGCGCCGAGTGGAGCAGCGGCGGGATGATGAATCTCCTGCTGTGGCGGCCCAAGCGGCTGACCGTACTGCTGACCAAGCTCGCGGCGCTGCTCACCGGGATGCTCGCGGTGACCCTGCCCGCCGCGGTGGCGTGGTTCGCCGGGTTCTGGCTGGTCGCCACGTTCCGTGGCACTACCGAGAAGGTGACCAGCGGGGTGTGGCAGTCAGTCACCCTGACCGGGCTGCGCGCCGTGGTGCTGGTGCTGGTCGTCACCACGGTGGGCTTCGCCCTGGCCTCGCTGGGACGGCACACCGCGATGGCCCTCGGCGGCGTGGTCGCGGTGGCGGTGGTCGGCCAGTTCGGGCTGGGCATCCTGCTGGAGATGGCGAACGTCCGGTTCCCGCAGGTCTGGCTGCTGCCGACGTACGTGCTCGCCTGGATGCAGAAGAAGGTGACGCTGCAAGACTGGGAGTCGTGCAACGCCACGGTCTTCGGGGAGTGCAAGCCCGAGACGTTCGACATCACCTGGCAGCAGTCGTCGGTGCTGCTGGTGGTGGGCGTCGCGGCCGTCCTCGGCGCGGCGCTCTGGGCGATGCGTCGCCGCGACATCTCCTGATGTCGAGCCGCGACTGAGGACGTCGACCGCGGTCCTGAACTCCGCTGTCGAGCACCGGCGAGGGCCGTCCACCGGGGAGACCCGATGGGCGGCCCTGTCGCTCGGGCGAGCCTTGTGAAACGGACCCTGGTCGCTGCTGCGCGACCAGTGCGTCGATGGCCCGAAGCGCCGGATGCGACGGGCGTCCGCCCTGGTTAGGCTGGTGTCCCCGGTCGGCTGTCCCCGCTGCCGGCCCGTCCGACCGAGGAGCGCCATGCAGCCTGCCGACGCCGCCCCGGCCGCCGCCGAGCCGCCCACGACCACTCCCGCGGAGTCCGCCGACACCGCACGGACCCCCGCTCCCCGTACCGGCGAACAGGTGACCGAAGCCGCGTCCCGAGTGACGTCCCGGCCCGTGCCACCGCCCCGGCCCGCGCCCGCAGTGGAGGCCGTTCCCGGTGACAGCACCAGCACTGTTGCTGGCGACGTCGTCGAGGAGGACGGCGCGGCGGCGACGGCGCAGGCCGCGGCGGAGACCGTCGGCCCGACGGCGGACGCGGCCCGGACGGCGGCCGGGCTCACCGAGCGTGAGCAGGCGATTCTCGCGTTCGAGCAGCAGTGGTGGCGGCACGCCGGGGCGAAGGAGCAGGCGATCCGGGACGTCTTCGGTCTCTCGGCGACCCGCTACTACCAGCTGCTCAACGGGCTGCTCGACAACCCGGCCGCGCTCGCCGCCGAGCCGGTGCTCATCGGTCGGCTGCGCCGCCTGCGCTCCTCCCGGGCCCGGAACCGTCGCCGCTGACGCCCCGGGAACCAGTTCGAGCCGCTGCGGCCACCCAGCAGCGAGGACCGGGGCCGCCTCGTCCTCGATGTCGCGGGTGACCGGCTCGGCCCCACGACTGCCCGGCAGAGGCGGCACGTACCCCGATCACGACCTGGGGTCGACGTCCCGTCTCGCCCTGCCGGGGGATCCGCCCGGCTGCGCGCCTCCGGTCACCCCGTCGGGGATGGCCCCGCTCGTCCGATCGTGCCCGTCGATCGTCCGGCCCGCCGAGCCGGCCTGGTCTGGCCGGATCCCGGCCCCGCCGACGCCACCACCGGTCGGTGACCAACGAATGTCGCCGGACCCGACGGGTAGGCGGCAGACGTCCCGGGTTCGACCGTGGCCGGGGGCAGAGGAAGGGAGCGTGTGATGACGGCGATCAACAGGAACAGACCGCCGGACAGCACCACCGGGCAGGCCCGCCAGCAGGCCTCCCGGGTCGGTCACTCGACCGCGCAGGCCGGCAGCCAGGTCGGTCACGCCATGGCCGAGCAGGGCCGCGAAGTGACCGCACAGGCGCGCCAGCAGGTGCGGAACCTGGGCGGCGAGGCCGGCTCGCAGCTGCGTGACCAGGCCGAGTCGCAGAAGCACCGAGCCGCCGACGGGTTGCGTGGTCTCGGCCGCGACCTCGACTCGATGGCGCAGGGCAGTGAGTCGCAGCTCGCCGGTGAGGCCGTCCGCCGGGCGGCGGACGTGGCGCAGCGGGCTGCCGGATGGCTCGACGAGAACGAACCCGCCGACGTGCTGCACGAGGTACGCGGGTACGCCCGCCGGCATCCGGGCGTGTTCCTGGCCGGTGCGGCGGTTACCGGACTGCTCTTCGGCCGGTTCGTCCGGAACATGGGTTCGTCCGGCAACGGGCGGCGCCCGGGTGGCCAGCTGAACCAGCCGACGGAAGCCGGCCGGTACCAGCAGCAGGTCGGCACACCGTACGAGGCAGCGGGCCCGTACGCCGGGATGCAGCGGGCACAGAACATCTCGCCCGACGGCCGGCGCCAGGACCCGGGGATCTCCGGCGGGGTGGCACCGTGAGCGCCCCGGTGACGGAGCGCACCCAGTCGGTCGGCGACCTGCTGGGTGACGTGACCCGCGACATGTCCACCCTGCTCCGTCAGGAGGTGGACCTCGCCAAGGCGGAACTGCGCGAGGAGGCCGTCCAGGCCGGTAAGGCCGGCGGCATGTTCGGGGGCGCGGCGCTGGCCGGCTTCCTGACGGTGCTGTTCCTCTCGTACGCGGCCTGGTGGGGTCTGTCGAACGTGATGGACCAGGGCTGGGCCGCGCTTATCGTGGCGGCCTTCTGGGCGGTGGTCACCGCCATCACGGCTGTGGTCGGGCGGTCGAAGCTCAAGCAGCTCCGTGAGGTGCTGCCGCGGACGCAGCAGACCGCACGGCAGGTGCCGGACGCGTTGCGCGGCCGGTGATCCGGCCGGGAGGGAGCAGATGATGTCGACCGATGCGGATCGGATCCGACAGCAGATCGAACACACCCGGCGAGATCTGAGTGACAACATCGACGCGCTGGCCGACAAGGTCAGCCCGCGCCGGATAGCGGGCGACCGCGTCGGGGAGGCGCGTGGTGCGCTCACCCGGATGAAGGAGAAGGTGATGGGTAGCTCGGCACACATGGGGGACGGCGCCGGACAGCGCATGTCCTCCGCCGCCGGCTCGGCCCAGCAGATGGGCCAGCAGGCCGGGCAGCGGATGTCCTCCGCCGCCGGTTCCATGCGGGACGAGGCCCGCTCGGTCGGGCAGCAGTCCCGGGAGCAGATGCACGGCAACCCGCTGGCGGCCGGCCTGATCGCCTTCGGCGCGGGCCTGCTGGTCTCCGCCCTGCTGCCGGCGAGCCGTCGCGAACGGCAGCTGGCCGGGCAGGCCCGGGGCATGATGAGCCAGCAGGTCGGCCAGCACGCGGGCGAGCTGCGTGAGCAGGCCGGCCAGTTCGGTCACCAGTTCCGCGACAACATGCGGCAGCCGGCCCGGCAGGCGGCGCAGTCCGTCGGGTCCACGGCCATCCGGGGCGCGGGCGCCGTACGGGAGCAGGGCCGCTCGGCCGCCCACCAGATGCGTGGGCAGGCGCAAGAGGCCGCCGGTGAACTCCGCCGTTGAGCCGGTGCGGGCGGTGGGGCGGGCTCCGCTGATGCGGGTCCGCTCCGCCTCCGCTCCAGCGCCCGGGCGGGAGGTGAACGAGGACGTCGTCTTCCGGTTCGGATCGTTGGTCGGCGTCCTCGACGGCGCCACCGTCCCCGAGGGCTTCGACACCGGCTGCGTACACGGGCCGGAGTGGTACGTGCGGCACCTGGCCGCCCGGATCGGACTGGCCGAGGCGGCGCGGCCGACGGCGTCGTTGATGAGCAACCTAGCCGCGGCCATCCTCGCGGTACGCGCCGACCACGACGGCCACTGCGACCTGGACCATCCGGGCACCCCCTCCAGCACCGTCTGCCTGCTCCGGGAGGGCGGCGACCAGGCGGACTACCTGGTGCTCTGTGACAGCCCGCTGGTGCTGGACGCCGGTGGCCGGATCAGCGTCGTCTCCGACGACCGGCTGGATCGGGCGATGGCCGACCTCCGGGAGACCGTCGCCGCGGTGCCGGCCGGCGCGATGGCGGACCGGCTGACCCGGTTCCGGCGGGCCGTCGGCCTGCAGCGGGAACGCATGAACAAGACGCACGGGTACTGGGTGGCGGCCGCCGATCCCGACGCGGCGTACCACGCGGTGACCGGCACGGTGCCCCTGCACGGGCCGGGCGCGCTGCGACGGGCCGCGCTGCTCAGCGACGGGGCCTCCAGCGCGGTGGAGCAGTTCGGCCTCGTCGACTGGCCGGGGCTGCTCGATCTGGTGACCACGGACGGGCCGGGTGCGTTGATCGACCAGGTCCGGACCGCCGAACGGGACCTCGCCGACCGGCTGCGCCGGCACAAGAGCGTCGACGACGCGTCCGTGGTGCTCTGCGAGTTCGGTCCGGGCCGTAGCGGAGCGTGAAGCACCGGGCGGTGCCAGCCGACCGGGCGGTCCCGCTCGACGGACCGTCAGTAGCGACCCAACGGGGTGGACTTCTGCCGGTGAGAGCGGCAAACTGCGCCACGTGACGGGTGCGGTCCGGTTGGAGCCGATGAGCGAACGGCACCTCGAGCCGTTGCTCTCCGTAGCGGCAGCCGAGGCGGAGCCGGGCGAGGTGATGCCGCCGGTGGAGGCACCGGCCGGCTGGTCGCACGCGCGCCGGGAGGCCTTCCGCGACTTCCACCGCGCCAGCTTCGCCGGGCTCGGCGGTCCGACCCGCACCCAGATGTACGCGATCCTGGCCGGCGGCGAGGTGGTGGGGATGGTCCGGATGACCCGACGCGACCAGCCCGGCACCGTCGAGACCGGTATGTGGCTGGGCCGGTCGGCGCGCGGTCAGGGCCTCGGCGGCGCGGCTCTTCGGGAATTGCTCAACGAGGCCGCTGCGGCCGGCATGCGTACCGTTGTCGCGGAGACGACTCCGGACAACACGCAGGCGCTTCAAGTGCTCGGGAAATCCGGTGCCGAACTGCGTTACGACGGCGAGAAGGTGTACGCCGAAATCTCCCTCGACGCCACACCGCCGGCGCTCTGACACCATTCTTGCGGTAGTCGCCCCGGTGCCCACTTATCGCCCCTGAGCTGCATGTAAAGGCCCCGACGCCCGTTTTGGCGGCTCATTGCACCGCCTTCGTAATTCAATTCTCCGGGCGCGCCACGAAATAGCTCCTGCGGTTTCGAAATCTGACCCTCGGGTACTGCCCGCCGGGTCCGCCAAAACGGGACGCCTGAGGGAGAGTCCCGGCCACGTCGATCAGCGGGCCCCTTTCGGCCCCGACGGCGACAGGCGTCCGAACAGCGGGGAGCGAAGGAGAATTGATGAACAGAGGAGCAGGAATCGGACTCGCGGTGGGCCTCGGCTATCTGATCGGTCGTCGCCGCAAACTGCGTACCGCCCTCGCCCTTGCCGCCGCCGTCGCGGCGGGCCGGGCGAGCATGCATCCGGACGGATTGTTGAAGCGGGGCACGGACCTGTTGAATTCCTCCCCCCACCTGGGCAACCTCGGCCGCCTCGGCGGCCCGCTGGCCATGGCCGGCAAGGCGGCGGCCACCGCCGCCGCCGGCAGTGGGGTCGACGCGCTCAGCGGCAAGCTGCACGACTCGGCCAACGCGCTACGCCGCCGCACCGCCTCGATCAGCGGTCAGGCGTCCGGCGCCGAGCAGTCGACGGACGAGGCCGAGCCCGCCGGCCAGCGGCGGAGGCGATGAGCATGGCACCGAACCCGAGCAGCGGCGGGCTGGGCGGCAAGGTCCGCGGTGAGCTCGCCGACGAGGTGCGGAACCTGGCCGAAGCGCTCGGCGAGCGGGCCGCGTCCGCGCTGACCGAGAAGGTCACCGGCGCGACGCACCGGCTCAGCGAGTACGCCAAGCAGGGCGGCGGCCCCGGCCTGATCGCGGCCGCCACCGGCGCGCAGCGGATGGCCGAGGGGGATTCCCCGATGAAAGCGATGATCCATGCCGGCGTGGCCGGCGGTAAGGAGAAGGTGATGTCGGCGCTCGGCCGCCGCAAGGAGCGTACGGGCGGCGGCGCCCGCAAGATCAAGGTCACGAACATCGTGGAGACGGTCGAGGTCGGCGTGCCGGTGCGGGTCGCGTACGACCAGTGGACCCGGTTCGGGGACTTCCCGAGCTTCATGAAGAAGGTCGAGAACGTCGACACGGAGTCCGACGAGAAGCTCACGTGGAAGGCGCAGGTCTTCTGGTCGCACCGGACGTGGGAGTCGACGATCGTCCGGCAGATCCCCGACCGGCTCATCCACTGGCGGTCGAAGGGGGAGAAGGGCTCCGTCGACGGCACCGTCAGCTTCCACGAACTCACCCCGGACCTGACCCGGATCCTGGTCGTGCTCGAGTACCACCCGCAGGGGCTCTTCGAGCACACCGGGAACCTGTGGCGGGCCCAGGGGCGCCGCGTCCGGCTGGAGTTGAAGCACTTCGTCCGGCACGTCATGACGCGGACCGTCCTCGACCCCGACTCGGTCTCCGGCTGGCGGGGCGAGATCGAGGACTCGCGGGTCGTCAAGGACCACGACACGGCCGTACGCGAGGAGCAGGAGCAGCAGCAGGACCAGGAGCAGCAGGACCAGGAGCGCGAGCAGGGAGAGCGCGAACGGCCGGGCCGGAAGCGGCGGGCGCCGTCCGCCGACCGGGAGACCTCGGGCGAGGAGGAGCCCGGCGAGGAGGAGCCGCGCCGGGAACGCCCCCGGCCCGCCACCGGCGCGCGTCGCCGGCCGGCTCGCCGCCGCCCGGCCGACGAGGAGTACGACGAGTACGAGGACGAGTACGACGAGGACCACGACGAATACGAGGAGGAGCCCGAGGAGCCGGAGGAGCCTCGTCGGGTTCGCCGCCGCGCTCCGGAACGGGCCCGCCGGGCCCGCCCGCGCGAGGAGCAGCCGGAGGCCGAGGAGGAGGCTCGTCCCCGCCGCCCCCAGGCGCCGCGTCGTCCCGTGGTCCGTCGTCGTCGGGAGGAGTCGGAGCAGTGACCATCGCTACCAACGACGGCCAGGCCGGCGGCGCGCTGCAGCGCAGCGGATCGTCGTCCGGGCTCGCCGACGTCGTGGAGACCGTGCTCGACAAGGGCGTGGTGATCGACGCGCAGATCTCGGTGGCCGTCGTCGGAATCCAGCTCTTGGAGATCAACGCAAGGGTGGTGGTGGCGAGCGTCGAGACGTACCTGCGGTTCGCGCAGGCGGTGGACCGGCTCGACATCACCCCCCGCAACCAGAAGGGCCTGCCCGACCTCGTCCAAGGGGCGACCGGTGCGGTGACCGCCGGCAAGGCCGCCTCCGGCCTGGGCAAGACCGTCGGAGCGATCGGCGGCGCGGTCCGGGACGCGGTCGGCGAACTCGGCACCGACCGCGAAAGGGAGCGGCCCCGCCGCCGGCGCCGGAGCGAGGAACAGCACGATGAGTGAGGAGCGAGGCTTGTTCATCTACGGCATCGTGCCGTCCGACGTGGAGCCGACCCCGGACGCGTCCGGGGTCGGCGACCCGCCGGGCGAGGTGACGGTGGTGCGGCACGGACGGGTGGCCGCCCTGGTCGGTGAGGTGCCGCTGCAGGGGGCGTTGGGCCGGCCGGCGGACCTCACGGCGTACCAGGAGCTGCTCGACGGTACGGCCACCGTGGCCCCGGTGCTGCCGGTCCGGTTCGGCACGGTGGTGACCGGCCCGGACGCGGTGGTCGACCTGCTCGACGCGCACGGCGACCGGTTCGCCGCGGCGCTCGACGAGTTGGAGGGTCAGGTCCAGTACGTCGTGCACGGCCGCTACGACGAGTCCGCGCTGGTTCAGAGCGTGCTCGACGACAACCCGTCCGCTGCCGACCTGGCCGACCAGGTACGCGGGCAGCCGGAGGAGGCGACCCGTGGGCAGCGCATCCGGCTCGGCGAGATCATCAGCCAGGCGGTGGAGCTGCGGCGGGAGTCGGAGAACCGGGAGCTGCTCGACACCCTCGGCCCACTCACGGTCGCGGGCGTCGCGCGGCCGCCGAGCAACGAGCTGGACGCGGTGAACGTCGCCTTCCTGGTCGACGCCGACCGGGAGGACGAATTCGTGGACGCCGTCGAGGATTTCGCCGAGCAGCGGCGCGGCCTGGTCCTGATGCGGCTGCTCGGCCCGCTCGCCCCGTACGACTTCGTGAACGCGCACCAGTTGGCGGGGTGAGCGGTGGACATCCTGCTGAGCCTGCTGACCCTGCCCTACGCGCCGGTACGCGGGCTGACCGCGGTGCTCAGGGTGATCGCCCGGGAGGCGGAGTCGCAGCTGTACAGCCCGGTCAACATCCGTCGTGAGCTGGAGGAGCTGGACGCCGCGGCGGCCGCCGGTGAGATCTCCCCGCAGGAGCGGGACCGGCGGCAGCAGCAGGTCCTGGAACGCCTGACCGGCGCTCCGGTGCGTCAGGCGCCCGTCGCGTCCGGGCGCGCGTCTCCGGCGCAGCGGCAGACCGACGGCGGGGCGCCGGTGGTACGCCGCAACGGGCCGGCGCGGCGGCGCGGCGACGCGGCCGGTCCGCGCGGTGGACGCCCGCGTCCCGCCGCCGAGCCGGCCCGGCGGGCGGAGGCGGAGCGGCGACGAGACGGTGGGGGAGGTGTACGTGATGGAGCGGATTCGCGGCGACGGCGGCCGAACACGCCGACGTGAGCCGGAACCGGAGGAGGAGTGGACCGACGACGAGGAGTACGTCGAGCCGCTCTCGGCCGCCGAGGCGGCCCGCGAGGGGCTGCGGCAGGTCATCGAGCTGACCGGCCGGGAACCGGTGGGGACCACGTCGCTGAAGGCGGTGCGGGACGGCTGGCTGGTCGGGGTGGAGGTGATCGAGGACCGCCGCATCCCGGCGTCGACGGACCTGCTCGGCCTCTACGAGGTGGAGCTCGACATCGACGGCGCCCTGCTCGGCTACCGGCGGGTGCGACGCTACCAGCGGGGGAAGGGCGAGGTGGGCTGAGATGACCAGTACGCCGTCCGTGGTGCAGAACTCCGGCCAGGTCCTGCCGGCCGGGCACGAGCCGGCCAACCTCGGCGACATCCTGGAGCGGGTGCTGGACCGGGGCATCGTGATCGCCGGTGACATTCGGGTGAGCCTGCTCGACATCGAGCTGCTCACGCTGAAGCTGCGGCTCGTCATCGCCTCGGTGGACACCGCACGGCAGATCGGCATCGACTGGTGGGAGCACGATCCCTGGCTCAGCTCCCGGGCCCGCCCACCCGTCGAGCCGGGCCCCCGCGATCCGGAAGAGGTGGAGGCCGAGCGTCGGCCCCGGGTGGCGGCCCGGGCGCGGCGGCGGGACGTCCGACGGGAGGAGTGGGATGAGCTCGACGGCTGACGATCGATCCGCTGCCGAAGGGTCCGGCCGCTGGCTGCACGGCGTCGTCCGGGAGACGGAGCTGGGGCTGCTGAGCACGTTGCCGGGGATGACCGGCGAGCCGGTGCGCCCGGTACGCACCGACGGTCTGGTGGCGGTGGTGAGCACCGTTTCGCTGGCCGAGTACGGCGAGCAGGCGCTGCGCCGCAACCTGGAGGACCTGAGCTGGCTGGAGCGGGCCGCTCGGGCACATCACCGGGTCGTCGACGCGCTGGCCCGGGCGGGGGCAGTCGTGCCGGCCCGGTTGGCGACCGTGCACCACGACGACGAGGCGGTCACCGCCTCGCTCGCCGACCGGCGTTGCGAACTCGTCACCCTGCTCGACGGGCTCACCGGTCGCGGCGAGTGGGGTGTCAAGGGGTACGTGGTGCCGAGTGTCGCTCCCCGGGCCGAGGAGACGACCGGCCCGGGCGGGGTCGGCACGGCGTACCTGCGGCGGCGCCGCGCTCAGCTCGTGGCCCGGGAGGACGCGCAACGGGAGACCGCGCAGGTCGCCGCGGCCGTGCATGAGGCGCTCACCCGGTACGCGGTGGCCGCCCGTCGGCACCCCGCGCAGGACCGCCGGCTCTCCGGAGCGGAGACCGCCATGGCGCTCAACGGCGCGTACCTCGTGGATGCCGGGGCGGTCGCCGGTTTCGCCGGTCTGGTGGAGGCCCTCGCCGAGCGCCATCCGGAGCTGCGGCTGGAGCTCACCGGCCCGTGGCCGCCGTACTCCTTCGTGACGGAGCGTCCGGCGGAGGCCGGTGCCGATTCGCCGGGCGGCTCCGCGTCGCTCCGTGCTGACGAGGCGGTGCCGGCCGTGCCGGACGGTCCGGCGAGGCCGAGCGATCCGGCGGTGTCGGGCGGTGCGGCGGTGCCCGGCGATCCGGTGCCCAGCGGTCTGGTGTCGGGTGATCCGGTGTCGGCGCATGAGTCGACGCCGGGCCGGGGCGCGGCGGTGGTTCGGGGGCCGGCATGGTGACGACCTCGCTCGCGCCGAGCAGCGCGGACGATCCGCTGGCGTACCGGCCGGTCGCCCTGGTCGATCTGCTGGACCGGGTCCTGGCCACCGGGGTGGTGGTGAGTGGTGACATCACCCTCGCCATCGCCGACGTGGATCTGGTCCGCATCTCGTTGCGCGCCCTGATCGCCTCGGTCGGTGCGCTCGCCCCGCCCGAGCCGGTCACCTGGTCCTCCGCCGAGGTCTCGGGCGGCGGTGCGGCGCTCGGCGTCGCCGCCTCCGGTGCCGTCCTCGGCCCCGCCCGCGCCGCTGCCGAGACCGGCGGCGTCGTCAGGCCCGGCGACGCGGAGTTCGGGACCGCCGGCGTCGTCGGGACTGGCGGCGTTGCCGAGACCGGCGGTGCCGTCGGGCCCGCCGACGCGGGGTTCGGGACCGATCCCGGGTTCGGGCCCGGCGATGTGGCGTTCGGAGTCGGGCAGTGACCGGGCGGGACGAGGCGGCCGAGCTGGCCGCCGCACTGGGTGCGCCGCAGTGGCGGCCGCCCCGGGTGACTCCGCTGGATCGGCGGGTCGCCGTGGACCGGGACTCGGTCGAGCGCGGGCTGGCCAGCCTGGTGCTCACCGTGATCGAGCTGCTCCGGCAGTTGATGGAGCGGCAGGCGCTGCGCCGGGTGGAGTTGGGTGATCTCACCGAGGAGCAGATCGAGCGGATCGGCGTGACGCTGATGGCGCTGGAGGAGCAGATGGTCGGCCTGCGCGAGCACTTCGGCCTCGCCCCGGAGGACCTGAACCTCGACCTGGGCCCCCTGGGCCCCCTCCTCCCCACCGACTAACCCACCCCCACCCCCTCCCACCCCCTCCCCCTCCCTCCCGGGTCGACCGCGTTGATCAAGAGGTTGCCGTCATGTCCGAGGAGGAATCTGACGCAAACCTCTTGATCAACACGGTGGGGGCGGATCACCAGGGGTGGGTGGGTGGGGTGGGTGGGGTGGGACGTTTAGGGGGAGGGGTGGGTGGCGGCGTAGGCGGCGAGGCGGGCGACCTGGGCCGGGTCCAGGGACGGGCGTACCCGGTCCAGGGCGGCCGCGACGTGCGCGGCGGTGACCGTGGAGGCGCTCAGCGACTCCCGCATCGCGGCCAGCGCCGCCTCGCGTACCAGCGCCGCGCAGTCCGCCGCCGAGAACCCGTCCAGCTCGTCGCCGAGCGCGGCGAGGTCCACCTCCGGTGCGAGGGGGACGTTGCGCGCGGCGGCGCGCAGGATCTCCTTCCGCGCCGGCCCGTCCGGCGGCGGCACGTAGACCAGCCGCTCCAGCCGGCCGGGGCGCAGCAGCGCCGGGTCGACCAGGTCGGGCCGGTTGGTCGCGCCGACCACCACCACGTTGCGCAGCGCCTCCACGCCGTCCAGCTCGGTGAGGAGGGCGGCCACCACCCGGTCGGTCGTACCGCCGTCGCTGGCCTGGCCGCGTACCGGGGCCAGCGCGTCCACCTCGTCGAGGAAGATCAGGCTGGGCGCCGCCTCCCGGGCCCGGCGGAACAGCTCCCGGACGGCCCGCTCGCTCTCCCCGACCCACTTCGAGAGCAGCTCGGCGCCCTTCACCGAGAGCACGTTCGCCCGACCCGACCCGGCCAGCGCGGTCACCAGGTACGTCTTCCCGCAGCCCGGCGGGCCGTAGAGCAGGACGCCGCGGGGCGGCTGCACCCCCAGCCGGGCGAAGGTGTCCGGGTACGTCAGCGGCCAGAGCACCGACTCGGTGAGCGTCTGCTTCACCTCGATCAGGTCGCCCACGTCGTCGAGCGTCACGGCGGCGATCTCCAGGGTGGACCCCGCCATCGTGGTCGGCCGGACCACCTCCAGCGCGGCGACGAAGTCGGCCATCGCCACCGTCGGCGTGGGGGCCGACTTCTGGCGTAACGCCGCCCGGACGCCCGCCTCCCGGACCAGCGCGGCCAGATCGGCCGCGACGAAGCCGGGGGTCCGGCCGGCGATCTCGTCCAGCCGGACGTCCTCGGCGAGGGGCACCTGGCGGGTGAGCACGGTGAGCTGCTCCCGGCGCAGCGCCGGGTCGGGCAGCGGAACGCCGATCCGTACGGAGAGCAGGTCCGGGGCGCGTAGCGCCGGGTCGACCGCCTCCGGGCGGCCGGTGGTGCAGACGACCGCGGCCCCGGCCCGTACCGTCTCGGCGAGCACCTGGCGGAAGACGGTGGCCACCGGGCCCGGGCCGTCGGCCGGGGCGAGCGCCTCCACATCGGTGACCAGCAGCACGGCCGGCCCGCCGGTTCGGAGCGCGGCTGCGGCGGCGCGCAGCCGCTCGGCGGCGGCCTGGTTGCTCAACGCGGCGACCTCGGGCGCCCAGAGCGCGACGACCCGGGCCTCGACCTGCGCCGCCACCGCGCGCACCAGCGCGGACTTTCCCGAACCGGCGGGGCCGCTGATCAGGACGCCGAGCGAGACGGTCGTGCCGAGCCGCTTCAGCACCTCCCGGTGGTGGAAGCCGAGGTCGAGCAGCTCGGTCAGCTCTTCGGCCTGGGCGCGCAGCCCGGGCAGTTCGTCCACACTCGGCGCACCGGTGCGGGCGGCGTCGCCCGCAACCGCGACCTCGCCCGAACCCGCGACCTCGCCCGAAACCGCGAAGTCGCCCGCGACCGCGAGGTCGGCCGAGACCGCGAAGTCAGCCGCGGGACGGACGGCGGCGGAGCCGTGCGTGACCGGGCCGTGTTCCCAACCGACCAGGGTCTCCATGGTGACCAGCACGCCGTCGGCGGGTTCGGTGCCGACCACGCTGAGCAGGCTGCTCGTCCAGGCGTAGCCGACGGTGTTCGCCAGGCTTCGCCGGGCCTCGGCCACCAGGCTGCGCACCGAGGCGTCCGGCAGCACGTCCTGCGGCAGCAGCGACACGTCGTCCCCGGCGGTGACCACCTTGCCGAGCAACGCCAGCCGGAGCATCTCCGGGCTCACCGCCGCGACGACCTCCACCGGCCCGGCCAGGGTGACCCGGTCGGCGGCGGTCACTGGGAGCGGGGTCACCGTCACCTCGCCGCCGGCGCGGATCCCGAGGTTCCCCAGCGTCAGGTCGTCGGCGTAGAGCAGCGCTCTGCTCGCGCCCGGCTCCGCGGCCGCCACGATCCCCGCGGTCTGCCGCCGGCCGGTGAGCCGGACCGGGGAGCCCGGTCGCAGGTCCAGCGCCGTCAGGACTTCCGGGTGCAGCCGTACGATGCCACGCCGCGCGTCCAGCGCCGCCGGGCGCAGGCTCGCGGTCAGGGTCAGGTCGGGTCGCGCCACCGTCCGACCCTAGCCGTCGTGGCCCACCGGCGTCGGTCACGACGGGTACGGAGATCTCAGCCAATGCTCAGGAATCGACCCGTACCGTGTGCCGCATGACATCGCGGTTGTCGATCCGTCGGATCCGGCGTGCCCTCCCCACCGGCCGTCGGGCGGTCGTCGCGGCACTGGTCGCCGTGCTGCTGGCCGTCGCCGTCGGCTGGACGGTCCGGCCGCGCGGTCCCGAGCTGCGAACCGAGGCCGCCATGCTCACCGTGCGCTCCGGGCCGGACGGCCAGCAACCGGTCGACCTGGACACCACGTTCTACCTGCCCGAGGAGGCCTCGCCCGGGCACCAGGTGCCGGCGGTGCTGCTGGCGCACGGCTTCGGCGGCACCAAGGAGTCGGTACGCGACGACGCCGAGGAGTTCGCCGGCCGCGGGTACGCGGTGCTCACCTGGACGGCGCGGGGCTTCGGCCGCAGCGGCGGCGAGATCCACCTGGACAGCCCCGACTACGAGGTGCGCGACGCGCAGCGGCTGCTGGACTGGCTCGCCGCCCGGCCGGAGATCCGCACCGACGCCACCGGGGATCCCCGCGTCGGCGTGGTCGGCGGCTCGTACGGCGGTGCGCTCGCCCTGCTCCTCGCCGCGCATGACCGGCGCGTGGACGCGATCGTTCCGATGATCACCTGGAACGACCTGTCCCGGAGCCTGGTACCCGACAGCGCGGGCGGGCCGGCCACGGCGGGCGTGTTCAAGAAGGGCTGGGCGGGTCTCTTCTTCGGCGGTGGCGGAAGTGTCGGCTCCGGTCCGGCCGGGATCTCCGGCAACGTCGCGGCCCAGCCGCAGGGGGCGCCGGCCTCGGCCGGGCCGCCCAGCCCCGACCCGGGCGCGGGTCCGGGCAGCGGTCCGGGGCGGGCACCCGGGCCTGCGGCCGATCCGTCCTGCGGTCGGTTCGCGGCGGACGTCTGCGCCGCGTACCTGCGGATCGCGACCGCGGGCCGGGCCGACCAGGCGGCGGTGGACCTCTTGCAGCGGTCCAGCCCGGCCGGGGTGCTGGACCGGATCACCGCCCCCGCTCTGCTCGTGCAGGGCGAGGCGGACAGCCTCTTCCCGCTCAGCGAGGCGGACGCCAACGCGCGCGGCCTCGCGGCGAACGGCACCCCGGTCCGGGTGGCCTGGTTCACCGGCGGGCACGACGGCGGTGACGGGCCGGAGTCGGACTCCGACCGGGTGCGCTTCCTGACCGTCCAGTGGCTGGACCACTACGTGAAGGGTGCGGGCGGGGCACCCGGTAACGACTTCACCTGGTCGCGGATCGCCGGCTTCGACGCGCTGGACCGTGGGCTGGTCGCCACCGGCTACCGCACCACCGACTACCCCGGCACGGGCGGCGAGCGCCGCACCGACGTCGCGGTGACCGGCCCCGAGCAGCAGATCGCCAACCCGCCGAACGGCAACCCGGCCGCCATCTCCTCGGTGCCGTTCGCCGGTGGCCTCTCCGCGCTGCTGGACGGGGTGGCCGGGGACGTGCCGGGTCAGCACGCCCGGTTCGAGTCGGCGCCGCTGGCCGAGGCGGTGGACGTGGTGGGCGCCCCCACGGTGTCGATCCGGGCCGCGTCCCCGACCGGCGAGGCGGTGCTCTTCGTGAAGCTCTACGACGTGGACCCGAACGGCGCGGCCACCCTGCCGAACGGCCTGATCGCCCCGGTGCGCCTCACCGGTCTGCCGCAGCGGCTCGCCGACGCCCGCCCCGTCACCGTCACGCTGCCGGCGATCGTCCGCCGGTTCGAGTCCGGGCACCGGCTCCGGGTGGTGGTCGCGACCTCCGACCAGGCGTACGCGAGCCCGGCCGAGCCGGTCGTCTACACCGTGGCGGCGGGTGACGCGCCGGTCGCGCTTCCCGCCGTGGCGGGCGAGCCGATCCCGACGGCGGCGGCAGTGTGGCGCTGGGTGCTGGTCGGCCTGCTCGCCGCGATCGTGGTCGGGCTCGTCGTGGTCGTCGCCGTGGTCCGCCGCCGGCACCGCCGCCACGACAGTTCGGTGCATCCGGAGTACGCGGACGTCCCGCTCGTCGTACAGCGGCTGCGCAAGGAGTACGCGGACGGCTTCGTGGCGGTCTCCAACGTGGACTTCGAGGTGCACCCCGGTCAGGTGGTGGGCCTGCTCGGGCCGAACGGCGCCGGCAAGACCACCACCCTGCGGGTGCTGATGGGGCTCACCCAGCCCACCGCCGGCGAGATCCACGTCTTCGGTCACCGGCTGGTGCCGGGTTCCCCGGTGCTCTCCCGGATCGGCGCGCTGGTCGAGGGGCCCGGCTTCCTGCCGCACCTCTCCGGCCTGGAGAACCTGAAGGCGTACTGGCGGGCGACCGGACGCCCCGAGCCGGACGCGCGCTTCGCCGAGGCGCTGGAGATCGCCGGGCTCGGCGACTCCGTACACCGGAAGATCAAGACGTACAGCCACGGCATGAAGCAGCGGCTCGCCATCGCCCAGGCCATGCTCGGCCTGCCCGAGCTGCTGGTGCTCGACGAGCCGACCGACGGGCTGGATCCGCCGCAGATCGCCGAGATGCGCCGGGTGCTCCAGCGCTACGCGACCGACGGCCGGGCGGTGCTGGTCTCCAGCCATCTGCTCGCCGAGGTGGAGCAGACCTGCACCCACGCCGTGGTGGTCAACAAGGGGCGGATCGTGGCGTCGGGGCCGGTCGAGGAGATCATCGGCGAGTCGCCGAGTGTGCTCTTCGAGGTGACCGACCCGGATGCCGCGCGGACCGTGCTGGACCGGCTCGACGGGGTGCGGGTGCTGCCGGGGAGCAACGGGCAGCTGGTGGTGGACACGAACGGCACGGCCCGCAGCGAGGTGGTGGCCGAGCTGGTCCGGGCCGGGATCGGAGTGGACCGGGTGGTGCCGCGGCGCCGCCTGGAGGATGCGTTCCTCGCCCTGGTGGGCGAGACCTCTCGGGGAAGCGGGGACCGGTGATGGGGACGTCCACGGTGGGTACGGCCGCCGGCTATCGGCCGTCCGCGACGCTGCCGTTCCTGGCGGAGTTCCGGCGGCAGGCGTCCCGTCGGCGTACGCAGCTGGCGCTCGGGTTCATGGTGTTGCTGCCACTGATCATCTTGATCGCGTTCCAGTTCGACTCCGGCGACGACGACAACGGCGGCGGCGAGTTCGGCAGCCTGATCTCGTTCGCCACGTCGGGCGGGCTGAACTTCACGCTCTTCAGCATCTTCGTCTCGGCGTCGTTCCTGCTGGTCGTGGTGGTGGCGCTCTTCTTCGGCGACACGGTGGCCAGCGAGGCGAGCTGGGGCAGCCTGCGGTACCTGCTCGCCGCTCCGGTGCCCCGAGCCCGGCTGCTCACGGTGAAGCTGCTGGTCGCGGCCGCCTACTCGGGGCTGGCGCTGCTGCTGCTCGCCGGCACGGCCCTGGCCGCCGGCACCCTCCGCTACGGCTGGTCGCCGCTGCGCAGCACCGTCGCCGCGGAGCTGCCGCCGGGGGAGGGGCTGCTCCGGCTGCTGGCGGTGCTCGGCTACCTGGCGGTCGTACTGCTGGTGGTGGCGGGTCTGGCCTTCCTGCTCTCGGTGAGCACGGACGCCGCGCTCGGCGCGGTCGGCGGTGCGGTGCTGCTCTGGATCCTCTCCAGCATCCTGGACCAGATCACCGCGCTCGGCGTGCTGCGCGACTTCCTGCCGACCCACTTCAGCACCGCGTGGCTCGGGCTGCTGTCGACTCCGGTGCAGACCGACGACGTGGTACGCGGCACGATCTCCTCGATCAGCTACGCGACGCTCTTCTGGGCGCTGGCGTACTGGCGCTTCACCCGCAAGGACGTCACCTCCTAGCGGCCCTCACACCCGGGGGTCGAGGGTGGTCGCCCCCGAGGGCGCCCCGCTGGGCTGCGGCGGTGCCGGTGGCGGCGCCGGAGTGGTCGGCTCCGCCGGTTTCCAGGCGCTCACCCCGAGCCGCCCGGTGTTGCCCAGGTCGATCGGGCCGTCCAGCTCGACGGCCTGCCGGGCGCGGCCGGCGCTCGAAGCGACCTCCAGAGCTTCGCCGCTGGTGGCGACCACGGTCGAGTCGGTGACCAGGTTGCGCCAGAGCACCGCGGCGCCGGCCCGCTCGCCGGGTCGCAGGGTGAGCGGTCGGGGCGGGGCGTCGAAGCCCGAGGTGATGCCCTTCGCCCCCTCGATCACCTGGACTGGGATCGGCGTGCCGTCGGCGTCGAGCAGCCGCAGCGACGGGTAGCCGTTCAGCGCGTAGTCCGCCGTGCCGCAGTTGGTCAGCTCCAGGCCGAGCGCCCGCAGCCCCATGGCCGCGTTGGTCCCGAGGGCCCGGATCCGGACCCCCGACACCGGGCAGACGTTCGCCGGATCGTCGCTGGGTGCGGTGGGGCCTGCTCCGGGCCTCCCGCCCGGCCGGGGTCCGTCCCCGCCCGCGTCCGCGTGCTCATCGGTGCAGGCGCCGAGCAGCAGCAGGCCGGCGATCGGCAGACCGGTGAGCAGCAGCCGACCACGGCTGGGACGAGGAGTCACCGCCGCATCCTCGCACCGCCGCGGACCCGGCCGCACCCCTGGGTTCAGCGGGGCCGACGGGAGGAGACCCGGCCGGCCAGGGACCCGCTGCGGCGCAGCGCTCCGCTCACACCGTGGGAGCCCCGCTGAAATCGACCCCGCCGGGCGCTTAGACTCGGCGGCACAACTGAACACCTCATCCAGAGGGGCTTAGGGATACGGCCCGATGACGCCCCGGCAACCACCCCACGCGCTCACCGTCGAGCGCCGGCGGGGCAGGTGCCAATTCCGTCCCCGCCGCACGGTGCGATGCGGGGGAAGATGAGAGGACTTCTCGACATGACGTCGACGATCGCCCCGTCCGGCATCGACACCACCGCCAGCCCCGCCCGCGCCCTCGTCTGCCGCGCCTGTCAGGCCCGCTACCCGCTCGCCGCGCAGCACGCCTGCTACGAGTGTTTCGGCCCGCTGGAGGTCGAGTACGACGCGGCCGCGCTGGCCACCGTGACCCGGGAGCAGATCGAGGCCGGCCCCCGCAACCTCTGGCGGTACGCGGCCCTGCTCCCCGCCGGTCAGGACCCGGCGACCCGGGTCTCCCTCGATCCCGGCCTCACCCCGCTGGTCGCCGCCCCGCACCTCGCCGCGGAGCTGGGCATCACCGCCCCGCTCTGGGTCAAGGACGACAGCGCCAACCCGACCCACTCGTTCAAGGACCGGGTCGTCTCGGTGGCGCTCTCCGCCGCCCGGGCGCTCGGCTTCACCCGGTTCGCCTGCGCGTCAACGGGCAACCTCGCGAACTCGGTCGCCGCCCACGCGGCCCGGGCGGGCGCGCCGTCGGTGGTCTTCATCCCGAGCGACCTGGAGCAGGGCAAGGTCGTCACCACCGCCGTCTACGGAGGCGAGCTCGTCGCCGTCGACGGCTCGTACGACGACGTGAACCGGCTCTGCGGCGAGCTGGTGGAGACCGACGAGTTCGAGGACACGGCGTTCGTCAACGTGAACGTCCGGCCGTACTACGCCGAGGGTTCCAAGACGCTCGGCTACGAGGTGGCGGAGCAGCTCGGCTGGCGGATCCCCGCTCAGGTGGTGATCCCGATGGCCTCCGGAGAGCTGCTCACGAAGATCGACAAGGCGTTCACCGAGCTGATCGAGATCGGACTGGTCGAGGCGCCGGCCGGCGGCTGGAAGGTCTTCGGCGCGCAGTCGGCCGGCTGCAACCCGATCGCCACCGCCCTGCACGACGGCCGGGACGAGATCGTCCCGGTGAAGCCGACCGGCATCGCCAAGTCGCTGAACATCGGCGACCCGGCGGCCGGCCTCTACGCCCTGGAAGCGGTGCGGCGTACCGGCGGCTGGATGGAGTACGCCGACGACGACGAGATCCGCGCCGCGATCCGCCTGCTGGCCCGGACCACCGGCGTCTTCGCCGAGACCGCAGGCGGCGTCACCGTGGCGGTGCTGCGCAAGCTCGTCGAGTCCGGCAAGCTCGACCCGTCCGCCGAGACGGTCGTCTTCAACACCGGCGAGGGGTTGAAGACGATCGACGCGGTCGCCGGGCAGGTCGGCCCCACCCACCGCATCCGCCCCTCGCTGCGCGCCGCCCGGGACGCCGGCCTCCTCGGCTGACCCGCCCCGGTCCCTCCCCGCCTGCCGGGTTGCCGGGGTTCGCCCCGGTCGGAGGCGCGCGAAGTCGGGTGGATCATTCGTGGCTCGCCCGATCGGGGGATCCGGCCGATCCGCCGGGTAACCGGCTTTTCGCTCTGGGTGCGAGAAACCCGCCCCTAAGGACTTGACGGCAGGAACCGGACGGCGCAAGATGCTCCGTGCGGGAGGGCGTTTCGCCGAAGACTTTTAGTTCTTACGACCCAACGCCGGAGGCGTTGTGCGATCGTCCCTCCCGACCAACCTCCGAACGGGCCGGCGATTTAATCGCTGGCCCGTTCGTCTTGCTGCGGGCACGCTCGCGGCATGAGCATCACGATCGCGCCGTTCGACGCCACCGATCCCGCCGCGATCGAGGCGGCCTACCGCATCGGCGTCGCGGCCAACGATGCCGACGTGCCCGACTACCCGCCGTTCTGCCGCCGCCGCTTCGAGGCGATGCTGCGCCACCCGTTCCCGGGCACCGTCACGCTCTGGGCGTTGGCCCGGCTGGACGGCGTGCCCGCCGGCTACCTGGCGCTGGACCTGCCGCAGCTCGACAACACCGAGAACGCCACCGTCGAGCTCACCGTCCACCCGGCGTACCGACGCCACGGCGTCGGCCGTGCCCTGCACGAGCACTGCCTACGGCTGCTGCGCGAGCAGGGCCGTAAGCGGGTCATCGGGATGACCGTCTCGGCGCTGCCGGACGGGCCGGCGCGCAACGCGGCGGGTGGCGCCTTCGCCGCCGCGTCGGGTGCGCAGCCCGCACTCGTCGAGATCCGGCGCCGGCTCGACCCCACCGGGGTCGACCAGGCCGCGCTGGACGCGCTGCTGGTCGGTGCCCGGGCCCAGGCGGAGGGCTACCGCACGCTCCGGTGGCACGGTCTCGTGCCCGAGGAGTACGTGGCCGACATCGCCTACCTCGACGGGCGGTTGAGCACCGACGCGCCCCTCGGCGACCTGGATTGGGAGGCGGAGAAGGTCGACGCCGAGCGGATCCGGGGCACCGAGCGGGCGCTGGCCGCGCGGGGCCGGCGGCAGTATCACGTCGCCGCCCAGCACGTGGCGTCCGGCCGGCTGGTCGCGTGGACCCTGCTCGATCTCGGCCCGTCCGCCGACTGGCACGCGTTCCAGCAGATCACCATCGTCGACCCGGAGCACCGTGGGCACCGGTTGGGCCTGCTCGTGAAGGTCGAGAACCTGCGTCATCTGCTCGCCCACGAGCCGGCCGTACGCGCGATCGACACCTTCAACGCCGCCAGCAACAGCCACATGATCGCGATCAACGAGCAGCTCGGCTTCCGGCCGGTGGACGGCTGGACGGACTGGCAACTGACGATTTGAGTTGTGACACAGGTCTACTGATCGCGCACCCTTCTGTTGCATCATGACGGGCATGACGGACACCCCGCACCCTCTCTACGCCCGGCACGTCGAGACCCTCACCCGTGCGCTGACCGCGATCACCGAGCGCGGATACTGGTCCGCCTACCCGGAGTCGCCCAGCCCGCGCGTCTACGGCGAGACCGCCGCCGCCGACGGCAAGGCCGCCTTCGAGGCGTACCTGAACGGCGACTTCCCGCTCGACCAGCCGGGCGGAGGCGACCGGGTCGCCACCGAGACGAGCCCGTTCGGCGTGGAGCTCGGCGTCCGCTACCCGCACCCCGGGGTCGACGAGCTGGTCTCCGCCGCGAGCGCCGCCCTGCCCGCCTGGCGCGACGCCGGCCCGCAGACCCGGATCGGGGTCTGCCTGGAGATCCTCGACCGGCTGCACAAGCACGTCTTCGAGCTGGCCAACGCGGTGCAGTTCACCAGCGGCCAGGCGTTCGTGATGGCCTTCCAGGCCGGCGGGGCGCACGCGCTGGACCGGGCGCTGGAGTCGCTCGCGTACGCGTACGCCGAGATGACCCGGCACCCGGGGACGGCCGGCTGGGAGAAGGCCGCGGGCAAGGGTGACCCGCTGCGGATGACCAAGACGTTCCACGTGGTGCCCCGCGGCGTGGCCCTGGTGGTCGGCTGCAACACCTTCCCGACCTGGAACTCGTACCCGGGGCTCTTCGCCTCGCTGGCCACCGGGAACCCGGTGATCGTCAAGCCGCACCCGCGCGCGGTGCTGCCCCTGGCGATCACCGTGAAGTACGCCCGGGAGGTGCTGGCCGAGGCCGGCTTCGACCCGAACCTGATGCTGCTCGCCGCCGAGGCGCCGGGCGAGAAGCTCGCCTCCTCGCTGGCCCTGCACCCGGCCGTGAAGATCGTCGACTTCACCGGCTCCACCGAGTACGGCGACTGGCTGGAGGCGAACGCCCGGCAGGCCTCCGTCTACACCGAGAAGGCCGGCCTCAACACGGTCGTGATCGACTCCACCGACGACTTCGCCGGGCTCTGCCGCAACCTGGGCTTCACGCTCACCCTCTACAGCGGACAGATGTGCACCACCTCGCAGAACATCCTGATCCCCGCCGACGGCATCGAGACCGACCAGGGGCACAAGAGCTTCGACGAGGTGGCCGGCGGTATCGCCGCGGCGGTCGGCAAGCTCACCGCCGACGCGGCCCGCGGGGTCGAGCTGACCGGGGCGATCGTCAACGACGGTGTCCTGGAGCGGCTGGACGAGGTCACCAAGGTCGGCGCGGCGGTGCTGGAGTCGCGTACGGTCGAGCACCCGTCCTTCCCGGGCGCCGTGGTCCGTACGCCGGCGGTGGTCAAGGTCTCCGCGGACGACACCGCGACCTACGGGCGGGAGTGGTTCGGGCCGATCTCGTTCGTCATCCCGACCCGGTCGACCGGCCACAGCCTGGAGATCCTGCGCAGCACGGTGGGTGAGAAGGGCGCGCTGACCGCGGGCGTCTACTCCACCGACGAGGCGGTGCTCGACGCGGCCGAGGCGGTGGCGATCGAGGTCGGGGTGCACCTCTCCTGCAACCTGACCGGTGGCGTGTTCGTGAACCAGTCGGCGGCCTTCTCCGACTTCCACGGCAGCGGCGCCAACGCGGCCGCCAACGCCGCCCTCACCGACGGCGCGTACGTCGCCAACCGCTTCCGCATCGTCCAGTCCCGCCGCCACGCCTGAGCCGGATGCCGGGGCCCTGCCGGTAGGGCCCGGGTCCGGGCGCCGGGCCGCGCTGGTCGGCGTGGCTCGGCGCTCAGGCGGCGCGCCGCATCTGGAGTTCGGTCATCGCCGGAACGGTCGGGTGTGGCACGCGGACGCCGGTGTCGACGAAGCCGAGCCGCTCGTAGGCCCGGTAGGCGCGGTCGTTGCCGACCACGACCTCCAGCATCAACTCGGGCCGTCCGCACGCCCGTGACCAGGCCGCGACCGCGTCGACGAGGTCGGCGAGCAGCCCGCTGCCCCGCCAGCCCGGGCTCACGTAGACGGCGTAGACGACGGTCAGCTCGGGCTCGGAGGGGAGCACGGTCCCGCCCGCGTGCCCGACCAGCCGCCCACCCGGGTCCGCGACGAACTGCGCGATCTGCGACCCGATCGAGGTGGACGCGATCCGGAGGGCGTACTCCGCGTGCGGCCGGGCCGCCGCGTCGGCGACGGTCTCCAGGAAGGCCAACGGCGAGTCGGCGAGCATCTCCAGTCGCAGCGCCCGCATCCGGGCCGCGTCCTCCGGCCGGACCCGGTGGATCTCCGGCCGGCTGCGGTCGACGCCGACCGGGGTGCTCGTCACATCGCATGACTACCACAACGACGGTCGACGATGGATTCCTGTCCACCATCGGCGAAATATGCCCGATTTGTGGTCGTGCGCGGTCGTCACGCCTCGTGTAGCGTGCGATTTCGGTCACCGTTTTCAGCGTCCGTCGCCGATTGCGGAAACGGTGGTTTCGAGCGCCCGGCTGCGTCCGGGCGCTCGGGGTAGGTAACGCCGCGCAGATGGAGGAAGTGGACCGTGGCACAGGGCACCGTGAAGTGGTTCAACGCCGAGAAGGGCTACGGCTTCATCGCCGTCGACGGCGGTCAGGACGTGTTCGTCCACTTCTCCGCGATCGAGATGGACGGCTACAAGGCACTCGAAGACGGCCAGCGGGTCGAGTTCGAGATCGCCCAGGGTCAGAAGGGCCCGCAGGCGGAGCGGGTGCACGTCATCGGCTGAGCGGGATGATCGACTCGCCCTCATTGATGTCGGGGTATCGCCGACCGTGTGACACCCCGACATCAAGAAACTCGAGTCGATTACGAATCCGTCGAGCGACCGCTGGGTGGGGCTGCGCGCCGAGCGCGCGAGCAAGGAAGATCATGGGCCGTTCCAGCTGTCGCTAGGAGGGTTCATGTCCGACCTGCCGCCCCCGGCCACCCCACCCCCGGGCCAGCCCGGCCCGTACGGCTCCGATCCCGACCAGACCGGTCCGCAACCCGGTAGGCCCGGCGAGCCGATCACCCCGCCCGCCCACGGCGGCCCCGGCGCGCAGCCCGGCTGGCCCCCAGCCGGTAGGCCGGCCACACCTCCCGGTTGGGATCCGACGGGAGCCGGCACTCCAGGTGCCACCCCCGGTTGGGGTCCGACGGGCGCCGGTGCCCCGGGTGCCACCCCCGGTTGGGATCCGACGGGCGCCGGTACCTCGGGTGCCACCCCCGGTTGGGGTCCGACGGGCGCCGGTGCACCGAGCGCGAGCCCCGGTTGGGATCCGGCGGGGGCGGCCGCTCCGGGTGCGACCCCCGGTTGGGATCCGAACGCGGCGGGCTGGGGCCAGCCCGGCACCCCGCCGCCGGGCTGGGGCTATCCGCCGGCCGGGCATCCCGCTGCCCCGGCACCGGCCGGCTACCCGCCCGCTGCGGGTCCGTACCCCGGTCAGACCTGGTACGGCGGGCCGGCCGGCGGTTGGTACCCGCCCGGTATCGACCCGAACGACCCCCTGGTGACGCCGCCCGGCGTCGGCCTCGGCGGGTGGTGGCAGCGCTGTCTCGGCGCGGTGCGGCGTGGTTGGCGCGTACTGCTGCCACTGCTGTTGCTGACCCAGGTCCTGCCGGGGGTGGTCTTCTCGGTGATCTCGCTCGGGGTGGACCCGACCGCGAGATGGGACGTCTCGACCGCGCAGGACCCCTCGAGGCTGCCGGACACCTTCGTGGGTGACATGACAGTCCTGCTCCTGGTGAGCCTCGCCGGAAGCGTGCTGATCGGCCTGGTGCAGTGCCTGGGCTGGGCAGCCGGCACCTGGGTGATCGCCCGCCAGGCGGCCGGCGAGGCGGTCGACCTGCCCGGGGCCCTGCGCTACGGCGTGCGGCGGATGTTCGGGCTCTGGGGCTGGACGCTGCTGGCCGGTCTGACCATCGCCGTGGGCGTCTGCTTCTGCATCCTGCCGGGCATCTACGTCGCCTTCGCGCTGAGCCTGTTCGGGCCGGTCTACCTCTTCGAGCGGGTGAACCCGCTGGGTCGGGCGTGGGGGATGTTCCACAAGCGGTTCGCGATGGTGCTCGGCCGGGTGGCGCTGGTGGCGGCGGTGCTGCTCGTCCTGAGCCTGGTGGTGGGTGGCCTGCAGGGGGCGGCCGTCGTGCCGTTCGGCGTCGATCCGCTCGCCTCCGCGGGTACGGCGATCGGGGTGATCGTGGTGCTGGCGATCACCGGGGTGCTGACCCTTCCGGTGCAGCTCCTGCAACTGGTGGGGCTGGTGGTGACGTACGCCGAACAGCGCGCCCTGGAAGGCCCGGTGAACAGTGCGAGGCTGGCCGCGGAACTCGGCTGACGGGAGCACTCTGCTTGCACTCGGCATGGGAGAGTGCTAAACAAGTTATTGGCACTCGCACGCCGCGAGTGCCAAAGGTCGGGGCGGTGGGGTTGCGGCCACATCGGCGGACAAGTCGCTGGTGGGGCACGTGACCGGTCGTCGCGGGCTATCCGGCCCGGCCTAGGAGACGTCGTCGTCGCCCTGAGGGCGACGTCCCAAGGTGCGTACACCAGGCGGCCCATCCGGGACACACACTCGGGTGGCCCGTGAGTGTCCAGGAGGACAACGCCGTATGGCCAAGATGATCGCGTTCGACGAAGAGGCGCGCCGCGGCCTCGAGCGGGGCATGAACCAGCTCGCCGACGCCGTGAAGGTGACCCTCGGCCCCAAGGGCCGCAACGTCGTGCTCGAGAAGAAGTGGGGTGCCCCCACCATCACCAACGATGGTGTGAGCATCGCCAAGGAGATCGAGCTCGAGGACCCGTACGAGAAGATCGGCGCCGAGCTGGTCAAGGAGGTCGCGAAGAAGACCGACGACGTCGCCGGTGACGGCACGACGACGGCGACCGTCCTGGCCCAGGCTCTGGTCCGTGAGGGCCTGCGCAACGTGGCCGCCGGTGCCAACCCGATGGCCCTGAAGCGGGGCATCGAGGCCGCCGTGGCCAGCGTCTCGGAGGAGCTGCTGAAGCTCGCCAAGGACGTGGAGACCAAGGAGCAGATCGCCTCCACCGCCTCCATCTCGGCCGCCGACACCAGCGTCGGTGAGATCATCGCCGAGTCGATGGACAAGGTCGGCAAGGAAGGCGTCATCACCGTCGAGGAGAGCAACACCTTCGGCCTGGAGCTCGAGCTCACCGAGGGTATGCGCTTCGACAAGGGCTACATCTCCGCGTACTTCATGACCGACCCGGAGCGTATGGAGGCCGTCTTCGACGACCCGTACATCCTGATCGCCAACAGCAAGATCTCGTCGGTGAAGGACCTGCTCCCGATCCTCGAGAAGGTCATGCAGGGCGGCAAGCCGCTGCTGATCATCGCCGAGGACCTGGAGGGCGAGGCCCTCGCCACCCTGGTCGTCAACAAGGTCCGGGGCACCTTCAAGTCGGTCGCCGTCAAGGCGCCGGGCTTCGGTGACCGCCGCAAGGCCATGCTGACCGACATCGCCATCCTCACCGGTGGCCAGGTCATCAGCGAGGAGGTCGGCCTCAAGCTCGACGCCGCCGGCCTCGAGATGCTGGGCCGCGCCCGCAAGGTCGTGGTGACCAAGGACGAGACCACCATCGTCGACGGCGCCGGTGACGCCGAGCAGATCCAGGGCCGGGTCAACCAGATCCGGGCCGAGATCGAGAAGAGCGACTCCGACTACGACCGCGAGAAGCTGCAGGAGCGCCTGGCCAAGCTGGCCGGCGGTGTTGCGGTGATCAAGGTCGGCGCGGCCACCGAGGTCGAGCTGAAGGAGCGCAAGCACCGCATCGAGGACGCGGTCCGCAACGCGAAGGCCGCCGTCGAGGAGGGCGTCGTCCCGGGTGGTGGCGTCGCGCTGGTGCAGGCCGGCAAGACCGCCTTCGACAAGCTGGACCTGACCGGTGACGAGGCGACCGGCGCGCAGATCGTCAAGATCGCGCTGGACGCCCCGCTGCGGCAGATCGCCGTCAACGCCGGCCTCGAGGGTGGCGTCGTCGTCGAGCGCGTCCGCAGCCTGGAGCCGGGCCACGGCCTCAACGCCGCCACCGGCGAGTACGTGGACCTGCTGGCCGCGGGCATCATCGACCCGGCCAAGGTGACCCGTTCGGCGCTGCAGAACGCATCGTCGATCGCGGCGCTCTTCCTCACCACCGAGGCCGTCGTGGCGGACAAGCCGGAGAAGACCCCGGCCGCCCCGGCTGGCCCGGGTGGCGGGGAGATGGACTTCTGAGTCCAGAGCTTCCGTTCGGGAACGGGGCGGGTCGCGTCAGCGGCCCGCCCCGTTTCTGTTTCGCCTGATGCCCCGACTTCAAGGACCCCGAGTCGATCACGAGCGGTGCCTGGGTGATTGGCGAATGGTGTCCGGTTTACGGCCGGCGGCCCTCGATTGGACCTTCGCGCGGATCGCGCTGGCGCCCCCGGGCGGAGCCCGGTCGCTGGGCACCACCCGCCGCCCCTCCAGGCCCACAAACCGGACACATCGCGCTCATCGCCCCAAGCGCGCCGATGATCAACTCGGCTTCCTTGATGTCGGGGTGTCCCGGCCGCCTGATGCCCCGACTTCAAGGACCCCGAGTCGATCACTGGTCGCGCCTGGGTGATTGGCGAATGGTGACCGGTTTACGTTTCTCGTCAGGTTGGCAGCGGTCGTTGGTTGCGCCGCTTCTGCGCCCGGTCGTACGGGGCGCGTAGCTGGATCGGCGCGTCCACCATCTCCAGCGACTCCTCGGTCACCGGTTCCCCGGTGTCGGTCATCTCCGCCAGCTGCTCGGCGTCGCCGAAGTCCAGCCGGTCGATCGGTAGCTGCCCGGGGAGATCGCCGACCGGCGTCCAGGTGACGGGCGCGACGTCGTCGCTCTCTTCGTCCGTGGTCATGGCTGCCTCCTCTACCGAAACGGTAGGGGGCGCCGCTCGTCGATGGGGGCGAATGGCATTATCTGGGTCTATATCCCATTCGCCCTTTTATCAATTCCCGAAACGCTTGCGGTAGAGGAAGAAGACGCGCTCGATGCGGGCGCCCGCGCTGCGGGAATAGAACGGTACCGGCCCGACCCAGCCGATCTGCGCCGAGTCGTGCCCCGCCGCCCGCTGGTCGCGCAGGCAGCGGCGCAGCAGCACCCCGCCGATCCCCGAGCCCTCGGCCGCCGGGGCGGTGCCCATCGGCCCGAACCAACTCGGCCGGGACGAGCCGTACGCCGCGAAGGCGATCACGGCACCGTCGCGTTCGGCCAGATGGCAGCCGGCCCCCGGACGGCCCACCGAACCGGCCAGCTCGGCGGCCCAACTCCCACCGAAGGTGCCCTCGGCCAGCTCGGCCAGCGCCGGCAGATCGCCCGGCCCCGCCGCGCGTACGGTCACGCCCGCACCGGCGAGGCGACGCTCCGCCGCCGCCGTGGACCGCAGCGCCGGCGAGTCGTCGTACGACAGGTCGGCCGTCATGTTCCACGCGGTCCGGTCCTGCTGGTAGCCGAGCGCCGACGCCGCGCAGACCGCCGGGGTGTACCGGACGTCGATCCCCGGCCAGGCGTAGAAGGGTGGGTTGCCGGCGAGCAGCACCTCCGCCGCGCCCAGCCCGGCGAGCCGCCGCTCCGCCTCGGCCAGCAGCGCCCGGGCGACACCCCGACGCCGGTGCTCCGGTGTCACCGCGACCAGGTCGACGTGCCCGAGCCGCTGGTCGGCCGCCGCCATCGAGCCGATCAGCGCCCCGACCAGCTCCGACCCGCGGTACGCGCCGAGGGTGAACCCGGGCCGATCGGCAACGGCCCGGAGCCAGAGGGTCGCCACGATGGCGTCCGCCTCGGCCGCGTCCTCCGGCAGGTCCAGCGCCCCCTCGCAGAGCCGTACGACAGCCGGGGCCAGGTCTGGGGTCAGCTCGACGACGGTGATCTCTGCGTCCATGGTGGCCGACCCTAGATCACCGGGTACGGGTCGGCGCAAGAGCACCCCACCGGCGGTTCACCGGGCGGCGCGCACGGCGGCGTACGCGTCGACCAGCCCCGCGCCGGTGATGTTCGCGTCCCCACCGCAGGTGTCCGACGGGTCGCGGGAGAGGTAGGTCGGCTGAGCCGGGGTGGCCGTGTCCCGCAGCAGTTGCCGCGTCCGGGTCACATCGCCGACCAGCGCCGGGTTCGCCGACCACATCAACGCCACCACGCCGGCCACCTGCGGGGTCGCCATCGAGGTGCCGTCGAGGGTGGCGTACCCGCCGCCGGGCATCGCCGAGCGCACCCCGACCCCCGGCGCCACCACGTCGGGTTTCGCCGCACCACCTCGCGCCGGGCCCCGCGAGGAGAACTCCGCCACCCGGTCCCGGTCGTCCACCGCGCCCACCGTGAGCACGTCCGGGTACGGCGCGGGAGGATCGTCGACCGAACCGCACCACGGGCCGGTGTTGCCGGCCGCCGCGGCCACGAAGATGCCCGCGGCGTCGAGCGCGGCGGTCGCCGACCGGAGCACGCCCGCGTCGCAGCCCTCGATCCCCGGGCAGCCCCACGAGTTGGTGAGGATGTCCGGGGCCCGCTCGGGCCGGCCGGCGGTGAACGGATCGGCCCCGGACGGGAACGGGGCCAGCATGAACTGGAGGCAGTCGAGGTAGTGGCCGGGGCTGCCCAGGTTCCGGTCCAGGTTCACGCAGCCCACCCACTGGGCGCCCGGGGCGACCCCGATGCCGTCCCGGCCGACGGCGCTGCCGATCGTGTGCGTGCCGTGCCCACCGGAGTCGGTGGGGAAGCGGGTGCCGTCCCACGGGTCGTACCAGGAGTCGTCGCCACCCCGGAAGCCCGCGGCCAGGGCCGGATGCCGACCGTCCACGCCGGAGTCCGAGCTGCCGATGACCACGCCGGCGCCGCTCACCCCCTCCGCCCAGACCCGGTCCGCGCCGAGCCGGCGGATGTTCCACTCGGGACCGGTCGGGGCGGGGTCGGTACCCCGGGTGATGCCGGCCGGCGCGGGCAGCGGGCGCAGCCGCTGGCTCACCAGCACCCGGTCCACCTCGGGCCGGCCGGAGAGCCACGCCCGCACCGCCGGCCCACCGTCGACCTCGATCGCGTTCACCAGGTAGTACGACGTCGGGCGCAGGCCCAGCCGGGTCACCTCGCGACGCAGCCCCGCCTGGGTGCGGTCGGCCGTGTCGACCAGCCGCCGGTACACCTCACGGGCCCGCGCGTCGCGTCCGGCCCGCCCCGGCGCGACGGTGGGCAGGCTCGTCAGATCGGCCTGCTCCCGCAGCACCACGAGCAGGCGTTCGCCATACAGCCCGGGTCGACCCGGACCGAGGTAGACGGCGACCAGCGCCACCAGCAGCGCCGCGGCGGTGAGGGCGGCGGTGCGCCGGCCCGGGGTGCGCGCGGCCGGGCGAGCGAGCAGCACTCCGTACCCGACCGCGAGGAGCAGCGCCACGGCGAGCCCGACGGCGGCGGTGACGGCCACCCAGAACGGCACGTCCCGGGTGGTGCCCAGCAGCAGGGTGATCTCCTCCGGATCCGCGAAGGCGAGCGGGCCGAACGCGGCGAGCCCGACCAGCCACCGGGTCGGTGCGGCGGACCCCGCGCCGGAGTTGCGCCGACGGTGAGCGGCGGCGTGCAGCGCGGCCGACGCGAAGCCGATCGGGGGGAGGGTGAGCAGGGCCGGAAGTTGCGCGCCCGACTGGCCGGCGCCGGCGGCGAGCAGCAGCAGCGTCACCCCGGCGACCAGGCCGCCGACGAGCACCAGCCGGACCGGTCGGGGCGGCTCGCCGACCGCGAAGCGGGACCAGAAGCCGGCGTCGAGAAGCGCCCCGGTCAGCGCGCCGAGCGCGGCGGCGGCGAGCGCGGCGAGCACCGTCTCCAGCGGCCCGCCGAGCGCACCCAGCCAGGCCCACGGCAGCAGCACCGCGAGTCCGGCGGCGATCGCGAGCAGCGTCACCGGCCCGGCCCGCAGCCCACCGAGCGCCCTCCGGCCCGGGGCCGGGTCATCGGCCGCACCCGCTCCGGCGGTCCGGGGGTCCTCGACGGCCGGTGGGTGGGCTGTCGGGCCCGCCGGTCCGGTGGGGACCGCACCTGCCGCGTCCGGGACGGCCACCGTCGGGCCGGGGCGGCCGTCGGTCCGCCGTCGGCGGGCGAGCCGGCCCAGGACGGCGGCGGCCAGGGCGGCGGTCGCGGCGAGCCCGCCGAGGTAGGCCTCGTGGTGCACCGGCGGGACCGCCCGCAGCAGCGTGAACACGCCGAGCACGACGACGCCGGTCAGCCAGGCGCGGCCGGTGGCGCGGATCGCGGCCGAGCGGGGCAGCAGAGCGAGCAGCAGCGCGGGCGTACCGACCAGCAGCACGGTCAGCAGGCCCGCCGCCGGCCAGAGCCAACCGGCCCGGTCCCGTCCGACGCCGAGCAGCAGCTGATCGGCGAGCCAGCCGCCGGCCTGGACCGGCACGGTCACCGCGACCGCCCAGCAGCCGACCAGGACGGCCCCGACCACCGGCCAGGGCCCGGGCGGGGAGTCGCTCGACGCGCGGGGAACGGCCCACGCCGGGGGTTGGGGCATTGAGAAACAGTACGCCGAGCCACCGTTCACACCCGGCCCGGCGACGCGCGACTCCCGGACGCCCAGGGGTCGAACCGGCGCGGCCGACCCCTGCGACGTGCCCTCGGATGTTCTTGGCGGTTACCGTGGACGCGTGCGCGACCCCAACGTGTCCCGATCCGTCGCCGGCCGGCTGTCGCCCGAGCGGCGCAGCAACGACCTGCGCAAACTCCGGGCGGAGCGATTCGACGTACTGGTGATCGGGGGCGGGGTGACCGGGGCGGGCGCGGCGCTCGATGCGGCCTCCCGCGGCCTGAAGGTGGCCCTGGTCGAGGCGCGCGACCTCGCCGCCGGCACCTCCAGCCGCTCCAGCAAACTCATCCACGGCGGCCTGCGCTACCTGGAGCAGCTGGAGTTCCACCTGGTGCACGAGGCGCTCACCGAGCGGGGGCTGCTCGCCACCCGGCTGGCGCCGCACCTGGTCCGGCCGGTGCCGTTCCTGGTACCGCTCCCCGCCGGTGCGGGCGTACGCGACCTGCCGGGGCGGGTCTTCCGCCGCTCCTACTACGGCACCGGTGTGGCGGCGTACGACGCCTTCGCCGGGATCTTCGGCAGCGGCCGGGGCATGCCGCTGCACCGGCACCTCACCCGGGAGGGGGCCCGGCGGATCTTCCCGAGCCTGCGCGCCGACGCGCTCGCCGGGGCGATCCGTTACTACGACGGGCAGGTCGACGACGCCCGGTTGGTGGTGACGCTGGCCCGCACCGCGGCGAGTCTCGGGGCGACCGTGGTGAGCAGCGCCCGGGCCGTCGGCCTGATCCGGCAGGCGCGGGAGGTCACCGGCGTGCGCGTACGGGACATGGAGGCGCCGGCCGGCTCGCCGGAGGCCGAGTTCGAGGTGCGGGCCCGTACGGTCATCGCCGCCACCGGGGTGTGGAGCGACGACATGGCGCGGATGCTGAACGACGTCGGGCTCCGGCCCGGGCTGCGGGTACGCGCCTCCAAGGGGGTGCACCTGGTGGTGCCCCGCTCGGCGATCACCGGCGAGACCGGCCTGATCCTGCGTACCGCCACCAGCGTGCTCTTCGTCATCCCGTGGGGCGGTCACTGGATCATCGGCACCACGGACACGGACTGGCGGCTGGACCGCTCTCATCCGGCCGCCACCGCGAGCGACATCGACTACCTGCTCGACCAGGTCAACACCGTGCTGGAGCGGCCGCTGACCACCGCCGACATCGAAGGGGTGTACGCGGGGCTGCGCCCGCTGCTGGCCGGTGAGGCGGACTCCACCTCGAAGCTCTCCCGTGAGCACGCGGTGGTCGAGCCGATGCTCGGGCTGCTGCTGGTGGCCGGCGGCAAGTACACGACGTACCGGGTGATGGCCTCGGACGTGGTGGACCGGGCGGCGCGGCGCCTCGGCGGGGTGCGCCCGTCGCGCACCGCCGACCTGCCGCTGCTCGGCGCCGACGGATACACCGCGATGTGGCGGGACCGGGCCGACCTGGCCCGGCGGCACGGGGTGGCGGTCGGCGCGGTGGAGCACCTGCTGGAGCGGTACGGCACGCTCACCCTGGACATCCTCGCGCTGATCGACGCCGACCCGCTGCTCGGCACCCCACTGGCCGGCGCGCCGGAGTACCTGGCCGCCGAGGTCACCTACGCCGCGCGGGCCGAGGGGGCGCTGCACCTGGAGGACGTGCTGACCCGGCGTACCCGGATCTCGATCGAGACCAGCCACCGGGGCGTCGAGTCGGCGGAGCACACCGCCGAGCTGATGGGTGCGGTGTTCGGGTGGGACGCCGCGCGGCGGGCCCGTGAGGTGGAGCACTACCGGGCCCGGGTCGAGGCGGAGCGGCAGTCCCAGCTGATGCCGGACGACGTCGCGGCCGACGCGGCCCGGCTCGGCGCGCCGGACGTACGTGGCTACGCGGCCGACCGGGGCGGCGACGGCGACCCCGCGGAGCTGCCCGCCGGCTGATCGCCGAAAGCTACCGAGCTGTAGGGCTACCAGGCGCAACCGGCGGTGCGGTAGCTTCCGGCGAGTGTCCCGCCCCTCACGTCTGCTCGGTCCTCTCCTCGGTGTGCTGCTCTCCACCGCGCTGACCGGCTGCACCCTGGTCAACGCCTCCACGGACGAGCCGGCCCCCGCGCCCAGCGACCCGGCGAGCGCGCTGCCGGAGCCGGGTGCTCCGACCACAGTGGGGGACGGTCAGGTCAGCCTCTTCCAGAAGCTCGGCGCGTACGGCCCGCTGCGCACCCTGCAGGTCGAGAAGAACGGCACCTGGAAGTGCCTCGACTGCGCCGGTGACGGCGTGACCTCCACCGGAGGGTTCGCCCCCGAGCAGGTGAGCCGGTTGCAGCAGCTCCTCGCCGATCCGGGGCTCGCGGCGGAGACCGACCAGGCGCGGCACTACCGGTCGACCTGCATCGACGCGCTGACCTCCAGCCTGCTCACCGCCGTCGGGTCGATCACCACCGAGGACTGCCCGGGGGTGGAGGCCCCGCCCATCGCCGGCGAGGTCCTCCTGCTGCTCACCCAGGCCACCCCGGCCGAGCTGACGGAGCAGTAGCCCCGGCGCTCAGAGCATCTTTCCGGGGTTCAGCAGCCCGGTCGGGTCCAGCGCCGCCTTGATCGCCTGGTGCACGCGTACGCCCACCGGCCCGATCTCGCGGGCCAGCCAGTCCCGCTTGAGCAGGCCCACCCCGTGCTCGCCGGTGCAGGTGCCGCCGAGCTCCAGGCCGAGCCGCATGATCTCGTCGAAGGCCCGCCGGCCGCGCTCCAGGCTGGCCGGGTCGGCCCGGTCCACCACGATGTTCGGGTGCAGGTTGCCGTCCCCGGCGTGGCCCACGACGCCGATCGGCACGTCGTACTCCGCCGCGATCCGGGACACCCCGTCGAGCAGTGCGGCGAGTGCGCCCCGGGGCACCGCCACGTCGTCGATGACGAGGCCACCGTTGCCTCCCGGGTAGGCGTCCGCGGCGAACTTCTCCATCGCCGGGTGCGCGAGCCGGCGGGCCTGGAGCAGGGCCGCCGCCTCGACCGCGTCGGTGGCGGCGAAGACCTCGTCGGCCCCGGCCGCCTCGCACACCTCCGCGAGCGCCGCCAGGTCGTCCGCCGCCCGGGTGCCGGTGTCGGCAGCGGCCAGCAGCAGGGCCTCGGCGTCGGTGCGCAGACCCATCGGCCGGTACGCCTCGATGGCCCGCAGGTGCGTCCGGTCCAGCAGCTCCAGCAGGCTCGGGCTGAGCCCGCGGGCGGCGATCTCGGCGACCGCGGCGCCCGCCGCCGCCGTGGTGGGGAAGACCGCCACCAGGGTCAGCGACTCCGCCGGGGCGGGCCGCAACGCGACAGTCACCTCGGTGACCACGCCGAGGGTGCCCTCGGAGCCGACGAAGAGCCGGGTGAGGTCGTAACCGGCCACGCCCTTGGCGGTGCGCCGGCCGGTGCGCAGCACCTCGCCGGAGGCGAGCACGACCTCCAGGCCGAGCACGTACTCGGTGGTCACGCCGTACTTCACGCAGCACATGCCGCCGGCGTTGGTGGCGACGTTGCCGCCGATGGTGGAGGACTCCCAGGAGCCGGGGTCCGGCGGGTACCAGAGCCCCTGCTTCGCCACCGCCGCGGCGAGCGCCGCGTTGACCACGCCCGGCTGCACCACCGCGATGCGGCTCACCGGGTCGATCTCCCGGATCTCGTCCATGGCGACGGTGCTGAGCACCAGCGCGCCGTCGACGGCGTTCGCCGCCCCGGCCAGCCCGGTGCGGGCGCCCTGCGGCACCACGGGTACGCCGTGCCGGGCCGCCGCCCGGACCACGGCGACCACCTCCTCGGTGCTGCGCGGCCGGACGACGACCAGCGGGGTGCCGGCGGCGCAGAGGTCGGCCTCGTCGCGTTCGTGGATCCGGAGCAGGTCCGGATCGGTCAGCACGGCGCTCTCGCCGAGGGTGGCAAGCAGTTCGTCGATGAGGGGGGATCCGGCCATGCTGGAGAGGCTAGGTGCCCGGACGCCGTTCATCAACATGATCCACTGCGTGGGGCGGGTCGGCGCGGTGCCGGACAACGCCGGCGCTGCCGGACATCGCGCTACGTTGGGGGGATGCTCTACCTGGACCAGCCCGCCTGGCCGTCCCGGGGCCGGCTCTGGTCCCACCTGATCAGCGACGTCTCGTACGCGGAGCTGCACGCGTTCGCCGAGGCGCTCGGCTCGCCCCGGCGGGGCTTCGACCGGGACCACTACGACATCCCGGCCACCCGGTTCGCGATGGCCGTCTGGCTCGGTGCGCGCGTGGTGCCGAGCCGGGAGCTGGCCCGGTTGCTGCGCGCCGCCGGGCTGCGCCGGCCGAAGCACCTGGTCCGGGCGGCGCAGACCGGTGACCTCGCTACCCCGCAGGAGCGGTGAGGACGGCCAGCTCCCGGCGTAGGTTCGCCCGGGCCGGCTGCTCCCACAGTCGGGCCAGCGGGGGCGACCGGAACAGCGCCGGCAGGTCGAGCAGTGCGCGGAGCACCTGCGCCCGGCCGACCCGGAACTCCGCCTCGGCCACGTGGGCGTACTCCCGTCGCACCGCCGCCGCGTACCGCTCGTAGGTCGGTGCGGGCGCGGCCAGCACGGCGAGATCGGCGTCGCAGAGCAGGGTGCCGTCGGCGTCCCCGGCGTCGACCAGGTGCCCGGCGGTGAGCAGGACCAGCCGGCGGACCTCGGCCACCGCGTCGGCCGGGAGCCCGAGACCGGTGAGCAGCCGGACGGCCAGCTCGGCGCTGTCCCGCTCGTTCGCGTCGCCACCGGCCCGCGGGTCGTAGACCGCGTCGTGGCACCACGCGGCCAGCCGGACCAGGTCAGGTCGTACGGCGAGCGCGGCGTGCCGGTCGATCACGTCCAGCACCGCGCGGAGATGGTCGACGGTGTGGTAGTGCCGGTGCGGCTCCCGCCACCGGCGCAACAGCTCCTCCCCGGCTTCGGTCGGCCCGGCCGGGCCGGTCGCGCCGGCGCCCCGGGTCGCCGTCGTCCACCGTTCGAGTAGTTCGGCCACGCGACGAGTCTGCCCCAGCCCCGAAGGGTCCGGAAGCGAGGATTCACCGGGCGCGCCCCGGGTAGTAGCGGGCATGACGGCGGCCCGGGAGCGTAAACGGTTCGGACGGGTGCGCCCGCGTGAGCTGGTCGCCGACACCGACAGCACGCGCATCGCCGACGCGATGGAGCAGGTCCGGCACATCAGCAAGGCGACGCTGCACGAGCGGCTGCACCGGGTCCGGATGGCCGCCGGGTTGGCCGTGCAGGCCGGGCTGGCGGCCGCGCTGGCGTACCTGGTGTCGCATCGGCTGCTCGGCAACCCGCAGCCGGTCTTCGCGCCCATCTCGGCGGTCGGCACCCTGGCGGCCTCCGTCGGCCAACGGTTCCGGCGCACGGTGGAGCTGATCATCGGAGTGGCGGTCGGGGTGGCGGTCGGGGACGGCTTGATCTACGTCCTCGGGACCGGGGCCTGGCAACTCGGAATCGTGGTCACGGCGGCCATCCTGCTGACGATCTTCGCGGGCGCGAGCGTCGCGATCGTGATCCAGGCGGCGGCCACCGCCGTGCTGATCGTGACGCTGAGCCCCTCCACGCAGAACCTGGAGATCCCCCGATTCGTCGACGCCTTCCTCGGCGGTGGGATCGCGTTGCTGGTGACCGCCATCCTGCTGCCGCTCAACCCGCTCCGGGTGCTCAACCGGGCCGCCCGGCCGGCGCTCGACCTGCTCGCCGCGCAGCTCGACGCCACCGCGGACGGCCTGCGCAGCCGGGATCGCGCGAGGGTGCAGCGGGCCCTGGACCGGCTCCGCGACAACAAGGAGCAGCTGGCCACCTTCGTGGAGGCGATCGAGGGGGCGAAGGAGACCGCGACCCTGTCACCGGCCCGGTGGCACCGCCGCAACGAGCTGACCCACTACGCGGACGCGGCCGACCCGATCGACCGGGCGATGCGCAACAGCGGCACGCTCATCCGCCGGTCGGTCACCCTGATCGAGGACGAGGAGCCGATCCCCGAGCCGATGCCGGACGCGATCAACCATCTCGCCGAGTCGGTGCGCCTGCTCAGACACGAGTTCGCCGTGGGCGACGAGCCGGAGCAGGCCCGGGAGCGGTCGCTGCGCGCGGTCAGCGAGGCCGGCCGGGCGTACGAGGACGGGGTCGGCTTCTCCGGCAGCGTCGTCGTGGCGCAGGTCCGCACGGCGGCGAGCGACCTGCTGGTGGCCTCCGGGATCGATCAGGAGGAGGCGAACCGGCTGATCCGGAGCTCCTTCGGCGATCTGGACACGCCCCGGGGCGGCAGCCCCGAACCGGACGGTGGGCGGCCGAAACCGCCCACCGCGCCGCCCGTCGGCTGACCGTCCCACCGCGCCGCCCGTCGGCGCGCCGCGACCGGCCCGGTGCGGCGTGCTCCGGGGGCTTCGGCCGGTGCCTCGCCGCCGGGGGCTCAGGCGAACGTGGCGAGGGCCGCGATCAGCCGGTCGACGTGCTGTTCGGTGCTGCCCAGCCCGATGCTGGCCCGCAGCGCCGTCGGCGGCAGGTCCCGCCGTCCGGAGCGGGTGGCCGCCTCGGTGAGCAGCCGCTGGGCGAGCGGGTGGGCGCAGAACAACCCGTCGCGCACCCCGATGGAGTGCTTGCGGGCCAGCTCGGCGGCGACCTCGCTGGAGTCCCACCCCGCGACCGCGAAGGAGACGATGCCGACCCGCGGTGCGTCCGGCTCGAAGGTGCGCAGCTCCACCACGTGCGGCAGGGCCGCGATGCCCTCGCGGAGGCGGGCGAGCAGCCGCTGCTCCCGCTCGTGCAGCGCCGCACGGTCCGCGTCGCTGAGGGCGTCGCAGACGGCGGCCAGCGCCACCGCGCCCAGCAGGTTCGGGGTACCCCCCTCGTGCCGGGCCGGGCCGACCGCCCAGGTGACCTCGTGCGTGCCAGCCCCGACCCGGGCGGTGGCACCGCCGCCGGCCAGGTACGGCTGCGCCGCGTCGAGCCAGTCGGACCGGCCGATCAACGCCCCGGCCCCGAACGGGGCGTAGAGCTTGTGGCCGGAGACGGCGAGGTAGTCCACGTCCAGCGCCAGCAGGTCCACCGGCACGTGCGGGGCGAGCTGCGCTGCGTCCACGGCGATCCGGGCACCGTGCCGCCGGGCCACCCGGGCCAGCTCGGCCACCGGCCACCGTTCGCCGGTCACGTTGCTCGCCCCGGTGAAGGCCGCCAGCACCGGCAGCCCCGGCTGCGCTGCCCGACGCAGCTCGGCGAGCGCCGCGTCCAGCGCGCGTACCGCCTCGCCGGAGTCGGCGGGCACCGGCAACCGGACCGAGCCGCGCGGCCAGGGCAGCAGGTTCGCGTGGTGCTCGCCGGCGAAGGTGACCACCGTGGTGCCGGCGGGCAATGCCCGGGCCAGCAGGTTCAGCGCGTCCGTGGTGTTACGGGTGAAGATCACGTGGTCGTCGGCCCGGGCGCCGAAGAAGTCACCCACCGTCTGCCGGGCCCGCTCGTAGGCGAGCGTGCAGCGGCGGGAGAGCGCCCCGGCGCCGCGGTGCACGCTCGCGTACCAGGGAAGCAGCTCGGCCACCGCGTCGGCCGCGGCCCGCGCGCACGGCGCGGTGGCCGCGTAGTCGAGGTTGATCTCACCCGGTACACCGAGCACGTCGAGCGGCTCCGCCTCGGCCGGGACGGCGGGCACGGTGGCGTTCGGGGACACGAGGGCGACGGACACGGGGGAACCTCCCGGGCCAGGGACCCCGGGGCTACGTCGGGACGGGGTCCGCGCTTGCCCGGCACGCGGATCGGGGCCGGGCCCGGTCATCACCCGGGGCACCCCACCGCGAACTCGACGAGGGTTGCCGGCCAGCAAGCCGGGGCTTGACGCTGGCGCTCGTGACCTGCGGGCAGCATAGCGGCTGCCGATGCGCCAGGACCACCCGGCCGGTGGTGGCTAGGCTGACCGCATGGCCGACACCCCGCCCGGCGGCGTACCGCCGTCGCCGACCGCGCCGTCCGCCCCGTCCGCCCCGGGTGCCGCGCCCCGGATGCCGCTGCGTCGGCTGGGTTGGCGGCGGCTGCTGGTGCTCGCGGGGCTGGTGCTGCTCATCGCGGCGTGCGCGGTCTTCATGGTCTACACCATCGGCGAGAACATCGGCGTGCAGGCGCTGCTGATCGGCGCGGCGACCGCCGTCCTGCCGGTGCCCGTGCTGGTCGGCTGTTTCCTCTGGCTCGACCGGTACGAGCCGGAGCCGCTGAAGTACCTCGTCTTCTGCTTCGCCTGGGGCGCCTTCGTCGCCACGGCCGCCTCGCTGACCGTCAACGACTTCGCGGCCGGCCGGATCGCCGACGCGCACCTGCCGGCCGCCCTCACCGGTGTGCTGGTCGCCCCGTTCGTCGAGGAGCTGACCAAGGCGCTCGGGCCGATCCTGCTGCTGGTGTTCCGGCGACGGGAGTGGTCCGGCATCACCGACGGGCTGGTCTACTGCGGGCTCTCCGCGGTCGGCTTCGCCATGGTGGAGAACATCCTCTACCTGGGCGGCTACGGCTTCGCCAGCGGCGCGGAGCGGTTCGGGCCGGCGACCGGGGCGCAGCAGGTCATCGCCATCTTCATCGTCCGGATCCTGCTCTTCGGGTTCGCCCATCCGCTCTTCACCTCGATGACCGGGGTCGGGCTGGGCATCGCCGCCCGGACGGCCGACCGTCGGGTCCGGGTACTGGCGCCCGTCGCGGGTCTGCTGCTGGCCATGATGCTGCACGGCACGTGGAACCTGCTGCCGACGCTCAGCCAGGCCGCCGGCCAACCGCTGATCATGCTGTACGGCTTCATCGGCCTGATGGTGCCGATCTTCTTCGGCATGGTCGGGCTGGCCGTCTGGCTGCGCGCCTGGGAGGGGCGGCTCACCGAGCGCAGGCTGCCGGACTACGTCCGGGCGGGTTGGCTGAGCCCGCCCGAGGTGGCGGCGCTGAGCAGCCTCGGTCGTCGGCACGCGGCCCGCGCCTGGGCCCGTCGGGTGGCCGGCGACGCCGGGGTGCGGGCGATGCGCGGCTACCAGTTCGCCGCCACCCGGCTGGCCCTGCTGCGCGACGGCTCGCTACGCGGTCTGGACCGGAAGGCGGCGGATCAGGAGCGGACCGCCCGGGAGGAGCGGGAGCTGCTGGAGGCGATCACCGCGTACCGCTCGTTCTTCGTCGGTCGGGACCCGCAGGCGCCCGCCGGGGTGTGGGACGGCGACCGCTACCACCTGCGCTTCCCGGACGGCTCGGAGCGGACGGTGGCCGCGCCGGTCGAGCCGGTGGTGCCGATCCCGGTGGTGCTGGGCGGGCCCCCGCCCGCGCCCGTTCCGCCGGGCTGGCACCCGCCGCACTCCGGCCGGCCCGGACACGCCTGACCGGTCGGCGCCGGAGTGCGAGCCGGTGCCGACCGGCGGTGCGTGCGCGGGCGTCGCGCCGTGCGGCCGGCGCAGGCGGGTCAGGTCATCAGGCTGGTGAGGAAGTCCCCGAGCCCCTGGAACATGGCCACCAGACCCGCTCCGATCGCCTTGAAGATGTTCGCCGCGCCGTCCGGCCGGAAGGCCATGAAGTAGATCAGGAACGCGATGAAGCCCCAGAACAGCAGCTTCCTGATCCATTCGGGCATCGTCCCTCCCCAGGGCCGGTGATGCGGCTGGCTTCCCGGCGGGGAGCGGTGCAAACGGCGTCCGTGCCGTGCGAGCGGGGTCCGTGCGGCCGGAGCCGGTCCGGCACCGCCCGACGGGGGACCCGCTAGAGGTAGAGCCCGGTGGCGCCCTCGTCGACCCGCTCGGCGGCCACGGCGTGCACGTCCCGCTCGCGCAGCAGCACGTAGCCCCGGCCGTGCAGCTCGACCTCGGAGCGGTCGTCGGGGTCGAAGAGAACCCGGTCGCCGGAGACGATGGAGCGGACGCTCGGACCCACGCCCACGGCGGTGGCCCAGGCGAGCCGCTTGCCCACCGCGGCGGTCGCCGGGATCACGATGCCGGCGCTGGAGCGGCGCTCGCCCTCGCTCCCCTCCAACCGGACCAGCACCCGGTCGTGCAGCAGGCGAATCGGCAGGCCGGCGTCGAGATCGTTCTGGGCGGTCACGTCCTCAGACGCTACCGTGTCGCCCCCGCCACCCGAGGCGGTGGTTACCGTCACGGCGGCCAGGGCAATGTTGCGGAACAGGCCTAAGGTGACGAAGGCCGGCGTATGCTGTCCGACCTGTCGCCATGGGCGGACGGGCCGTCTTGCCAGGAGGTGCGCTTGAGCCGCTTCGAGCGGGTACGCGACCGGCTCCGTCGCGGGTACGAGTCGGTGCGGTCGTCCAGACGCCACGCGCGAACCACGTCCCACGACGTTCCCGCCGGGGCTGGGGTGGCCTCCCCGGCGTCGCCGGGACCGGTGGCGCCACCGACGGCGACGGTCGTCGACGAGGAGCTGCCGCCGCCCCCGCCGCCGAGCACCACCAGCCGGGACGACGCGGAGGTGCCGCACGCGCTGCGCATCGCCGCCGCCTGGTCGTGGCGTCTGATCGTGATCGGCCTGGTCGCCTGGGCGCTGCTGCGGATCGTCGGCACGATCCGCATCGTCATCATTCCGCTCGCCATCGCGCTGCTGCTCTCGGCGCTGCTCGCCCCCGCGGTGGGCTGGTTGCTGCGCGCGCGGTTCCCCCGGTCGCTGGCGACCGCGGTGGTGCTGGTCGGCGGCCTGGCCGCGGTGGTCGGCACGCTGACCCTGGTGGTGAACGAGTTCATCAAGGGTGTGCCGGAGCTGAGCGACAAGTCCACTCAGGGCGTCCGGCAGATCCAGGAGTGGCTGAAGACCGGCCCGCTGCACGTCTCCGACAGCCAACTCGATCGCTACATCGAGGAGGGTCAGAAGTGGGTCAGTGAGAACACCGGCCGGTTCACGGATGCGGCCACCACCATCTCGGGCACCCTGGCCGAGGTGGTCACCGGCATGCTGCTGGTGCTCTTCGCGACCTTCTTCTTCCTCCGCGACGGCAGCCGGATCTGGCGCTTCCTGGTCCGGCTGCTGCCGGTGGCCGCCCGCTGGCGGGTGGACGACGCCGGTCGGGCCGCCTGGGGGACGCTCGTCGCCTACGTACGGGCCACCGTGCTGGTCGCCTTCATCGACGCCGTCGGCATCGGCATCTTCCTGGTCATCTTCGACATTCCGTTCGCCTTCCCGCTGGCCGCGCTGGTCTTCCTGGGCGCGTTCATCCCGATCGTCGGCGCGGCGCTCTCCGGCGGGGTTGCCGTGCTGGTCGCGCTCGTCGACAGCGGTCCGGTGACCGCGCTGATCATCCTCGGTGCGGTGATCGGCGTTCAGCAGCTGGAGGGGCACGTGCTCCAGCCGCTGATCATGGGTCGTGCGGTGGCCATCCACCCGCTCGCGGTGATCATCGGCATCGCCGCCGGTGTGGTGCTGGCCGGGATCACTGGCGCGCTGGTCGCCGTACCGCTGATCGCGGTCCTGAACACCGCCGTCCGGCGGCTCGCCGCGCGTACCGTGCCGGCGACCCCACCGGACGCCGTGGTGGTCGCCTCGCACGCCCCCTGACCCGGCCCGGCGGCCCCCCGCACCCACGGTGGGCGCGGGGCCGCCCGGTCAGGAGTCGGCGAGGCGGGTGAGGGCGCCCCGGACGACCTCCGGGCGGGTGGTGTACCAGAACGGCGGCAACGAGCGGCGCAGGAACGGCCCGTAACCCCGGGCGGTCTCCAAGCGGGAGTCGAGGACCGCGACGACTCCCTTGTCGCCGGTCGCCCGGATGAGCCGTCCGACGCCCTGCGCGAGGCGGATCGCGGCGATCGGCACGCTGACCGCGGCGAAGCCGGAGCCGCCGCCGGCGTCCACCGCCGCGGCCCGGGCCGCCGCGAGGGGCTCGTCGGGCCGGGGGAAGGGCAGCCGGTCGATCACCACCAGCTGGCAGGCGTCGCCGGGCACGTCCACCCCCTGCCAGAGCGACATCACCCCGAACAGGCAGCTCTCGCGCTCCTCGCGGAACCGGCGGACCAGCAGCGGCAGTGCGTCCTCGCCCTGCAGCAGCACGGGCAGGTCGGTCCGCGCGCGGACCAGCTCCGCCGCCTGCTGCGCGGCCCGCCGGGAGGAGAAGAGCCCGAGGGTACGCCCGCCGAGCGCCTGGACGAGCTCCAGCAGCTCCGCGCCGGCCGGGTCGGGCAGCCCCGAGACGCTCGGCCGGGGCAGGTGCGCGGCGACGTAGAGGATGCCCTGTCGGGCGTAGTCGAAGGGCGAGCCGACATCCAGCGACCGCCAGCCCGGCCCGCTGGTGACCTCGGCGCCCGCCGCGCGCCCCGGGCTCGCCTCGGCGCGGGTGCCGCCGTCGTTCGGGCCGGGCCGTCCGCTCCGGCCGGTTGCGGCGGCCATGGCGGCGGCCGCCGGGGAGGGCGGTGCCGCCGGCGGGGCCTCCAGCCCCAGCGCCCGGGCCACCGTGTCGAACCGGCCGCCCAGGGTCAGGGTGGCCGAGGTGGCCACCACGGTGCGGTCCTCGTAGAGGTGGGTGGCGAGGGTCCCGGCGACCGAGAGCGGGGCGACCACCAGGGCGCGGCGGCTGCCGTTGTCGGGCTTCTCGACCCAGGCGACGTCGTGTTCGGACTCCTCCAGCAGCCGCTGCGCCGTATTCGACAGCTCGTCCAGCGCGGCCCGGGCCTGCTGCTTGCGTACCGGGTCGGGGTCGTCGGACTTGACGTCCCCGATCGCGTCGAGCGCGGCTCGGGTGGCCGCGTCGAGCAGGGTGCACGCCTCGCGCAGCGGCGCCGGCAGCCCGGCCGTGAGCCGCCCGGCCGGCGCCTCGGCCAGCCCTACCGCGAGCGCGTCGCCCGCCGCGGTGAGCGCCTCCGCGGTCTCCGGTTTCAGCAGCGGGCGGGCCCGCCGGGTCGTCCGGTCGATCAACTCCGGCACCAGCTCGGCCTGGGCCGCCGAGGAGACCCGGTCGGCCAGCTCGTGCGCCTCGTCGACGACGAGCAGCTTGTGCGGTGGCACGATCTGCCGCCCGGCGAGCATGTCCACCGCGAGGAGGCTGTGGTTGGTGACGACGATGTCCGCCTCCCGGGCCCGGGCCCGGGACGCCTCGGCGAAGCACTCCGCGCCGAACGGGCAGCGGGCCGCTCCGACGCATTCGCGGGCCGGCATCGAGACCAGCCGCCAGGCCTGGTCGTCGACGCCCGGATCCAGCTCGTCCCGGTCGCCGGTCTCGGTCTCCGTCGCCCAGTCCCGCAGCCGCTGGACCTGTTTGCCCAGCCGGCCGGCCTCACCGAGCCACTTGCCGCCGGCCGGTCCGGAGGACGGTGCGTCGAAGAGGGCGTCGCCCGGCTCCTCCTCGGTCGAGTTGTCGAGCCGGGCCAGGCAGAGGTAGTGGTGTCGTCCCTTCAGCACGGCGAAGGTGGGCCGCCGGCCGAGCAGCGGCTCGACCGCGTCGGCCAGCCGGGGCAGGTCGTGGTCGACGAGTTGGGACTGGAGCGCGAGAGTGGCGGTGGAGACGACGACCGGCCCGTCGACGGTGAGCGCCGGGGTCAGGTAGGCCAGCGACTTCCCGGTGCCGGTGCCGGCCTGCACCAGCAGGTGCTCGCGGGAGGCCACGCACTCCTCGATCGCCGTGGCCATCTCTTCCTGGCCGGGGCGGGTGGCGCCACCGGGGACCGCACCCACGGCGGCGGCGAGCAGCTCCGTGCCGCTCGGCCGGGCGCCCCGACGCCGTCCCGTGCGGGCCGGCGGGGTGCGGGAACCGGTGGCGGCACGGGGGAGGGTCACCGTGCGACGGTACCCGCCGCCGCCGACACCGGGCGCGCCCCTCCGCCGCGTGGCGGCATGTCAGGTTCCAGCCCGTGACGCGAGCGCTACGACGAGTGGGTGGTATCGGTTAGGGTGCGACTCATGCCGAGCGACGTGGTCCGTGTGATCTACCGGAAGTACGACGGCAGCGCCCACCGCGACTACCCGGCCCGGCGGCTCACAGAGGACGACCTCGGGGTCTGGCTCGGCGTGACCGCCGGCACGCAGTCGATCTACCACGGTCGTCCGTCGGTGGAGCAGATCCCGTTCGTGCTCCTGGTGCCCCACCAGGCGTGGTGGACCGGCATGTTCAACCCGCCGCCGCGCACCAGTGAGGTCTACTGCGACATCGCCAGCCCGGCCCGCTGGGAGTCCGACGACACGGTTCACCTCTACGACCTCGACCTGGATGTGGTCCGTCGACGCGAGACAGGCGTCGTGGAGCTGCGTGACGAGGACGAGTTCGCCGAGCACCGGGTCCGCTTCGGCTACCCGGAGGAGGTCGTGGCGGAGGCGGAGGCGGCGGCGCGGTGGCTCTTCACGGCGCTCGGCGACGGCACCGAGCCGTTCGCCACCGCCTACCGCAAGTGGCTCGCCCTGGTCCTCTGACCTTCCTCCCCCAGGGGTGGGTGCCTGTCGGGTGGGGTGGCGAGGGGGCGCGTTGCCGGGCGGGTTCGGGCCGGGCGGGTGATGATCCGAGGGTGGCATCTCGTGAGATGGAAGTCATAGCGCCGGCCGGCGACCCGCTGCGGCGGCTGTTGCGGGTGACGGCACCGGTCCAGCTCGACGCGGTCCACCCCCGGTCCACGCCGGGGCTGCCGGATCCGGCGGTGACCGGCCGGTCCCCGAAGGCCTGGGCCCGAGCCCAGGTGCGGCTGATCGGCGCCGAGCTGGGCCGGCAGCAGGAGATGCTCTACGCCGAGGCGAAGGCCGCCGAACCTCCGCGCCGCGCGGCGGGCGGGTCAGGTGGGGCGGGCGCCACCGCTGCGCCGCGCGGTGGCCGGGGTGCTCCGGCGCGGCGGGTGCTGCTGGTGCTCCAGGCGATGGACTGCGGCGGCAAGGACGGCGCGATCAAGCGGGTGGCCGGCGCCATGAACCCGCTCGGTCTGCACATCCGCTCCTTCGGCCCACCCACGCCGGAGGAGCTGCGGCACGACTTCCTGTGGCGGATCCGCCGGGCCCTGCCGGCCCCCGGCTACCTCGGCGTCTTCAACCGCTCCCACTACGAGGACGTCCTGGTGGCCCGGGTCGAGGCGCTGGTGCCGGAGGCCACCTGGCGGGCCCGGTACGACGAGATCAACGCCTTCGAGCGCGAGCTGACCGCAGGCGGCGTGATCCTGGTCAAGGTCATGCTGCACATCTCGTACGCGGAGCAGGGCGAGCGGCTGCTCGGCCGGCTGGACGACCCGCGTAAGCGCTGGAAGTACAGCCCGTCGGACGTGGACGCCCGGAGCCGTTGGAGCGACTACCAGGCCGCGTACGCCGAGGCGCTGAGCCGGTGCGGGACGGATTTCGCGCCCTGGTTCGTGGTGCCCGCCGATCGGAAGTGGTACCGGGACTGGGCGGTGGCGCACCTGCTCCGAGAGACGTTCGACACTCTGCGCCTCGACTATCCGCCGGCCGGTTTCGACCCGGTACGGGAACGGGAACGATTGTTGTCTGGGGGAGCGGAGACGGGTGGGACGCCGGAGGTGAACGTCAGGTGAACGACCGATGAATGCGGCCTGGCCAGGGGTGGGCCGGGAATTTCCCGCCATCGGCGTTCCCTAGCATTCCCAGGGCAGGCGTCCTGGCGGCGTCCGCCACCCTTCCACCGACACGACGAGGTCCGTGCTGTGAAGTTTTCCTTCCGCCCTACCGAGGGCGCCTTCTACGAGCTCTTCACCAGGGCCGCGCAGAACCTGGTCAAGGGCACCGATCTGCTCAACGAGCTGGGCCTGCCGGGGGTGGAGGTGCAGTCGGTCAGCGAGCGGCTGACCGAGGTGGAGCACGACAGCGACCAGATCACCCACGAGCTCTACAAGAAGATCAACTCCACCTTCATCACCCCGTTCGACCGGGAGGACATCTACCGGCTCGGCTCGCTGCTCGACGACGTGATGGACCACCTGGAGGCGGTCGGGAACCTCCTCTACCTGTACGGCCTGACCAAGCTGCCGTCGCTGCCCCGGGAGATGCACGAGCTGATCAACGTGCTGGACCAGCAGGCGAAGCTGACCGCCGAGGCGATGCCCCGGCTGAAGTCGATGAAGGATCTCGAGGACTACTGGATCGAGTGCAACCGGCTGGAGAACGACGGTGACCAGGCGTACCGGATGCTGCTGGTCCGGCTCTTCTCCGGCGAGTTCGACGCGCTGACCGTGCTGAAGATGAAGGAGGTCGCCGACGAGCTCGAAGCCGCGTGTGACGCCTTCGAGCACGTGGCCAACACCGTCGAGACGATCGCCGTCAAGGAGTCCTGAGCCTGTGACACCCGAACTCATCGCCGTACTGGCGGTGATCGCGGCTGCCCTGGTGTTCGACTACACCAACGGTTTCCACGACGCCGCCAACGCGATCGCGACGAGCGTCTCCACCCGGGCGCTGACTCCCCGGGTCGCCCTCCTGCTCGCCGCGGTCGGAAACTTCGTCGGCGCCCACTTCGGCGCGGGCGTGGCGAAGACCGTCGGCGACGGCCTGGTGACTTTGCCCACCGGGGTCGGGAGCCTCGGAGTCGTCTTCGCCGGTGTGCTCGGCGCGATCTGCTGGAACCTCATCACCTGGTACTTCGGCCTGCCGTCGTCCTCCTCGCACGCCCTCTTCGGTGGCCTGGTCGGTGCCACGCTGCTCGCCGCCGGGGGCGTGGTGCAGTGGATGAACATCGTCGAGAAGGTCATCCTGCCGATGGTGCTCTCGCCGATCGTCGGCCTCACGCTCGGCTACCTGGTGATGCTCGCGATCCTCTGGCTCTTCCGGAAGGGGCAGCCGGGCAAGCTGAACCGCGGCTTCCGCTGGGCGCAGACCGCCTCCGCGGCGGCCATGTCGGTCGGCCACGGCATGCAGGACGCCGCCAAGACCATGGGCATCGTGGTCCTCGCCCTCTACACGGGCGGCTTCCAGGAGAGCAAGACGCACATCCCCGGCTGGGTCTTCTGGACCTCGGCGACCATGCTGGCGCTCGGCACGTACGCGGGCGGTTGGCGGATCATCCGTACCCTCGGTCGCAAGATCATCGACCTGGGTCCGCCGGAGGGCTTCGCGGCCGAGACGGTGGCCAGCGCCGTGCTCTACTTCAACGCCCTGGTGCTCAAGGCGCCGATCTCCACGACGCACACGATCACCTCGGCGATCATGGGCGTGGGCGCGACGAAGCGACTCTCCGCGGTCCGCTGGAACGTCGCGGGCAACATCGTCCTCGCCTGGGTCATCACGTTCCCGGCCGCCGCGTTGATCGCCTGCATCACGTACCTGGTGGTGCGCCCGCTCTTCGGCTGAGCCCGAGGAGTCCGGCGCCCGCCTCCGGGACGAACACGGTGGGGAACCGGGGCCCCGGTCACCGCAGCGGCGGTGACCGGGGCCCCGTCTCATGCGTAGTCGACGCCGATCTGGCCGCGGATCGTGTCGAGCAGGGTCATCACCTCGAGGGTGGTGGAGTGCGGCACCAGCGGGCTCTCGATCAGGCCCTCCGCCAGGCAGCGCTGCACCTCGATCGCCTCGTACTGGTAGCCGCCGCCGGGCACCTCCACCGAGACGGTCTCCGGCTCGGCGTCGTCTCGGTGCAGGGTCAGCGAGTCGGGCCGGAAGAACGGCGCCGGCAGGTCGATCCGGCCGTCGGTGCCGGTGATCGAGGCGACCAGCGGGGTGGCCCCGATGATGCCGCAGCTGAGCGTCGCGACCGCCCCCGAGTCGTAGCCGAGGACGATGCCGGTGTTCTCGTCCACGCCCTCCGGCCCGATCTTGGCCCAGGAGTGGACGTGCTGGGGCACGCCGAGCAGCAGGTGCGCCAGGGTGAGCGGGTAGATGCCGAGGTCGAGCAGGGCGCCGCCGCCCAGCACGCGGGCGCGCATCCGGTGCTCGGGCGGGAACGGACCGGCTACGCCGAAGTCGGCCTGCACGCTGGTCACGTCGCCGATCGCGCCCTCGGCGACCAGCTCGACCAGGCGCCGGATCACCGGATTGGTCCGCATCCACATGGCCTCCATGAGGAAGACCCCGGCGGTGCGGGCGGTCTCGACGAGCTCGATGCTGGTCTCCGCCTCGAGCGTGAACGGCTTCTCCAGCAGCACCGCCCGGCCCGCCGAGAGGCAGGTCATGGCGGCCGCGTGGTGGGCGGAGTGCGGCGTCGCCACGTACACGACGTCGATCTCCGGGTCCGCGGCCAGCTCCGCCCAGGAGCCGTAGGCGCGCGGCACCTGGTGCTTCTTTGCGAAGAGCTGCGCGCTCTCCGGCGTACGCGACGCCACGGCGACCAGCTCGGCGTCCGGCACCAGCCGGAGGTCCTCGGCGAAACGGCCGGCGATGTGGCCGGTGGCCAGAATGCCCCAACGAGTCATGGCAGCAACGCTAGTCCAGGCCGGTGAACGGCCGATCATGCTCTCCCGGCGTCGCGGCCCTAGGCTCACGGCATGACGATCGACCCCGAAGGCTTCCCCGCGCCGCCGGCTCTGGTGGAGCACGCCCAGCGGTTCCGTGCCGAGGGCGGCGTACCGGCGGCCCCCCGGGTGGCGGCGACCGTGTTGCTGCTCCGCCCGGCCGGCACCGGCTTCGAGGTCTACCTGATCCGGCGGGTCGCCGCGATGGCCTTCGGCGGGATGTACGCCTTCCCCGGCGGCGGGGTGGACCGGTCGGACTCCGAGGCTCACCTGGACTGGGCCGGGCCGACGCCGGCCGAGTGGGGCGAGCGGCTCGGGCTCGCGCCAGACGCCGCGCAGGCGGTGGTCTGCGCCGCCGCCCGGGAGGTCTTCGAGGAGGCCGGGGTGCTGCTCGCCGGGGCGGACCCGGCGAGCGTGCTCGGCGACGTGAGCGGGGACGACTGGGAGGCCGCCCGGGTGGCCCTGGAGAAGCGCGAGATCGGCTTCGCGGAGCTGCTCGCCGAGCGGCGGCTCACTCTCCGCTCCGACCTGCTGCTGCCCTGGAGCCGCTGGATCACGCCGGAGTTCGAGCCGCGCCGCTTCGACACGTACTTCTTCGTGGCCCTGCTGCCCGAGGGGCAGCGCACCCGGGACGTCTCACGCGAGGCCGACCGCACTCTCTGGGCCTCGCCGGCGGCCGCCCGGGCAGAGGCGGAGGCGGGCGAGCTGAGCATGCTGCCGCCGACCCTCGTCACGCTGGGGCAGGTGGCGGCGGCGGCCGATCTGGCGGGCGTGGTGCGCGCGGCGACCACCCGCGACGCCGCCACCCCGGTCACCCCGCGCCTGGAGCTGTCCGGCGAAGGCGGCGGGCGCTTCCTGCTCTCCTGAGCGCTGTCGGCGCCCGGGTGCGGACGTGTTCAACGCCGGCGGCCCGGCCAGGATTTCGACCCCGGGATGTTGGGGTCACACTCCCGAACCCGGCCCAACCGCCCAGACGGGTCGAGCCGTCCGGGATCGCGCCCGCCCAAACCGGACATCACGGCCTATCCGCCCCGGCCGCCCGAATGATCGACTCGACTTCCGTGAAGTCGCGGCATCCCCACGACCAGACGGCCCGACATCAAGGAGCCCGAGTCGATCACCGGCATGCCCGGGCGCGGCTCAGGCCGCCCCCTGTGGCTACTACGTCAAGGGCGACCGGGGCTACATCAGCGGGCCACGAACTGCCACTTCGCGGCGTGACCGGAATCGGCATTCGCCCGTGCGGCCGGATTTCCCATTCGGCTGGCGCCGGGCGGTCCGATCCCCGAATTCGGGGTAGCTCCGGAGCTTCTGCGGCGCAGCGACGCCGAACTCGTCTCCGGGGAACTGATCAAGGCGCACGGGAAAGGGCTCCCGATCGAAGTCGATCGGGAGCCCTTTCGTGTCGGAGTCACCGGCTGCCGCCGGGATGCGGCTCAGCCGAAGCGGCCGGTGATGTAGTCCTCGGTCTTCTTCTGGCTCGGGTTGCTGAAGATCTTCTGGGTGTTGTCGTACTCGATGAGGCGGCCGGGGTCGCCGGTCTTCTCGATCGAGAAGAAGGCCGTACGGTCCGAGACCCGGGCGGCCTGCTGCATGTTGTGCGTGACGATGATGATGGTGAACTTGTCCTTGAGCTGGAACATCAGGTCCTCGATGGCCAGCGTGGAGATCGGGTCGAGCGCCGAGCAGGGCTCGTCCATCAGGACCACCTGCGGCTCGACGGCGATCGTCCGGGCGATGCAGAGCCGCTGCTGCTGACCGCCGGAGAGGCCGGCGCCGGGCTTGCCGAGCCGGTCCTTGACCTCGTCCCAGAGGTTCGCGGAGCGCAGGGAGTTCTCGGCGGCCTCGTCGAGGATCGACTTCTTCCGTACGCCGTTGAGGCGCAGCCCCGCCACCACGTTCTCGTAGATGCTCATGGTGGGGAACGGGTTGGGCCGCTGGAAGACCATTCCGATCATGCGCCGGACGGCGGTCACGTCGACGTCCCGGTCGTAGATGTCCTGGTCGTCGATGGTGAGGCTGCCCTCGACCCGGGCGCCGGGGAGCACCTCGTGCATCCGGTTGATCGAGCGGAGGAAGGTCGACTTGCCGCAGCCGGACGGGCCGATCAGGGCGGTGACCGTCTTCGGCTCGACGGTGATGTTGATGTTCTCGATCGCCTTGAAGGCGCCGTAGTAGGCGGTCACGTTCGAGGCTTCGATGCGCTTGGCCATGGTGGTGGTACCTCCGAAGTTCATCGGCCGAGCCGGTTACGACGGGCCAGCAGCTTCGCCGCGATCGTCAGGATCAGGACGAGGGCTACCAGGGTGAGGGCCGCGGCCCACGCCCGGGCGGGGGCGTACCGCGACGCGTCGCCGGCCTGCTGGTAGACGAAGAGCGCAAGCGACGACTGGTTGTTCTCGAACGGGTTGAAGTTGATCGCCGCGCCACCGCCGGCGACGAGCAGCACCGGCGCGGTCTCGCCGGCCGCACGGGCGACGGCGAGCATCACGCCGGTCACGATGCCCGGCAGCGCGGTCGGCAGCACGACCCGCAGGATGGTCTTCCACTTCGGCACGCCCAGGGCGTACGCGCCCTCGCGCAGCGGAGCCGGGACGAGCCGGAGCATCTCCTCGGTGGAGCGCACCACCGTGGGGAGCATCAGCACGCTGAGCGCGAGCGCGGCGGCGAAGCCGGAGAAGCTGGGCCGGCCGTCGTTGAACCACGGCGAGACGATCAGCACCCAGAAGGCGAGTACGAAGAGACCGGAGACGATCGACGGGATGCCGGTCATGACGTCGACGAAGAAGCGGATCGCGAAGGCGAACTTGCCCCGGCCGTACTCGACGATGTAGATGGCGCAGAGGATGCCGAGCGGGACGGAGATCAGGGCGGCGACGCCGACCTGCTCCAGGGTGCCGATGATGGCGTGGTACGCGCCACCGTTCGGGTCCCGTGCCCCGATGTTGTTCATCGAGGTGAGGAAGAAGTCGCCGTCGAGCCGCTCGACGCCCTTGCTGATCAGCGTCCAGGCCACCGACGCCAGCGGCAGGACGGCGAGCACGAACGCCGAGTGGATCAGCGCGCTCCAGGTGCGGTTGCGGGCTGCGCGCGGCCCCTCGACCGCCTTCGCCGCGACGAAGAGCCCGACCAGGTAGAGCAGTGCACCGAGGACGACCACGAGCACCGGGCCGCCGATGCCGGCGCCGTACACCACGACGGCGGCGACCAGCAGCGCGGCGAGCGCGATGGCCGGCGCGGCGTACCGGGGGAGTCGCTTGGTCCGCAGGCTCTCCGGCTGGGCGGCCGGGCGGGGGCGGTGGCTGGTGACGGTGGTGGTCATGCGGCCGACTCCGTGAACTCTCGCCGGCGGTAGATGATCACGCGCGCGGTGATGTTGACGATGAGCGTGATCGCGAAGAGCACCAGGCCGGAGGCGATCAGCGCGCCCCGTCCGGTCTCGTTCGCCTCGCCGAACGTGTTGGCGATGTTCGCGGCGATGCTGTTGCCGCCGTTCTGGATCAGGTTGAACGAGATGTTGAACGTGATGCCGAGGGTCATCGCGAGGGCGATGGTCTCGCCGAGCGCGCGACCCAGGCCGAGCATGACGGCGGCGATGATGCCGGGCCGGCCGTACGGCAGCACCGCGGTCCGGAGCATCTCCCAGCGGGTGGCGCCCAGCGCGAGGGCGGCCTCCTCGTTGGCGGTCGGGGTCTGCAGGAACACCTCACGGGAGAGCGAGGTGATGATCGGCAGCACCATGATCGCGAGGACCAGCGAGCCGAGCAGGATCGACTTGCCGAAGGGGCCCTCGCCGCCGAAGATCGGGATCCAGCTGAAGTACTTGTTCAACCAGACCGAGAAGTCCTGCACCGGCCGCAGGAAGATCTCGCGACCCCAGAGACCGAAGACCACGCTGGGTACGGCCGCGAGCAGGTCGATGAGGAACCCGAGCGTGGTGCCGACCCGGCGCGGCGCGTAGTGGGACAGGTAGAGCGCGATGCCCAGGGCGACCGGTACCGCCACCAGCAGCGCGAGTGCGGCGGTGAGGACGGTGCCGAAGGCGAGGGCGCCGATGCCGAACTTCGGCTCCGAGTCGTTCGGGAACCAGCCCTCGAACGTCCAGAAGTTCTCGGTGTCGGCGCGAATCGCCGGTACCGCTTTCGCGACCAGGAAGACCGCGATCGCCGCGATGATGACCAGGACCACTGTGCCTGCGGCCAGGGTGAGGCCGCGGAAGCCCCGTTCGGCGCCGAACGCACGGGCCCGCGGCAACGCGCCGCCGCCGCCCAGCCCGGTGCCGCCCGGGGTACGGGTGCTGACTGGTGCCTCGACCAAACGCGCCGAGGCACCGGCGGAACGCTCGTGACTCTCAGTCACGCGGGTTCCGCCGGTGCCGGCGTCGGCCGAGCGGTGGGGGGTTTCACCCATCTGCTCGCTCGATTCGATTGCGGAGGTGGTGTGTCAGGTCAGGAGATGTTCTTGACCGCGGCCTCGACCTTGGTGCGGACGGTCTCCGGCAGCGGGGCGTAGCCGAGCTCGGTCAGCGAGTTCTGGCCCTCGGTGCTGGCGGCGTAGCCCAGCAGACCCTTCACCAGCGGCAGCTTGTCGGCGGGGAGGCCCTTGCTGCAGACGACCTCGTAGGTCGCGAGGACGAGCGGGTAGGCGCCGGCCTCCTTGGTGTTGTAGTCGATCGACAGCTTCAGGTCGTCGCCCTGGCCCTCGACCGCGGCGCTGGCGATGGTCTTGCCGGCCGACTCGGCGGTCAGCTCGGCGAACTCGCCGGCGCCGTTACCGAGCTTGGCCATCTTCAGGCCGCCGTTCTCGGCGTACGACCACTCGACGTAGCCGATGGTGCCGGCCTGGCCCTTGATGGCGCTGGCGACGCCGTCCGACTTCGCGGCGCCGGTGCCACCCGGGGCCTTCCACTCCTTCGCCTTGCCGAAGGTCCAGTCGGCCTCGGCGGTCTTGCTCAGGTAGGCGGTGAAGTTGTCGGTGGTGCCGGAGGAGTCCGAGCGGTGCACCGCGTTGATGGCGGTCGACGGCAGCGTGGCGCCGGGGTTGTCGGCCTTGATGGTGGCGTCGTCCCACTTGGTCACCTTGCCGGCGAAGATCTTCGCCAGGGTGGCCGGCTTGAGCTGGAGGTTGTCCACGCCGTCGAGGTTGTAGGCGATGGCCACCGGGCCGATCACCATCGGCAGGTGGATGGCCTTGCCACCGGCGCACTTGGCGTCGGCCTGCGGCTGCTCCTCCGGCTTGAGGGCGGAGTCGGAGCCGGCGAAGTCGGCGGTGCCGGCGATGAAGGCCGAGATGCCCGCACCGGAGCCGCTGGGCTCGTAGTTGATCTTAGCGTCGGTGCACTTCTGCTGGTACGCCTTGATCCACTCGTCCATCGCGTTCTTCTGCGCGGACGAGCCCTGGGCGTTGACCGTGCCGGAGGCGCAGTCGACCGCGGCGGCCGAGCCGGAGGCGCTGGCGCCGGTCGCGGGCTCGTTGTTGTCCGAGCCGCATGCACTGAGAGCGAGCGTCGCAGTAACAGCGAGGCAGGCGAGAGTGCCATACCGCTGGAGCTTCACCTGAGGGGTTTCCCTTCACGTCTGACTTGGCGCCCCGGTGGTCCGGGGAGAACCGGCAGTGACCGGCCGATTCCACAAGTTAGGAGCGCCAGGTAGCCGGTTCGCCGGTCGCAAGTGAACGCAGGGTGAACAGGTTCGGCAGACGAGATGACCGCTCGCCGAGGGCGGGTTGTCCGTTAAGTGAACTCGCGGACGCGTGTCGGAAGTATGGGTATATTTCCGGTCGGCTGTTACTCGGCCGTGCCGAGCCTGTTATCCCGGGGAGACCGGCGGGCGCGGCGGCGAGCGGTCTCGACGATAGGCCGCCGGACCGCGTGCTCCGGCCGTCGGCCGCTCCGGTGTGCCGAGAGGCACTCACCGGATCCGCCGCGGGGCACACGACGCCGGGTGGCGGTGCCGGTGAACCATCGGCGCCGGGCAGCCGGGCGGCGGTTGCGGTACGTGTTCACGCCGCCCGCCCGGGCCGCCCGCCGGTGGCACCGCCCTGCCGGGCGGGGATCAGGGCCGGGCGGGGATCAGGGCCGGGCGGGGATCAGCGGAGCGGTGTCGAACGCGCGGGTCAGCCCCGGTGGTAGTTCACATGCGCCGACCAGCGCAGGAATCCGAGCCGCTCGTAGAGGGCGACCGCCGGGGAGTTCGACTCGTCGACGTAGAGCATCACCCGGTCCAGCCCGCGCCGGTCGCGCAGGTATTCGAGGCCGGCGGCGGTCAACACCCGACCCAGACCACCGCGGTGCGCCGAGGGGTCCACCCCCAGCACGTACACCTCGCCGATGCGGGCCGACCCCGGGCGCTCGTGCACCTTCGTCCAGTGGAACCCGAGCAGCCGGCCGGTCGACTCCTCCACCGCGAGCAGGAAGCCCTCCGGGTCGAACCAGGGCTCGGCCAGCCGTACCCGCAGGTCGTCGGCGGTCCATCTGCCCTGCTCGGGATGCTCGGCGAAGGCCCGGGCGTTGAGTGCCAGCCAGGCCTCGTCGTCGGCCCCGGGCCGGAAGGCGCGCACCGTCACCCCGTCGGGCAGGCCGGGCGCGGTCAGCGGGGCGGTCAGCGAGCGACGCAGTTGCCAGAGCACCCGGGCCCGGGCGAAGCCGAGGTCGACCGCGAGCGCGGCGGCGGACGGGTGGTCGCCGTGCGCCCAGGCGCGCAGCGGGCCGGTGGCCGCAGCCAGTACGCCCCCGGCGAGTGCTCGGCCGGTGCCGCGCCGCCGATATGCGGGATGCACCACCAGTTCGACTCCGACACCGGCGCCCGGGTCGGTGGTGTCCAGGTGGGCGTACCCGCTCAGCGCCCGGTCGTCGGCCCGGGCCACCAGGTGCACGGCGGGTGCGTCGGGGTCACGCAGGCGCAGCAGGGTGTGCTCGTCGAACGGATCGGCCCCGTCGGTGTCGCCGGCCACGCGGGCCAGTGCCAGCACATCGGCGATCTCCGTGGGGGAGAGCCGGTCGGCGCGGGTCACCTGGTCGACGCGGGGCTCGGCGCTGCTCATCCGTCCACCGTAGCCCGGCGATCTTCCGGCGGCCGCCGTCCCCCGGTCGGTCGGCTCACGTCCGGTCGGTGGGCAGCGCCTCCAGCTCGAACCGCGCGGTCAGCTCCGGAAGGAGTTGCCAGAGCGCTTCCACGGTGCCCTGCCGGTTCCCGCCGGCGTCGTGCATCAGCACCACCGAGCCCGGTTCGATCTGGGAGGTGACGGTGGCGGCTATTCGCGCGGCTCCGGGCGCCTCCCAGTCCGCCGGGTCCACGGTCCAGTGCAGCGGCGTCATGCCCAGCGCGTTCGCCACGGAGACGACGGGGTAGGTCCAGGCGCCGCCGGGCTGGCGGTACCAGACGATCGGGGCGTCGGGGGCGGCGGCCCGGATGGCCTCGTTGGTGCGGAGCAGGTCGGCCCGGATGACGTCCGGTGACCGCTTGCCGAGGGCGACGTCGTGGTTCCAGGAGTGGTTGCAGAGGGTGTGCCCGTCGGCCACGATCGCCCGGACCAGGTCGGGGTGGCTCTCGGCCATCTCGCCCACCACGCAGAAGGTGGCCCGGACGCCGAACTCGCGCAGCGCGTTGAGGACCTGCGGGGTGTACTGCGGATCGGGCCCGTCGTCGAAGGTCAGTGCGACCCGCTCGTCGCCGGTGGTGGAGTGCGCCCCGAAGAGGCTGTCCCCGTTGGCGTCGCTCGTGTTGCCGTCCTGTCCGGCCTCGGGCGGCGCGCTGCGATCGCCGTCCTGGTCCGACTGCTCGGTCTCGGTCGGCACGATCGGGGGCTGGTCGGCGTAGCGGCTGCTGTTCGGGTCGCCGGTGACCCCGGTGGCGCTCTGGTGCGGCCGGTCCGGGATGAGGCTCCGGCCGAGCACGTACGCTGAGCCGAGCAGTGCGGCCACCACCAGGACGGCGATCGCGGCCGAGCGTCCGGTTGAGCCGGGCCGCAGCAGCCCTCGTACCCGGCCCCTTCGCCAGGTGCCGCCCCCGTTGGTCATCGCACGTCCCACCATGCCTTTCGCCGCAAACCAGGCAATCAGGATAAGTCTGACTACCTACGCGAAAGGGGCATATGGGAAAAGCTTGGACAGTCTTGGGTCAGACCGGCAGCGGCGCGGATTCCGACTCGGGCAGTGGACGCGACGGCGGCACCACGAACTTGTAGCCCACCTGACGAACCGTGCCGATCATCGACTCGTACTCCGAGCCGAGCTTGGCCCGCAGGCGCCGGACGTGCACGTCCACCGTGCGGGTGCCGCCGAAGTAGTCGTAGCCCCAGACCTCGCGCAGGAGCTGGTCCCGGGTGAAGACCCGGCCCGGGTGCTGCGCCAGGAACTTCAGCAGCTCGAACTCCTTGTAGGTGAGGTCGAGCGGCCTCCCCTTGAGCTTCGCCGCGTACGTGTCCGGGTCGATCGTCAGCTCCCCGGCCCGGATCGAGCCGCCGGCGCCCGCGACGGCGCTGCTGTGCCGCCCCACCACCAGCCGTAACCGCGCCTCCACCTCGGCCGGGCCCGCCGAGGCGAGGATGACGTCGTCGACGCCCCAGTCCGCGTTCAGCGCGATCAGCCCTGCCTCGGTGACCACCGCGACCAGCGGCACACCGAGGCCGGTGGCGTGCAGCATCCGGCACGTCGCGCGCGCCTCGGTCAGCTCCGAGCGGGCGTCCACCAGGACCGCGTCCGGGCTCGGGCCGGAGACCAGCGTGCGTACGTCGCGCGGCGCGGTGCGCACCGAGTGCGGCAGCAGGTCGAGTGCCGGCAGCACGGCGGACGGCTCACCTGCACGGGCGCCTACCAGCAGCAGGATCTCCACGATCACCTCCGTCCCGGCGGCCGGTCGGCCGCGCGCGACCAGCGACACTCCGGTCGAGGGGTGTGCTGAGAACTAGCGTGGGTCCCGGCGTCTCTGACGGGCGGGTAACGGCACGAGCCTAACCGATTGGTCCCTCCGCGCCCCTGGACCGTTTCCCGTTTGTTCGCTTTGCCCGCGATCGGGGCTCGGGTTTTAACGTTGCCGAAACCGTGATCCCCGTACGGGCGGGCGGGGCCTCCGCTCCGCGCGGCCGGTCTGGCACGATCGGGGCGTGTCTCCCTCCACCTCGCCCGACGCCGGTCGCGACTCCTGGTCCGACGGGCCCCGGCCCGGGGCGACCTACGGTCCGCCGCCGGAGCAGCGTAGTGCGCCCGGCACCGACGACGGTGACCGCCGTGAGCGGCGCGGCCCCCGCCGGATCCGGCGAGGCGGCGAGCCGGCGCGGAGACCGGACGACGTGACGGACGAGCCGGAGGAGGAGGAGATCCCGCCCGTCGAGGTCCGGCGACCGCTCTCGCTCGCCGTCGCGGGATTCTCGGTGCTGCTCGGGATCGGCCTGGTGCTCGGGGCGCAGACCTCCGGGCCGGGGCACCGGCTGCCCTTCGTGATCATCATCCTCGGCGTCCAGCTGCTCTTCGTGCTGGCCTGGACGATGGCCATGCGACCGCCGGCCCTGCTGCTGGTCGCGCTGGTCAGCGTCGGGGTGGCGGTGGCGGCCGACGTGGCGGCGGTGCAGTCGGAGGTCGCCGGGCTCGCGCCGCTGGGCTACGTCGCGGCCGGCGGCTTCCTCCTCGGCGTGCTCGGTCAGCTGGTGCGCCGGGTCGACCGGGTCCGGGTCACCGACTCGCTCGGCAGCACCCTGCTCATCGTGGTGGGCGTGGTCGCCTTCGGCACGCTGATCGTGCTGAGCCGGGTCCCCGCGGGCACCCAGGCCATCACCGTCTGCCTGACCGCCAGCGGCGTCGCGCTCACCGTCGCCCGGGCCGTCGACGCCGTGGCGCCCTGGCCCCGGCTCGCCCCGCAGGTGCCCCGTGGCGCCGCCGGCGTGGTCGGCGGCGCGATGGTCGGCACGCTCGTCAGCGCGGTGCTCGGCAGCTACCTGGTGGCCCCCTTCACGCCGACCAAGGCCGCGATCATCGGCCTGGTCGCGGCGGTCGCCGCCGTCCTGGCCGACCTCGCCGTCGGCTACGCCGAGGCCGGACGGCTGATGGCCGGCGAAGCGCCGACGATGTGGATCGCCCGGCACATGCAGGGGCCGCTCGGTGGCTTCGCGCTGGCCGCCCCGGCGGCCTACGCGATGTGCATGCTCTTCCTCTGAGAGACTGTCGGGAAACCTCGGGGCGAGCGAGGCGGAGTCCAGGCGGCGATCCGGCAAGGCGGAGATTGGTCCGGATACCGGTGTCGTATCCGGGTCGATCTCCAACGTCGCCGGTCGTCGGCTGGGCCCGCCGCAGCCGTCGCAGGGTTTCCCGCCAGTCTCTCTACGTACGGTTGAGCCCGTCGCCGGTCGGGTAACAAGCGGGCGCCACGGCGCGGCACCGGCAGCGACGACCCGCCGCGACCGGGCGGACGTGACAGGACGAGCCGCGAAGCGGCCCACGGACAGGAGGCGGCGTGGCCCAGGCGCAACCGGCGTATGTGGAACGTCCCCGGCGACGGGGTCGTCGGGCGATCGTCGTGCTCGTCGTACTGCTCCTGCTGCTGGTCGGGATCCTGGTGGTCGCCGACCGGGTGGCGGTCGGGGTGGCCGAGCGCGCCATCACCGACCAGGTCCGCCAGGAGGTGGCCAAGCAGGGCGCCCAGTCCGCGCCGCCCGAGGTCGAGGTCGGCGGCTTCCCGTTCCTGAACCAGGTGCTCGACGGCCGGTACGAGCGCATCTCGATCGTGCTGCGCGAGGTCCGGGGCTCCGTCCAGGGCGACGCGGTCAGCCTGCCGACGCTCGACATCGACGCGCGCGACGTCACCGCCTCGCTGGACACCCTCCGCTCCGGGCAGGGTGAGGTGGTCGCCAAGACGGTGAACGGCACCGCCACCATCAGCTACGACAGCCTCGCCGCCCTGCTCGACCGGCCCGGGCTCAAGCTCAGCGAGCAGGGCGGGAAGCTGGCGGTGACCGCGCCGGTGGACGTCCTCGGCCAACAGCTCACCGTCACCGGCACCGCCGACGTGGCGGTCGGCGAGCAGGGGAAGGTCAGCCTCCGCTTCAACGACCTGAACGCCGAGGGGCTGCCGGACGTCCCGCTGGCGCGCACGCTGCTGAACAACTACGCCCGGAGCATCTCGGTCGACGTGCCCCTGCCCGAGCTGCCCTTCCAGCTCACCGTCCGCGAGGTCCGGCCGACGCCGGACGGCTTGGCGGTCACCGCGGACGCGACCGACGTGCCCCTCAACTCCGCGGGCTGAACCGGCCGGTCGGTGGGCGCCGGGGCGGATACCGGTCGACGGGCGCCGATTCCCGGATGCTGGTCGACACCCTGGCGCTCAGCTCGACGGCTGATAGGCTCGCTGCCCATGGGGACTCTCCTCACCAAACGGCGCGCGGTCGACCTGTGCCGCGTGGCCACCTGCCTGTGTCGCCCCGCCATCTGACGGCGGGGCTGTCCTCGGTCGCCTGACGCGACCATCGGCACGCAGGGTCCGCGTACCCTCCGGTGCCTCCACCCCATTCGCCCGGCAGCGGCGCCGTCGCACGAACCCGTGATCCGTCCTAACCCATGGGTCCCGCGCGTGGTGCGACATCGACAACTTCGCTTCTCGCGCGCTGGCTCACCGCCCATCCTCACCAGGGAGTGATCTGATGAGTCGCGACACCGCACTCGTGTCGGCCGACTGGGCCGAGAAGAACCTCGACACCCCGGGCGTCGTCTTCGTCGAGGTCGACGAGGACACCTCCGCCTACGAGACCGGCCACCTCTCCGGCGCGATCAAGCTGGACTGGAGGACCGACCTGCAGGACCCGGTGCGCCGGGACTTCGTGAACAAGAGCCAGTTCGAAGCGCTCCTCTCCGAGCGTGGCGTCGGCAACGACGACGTCGTCGTCCTCTACGGCGGCAACAACAACTGGTTCGCCGCCTACGCCTACTGGTACTTCAAGCTCTACGGACACCGGGAAGTCAAGCTGCTCGACGGTGGTCGCAAGAAGTGGGAGCTGGACGCCCGTCCGCTGGTCAAGGACGCGGTGACCCGGCCCGCCACGCAGTACGTCGCGCAGGAGCCGGACACCTCGATCCGGGCCTTCCGCGACGAGGTGGTGGCCGCCATCGGCACCAAGAACCTGGTCGACGTCCGGTCCCCCGACGAGTTCGCCGGCCGGCTGCTCGCCCCCGCGCACCTGCCCCAGGAGCAGGCGCAGCGGGCCGGGCACATCCCGACCGCGATCAGCGTGCCCTGGTCGAAGGCGGCCAACGAGGACGGCACCTTCAAGTCGGACGACGAGCTGCGCAGGATCTACGCCGACGCGGGGCTCGACGACGGCAAGGAGACCATCGCGTACTGCCGGATCGGCGAGCGCTCCTCGCACACCTGGTTCGTGCTCCGGGAGCTGCTCGGGCACGACCAGGTGAAGAACTACGACGGCTCCTGGACCGAGTACGGCTCGCTGGTCGGCGTGCCGGTCGCGCTCGGCGACGAGCCCGGGGAGGTGTGAGCCGTGACCGCTCCCGCTGCTCCCACCGCCGCCGGCTGCGCCGCCCCCGACCAGGCCGCCCCGCTGCCGGCCGGTCTGGACCTGGAGAAGGAGACGGTGATCAGCGGCGTCGTCCGGTCCGCCGGGGGTGAGGTCGTGCCGGGCGCGTACGTCCGGCTGCTCGACTCGAGCGGCGAGTTCACCGCCGAGGTGGTGACCTCGGCGGCCGGCGAGTTCCGCTTCTTCGCCGCGCCGGGCACCTGGACCCTGCGCGCGCTCTCCCGGCACGGCAACGGCGACACCAGCGTGACCGCCGGCCGGGGCGTCAACGAGGTCTCCGTGACCGTCGCCTCCTGACCCACGCTCCGAGAGACTGTCGGGAAACCCTGCGGCGGCTGCGGCGGGCCCAGCCGACGACCGGCGGCGTTGGAGATTCGTCCGGATACAACACCGGTATCCGGACGAAGCTCCGCCTTGCCGGATCGCCGCCTGGACTCCGCCTCGCTCGCCCCGGGTTTTCCCGACAGTCTCTGATCGCCCCGGGGCCGGTCACCCGCACGGGTGGCCGGCCCCGGGCGCGTACGCCCACCTGCGGGCGGCCGGGCGTGCGGTGGCCGTCGCTCGGCGCCGCGCGGGCTGCCGGGCCGGCCGGCCCCGGGCCCGACCATCGACGCGGGTCCGGACGGCCGGGCGTCACGTGACACGATGGCTCGGTGAGCGGTGCTGTCCAGACGGGGTACGCCCCGCCGACCGGTCCTGACGCCCCGGTGCCCAGCCGCCGCCGCTGGCTGCTGGCCGCGACCGTGGCCTGGGCACTGCTGCTCGCGCTTCTCGCCTGGACCTCGGTCCGCGACGACCCGCCCACCGTGCGCGAACAACGCACCCTCTCCGAGGCCGGCCCGCTCGTCGACCGGGCCGTCGGCGAGTTGGTCGCCGCCGCCGGGAGCGCCGTGCTGGAGCTGACCCCGCCGCAGGTCGAGCGGGGCTGCCGGCTCACCCCGTTGGCCGAGGGCGCGACGCTGAGCCGGAGTGTGGCGGTGGCCGCGGCCGAGAGCGGTGAGCGGCAACTGCTCGACGGGCTCGCGGATCGGCTGCCGGAGGATTGGCGGGCGGGGGTGCGGACGACGCCGGACGGGCTCCGGCTGCGCGCCGACGCCGGTGAGTTCGTCGCGGTGACCGGCCGACCGGCCGGCGAACGCCGGTTCCGGTTGACCGTCGACACCGGCTGCCGCCCGATCGGCGCCGGCTACCGGCAGGCCGACGACGCCGCGACGGCCGGAGCGGAGGTGGCCGAGCTCGCCGACGCGCTGCGTGTCCTCGGCGTCCCCGCCGAGACCGAACCCGAGCTGGTGACCGCCCGCTGTCCCGACGGCGGGGTCGCGCGTACCGTCCGCTCCGACACCGACCTCGGCCTGAAGGCCCAGGTCGCCCCGCTTGCGCCGCTCGCCACGGGCGGCCCGGTGCTGGAGACCGCGGAGGCGTACGCCTACCGCACCGACCGGGCCACCGTTCTGCTCGACACCAGCGCCGACGACCCGCACCTGGCCGCCACCACCGTCTGCTCCTGACCCGCCCGCCGGAGAGGCCGTGACCGGCCTGCGACGACCACGCGGTCGGCAGACCGGGGAACGTCAGGGGCGGTGCTCCTCGCTCGGGATGCGGCTGCGACCGAGCGCGTCGACCCGGCCCCAGCGCCCCGGGATGTCGAGCAGCTCGATGCGGCCCATGCCCTCCGGCACGGCCGGGTCGATGACCAGGTGCTCGCCCTGCGGTTCGAGGCCGAGCATGACCCGCAGCAGCAACAGCGGCGTCCCGGTCGACCAGGCCTGCGGGCTGCACGCGGTCGGATACATCACCGGATAGTCGGTGAGGCTGCGGTGGTATCCGGCGAACGCCTCGGGCAGTCGGCCGTTGAAGTAGTGGGAGGCGGCGAGCATCGCGTCGCAGATGCGCCCGGCCTCCTCGCGGTAGCCGTACCGCCGCAGACCCCAGGCGATGATCGAGTTGTCGAACGGCCAGACGGTGCCCACGTGGTAGCCGATGGGGTTGTACCGCCCCTGGTCGTTGGCGAGGGTACGCACACCCCACCCGGAGAAGAGCCGTGGCCCGAGCAGATGGTCGACGATCCGCCCGGCCCGAGCCTCGTCCACGATGCCGCTCCAGAGCAGGTGGCCCATGTTCGAGGCGAGGGCGTCGACGTGCCGGCCGTCGGCGTCGAGGGCGAGCGCGTAGTACTCCTTCTCCGGGATCCAGAAGTCGCGGTTGAACCGCTCCTTCAGCTCCGCCGCCTCGCGTTCGAGCCGGTCGGCGTACTCCGGGTCGTTCCAGAACTTGCGGGCCAGTCGGGCGCCCCGGATCTTCGCGTCGTAGGCGTAGCCCTGGAGTTCGCAGGTGGCCCGGGGGAAGCCGGGCAGCCGCCCGTCCGCGTACGAGATCGAGTCCGGTGAGTCCTTCCAGCAGTGGTTCTGCAGACCCGTACGCGGGTTGCGGGTCTGGTACCAGATGTAGCCGGTGCCGAGCAGGTCGCCGTACGTGTCGATCCACCCCAACGCCGCCCGCGCCGCCGACTCCAGCAGGAGCACGAGCTGGCTGTCGCCGGTCCACCGCTCGTACTCGTCGAGCAGGATGACGAAGAGCGGTGTCGAGTCGGCCGAGCCGTAGTACGGCGAGTGGGGCTGCTCCTCGAAGCCGGCCGTCTCGCCGTAGCGGAGTTCGTGCAGGATCTTCCCCGGCTCCTCGTCCCGGAAGTCGTCCACCCGGTGCCCCTGGAGACCGCCGAGGATCTGCAGGGTGGGCGGGATCAGCTCGGGCAGGTACGGCAGCACCTGGAGCGAGGTGAACATGCTGTCCCGGCCGAAGAGGGTCATGAACCAGGGCAGCCCGGCGGCGAGCAGCCGGACGCCGAGGGCGATCGACTCGTACCGCAGGGCCGCGAGGTCGTTGAGGCTGCGCCGGTACGCGGTGGCGAGCGGCTCGCAGTCGCAGCCGAGCTTCGGTGCCCGCTCGATGAGCTCGCTCTGTTCGGCCTCGATGACGGCCACGTCCCGGCTGCCGCCGTACCGCAGGCTGGAGCGGATGTCCTCACCGCGTGCGCCGTAGACGATGGTCGCCGCGTGCAGCCGGGTGGTCCACTCGCCGTGCCGGCCGACCTGGACGTGGAACGTCATGCCGGCCACGTCGATGTCCGCCGGTTCGCTCGTCGTGACCACCGTCTCCCGGTGGAACGCCTCGCGACGGTAGGTCAGGCGCAGCTCGTTCCCGCTCACCGTCGCGGTCGTCCGCCCCTTCTTCTGCCGCGGGCTCTTGATCTCGAAGAGGTCGGCGAAGTCGGCGCCGATGTCGAGCCGCAGGGTGAACTCGACAGGCTCCCCCGAGTGGTTGAGCACCGTCAGCTCCTCGTTGAAGCTGCCACCGATGGCGCGGCTGCGGATCACCGAGACGTTGGCGTCCAGGTAGTGGGTCGGCTCGCCGGGGGCCAGGAAGAAGCGGGTGCGGTAGGACTTCGCGTCGTCGATCGAGAGGGCGTGCAGGCGCTCCCCGTCGAGGGTGAGCAGCCAGGTGGAGAGGAACCGGGTGTCGAACGAGAAGAGGCCGGTGGGGAAGTCGAAGGAGGGCTCGACGTCACCACGCCTGTCGCTCACCAGGAAGGTGCTGCCGTCCAGGATGCTGACCAGGTCCTTCACGCCGACCGCCCGGTCTGCTGCCGAGCCGTCTCGCGGGGGTCCCGGGTGCCGGGCGGGTCGGGGAAGAACCGGCGGAAGACCAGGAAGAGCACGACGTTCCCGCTGAACGTGCTCTCGTTGCGGAACACCGCGGCGACGCCCTGCGCCTGCCCGCACACCATCCGTTCGAAGAGGTCGGCGCTGCTGTACCAGATCGCGTCGGCCGGGGCGCGCTCGCGGCGCACCTCCACCACTCCCGGGCGCATCCGGACCAGCCAGTGCTCGGTGACACCACCGTCCACGGAGAGGTCGATCTGGAGGGTGCCGCTCACCAGCCCGCGCAGGACCTCGGGAGCGCGCGCCGGTAGCGATTCGAAGAACCGCTCGATGGCCTCGCCCACAGCAGAATCGTAGGCAGCGGCCGGACAAATCGGGCGGGTATCGGTATTGCTCACCGAGCCGGTGAGGCGGCGCCGGCCCCGGGGGTGCCGTCAGTAGACGAGCGCCTGCGCGCCCTCGGCCATCGTCTCCTCGACGAAGACCGCCGCGCCGGCGATCCGTACGCCCGGCAGCACGTCGTCCGGGCCGATCTCCCGCCGCGCGGCGCACTGGGTGCAGGCGGTGACCGTGCCGGTGGTGAGCAGCACGTGCAGCAGCTCGGCCAGCGGGGCCGAGTGCGGCAGGTCGAACTCCTCGGCGCGGCCGGGCAGCGCGAACCAGGTCGACTCACCGGTCAGCCAGAGGGAGACCTCCACTCCGGCGGCGGCGGCCGTCGCGGCGACGGTGAACGCCTGGGCGCACCGCTCCGGGGCGTCCGCACCAGCGGTGGCCTTGACGACGAGAGTACGGGCCATGGGGCCCAGCATAGGATGGCCGCGATGGTTACCGAGATCGGGTTCGTCAGCCTGCTGGTCGCCGGCCTGGGCGCGCTCGCCGGTGGCCTGATCTATCTGGCCGTACGCATCTCGAGAGGTAACTGGTGAGCGCGAGGAGTGGACCGGGTTTGCGAGCCCCGCAGTCGCGAGCGAAGGAGATCCGGTGAGCGCGAACCCGTCGGACGACAACCCGCTGGCGCCACCTCCGTGGCTGAACGCGCCGCCGGTCGACCCGTACCCGTACGAGGAGAGCAACGACCTGCGGGTCGGCCCGAAGCTGCACCCGACGCTGGACGGCCTGCTGCCCTACATCGGGGTGTGGCGCGGTCGTGGGCGGGGCGGTTACCCCACCGTCGAGGACTTCGACTTCGCGCAGGAGATCCGAATCAGCCACGACGGGCGGCCGTTCCTCTTCTACGAGTCGCGTGCCTGGATCCTCGACGAGCAGAGCCGCCCGGTGCGCCCGGCCGGCCGTGAGGTGGGCTGGTGGCGGCCGGTGCTCGACGGTGGCCGGGCCACCGACGAGCTGGAGGTGCTGTTGACGAACCCGACCGGGGTGATGGAGCTCTACCTCGGGCGGCGCAAGGGCACCCAGGTCGAGCTGGTCACCGACGCGGTGGTGCGGACGTCGACCGCCAAGGAGGTCACCGCGGGGCACCGCCTCTTCGGCATCGTCGAGGGCGCGCTGCTCTACGCGCAGGACATGGCGGCGGTCGGTCAGGGGCTCAACCCGCACCTCTCCGCCCGCCTGATCCGCGTCGGTGGCTGACCGGCCCACCCCCCTCGGCGGCTGACCCGCCCACCTCGTCGATCATGAGGTTGACGGGTCCGCCGGGGCGGTGACGCCCGCCAACCTCATGATCACGCCGGTTCGACGGGGAGGCCCAGGAGCGCCTGCAGGGGAGCGGTGTGCGGGGACGGGGGGCGGGGCTCGCCGTCCAGGGCGGTCACCTCGACTAGGCCCCGTACCGACGAGGTGAACCAGACGCCGTCCGCACCGCGCAGCCCGGCCGGCGTGACCATCCGTTCGTCGGCGCCGAGCCCCAGGTCGCCGGCGTGCGCGAGCAGCCAGGCCGCCGTGGTGCCGGGCAGGACGCCGGTCCGGGCGGCCGGCACCGTGCAGAGCGTCCCGCCGACCAGCCACACCAGGTTCGCGCTCGGCCCCTCCAGGGCGTACCCGTCGGAGGAGACCCAGAGCACGTCGTCGACCCCGGTCCGCAGCGCCCAGCGTCGGGCGGCCGTGCTCACCGCGTACGACGTCGACTTGATCCCCGTGGGCAGCCACTCCAGCGCGGTGCGCGACGCGGCGGGCACGCCGAGTGGCAGGGTGGCCACCGTGATTCCGGTCACCCGCGCACGGCGGGCGGCCGCCGGAACCTCGGCGAGGGTGGCGTAGACGGTCGGCGGGCCCCCGCTCTCCGGTCCCCGGGTGCAGACCAGCCGGAGCGCGCCCTCCACCTCGGCCGGCCAGCCCGCCCGGACCGCGTCGAGCAGCCCGACCAGCACGGCCCGGGGCGGCAGCGCCAGCTCCACTGCCGCCGCGGCGCGGGCCATTCGGTGCAGGTGCTCGTCGCGCAGCCACGGCGTCCCGGCGCGCAGGTGCATGGTCTCGAAGATCCCGTCACCGTGCAGTACGCCCCGGTCGTCACCGCGCAGCACCGGATCATCCGCGGAGACGGCGTCGCGACCCAGTACGGCGATCCTCGCTGCCACCATGACCGCCGAGCGTAGCGGCGGAGCAGGTGGACCGGGATCCGCGCTGATGACGAACTATGATCGGACGGTGTCCGAATCCTCCCTCGCCGAAATGCTCCGCTCCCGTGGGCTGCGGCTGACGGCGCAGCGACAGCTCGTGCTGCAGGCGGTGCTGGACCTCGGTCACGCAACGCCGGAACAGGTGCACACCGCGGTCCGCGAGGTGGCCGCGGGCGTCAACATCACCACCATCTACCGCACGCTGGAGCTGCTGGAACGGCTCGGCCTGGTGACCCACACCCACCTCTCGCACGGCTCACCGACGTACCACGCGGCCGGCGAGCACCAGCACGTCCACCTGGTCTGCCGCAACTGCGGCGGGATCGACGAGATCGACCCCGAGCTGATCCGGCCGTTCGCCGACCAGCTCCTCGCCCAGCGTGGATTCCGGGTGGACATCGGGCACGTGTCACTCTTCGGCGTCTGCGGCAGCTGTGAGAACGGGGACCAGGAATGATCGACATCGCGGGCGCGGTGGCCGTCGAGAGCATCGACGAGGCCAGCCGCGACCAGCCCGAGCCGGAGCACGCCGCGGCCGGGGTGCGCGGGGTCGCCGCGCACTACGGCGATCCGATGCGGGAGCAACGCGCGCTGGACACGGCCGTCGGTCTGGTGGACCGGTCGCACCGGGGTGTGATCGCGGTGCCGGGCGAGGAGCGGGCGAGCTGGCTGCACACCCTGACCTCGCAGCACCTCGCCGACCTCGCCGCGGGCGAGGGGACCGAGCTGCTGGTGCTCTCCCCGCACGGGCACATCGAGCAGCACGCCCTGGTCGCCGAGGACGGGGTGACCAGCTGGCTGGACACCGAGCCCGGGGCCACCGCCGGACTGCTGTCGTACCTGGAGAAGATGCGCTTCTTCAGCAAGGTCGAGCCGCGCGACGCCACCGCCGATCACGCGCTGCTCTCCCTGGTCGGGCCGGAGGCGCCCGCGGCGCTGGAGACGCTCGGTGTGACCGGGCTCGCCGCACCCGACGCGGTAGCCGTGCCGGGCCCGAAGTTCCGGCACGGCGAGGTGCCGCCCCGGCCCACCGCGCGCTACGCCGTGCAGCCGCTGCCCGCCGGTGGCTGGGCTCGCCGGGTGCCCCTCGGGGTGGATCTGCTCGTTCCTCGGGAGTCGATGGAGCAGGTGGTCGCCGAGCTGCGCGGCGCGGGCGTGCCCGTCGCCGGGCTCTGGGCGTACGAGGCGATCCGGGTGGCCGCCCGCCGTCCTCGCGTCGGCGTGGACACCGACCACCGGACGATCCCCGCCGAGGTGAACCTGATCGGCCCGGCGGTGCACCTTGACAAGGGCTGCTACCGGGGCCAGGAGACGGTGGCCCGGGTGCACAACCTGGGCCGGCCGCCGCGACGTCTCGTCCTGCTGCATCTGGACGGGGTGACCACCGACCACCCGCCGACCGCCGGCACCCCGGTGACGCTCGACGGCCGTACGGTCGGCTTCGTGGGCACCGCCGTGCACCACCACGAGCTGGGCCAGATCGCGCTCGCGGTGATCAAACGCAACGTCCCCGAGGACGCGACCCTCATGATCGGAAGCATCGCCGCCGCCATCGACCCGGACTGACCTCGGCGTCTAGGATCCCGGCATGACCACAGGGACGTTGATCACGGTTGCCCCGACCGGCGCGGAGTCGGCCAAGGCCGAGGTCCCGGCGCTGCCGGTGACTCTCGACGAGCTGCTGCTCACCGCGAAGGAGTGCGAGGCGCTCGGCGCCGCCGTGATCCACGTCCACATCCGTGACGACGAGGCGAAGCCGACCCTCGACCAGGGGCGGCTCCGCGACACGGTGGCGGCGCTGCGGGAGAGCACCGACCTGATCGTCCAGCTCTCCTCCGGCGGCGCGGTGACCGATCCGGAGTCCCACCGGCTCGCGGTGCTCGACGCCGCGCCGGACATGGCCTCCTGCACGATGGGCACTGTCAACTTCGGCGACGACGTCTTCCTCAACCGCTGGGAGTTCATCGTCGACCTGCACACCCGCATGCAGGAGCGGGGTGTCGTGCCGGAGTACGAGATCTTCGACCTCGGTCACCTGACCGCGCTGCAGCGCCTGCTCGGCAAGTACGGCCTGCCGCACGGTGGGCACGTCCACGTCGACTTCGTGATGGGCGTGCCGGGCGGCATGCCGGGCACCACCGAGACGCTGGTCGCCGCGCGGCAGATGCTGCGGGACCTGCCGGAGGGGACCACCTTCTCGGCCACCGGCATCGGCCGCAGCACCATCCCGGTGCTGCTCGCCTCGCTCTCCGCGGGCGGACACCTGCGGGTCGGCATGGAGGACACGGTGACCTACGCCAAGGGCCGCCCGGTGGAGTCCAACATGCAGCTGGTCGCCCGGGCGGTCGGCTTCGCGCAGCTCGCCCAGCGTCCGCCGCTGACCACCGCCGAGGCCCGCGAGCTGCTCGGCCTGTAAGGCCAGCCCCGTTCGGCACTCCTGTCACAGATTGCCGGACGACCTGGTCACCCGGCCGTCGGAGGCCGCCGTCGCGTCGGTACCGTCCACAGCGTGGCAAAGACGTACGAGGGCGGCGCGCCGCTCGCCGAGGTGGTCCGGTCGGAGTTCGTCGAGGGGGTGCACCGCGGCTCGGTCGTGGTGCTGGACGTCTCGGGGGCGACGGTGGCCGGCGCCGGGGACGTGACCTCCCCGATCTTCCCCCGGTCTTCCAGCAAGCCGATGCAGGCGATCGGAATGCTCCGCGCCGGTCTGTCGCTGGGCGATCCGGCCGACCTGGCGCTCGTCTCGGCGAGCCACGCGGGTGAGGACTTCCACCTGGAGCGGGTCGCCGGGCTGCTGGCGCGGGCCGGGCTGGACGAGTCGGCGCTGCACTGCCCGCCGGACCTGCCGGCCGGCGAGGAGGCGCGGCAGGTGGTGCTGCGTTCCGGTGGCGGGCCGACCCGGATCCAGATGAACTGCTCCGGCAAGCACAGCGGCATGCTGCTCACCTGCCGTGCCGCCGGGTGGCCGCTGGACGGCTACTGGAGGCCGGAGCACCCGCTCCAGCAGCGGCTGCGTGAGTCGATCGAGGAGTTCACCGGCGAGGAGGTGGCGGCCGTCGGCGTCGACGGCTGCGGCGCGCCCGTGCTCGCGGTCTCGCTGACCGGGCTGGCCGGCGCGTTCCTTCGACTCGTCTCGGCCGAGGCCGGCTCGCTGCCGCGTACGGTGGCCGACGCGATGCGGGCGTACCCGGAGCTGGTCGGCGGCACCCAGGCCGACGACACCCGGCTGATGCGCGGCATTCCGGGGCTGCTCGCCAAGGTCGGCGCGGAGGGCGTGATCGCCGCGGCGCTCCCCGGCGTGGGCGCGGTCGCCCTGAAGATCGACGACGGGGCCGCGCGTGCCCGGATGCCGGTGCTGGTCTCCGCGCTGCGCCGGCTCGGTGTGGAGGCCCCGGTGCTCACCGAGTACGCCGAGGTGCCGCTCTTCGGCGGGGGCGTGCCGGTCGGCGCGGTCCGCCCGCTCTGGTAGCCCCACCCCGCCCCATCCCACCGGCCCGGCCCTGCCCACATAGGTCCATTGAGCGTGATACCGCAGAGGCGTATTTATGCCTCTGCGGTATCACGCTCAACTTCTCCCGGCCCCCGGGCGAGCGGTGTCGCTCGGGACGCGCCCGTTGTTGATCATGACGTTGACGGCGGAGTCGATCTCCGGAACCGCGGTCAACGCCATGATCGACAGGCTGGGGCTCACGGCTGGGGGAGCGGCGGGGGGGACGGGGTGGGTGCGGCTCAGGGTAGGAAGTCGAGCAGCGCCCTGTTGATCGGTTCCGGGCGCTCCAGCGGCGCCAGGTGAGCGCTGTCCGGCACGTCCGGCATCCGTACGCCCCGCGGCACCTCGGCGGCGATGCGATCGGCGAGCCGGCGCAGGTCCGCCACGTCGTCGGCGCCGGTCCCGACCAGCACGGGTACGGCCAGCTCGCCGAGCCGGTCGGTGGCCGGCGGGTCCAGCTCGCCCACCTCGACGGCGCTGAGCGCCTGCTCGGCGGCGAGGGCCCGCTGGTCCATGAGCTCGGCGAAGCGGACCAGTTCGGCGTCGACCTCCTCCGGGCGACGGGTCGGGCCGACCACCCAGAACCGCACCTCACCGGCGGCGGTGGCCGTGAAGTCCTCCGGGTCGACGTCGCCGACCAGCTCCTCCCAGAGCTGCTCGGTCTCCTCGGACCACTCGTGGCCGGAGACCGGAGCGCCGAAGAGCGCCAGGGCGGAGACGCGGTCGGGGTGGGCGAGCGCGGTGTCCACGGCGACCCGACCCCCGAACGAGCAGCCGACGAGCGCGGCCCGGGGCAGGCCGAGAGCGTCGAGCAGGCCCGCCACGTCGTCGTGGTGGGTGAACGGCAGCGGCGGCAGCTCGGACTCGCCGTAGCCGCGCAGATCGACGGCGAGTACCCGGTGCCGGGCCGCGAGGGCCGCGATCTGCGCCCGCCACATCCGCCGATCCGCGATGCCGGCGTGCAGCAGCACCACGGGGCTGCCCTCGCCGGCGTCGTCGTACGCCAGCACGGCGCCGTTCACTTCGATCTTGGTCATTCGAGGACGGTAGACACGGACAGACGGGACGCGCAAGCACGTTGGTGAGATGCTGCTAACTCTGGCAAGCATATTGCTTGCAGTAGCTAGCACCCCGGGCTACCGTCGAACCATGGCCACCGGCAAGGACCTTCCCGACATCGGCGGGTTCATTCGCGACCTGCGACGCAACGCGAAGATCTCGCTGCGTCAGCTCGCCGAGCAGGCGGGGGTCAGCAACCCGTACCTCAGTCAGATCGAGCGCGGCCTGCGCAAGCCGAGCGCCGAGGTGCTCCAGCAACTCGCCAGCGCCCTGCGGGTCTCGACCCCGGCGATGTACCTGCGGGCCGGGCTCCTGGACGACAAGGAGGGCCACGGTGTGCTCGCCGCCATCGCCGTGGACCCCGACCTCACGATGGCCCAGAAGCAGTCGCTGAGCCAGATCTACGAGACCTTCCGCCGGGAGAACGTCCGCCTCGCCGAGGCTACCGCCGCGGCGAACGCGACCCACGAGCCACCGGCCGCCGCCGGGCAGCCGGCCACCCCGACCGAGGCGGCCGGACTCGTCAACCCGGCCGCCACCGGACCCACCACATCGGAGGGCACCCCGACCGAGGCGGTCCTCGAGTCGGTCGCGGTCACCGAGGCCGGTCCGGCGCCCGCCCCGACGAGCAGCAGTAGCCCCGAGAAGAAGGCCGCCGGCAGCGCGGCCCCGAAGGCCGGGGAGCCGGCCGAGGAGGAGAAGTCATGACCGAGCCGAAGACCAACCGCATTCCGGCCCCCGTCTACGCCGCGGCCGGCGCCGGCGAGCTGGCGATCGAGCAGCTGCGCAAGCTGCCCGCCACGGTCAGCGACCTCGGCACCAGGGTGGTCGCCGATCTCGGTGGCAAGGCCGTGGTCACCGGCTTCGAGCTGCGCGAGAAGGCCAACGAGACGCTGCGCACCGCGAATGCCCTGCGGGAGAAGGCGGCCGCCGGTGACCTCGACCTGAACCAGCTGCGCGCGGCGGCCACCCGCAACGCGGCCGCCGACCTGAACCGGCTGCGGGAAGCGGTAGACCCGGAGAAGCTGCGTGCCGCGGCCACCCGCAACGCGGCCGCGGTGCTGGCCGGTGCGCAGGTCGCGCAGGAGCGGGCGTTGGCCGCGTACGACGCGCTGGTCGCCCGCGGTGAGCGCGTGGTCGGGGCCGGCGTGCCGGAGGCGGCCGACACGGTGAACACCGACATCGAGGCGACCGGGGCCGGCACCGGGCCGGCGCGGGCCGACGCCCAGCCCGCCGAGGCGGCCGCCACCGAGACCACCGCCCCGGCCGAGGTGCCCAGCCCGACCGAGGTGGCGAAGCTCGTCGAGGAGAAGCCGCTCGCCGTCAGGGCCAAGACCGGAGACGCTCCGGCCCGTAAGCCCCGCACCAAGGCCGCGAAGCCGGCCGAGACCCCGTCGGGCAAGCTGCCCCGGGCAACCAAGCGGACCCGCCCGGCCGCCGAGTAATCCACTGCACCGGCATCCCCGGAGGCGTCCTTGTCGGACGTTTCCGGGGTCGCCGACATAAGCTTGCCGTCATGGCCTACGCCGCGCCGATCTTCGCCTTCGAAGCCCGCTACGTGATCGAGCTGGTCCTGCTCGTCTTCGCGCTGATCATTCAAGGCGTCGCACTGGTGCACGCCATCACCCAGCGGTCCGACGCCTTCAACGCGATCGGCACCCTGCCCAAGGGGGGCTGGATCGCCATCCTGGCGGTCTGCCTCGTGCTCACCCTGCTCGGCTTCGGCCCGATCAGCCTCTTCGGACTGATCGGCATCGCGGCCGCGCTCATCTACCTGCTGGACGTACGGGTCGGGCTGCGTGACCTCAGCGACGGCCGAGGGTTCTGGTGAGAGGCTTTCGCTGGCCTCCTCCGCCCGACGGCGGACCCCGCACCTGGGGCCCCGGCCCGGGTGCTCCCCGGACCGGTCGCCCCGCGCTGCCCGAACCGGAGACCGAACTGGTCACCACGCCGCACGGTGTACGGCTGGAGCGGCTGGTCACCGGCGCCGGCGACCCGATCACCGTGTTCGCGCACGGGCTCGGCAACGGCATCGCCACGACCAGGCCGTTCGGTAGCGGCGTCAGCGGCCGCAAGGTCTTCTTCCAGTTCCGCGGCCACGGCCGTTCGGACGCGCCGCCCGGCCCGTGGAGCTACGCCGACCTGGCCCGGGACGTCCGGGCGATGGCCGATCTCAGCGGCGCCACCCGCGCCTTCGGCGCCAGCCTCGGTGCCGGCGCGCTCTGCCGGCTGCTCTCGCAGAGCCCGGAGCGCTTCGAACGGCTCGTCTTCTTCCTGCCCGCCGTGCTCGACCGGCCGCGCGACGACGTGGCCCGGCAGCGGCTCACCGCGCTGCTCGAAGCGGTCGAGAGCGGGGACGCCGCCCTCGTCGCCGAGGTGGTCAGCGGTGAGTTGCCGACCGCGATCCGCAACACGCCGGCCGGCTGGGCTTACCTGCGTCAGCGGCTGGACCAGCTGCTCCGGGACGGGCTCGCGCCGGGACTGGCCGACCTTCCGGAGCAGGTCGCACTGCCGGACGCCCGGGCCCTGGCGGCGGTGAGCACACCGGCGCTGGTGATCGCGTGTGCCGGCGACGACCTGCATCCGGTGCCGGTCGCCGAGCAGCTCGCGGCCGCGCTTCCGCAGGCCACCCTGCACGTCTACGACCGACCGAACGTGCTCTGGACGGAACGCGCCGATCTGCGCGAACGAATCTCCACCTTCTTCAACGAGTAACCTGCCCTGACATGGGTGTCACACATCACGGCCGGACGCACCGGCTGGATCTCGCCGACCCGACCCTCCGCGAGTGGGAGTGCACGGTGCTGCACGCCGACCCGGAGCAGGGCATCGTGCTCGACCGTTCGGCCTTCTACCCGGGTGGCGGTGGGCAGCCGCCGGACCACGGGGTGCTGCTCTGGCAGGGCGTACAGACCCGGATCGCCGGCACCCGCAAGGGCGACGACCTCTGGCTGATCCCCGTCGAGGGGGATCCGCTGCCGCCGGTCGGCAGCACCGTCACCGGCGCCGTTGAGGACGGGCGGCGTACCCGGCTGATGCGTACCCACTCGGGCCTGCACGTGCTCTGCGGTGTGGTGTTCCGCGACTTCGGGGCGCTGGTCACGGGCGGCAACATGGAGCCCGGCGAGGCGCGGATGGACTTCAACCTCCCCGAGGTGCCGACGGACTTCAAGACGCGGATCGAGGAGCTGGTCAACGCCGAGGTGGCCGCCGACCGCTCGGTCGCCGTCCGGGTGCTGCCCCGGGCGGACGCGCTGGCGCTGCCGGACATCATCCGTACCCAGTCCAACCTCATCCCGGCTGACGAGCAGGAGGTGCGGATCGTCGACATCGTCGGGTTGGACGTGCAGGCCGACGGCGGCACCCACGTCGCCTCCACCGCCCAGATCGGGAAGGTGCAGGTGGTCAAGGTGGAGAGCAAGGGCCGGGCGAACCGCCGGGTACGCATCCGTCTGGTGGAGTGACGCGACGGTCGGGTCGCCGCTGCGGGCCGGTCGCCCGACATCCGTTCGGAAAACCGGACTTCGGCTGTCAGGTATCGCTGGCAGTCTCGCTGGTATGACGAAACCGCTGACAGGGAAGATCGCGCTCGTGGCCGGGGCGACCCGGGGCGCCGGCCGGCAGATCGCCGTCCAGCTCGGCGCGGCCGGGGCCACCGTCTACGCCACCGGCCGCAGCAGCCGGGCCGGCCGATCGGAGCTGGACCGTCCGGAGACGATCGAGGAGACCGCCGAACTGGTCACCGCCGCCGGCGGCGAGGGCCACGCCGTCGTGGTCGACCACCTGGTCCCCGAGCAGGTCCGCGACCTGGCCGCGCGGATCGACGCCGAGCAGGGCCGCCTCGACGTGCTGGTCAACGACATCTGGGGCGCCGACCCGCTCGTCACCTGGCACGAGCCGGTCTGGAAGCAGCCGCTCGACGCGGGCCTGCGTACGCTGCGGCTCGCCGTCGACACCCACGTCATCACCAGCCACTTCGTGCTGCCGCTGCTGATCCGCCGGCCCGGCGGACTGGTGGTCGAGATGGGCGACGGAACGAAGGCGTACAACGACGACAACTACCGGCTCTCGGTCTTCTACGACCTGGCGAAGGTCTCGGTGAACCGGCTCGCCTTCGCCTGGTCGCACGAGCTGAAGCCGCACGGCGGCACCGCTGTCGCGCTCACCCCGGGCTGGATCCGCTCGGAGGCGATGCTGGAGCACTTCGGGGTGACCGAGGAGAACTGGCGCGACGGGGCGGCCAAGGACCCGCACTTCCTCATCTCGGAGACGCCGGCCTTCGTCGGTCGTGCGGTGGCCGCCCTCGCCGCCGACGAGGAGCGGGCCCGCTGGAGTGGCCGCTCCGTCTCCGCCGGGGAGCTGTCCCAGGTGTACGGCTTCACCGACGTCGACGGCAGCCGGCCGGACGCGTTCCGCTACATCAGTGAGGTGGTCGACGCCGGCCGGCCGGCCGACGTCACCGGCTACCGCTGACCGTCCGCACTCGGCGGCGGCGGGTTCGGGTCGGCGTAGAGCCGGCTCATCCGCTCGGCGGCGGCGACCATCAGGGTGCGCAGCTCCGACGGTTCGAGCACCTCCACCTCGGGGCCGAGCGTGAGCAGTTGGGCGTGCGCCACCTCGACGGACTCGACGGGCAGCCGCAGCACGACCCGGCCCTGCCCGTCGGGGCCGTCGGCGGCGGCGACGGCCTCGTCGTACACGAAGGGGGCGTCGACGAGGTGACGGAGCCGGCGCAGACCGGCGGCGCTCAACCGCAGCGTGACCTCGACCCGGAGCATGCTCCGCAGGAACGCCTCGGCCTGCTCCCGCCAGTACCCGGCCAGGTCGAAGCCCTCGTCGCGGTCGAACGTCTCCGCGCCGACCTCGACGTCGGTGACCCGGTCCACCCGGTACGTCCGATGGTGGCCGTCGACCCGGCCGACCAGATACCAGGTACCGCTCTTGAGCACCAGACCGTACGGGGCCAGCTCCCGGGAGACCTCCCGGTCACCGCGGCGATAACGCAGCCGTACCGTGCGCTCCTGCCACACCGCGCCGGCCAGCTCGGTGAGCCACGGCGGCGGACCGGCCTCCCGGAACCAGCCCGGCACGTCCAGGTGGAACCGCTGCCCGGTGCGGGCGGGCGCGTCGCGCAGGCTCGGCGGGAGCGCGGCGAGCAGCTTCAGCTCGGCGGAGGCGACCGCGTCGGCGAGCCCCATGTCGCCGGCCGGCCCACGCAGCCCGGCGAGGAAGAGCGCCTCCGCCTCGTCCCGGGTGAGCCCGGTCAGCCGGGTCCGGTAGCCGCCGAGCAGGCGGTAGCCGCCGGCCCGGCCGCGGTCGGCGTAGACCGGCACCCCGGCCGCCGAGAGCGCCAACACGTCCCGGTAGACGGTCCGCTCGGAGACCTCCAGCTCCTCGGCCAGCTCGGCCGCGGTCATCGTCTCCCGCGCCTGCAGGAGCAGCACCAGGGAGATCAGCCGGGACGCGCGCACCCGTCCATCCTGCCCCGGCGGCCTCACCGCCCGCCGGGGGTGAGCAGGCCCCGGTCGTACGCGACGGCGACGGCCGCCGCCCGGTCGTTGACCCCGAGCTTGGCGTAGACGTGCAGCAGGTGGGTCTTGACCGTCGCCTCGCTGATGAAGAGCTGGGCCGCGGCCTCCCGGTTGGACGTGCCGCGGGCGACCAGGGTGAGCACCTCCAGCTCGCGCTGGCTGAGCGGCTCCTGGGCCGGGGCGCGTAGCCGTCCCATCAGCCGGCCCGCCACGCTGGGCGAGAGCACCGACTCGCCCCGGGCCGCCGCGCGCACGGCGCGGACCAGCTCGTCCCGGGGCGCGTCCTTGAGCAGGTACCCCGTGGCGCCGGCCTCGATCGCCGGCAGCACGTCGGCGTCCGTGTCGTACGTGGTCAGCACCAGGACCTTGACGGTGCTGCCGGAGCGGGCCAGCCGGCCGATCGCCGTCACCCCGTCCATCCCGGGCATCCGCAGGTCCATCAGCACCACGTCCGGGATCAGGTTGGCGGCCAGCGCCAACGCCTCGGCGCCGTCGCCGGCCTCGCCGACCACCTCGAAGCCCGGGTCGCCGGTGAACATGCCGCGTAGGCCGTCCCGCACCACCGGGTGGTCGTCGACGATGAGCAGCCGTACCGGTGCGGTCAACCTGCACCTCCGGGGAGCGCGGGCACGGAAGCCGAGACGGCGGTGCCGCCGCCCGGCTCGGACTCGATCGTCAGCTCGCCGCCCACGCCGGTCACCCGCTGCCGCATCGCCGTGAGGCCGTAGCCGCCGTCCGCCTGCCGGGGCACCTGTCGCACGTCCGGGTCGAAGCCGATCCCGTCGTCCCGGACGTCCAGGGTGACCACGTCCTCCATGTACGACAGCGTCAGCCCGACCCGGGTGGCCTTGGCGTGCCGCGCGACGTTCGCCAGCGCCTCCTGGGCCGCCCGCAGCAGCGTCACCTCGACCTCCGGGTGCAGCGGGTGAGCGTCGCCGGTGACACTCACCTCGGCGCGGGTCTCGTTGATCGCCGACCAGCGCCGGGTCAGCTCGCTGAGCGCGTCCGGCAGCCGGGCGGACTCCAACGCCTCGGGACGGACCGCCTGCACCGAGCGCCGCGCCTCGCTCAGGCTCTCCCTGGCCAGGCCGACGGCGTTGTCGACGTGCCGTCGCCAGTCGGCCCGCCGGTCACGGGCCTGCCCGGCGGCCTCCAGCTGGGTGATGATGCCGGTGAGGCCCTGGGCGAGCGTGTCGTGGATCTCCCGGGCCATCCGCTGCCGCTCGTCGATCACCCCGGCCTCGCGGGCCTGGGCGAGCAGCTGGGCGTGCAGACCCTCGTTCTCCCGCATCGTCTCGGCCAACCGGCGGTTCGTCTCGGCCAGCTCCTCGACGAGCCGTTTGCGGTTGGCGTTCTGCCGGTCGGCGACCATGCTGAACCAGGTCACCCCGCCGGCGAGGCCCGCGTTGAAGAGCACCAGCACCGCCCAGAGCAGCCAGTGCGACAGCGAGGTCGGCGGGCCACCGCTCTGCGCGGTGGCGATCAGCACGGAGGTGAAGACCACCCCGGCCATTCGCCACCGACCGTCGAGCACGAGGAACGCGTGCGCGAACCCGATCCAGGCGAAGAAGGCGTACCAGGGGCTGGAGAGCACCAGGAGGGCGGCGAGCCCGAGCAGCCCCGCGTAGTACACCGCCATCAGCCTGGGGCGTCCCGCCCAGGCCGGGTGCAGGTTGACGAACCATCCGATCCAGGCGGCGGTCACCAGGGCGACCACCAGATCGGGGGCGACCGAGATGCCGCGGGGCGCCGGGGCGAAGGTGGTGATCAGCATCCCGACGCCCAAGCCGACGAAGGGCAGCACCCGGTAGAGGACGGCCTCCCGAGCCTCCCAGGTGGCCAGCCGGTCGACCTGCTCGGCGCTGCTGGTCATCGTCTCTCCGCTCACTCCCAGCGGAACAGCTTGGCCGCGCCCGCTCCCGCCAGTACCGCGACCACCGCCATTATCACCAGGTGCAGCGGCCGGGGTGGGGTGCCGGTCCAGCTGTCGAGCAGCGCCTGCACGCCGGGGGGCGTGTAGTCACCGACCCGGACGAGGAAGTCCGGCAGCAGGAACCGGGGCAGGTAGACCCCGCCGAAGAACATGATCAGCAGGAAGAGCGGCGCCATCAGCGCCTGCGCCACCTTGGCGGTCCGGGCGACCGCCGCGACCAGCAGACCCAGCGCGAGCAGCGCCGCCGTACCCAGCACGAAGGCGACCGTGAAGCCCAGCGGATGACGGGGCAGCGGTACGCCGAACGCCAACCGGCCGACGACCACCAGCAGGACGGCGCTGGCCACGATCGCCGCCAGGGTGATCACCAGTTGGGCGGCGAGCAGGGCGGCCGGGCTGGCGGGGGTGGTGGCGAGCCGGCGCAGCACCCCCCGCTCCCGGTAGGTGGCGAGCATGGTGGGCAGCACGTTCAGCCCGGCCACCGCGAGCGTCACCACCATCAGCGAGGGAGCGAAGTACGAGACGAACGTCTGCCCGTCGAAGGTCGGGTCCGGTCTGCGGAGCGCGGGAATCAGCCCGAGCACCACGAGCACCAGCGTCGGCAGCCCGACGGTGGTCACCACCGTGGCGATGTCCCGCAGGTACAGCCGCGTCTCGATCCTGAGGAGTTGCCCGAAGCCGCGCATGTCGTTCCCCTTCACTCGGTGATCCGCCGCCCGGTCAACTCGACGAACGCGTCGTCGAGGGTGGACTGTTCGAGCCGGAGATCGGCGGCGACGATCTGGTGGCGGGCGAGCACGGAGGCGACGGCGTGCAGCACGTCGCCGGAGCCGCTGACCACCAGCTGACCACCGGTACGTTCCACCGCGGTGACCTCGGGCAGGTCGGTGAAGAGCCGGTCGTCCACCTCGGCGCTGGGCCGGAACCGCACCCGCTGGGTCGGCGCCACCCGGCGTACCAGTCCGGCGGGGCTGTCCACCGCGACCACCCGCCCCCGGTCGATCACCGCGAGCCGGTCGCAGAGCCGCTCCGCCTCCGCCATGAAGTGGGTGACCAGGATGATCGTCACGCCGCGGTCCCGGATCCGCTCGATCAGCTCCCACGTCACGCGGCGGGCCTGCGGGTCCAGGCCGGTGGTCAGCTCGTCCAGGATGGTGATCTCCGGGTTGCCGACCAGCGCCAGCGCGATCGACAGCCGCTGCTTCTGCCCGCCCGACAGCTTCTTGTACGGGGTGTTCCGCTTCTCGCCGAGCCCCAGCTCCTCGATGAGCCGGGCCGGATCGGCGGGCCGCCGGTAGAACGACGCGAAGAGCTCCAGCGCCTCGGCGACCTGTAGTCGGTCGGGCAGCTGGCTCTCCTGGAGCTGCACCCCGACCCGCTCGCGCAGCGCGGCCGCGTCCCGGCGAGGGTCGAGCCCGAGCACCGACACCTCGCCCCCGTCCGGCACCCGGAGGCCGGCCACGCACTCCACCGTGGTGGTCTTGCCGGCGCCGTTCGGGCCGAGCACGCCGAAGATCTCTCCGGCCTCGACCGTGAAGGAGACGTCGTCCACGGCCACCACGTCGCCGTACCGCTTGTGCAGATTGGTCACCTCGATGACCGGCATGCCCCCGCCTTCCGCCGTCGTTCATCCCTACCGTCGAGGGTGGTGTTCGGGAGGCTTCGGCGCATCGACCAGCCGGCGCTCGCCCAGGACGAGGCCGGTGGAGCCCTGATATCCATCAACCGGTGGATGCGCCGATGGCCGGTTAGGCTCTGCGGTCGTGGACGTGATCAGCATCGCCCGTCCGGTGACCGGGCCCGCCAGCCGCTTCCTCTCCGGAGCGGGGCTGCTGCTGCGCGGCATCGGCCTCTACGTACGCAGCCCGAAGCTGATGCTGCTCGGCATCGTGCCGGCACTGATCTCCGGCGTGCTCTACCTCGCCGCGTTCGCCGCCCTCGTCTGGTTCGTCGACGACCTCGCCGCGCTGATCACCCCGTTCGCCGACGACTGGTCGACGGTCCTGCGCAACCTGTCGCGGGTGGTCGCCGGGCTGGCGATCCTCGGGGTCGGTGGCCTGCTCGGCGTGGTCACCTTCACCGCGGTCACCCTCGTCATCGGCGACCCCTTCTACGAGGCGATCTCCGAGCGGGTGGAGAACCGGCTCGGCGGCACGCCGGGTGCGGTGGACGTGCCGTTCTGGTCGTCGCTGCGCCGCAGCCTCGCCGACTCGCTACGCCTGATGGCGCTCTCCGCCCTCGTCGGCGTCCCGCTCCTCGTCGCCGGTTTCATTCCGCTGGTCGGGCAGACCGTGGTTCCGGTCGTCGGGGCTGCGATCGGTGGCTGGTTCCTCGCCGTCGAGCTGGTCGGCGCGCCGTTCTACCGGCGCGGCATGCGGCTGCCGGAGCGGCGGGCGCTGCTGAAGGCGGACCGGCCCACCGCGCTCGGCTTCGGGGTCGCGGTCTTCGTCTGTTTCCTGATTCCACTCGGCGCGATCCTCGTCATGCCGGCCGCCGTGGCGGGCGCCACCCTGCTGGCCCGGCGTTCGCTGGGTCAGTCCACGAAGGAGGGCTGACATGGAGCTAACCCTGCTCCAGGGCGACATCACCGCCCAGCAGGTCGACGCGATCGTCAACGCCGCGAACTCGTCCCTGCTCGGCGGCGGGGGTGTCGACGGCGCCATCCACCGCAGGGGCGGGCCGGAGATCCTGGCGGAGTGCCGGGCGCTGCGGGCGTCCCGGTACGGCCGGGGTCTGCCCACAGGCCAGGCGGTCGCCACCACGGCCGGCCGGCTGCCGGCCCGCTGGGTGATCCACACCGTGGGTCCGGTCTGGTCGGCGAGCGAGGAGCGCTCGGCGCTGCTGCGGGATTGCTACCGCAACAGCCTCGCCGTCGCCGACGAGCTGGGCGCGGCCACTGTCGCCTATCCGCTGATCTCCTCGGGCGTCTACCGCTGGCCCGTGGAGGACGCCGTGCGCCAGGCGCTGACCGTGCTGCGCGCGGCCACCCCGGAGCGGGTGACCGAGGCCCGGCTGGTGCTCTTCGACGCGGGCACGTACGCCACCGCAGAGCAGGTCGCCGCGCCGGGCTGAACCCGGCTCCGCCCCGCACCAGGGGCGGTGCGGGACGGGCCGAGATCACGTGTCACCGGGTGATACGCAGGTTCATGCTGTCCTCCCTTCGGCGGTCACGAGGGTAGGCCCGGGCCAGCTCCTAGGACAATCCTATTTTTGGGTCCGACCCATGTATGCTCGCCGGCGTGGGTACCGACGGCGGCCTTCGGGAGCGCAAGAAGCAGCAGACTCGGCAGTCCATCTCGGACGTGGCGACCCGGCTGTTCCTTGAGCGCGGCTACGACCAGGTGACGATCGCGGAGATCGCGGGCGCGGCCGGCGTGGCGAAGATGACGGTGACGAACTACTTCCCGCGCAAGGAGGATCTGGTCCTCGACATCGCCGACGAGTTCGTCGCGCTGCTGGCCCGCACCGCCGCCGACCGGCCCGCCGGGGAACCGGTGCGGGACTCGCTGCGCCGGCGCTACGCCGAGGCGGTGGCCCGGCGTGAGGCGCTGGTCGGCTTCGCGGGTGCCCCTTTCGTGCGCCTCGTGCAGGAGAGCCCCGCGCTCGCCGCCCGCCTGCGCGAGCTCTTCGAACTGCGCGAACGGGCGCTCGCCGCGCAACTCGCCGTCGAGGCGTCGACGGACGGGGACGACCTGACGGCGCGGCTGGTCGCGGCGCAGCTCGCCGGGGCGTACCGGGTGCTCTTCGGTGAGGCGTTCCGGCTGGTCCGGGCCGGGCACGACGAGGAGCAGGTCGCCGAAGCCCTCGACCAGGCCGGGGCGCGTGCCTTCGACCTGCTCGCCACGGGAGAGAGATGTGATGTCTGAGCCCTTGCGACTGATGGCCGTGCACGCCCACCCGGACGACGAGTCCAGCAAGGGCGCCGCCACCCTGGCCCGGTACGCGACCGAGGGGGCCGACGTACTGGTGGTGACCTGCACCGGGGGCGAGCGGGGCGATGTGCTCAACCCTGCCCTGGACCGGCCGGAGGTGCGAGCCGAGCTGGGCCGCGTCCGCCGGGAGGAGATGGCCCACGCGGCGGCGATCCTCGGCGTACGACAGCGGTTCCTAGGCTTCGTCGACTCCGGGCTGCCGGCCGACGGCGCCGACCTGCCCGCCGACGCGTTCGCCCGGCTCACGGTCGCCGAGGCCGCGGCCCCGCTGATCGCGACGGTCCGCGAGTTCCGGCCGCAGGTCCTGGTGACCTACGACCCGAGCGGCGGTTACCCGCACCCCGACCACGTGATGGCCCACCTCGTCGCCCGGTACGCCTTCGACGCCGCCGCCGACCCGTCTGCGCAGCCGGAGGCGGGCCCGGCCTGGGCCGTCTCGAAGCTCTACTACCTGGCCTCGTTCAGCCGGGCGTGGTTCCAGGCGTTGCACGACGCCACCCGGGCCGCCGGCCTGCCCTCGGCGATGGACGAGGTGCTGCGGGAGCTGCCCGAGGACCTGCCGGAGCCTCGTGTCACCACCCGGGTCGCCTGCGCCGACCACTTCGCCACCCGGGACCGGGCGCTGCGGGCGCACGCCACACAGGTCGACCCGGACCATCCCTTCTTCGCCCACTCGCGGGAGATCGAGCGGCGGGTCCGGCCGACCGAGGACTACGAACTCGCCGAGGCGCGGATACGGGTGAGCCTGCCCGAGGACGACCTCTTCGCCGGCCTCAGGCCAGCTCGCGCAGGCAGGACCACTGGGCGGCCACCGGCCGGTAGCCGAGCCGGGCGTTGATAGCCAGCATCGGCACGTTCGCCTCGTCGTTCGAGGTGTACGCGGCGCGCACCCCGCCGGCGGCGGCCCGGTGCAGGGCCGCCTGCTTGACCAGCCGGGCCAGGCCACGTCCGCGGTGGCTCGGCAGCGTGGCGGTGTAGTCCGACCACATCCGGTCGCCGTCCCGCTTGACCACGCTGAACGCCACCAGCTCACCGTCGGACTCGGCGGCCGTGCTGGCCGCCTTGTCCAGGCCGAGGTTCTGCCAGACGTCGTGCTGCCAGGTCTCGTAGCTGATCGTGTCGGAGGGTACGTCGCCCGGCTCGTCTGCTGCGGTCGCGGACTCGGCGCGGTACAACCGGTGCGGGTCCAGTTCGGCGAAGGGCAGCAGCCGTACGTCCGGGGGAGCCACCGGCATCGGCGGCGCCGGGCGCAGGTCGAGCGCTGAGTAGCGCATCTCCCGGCTCGGTGTGAAGCCGTGCCGGCGGGCGAAGGGGAGCGCCTCCGTCAGCGCCCAGGTGCGGAGCCGGCGGACGCCGAGCACGCGGAGGTGTCCCAGCGCCGCGTCCAGAAGGGCCGTGCCGACGCCCCGGCGACGGTGCTCGGGGTGCGTGTGCAGCAGGGAGGCCTCGCCGAAGTCGGCCTCGGAGGTCCGGATGTTCCGGTACGCCGAGACCCAGCCCACCACCCGGTCGTCGACCTCGGCGACGAAGGCCGTCCACTCCTCGTCGGCGGGCGGTTCGGCGATCATCTTCCGGGTGGAGGCCTCGCCGCGCACCAGGTACGGGTAGACGAGCGCCCGGAGCGCGACCACGGCGGGCGCGTCGTCGGGGTTGGCCCGCCGGATTCGGAAGTCAGCCATCGTGACGCACCGCCGCTACCGCCTCGACCTCGACCAGCTGCTCGGCGTAGCCGAGCATCGCCACTCCGAGCAGGGTGCTCGGCGGGTCGTGATCGCCGAAGGCGTCCCGGACCACCTCCCAGACGGTGACCAGATCCTCCCGCCGGGACGACGCCACGTAGACGGTCGTCTTGACCACGTCGGTGAGGCGGGCGCCGGCAGCCGCCAGCGCGGACTCCAGGTTGCGCACGACCTGGCGGGCCTGCGCGGCGTGGTCGCCCGGCGCGACCGTGCGACCCTCGCTGTCGAGCGGGCAGGCGCCGGCGGTGAAGACCAGCCGGGCCGGCGGTTCGACAGTGGCCGCGTAGGCGTACTCGGCGACGTCGGAGAGGCCCGGGGCGGAGATCAGGCGTACGGGTGCGGTCACCCGCGCGAGGCTACCGGCGGGCTCTCCGACCCACGACTCATTAACGGTGCCGTTCAGGCGGAGTCGCGCAGGATCAGCTCGGTGGGGAGCACCAGGGCCGGCTCGATGCTCCCCCCGGCCGCGAGCCGGAGCAGTTGCCGGGTCATCTGGCGTCCGATCTCCTGGATCGGCTGCCGGACGGTGGTCAGCGGCGGCTCGGTGTACGCGGCGGTCTCGGTGTCGTCGAAGCCGATCACGGCGACGTCGTCCGGCACCCGGCGGCCCGCCTCGCGCAGCGTACGGAGCGCGGCCTGGGCCATCAGGTCGGACGCGACGAAGACCGCGTCCAGGTCGGGGTGCTGGGCGAGCAGGTCGCGCATCGCCGCCGCGCCCGATTCCCGGGTGAAGTCGCCGACCGCGACCCGCGCCGAGAGCCCGGCGGCGGCGACCGTCTGCCGGTATCCGGCGAGTCGCTCGATGCCGGCCACCATGTCCGAGGGCCCGGCGATGGTGGCGATCCGTCGCCTGCCGGTGCCGATGAGATGCTCGACCGCGCGGCTCACCCCGCCCACGTGGTCGACGTCCACGTAGGGCAGCCCGGCGCCGTCGAGCGGCCGGCCGTTGCAGACGACCGGGATGCCGAGCTGGGCCAGCAGCGCGGGCAGCGGGTCGGCCGCGTGCAGCGAGGCGAAGAGCACGCCGTCGACGTGCCGTCCGGTGGTGTACCGGGCGACGCGTTCCCGGCCGGCCGGTGAGCCGGCGAGCATCAGGACCAGCTGCTTGTCGGCCGCCTCCAGCTCCTGGCTGACTCCGCGAATGATGCCGGGGAAGAACTGGTCGTCGGAGAAGACCCGGTTCGCGTCCTCGGGCATGACCAGCGCGATGGAGTCGGTCCGCTGGGTGACGAGGCTCCGGGCGGCGAGATTCGGCACGTAACCCAGCTCGGCCACCGCCCGGTGGACCGCTTCCCGGATCTCCTCGGCGACGGTGGTGGAGCCGTTCACCACGCGGGAGACGGTTGCCCGGGAGACGCCGGCGCGCCGCGCCACCGCCTCCAGCGTCGGCCGCCCTGCCGTCCTCATCGCCGCCACCGCGGCGCCGTCGCACCGAACTCCGTCACGCTCGACCGCACCTTCCGTGATCCCGGTGGTTCGTCGGACCTTCCCAGGTCGGGCGGAACGGTGGTCGGAATTGATCTGGGAGAGCGCCCTCGGACAGGGTGGTGTGTGCCACGCCACATGTCAAGAGAGCGCTCTCCGAAGATCAGCTGACCCGCAGCCCCTCCAGCAGACCGCGGTCGCCTGTCACGTCCAGGGTGTCGAAGCTCACCCGGCCCCAGAGGGCGAGCAGCAGATCGCTGGCGGTGCCGCTGACCAGCGCCCGCGCGTGGTGCTCGTCGTGGTCGAGGATCGTGTCGGTGTCCAGCAGCGCCACGCCCTCACCCCGCAACCGCAGGTACCACTGCTGCGCCGCGTCCGCCGCGACCAGCTGCACCACACCGTGCCACTGCCCGGAAGTCCGGCGCCTGCCCGCCGGCAGCCAGGTGTCCAGCACCTCGCTGACCCCGTCGGCCGCGAGCTTCGCCTCGACCGGCTCACCGGCGGCGATGGCGAGCTGGGCGTCCCAGCGGTGCACCGCCGTCTCGTGCGCCGCCCGGCGCGGCCAGAAACCGGCCCTCTTCGGCTGCGGCGCCCAGTTCCACGCCGACGCCTCCGGATCCAGCCCCTCGAAGACGGCCATCAACTTGTCGTACCCCTGCTGCCAGTACTGCAGCGGCGTGACGCCCGGGCCGGGCTCGCCCCGCTCCGGACGCTCCGCCGGGGCACCCGTGACTCCGGAGCCTGCGAACGAGGAGACCCAGTGGTAGAAGCCACCGAGGTGCAGGGTCAGGTCGGCGACGGTCCAACCGGGGCAGGAGAGCACGGGTGTCTCCGACGGTGCCTCGGCCACCGCCGCGGCGAAGGCCGGGCCCTCCACCCGGAGCGCACCGATCCAGAAGTCCTTCGTGCCATGCAGTCTGCTCATCGCCATCCTCCCGGGGGTGACCCGGCTACCAGTGGGTGCCGTGGCTACCCCTCAGCCTAGGGTGAAGGGTGTGTCAGACGTCTACGCCCAGCCGACAACCGGAGTCGACGCGACCGACGTGAAAGCCCTGGCCAGCTACACCACGCTGCGCATGGGCGGATCGGCCGGCCGGATCGTGCCGGGCAACAGCGCCGAGGAGATCGTACGAGCGGTACGCGAGGCCGGCATCCGGGACGAGCCGGTGCTGCTCCTCGCGGGCGGCAGCAACGTCGTGATCGGGGACGCGGGCTTCCCCGGCACGGTGGTGCTCGTCCGCTCCAGGGGGCTGAAGGTGGTCGCCGAGGACGCCGAAACGGTGACCGTACGGGTGGAGGCCGGCGAGCCGTGGGACGAGCTGGTCGCCGCGACCGTCGCCAACGGGTGGTCGGGCCTGGAGTGCCTCTCCGGGGTCCCCGGCTCCACGGGGGCCACGCCGATCCAGAACGTGGGCGCGTACGGCCAGGAGGTCGCCGAGACGATCACCGGGGTCGAGGCGTACGACCGGGCGAACGGCACCGTCGGCCGGATCGACGCCGCCGACTGCGGCTTCGCGTACCGGTCCAGCATCTTCAAGTACAGCGACCGGTGGCTGGTGCTCTCGGTCGACTTCCGGCTCGCCCGCTCGCCGCTGTCGGGTCCGGTGCGCTACGCCGAGCTGGCCCGCGCGCTCGGCGTCGAGGTGGGGGACCGGGTGCCGCTGGCCGACGCCCGCGCGACGGTGCTGCGCCTGCGGGCCGGCAAGGGCATGGTGCTGGACGCGGCCGACCCCGACACCCGCTCCGTCGGCTCGTTCTTCACCAACCCGGTGCTGGACCGGGCGGCGTACGAGCTGTTCCGCGAGGGGGCGGCGGATCTGGGCGAGGCGCCCTCGTGGCCCTGCCCGGGTGACATGGTCAAGTTGAGCGCGGCCTGGCTGATCGACAAGGCCGGATTCGGCAAGGGGCACCCGGGGCCGGGCGGGGTCGCCATCTCCAGCAAGCACACCCTGGCGCTGACCAACCGCAGCGGCCAGGCCAGCACCGCCGACCTGGTCGCGCTGGCCCGCGAGATCCGCGACGGCGTCCACAGCCGCTTCGGCGTCACCCTCCACCCCGAGCCGGTCCTGATCAACTGCACGATCTGACCCTCGCCCCTGAGCGCGAGGACGCGTGCCTGGGCGGGCACGCGTGCCGCTGGGATCAGGTGAAGTTGGCGCCGCCGTCGACGAGCAGCGACTGACCGTTGACGTAGGCGCCGTCGTCGGAGAAGAGGAAGGCCACCATCGCGGCGAGGTCCTCCGGCTTGCCCAGCCGCGGCGAGCGTACGGTCGCGAGGATCTGCTCGCGCCACTCCTCGGTGGTGGTGCCGAGCGCGGCCCCGGTGAGGATCACGCCGGGTGAGACGAGGTTGGCCCGGACGCCATGCCGGCCGCCGAGGCTCGCGGTGTGCCGGGTGAGCCCGATCAGGCCACTCTTGGCGGCCTGGTACGCGACCCGCTCGGTCTCGCCCAGCCACACCGCGCTCGACATCGTGTTGACGATGGAGCCGGTGCCCTGCTCGATCATGATCGGCAGGGCGTGCCGGACGCCGTACATGTAGCCGGTCAGGGTGACGTCGATGGTGTGTCGCCAGACGTCGACCGGTACCGAGGTCACGTCGGTGTCCCGTGCCAGGGTTCGCGGCGAGAGGTCCGCGGCCACGTTGAAGAGGCCGTGCAGGCCACCGAATCGCTCGACGGCGAATTCGATCAGACCTCGGTACGAGTCCTCGTCGCTGATGTCGAAGCCCCGCGCCACGGCCCGTCCACCCGAGCCGTTGATGCCGTCGACGACGGCCTGAGCGGCGGCCTCGTTCAGATCCGCCGCGACGACCAGCATGCCTTCCTCGGCGAGACGGATCGCCGTCGCGCCGCCGATGTTGCCGGGCGCCGCACCGGCGACGACGGCCACCTTGTCCTTGAGCCCGCGCATCGGCCTGCTCCCTTCACTCGTCGTCGTTCAGTTCCTCGGAAGAGCGAAGTACGGGCGTCGCCGGCTCGCCGGCCACGCCCGTACCGCGATGGTGCAGAGAACTCTTTCCCGGCCGTCGACTACTTGGCGCGCAGCGGCGCGAGAGCCTGGCTCCAGGCCACGACCTGGTCGAGGGTCGTGTTCAGCGCGTCGCGCTGGAAGTCGTTGGGCTTGAAGACGCTGAAGTTCTCGAAGTCGGTGAAGAGCGAGAGCGCGACCTGGGAACGGACGTCGGCGAGCTGCAGCTCACCGGCGATCAGCCGCAGGTGCTCGACCGCGCGGGCGCCGCCGACCGAGCCGTAGCTGACGAAGCCGACGGCCTTGTTGTTCCACTCCTTGTAGAGGAAGTCGATCGCGTTCTTCAGGGCGCCGGACGTCGAGTGGTTGTACTCCGGCGTCACGATGACGAACCCGTCGAACGATGCGATCTTGTTCGCCCACTCCAGCGTGTGCGGCTGCTGGTACTGGTCCATCGCCGGCGGGTAGATCTCGTCCAGGTGCGGCAGCTTGTAGTCGAGCAGGTCGACGAGCTCGAACTCGACATCGGTGCGCTGCTTGGCGATCTCGTAAACCCAGCGCGCCACGGGCTCGCCGACCCGACCCGGGCGGGTGCTGCCGATGATGATTCCGATCCTGGTCATCGCGGTCTCCTCCTCGTACGGGACCCCGAGTGGAGTCCTTGCTTGACGAAGCAACTATACGGCGAGCGATTGCTTCGTCAAGCAAGTAGCATGGAGGCATGTCCAGCGTCACAGCGAAGCCGTCAAAGGACCCGGAAGAGCTTCTACCGCTCAGTCCGGACGAAGAGGCCGTCGTGCGCGCCCTGAACCGGGTGATCTACTCGCTGCCCCGCGCCATCGACGCCGACATGCTCCGTGAGCAGGGGCTCCCGCTCATCGAGTACCTCACTCTCATGCACCTCTCCGAGGCCGCCGACCGGCAACTGCGGATGAGCGAGCTCGCCACCATCTGCGAGCTCTCCCTCAGCGGCATGACCCGGGTGGTGCAGCGGCTGGAGGCCCAGGGGTTCGTCCAGCGGGTCCGCTGCGAGCAGGACGCCCGCGGGTGGAACGCCGTCCTCACCGACGCCGGCTTCGCCCGGCTGGTGCAGTCCTGGCCCACCAACCTCGCCGCCACGCGCCGGCACTTCATCGACCACCTCGCCGGCCTGGACCTCAAGCAGCTCGCCGCGGCGATGCAGAAGATCGCCAGCTGAGCAGGTCGTCGGAACGGCCGCCGGCTAGGCCGGAGCGACCGCGGACCAGGGCACCGTCAGCTCCCCGAGACGCCAACGTGCGGGGCGGTCGAGCAGCGGCCAACCCCCGTTCCGCACCGACTGGACCGCGTGCAGCCAGCGCTGCCGCGGGCCGTACGGGGCGTAGCCGGCGGCGGCCCGCCAGGCGTCGTCGAGCGCCCGGATCAGGTCGTGCACCCGCTCACCCGGCACGTTGCGGTGGATCAGCGCCTTCGGCAGCCGCTCGGCCAGCTCGGCGGGGGTCTCCAGGGTGGAGAGCCGCGCGGCCAGGGTCAGTGAGCGCGGGCCGTCGGCGTCGACCAGCAGCCAGCCGCCCAGCCGGCCCAACTCGTCGCAGGTCCCCTCGACCAGCAGCCCACCCGGTGCCAGCGCAGCGGTCATCGTCCGCCACGCGCCGGGCACCTCGCTCTCGTCGTACTGACGCAGCACGTTGAGCGCGCGAACCAGCACCGGACGCAGACCGGCCAGCTCGAACCCGCCCCGGGCGAAGGTGAGCCCCGGCGGATCGGCGGCCGGCGCGGCGGCGGCCACCCGCTCCGGGTCGATCTCCAAGCCGACCAGCCGCACGTCGGGTCGCACCCCGGCCGCCAGCCGGGAGCGCAGCTCCACAGCGGTGATCGGGCTCGCGCCGTAGCCGAGGTCCACCACCAGCGGATCGGCCGCGTCGCGCAGCAGGTCACCACAGGTGGCCACGATCCAGTTGTCCACCCGGCGCAGCCGGTTCGGGTTGGTCGTCCCCCGGGTGATCACGCCGTACGGCCGGCGCCGCCCGGGCACCGTCATCGCCACGACCGGCGCCGCGTCACGCCCGCCCGCCACCGCGGGGCTCGCCGACCCGGCTCACTCTTCGCCCCTCACTGGCCGACGCGGTGCACCTTGTGCTGCGCGGCCTGAGCCAACGGGCGAACCACCAGCCGGTCCACATTGACATGGTGCGGGCGGGTGGCGCACCACGCCACGCAGTCCGCCACGTCCTCGGCCACCAGCGGTTCGGGAACCCCGGCGTAGACGGCCGCGGCCCGCTCCGCGTCACCGTCGAAGCGAACCAGGCTGAACTCCTCCGTCCGCACCATTCCCGGGTCGATCTCGATGACCCGTACCGGTCGGCCGTTGAGCTCCAGCCGCAGCGTGCCGGCGATCGCCGTCTGCGCGTGCTTGGCCGCGGTGTAGCCTCCGCCGCCCTCGTAGACCCCGAGCCCCGCCGTCGAGGAGACGACCACGATGGTCCCGGCGCCGGACGCCTCCAGCGCCGGCAGCAGCGCCTGGGTGACGCGGAGCGTACCGAGCACGTTGACGTCGTACATCCACTGCCAGTCCTCGACCGACCCGGACTCCACCGGGTCCAGGCCGCGCGCGCCGCCGGCGTTGTTCACCAGCAGGGTGACCGGCCCCGGCGCGGCCCCGGCCGCCTCGGCCAGGGCGGCCACCGACTCGTCCGACGTGACGTCACAGGCGACCGCCGTCGCCCGGCCGCCGGCAGCCTCGATCTCGGCGACCAACCCGGCCAGCCGATCGCTGCGCCGGGCCGCGGCGAGCACGTGGAAACCCTCGGCGGCGAGCCGGCGGGAGGTGGCCGCGCCGATCCCACTCGATGCTCCGGTGACGATGGCGACAGAGCTCATCCGGCCATTGTCACCTTCGCCGGGGTCGGCCGTGGGCCCGCACGTGTCGTGGCTCACCATGAGGTCCGTCACGCCGACCGACCGCCCGTGCGCATTTCCGTGGCTCGATCGGGAAGATGACATCCGGCGTACGGGTTGTCCCAAGCGCCGGTAGTGCGAGACGGCATCAACCGTGAGCAGGGGAGCGGACGTGGCGGAACTGCACACCGGCGTCGGTCGTCAACGAGGGACTCAGCCGTGGCCGCGGCCCCGGCGCATCGCCACCCTCTCGGTGCACACCTCGCCGATGCACCAGCCGGGCACCGGCGACGCCGGCGGCATGAACGTCTACATCCTGGAGGTCGCCCGCCGGCTGGCCGAGGCGGACGTCGAGGTGGAGATCTTCACCCGGGCCACCTCCGGTGACCTTCCTCCGGTGGTCGAGATGGCGCCGGGCGTGACGGTCCGGCACGTCACCGCCGGGCCGCTGGAAGGGCTCACCAAGGAGGAGCTGCCCGGCCAGCTCTGCGCGTTCACCGCCGGAGTGCTCCGCGCCGAGGCCGCCCGCCCCCCGGGCCACTACGACCTGATCCACTCGCACTACTGGCTCTCCGGGCAGGTCGGCTGGCTGGCCAAGGAGCGTTGGGGCGTACCGCTGGTGCACACCGCGCACACCCTCGCGAAGGTCAAGAACGCGCAGCTCGCGGCGGGCGACCGCCCGGAACCGAAGGCGCGGGTGATCGGCGAGGAGCAGGTGGTCGCCGAGGCCGACCGCCTGGTGGCGAACACCCGCGGTGAGGCCCACGACCTGATCGAGCGGTACGCGGCCGTTCCGGACCGGGTCGCGGTCGTGCAGCCCGGCGTGGACCTGAACCGGTTCCGCCCCATCGCCGGGGACCCGGACGAGTTGACCGTCACGGCCCGACGCCGGCTGGGCCTGCCCACCCGCGGATACCTGGTGGCGTTCGTCGGCCGGATCCAGCCGTTGAAGGCACCGGACGTGCTGGTACGCGCCGCCGCCGCGCTGCGCGAGCGGGATCCCGCGCTCGCGCAGCAGATGACCGTGGTGATCTGCGGCGGCCCGAGCGGCAGCGGGTTGGACCGCCCGGCCGCCCTGATGGAGCTGGCCGCCTCGCTCGGCGTCGCCGACCGGATCCACTTCCTGCCGCCGCAGACCGGTGACGACCTGCCCACCCTCTACCGGGCGGCCGACCTCGTCGCGGTGCCCTCGCACAACGAGTCCTTCGGCCTGGTCGCCCTGGAGGCCCAGGCGTGCGGTACGCCGGTGCTGGCCGCCGCGGTGGGTGGTCTGGTGACCGCCGTCCGCGACCACGTCAGCGGTGTGCTCATCGACGGACACGACCCGGTCGACTGGGCCCGCGCGCTCGCCCGGCTGCTGCCCGACCGGGTGCTGCGGCGGAGCCTCGCGCGCGGCGCCGTGCGGCAGGCCCGTCGCTTCTCCTGGGACCGTACGGTCGCCGAACTGCTCGACGTCTACGGCGAGGCGGTCGCCGCGCACCGGGCACGCCTCACCGCGCAGCTCGCCGGCGACGCGGCCCTCTCCTGCTCCTGGTGAGCCCGTGCGGTGTCCCGGTCGGCGTCGGTCGGGCGGCCCGCCGGCGACGGGTGGGGTGACCGGCGCGACCGTAGAGTGGGTCCGGTGAACGGGAAGAGCGACCTCGCGGCCCTGATCGAGTCGGTCTGTGACGAGCGGGAGCTGGCCTGGGAGCCGACCGGCCCGCACTCGTACGCGGTGACCCTGCCCGGCACCCACAAGCTCAAGACGGTCTGCAACCTGATCGTCGGCGAGCACGCGCTCCGGATCGAGGCGTTCGTGATGCGCCAGCCCGACGAGCGGCGCGAGGAGCTGTGGGCGTGGCTGCTCCAGCGCAACGCCCGGATGTACGGCGTCTCCTTCTCCGTCGACGCGGTCGGTGACGTCTACCTGACGGGGCGGGTCAACCCGGCCGGCGTCGACGCCGAGGAGCTGGACCGACTGCTCGGGGCGGTGCTGACCTACGCCGACGAGTCCTTCGACACCATGCTGGAGATCGGCTTCGGCAGCTCGATCCGGCGGGAATGGGAGTGGCGGGTCAAGCGCGGCGAATCCACCGCGAACCTTGCCGCCTTCGCTCACCTCTTCGAGCCGTCCGGAGGTTCGGACCCGTCCTGACGGGTATGCCGCACCGCGCGGTGCGGCACGTTGGGACACGCCGCGCGCCGAGGACCATCTGTCGAGGAGCGTGAGCGTCTCATGGCTCAGCGGAACAGCTCGGGTCGCGGCGGGACTGCGACCAGGACCAGGCAGCGGGCGGGGAACCAGAGCCCGAACACACCAATGATCTCCGAGTCGGAGATCTCCCGGATGCGGGTGGACGACCTCCGCGGTCGGCTCCGCAAGTACGGCGTCTCGGGCATCAGCGCCCTGCGCAAGCCGGAGCTGGTGAAGGAGCTGGCGAGGGCGATGCGCGCGGGCGGTCGTGGCGGCGGGGCCGCACGCAAGGCCACCGGGCCGGCCGGCCGGGCCACCGGAACCCGCGCCGCGGGGCGGGCCTCGGCCACGAAGAAGGCGGCCGCCGGGCGGGCGGCCAAGGCGGCCTCCGGCCGCGCCCGGGCGGTACCCGCGAACAAGAGCGCGCCGGCGAAGAAGGCCGCCGTGAAGAAGGCCGCCGCGAAGCGGACGACGGCCGCCAAGAAGACGACGGCCGCCAAGAAGACGACGGCCGCCAAGAAGACGACGGCGGCGAAGAAGACGACGGCCGCCAAGCGGACCACCGCCGCGAAGAAGACGACGGCGGCGGCCAAGAAGACGGCGGCGAAGAAGACGACGGCGGCGAAGCGGGCTGCGCCGGCACGCAAGACGGTGGCTGCCACGAAGGCCGCCGCCACCCGCCGATCGGTTACGGCCCGGAAGACCGCGCCCGGGAAGAAGGCCGCGCCGGCCCGCAAGACCGCCGCCGCCCGGAAGGCCGCGCCGGCCCGCAAGAGCACTGCCGCCCGGAAGGCCGCGCCGGCCCGCAAGAGCACCAGCCGGCCCGGTACGGCCGCGAAGGCGACGGGCGGCGGGCTCCGTACCGGACGCAGCACCTCTCGTTCGGCGCGTTCCTCGCAGGTCATCTCGTCACTGGCGGACCGGCCGGAGCGTCCGGGGCGCAGCCTGGTGACCAGCAACCACGAGGTGATCATGCGCTGGGCCCGGGAGCGCGGGGCGAAACCCGCCACCATCGCGGGTACCGAGCGGGCGGACCGGGTGTCGGTGCTCACGTTCAACATTCCGGGTTACCGGGAGAGCAGCCGGATCCGTGAGATCACCTGGGATGACTGGTTCCACACGTTCGACCTGCGGCGGCTGAACCTGATCTACCAGGAGCAGATGCGCGACGGCCGGCAGAGCAACTTCTTCCGTACCGAGTCGCCGGACCGTGAGGACGGGTGACCCGGTTTGCGGGAATGCCCGACGGGTATGCGCTGTTGCCAGAGAACGTGGCCCGGAGCAGCGACGACTGCGCGCTGTGACCGGCGGAACAGCCAGTTTGGGTTGAAACCGTAATCCGGGCGAATTAGCTTTATTGCGCCGCGCCACGCTTGGAAACGTTCGGGGGAGCGGCGGATCGATCAGATCCGCGCACCAGGCGAGGCGCGAGGGGACGGGTGGATCAACCGTTGGGGGACGGTGCCCACCTGTTTGGACCGGCGGCGCGAGCGGGCGACGCTTACGGGGGTGAGTGTTGCCCGCCGCCGCCGGCCCCACCAGTGCGCGAGTGCCCACCGCTGCCAGAGGGCGTGGTGGGCACTCTGCGTCTCCTGCGTCACCTGTGACGTTCAGGCGATCCGGATCCGCTCGTCCGTCGGCTCCGCCCCGCCGGCCGGCGCCGGCTCTGCCGCCGGCACCACGCTCCGCCCGGACCCCGTACTGCGGACCAGCGCGGCGACGCGACGTTCCCGCGGCGGCCCCGCGAGCAGGTGACCGACCGCGGCGAGCAGGCCGAGTCCACCCACGACGAGCCAGTGGGCGGAGCCCAGGTACTGCAGGCTCACCCCGCCCAGCGTCGGCGCGACGAACGACGCGGCGGGGAAGGTCAGGTAGAAGACCGACTGGTAGCGGGCGCGCAGCTCGGGCGGGGCCAGGTCGGCGTTGATCTGAGCGTTTGGTGGGGCCGCGAGCATCGAGCCGACCGTCCAGACGACGGCGGCGCCCAGATAGAACGCCAGTTGGTCGGCGAAGGTCAGCGCCCCGAAGCCGATCGCCATCAGCCCGGTGGAGACCGCGAGGACCACGGCCTTGCGACGCCGGTCGATCAGCCGGGGCACGAAGAGCTGGCCGAGCACGATCAGCGCGCCGCCGAGCGCCACCACCAGCCCGTACGCCGACGGTTCGAGGCCGTCCGCACGCATCGCCAGCGGCATGATCGTCGACGTCTGCATGGTCAGTACGGCCAGCACGAAGGTGAGCCCGACGAAGGTCAGGAAGATCCGGTCGGTGAGCGCCGTGAGCAGTCCCGGGCGCCGGTCACCGGGCGGTGCCGTACCGGCCGGCAGGTCGACCCGCGGTGTCAGGGCGGGGCGACTCAGCGTCTCGGGCACCTTCCACGCGATGACCAGCGCGGTGGCGAGCGTCGCCCCCGCGTCGACCAGGAACAGCGCCAGGAAGCTCGCCTCGGCCAGTACGCCGGCGAGCAGCGAGGCCACCGCCATGCCCAGGTTGAACGCCCAGAACTGCAGGTTGAACGCGCGGGAACGGCGCCGCTCCGGAACCATGTCGACGATCGCCGCCACGAAGGCCGGGCTGGGCATCGAGTGCACCACCCCGACCAGCGCGGAGAGCACCGCGATGAGCAGCAGATGCCGGCTCAGGGCGAGGGCGACCATCAGGCCGGCGGTGATCAGATGAGCGGTGAGCAGGGTCGCGCGCCGCCCCCAGCGGTCGGCGAGCACGCCGCCGAGCAGCACCCCGACCGCCCCGCCGGCTCCGTACGCCCCGACCACCAGGCCGGCGAGCGCCGCGCTGGCACCCCTGGCCTCGGTGAGGTAGAGCGACAGGAAGAGCATCGCGAAGGCCCCGGCCCGGTTGATCAGGATGCCGGCCCAGAGGTACCAGAAGGTGGCGGGTAGGTCGCCTGCGGTCTCGTTCCACCAGCGCCGCAGGGGTTGCACCCGTCCTCCAGACAGTTCGGTTTGTTAACCGTTTCTGGCTGACCGTAGCGGAAGCTCGGTGACCGATCCGACCCGCGCCCGGCGCGCGGACGACGCCACCGGCGTCCGGCCCTCGATCACCGGCCGGGCCCGCCTCGGTCAGTTCGCGTGGGCCGGCTCGGCGGGGGAGATCGCCGCCGCCTCGGCGGCCTGCGGCGCGGGCGGCTCGATGACGGTGACCGGTTCGGTCGGCGTCGCGACGGAGCGCAGCGCGACGGCCCGCCGCTCCCGGGCCGGGCCGGAGATCAGGTGCGCGACGGCCATCGCCCCGCCGAGGATCGCGCAGCCCACCCAGAGCGTGCTGTTGCCGGCGTGCTCGCGGATCAGCCCCCCGAGGATCGGGGCGGCGGCACCGGCGATCTGCCAGGAGAGGGAGAAGACCCCCTGGTATCGGCCGCGCAGTTCGCCCGGGGAGAGCTCGGCGATCAGGGTCGCGTTGGAGGGGGACTGGAGCATCTCGCCGAGCGTCCAGATCAGCACGGTGAGCCCGTAGAACCAGGCGGCTTCGGCGAACGCGGTGAGGCCGAAACCGACGCCGGTCACCAGGGCGGCCAGGGCGAGCACGTGCGACCGGCTCCGACCCCGGATGAGCCGGGGCACGAAGAGCTGACCCACCACGATCAGTACGCCGTTGAGCGCGATCACCGTGCCGTACGTCGCGGGGCTCAGCCCGGAGTCGCCCATCGCGATCGGCAGCATCGAGATGTGCTGGAGGAAGATCAGCGCGGCGAAGAGGTTGAGCGCCACGAAGCCGAGGAAGACCCGGTCGGCGAGGATGGTCCGCAGGGCGCCCGTCGGCGCCGCGGCGCCCTTGCTGACCGGCCGGGCCCGGCGGGTCTCGCCGACCCGGGTGAAGATGATCAGCGCGGTGACCAGCGTGGTCGCCGCATCGATGATGAACAGCAGCAGGTATCCGGCCTGGGCGGCGAAGCCGGCGAGCACCGCCGCGCTGGCGAAGCCGAGGTTGATCGCCCAGTAGTTGAGCGAGAAGGCCCGCAGCCGGTCCTTCTCCGGCACCACGTCGATCATCATGGCGCCGAACGCCGGGCGGGCCGCCTCGGCGAACGCGCCGAGCAGCAGGGCGCCCAGGGCGACCGCCCAGAGCGGCCGGGCCAGGCCGAGCGCGAGCATCATGACGGCCCCGCCGAGCTGCGCGGTGAAGAGGGTGGGCCGTCGTCCCCAGCGGTCGGCGAGCGTACCGCCGATCGTGGTGCCGACCGCGCCGCCGACGCCCCAGAGTCCGATGACCAGGCCGGCCTGGGAGGCCGAGAAGCCGCGTTCCTGGGTCAGGTAGATGGCGAGGAAGACCAGTACGAAGGAGCCGAGCCGGTTGATCAGGGTGCCGGTCCAGAGGTACCAGAACCGTGCCGGGAGCCCGCCCGCCGTGTCCTGAAACCAGCCGCGCACCGTCCGCATCCGCTACCGCCCCGTGTTTGTAATGACCGACCCAACTCAAACGCCTTACAACCTAGTGGCCGCCCGGCGGCCCGGTCATCAGCTTTTCCACGTGGTGGTCGTCACGACGGGTCCCGGCATGTCCGCCTGCGACGTGCGGCAGGATGATCCGCATGACTGCGAGTGAGGGCCCCACCGTCGGGACGCTGGTCCTGCTGCGCCACGGCGAGAGCGACTGGAACGCCAAGAACCTCTTCACCGGCTGGGTGGACGTAGACCTGACGGCCAAGGGGGAGACCGAGGCGCGGCGCGGCGGTGAGCTGCTCCGCGAACACAACCTGCTGCCGGACGTGGTGCACACGAGCGTGCTGCGCCGGGCGATCCGCACCGCGGAGCTGGCGCTGAGCGCCGCCGACCGGCACTGGATCGCGGTGCGCCGGTCGTGGCGGCTCAACGAGCGGCACTACGGCGCCCTGCAGGGCAAGAACAAGAAGCAGACCCTCGACGAGTACGGCGAGGAGCAGTTCATGCTCTGGCGGCGCTCGTACGACACCCCGCCGCCGCCCATCGACGACAACGACGAGTGGTCCCAGGTCGGCGACCCCCGCTACGCGCTGCTGCCCACCGAGCTGATGCCGCGTACCGAGTGCCTCAAGGATGTGGTGGAGCGGATGCTCCCGTACTGGTACGACTCGATCGTGCCAGACATCCTGGCCGGCCGTACGGTGCTGGTGGCCGCGCACGGAAACTCGCTGCGCGCGCTGGTGAAGCACCTCGACCAGATCTCCGACGACGCGATCGCCAAGCTCAACATCCCGACCGGCATCCCGCTCCGGTACGACCTGGACCCGAACCTGCGTCCACAGGTCCTCGGCGGGTCGTACCTCGACCCGGAGGCCGCCAAGGCAGCCGCGGCAGCGGTCGCCAACCAGGGCCGCTGAGCCGGACCAGCGCGCGAACGGGCCCCTGCCGCACGGTAGGGGCCCGTTTCGCGACTCAGGTTCGCGGCTCAGGCGGTGGGCGGGGTCTGCTCGCCGGTGATCAGGTAGAACACGTGCTCGCCGACGTTCACCGCGTGGTCGGCGAAACGTTCGTAGTAGCGGCCGAGCAGGGTGGCGTCGATCGCGGTCTCCACGCCGTACGGCCAGTCATCGCCGAGCACCACGCCGAAGAGCCCCTTGTGCAGCTCGTCCATCGCGTCGTCGTCGCGGTCGAGTTCGGCGGCGATGTCGGCGTCGGGCTTGGCCAGCACCGAGGCGATCTTCCCGGCCATCCGGTCGGCGGTCGAGTCCATGTCCGTGAAGATCTGGCGCAGCTCGGCCGGTACGGCGGGCGAGGGGTGCCGGCGCAGCGCGGTCTTCGCCACGTGCTCGGCCAGGTCGCCCATCCGCTCCAGGTCGGCGGCGACGTGCAGGGCGGTGATCATGGCACGCAGGTCGGAGGCGACCGGTGCCTGGCGGGCCAGCAGGTCGCTGACCCGCTCCTCGACGTGCCGGTAGAGGCCGTCGATCTCGGCGTCCCGCTCGACGACCGTCTCGGCCGCCTGCCGGTCGGCGGTGAGCAGGGCCCGGGTAGCCTGCCGCATGGCGGACCGGACTCCCTCGGCCATGTCCACCAACAACTGGCTTACGAGGTGTAGATCGGCCCGGAACTCGTCGCGCATTGTCACGTCCTGTGGGGGTCGAGGCCGGCCGAAGCCGGCGCAGGATTGAGCGGTGTGCCGACCACGGTAGGGCGCACGGGCGGACCCGGAATGAACCACGGTGAACGACGCCCGACGGTTACGTAAATTTTGCCGTAACCGAGCCTGATTCATCCCTTTCTGGGCGGTAGCCAGGTTAACAATGACCCTACGATCGCCAGGTGGAATGGGCGGTGGCGGTCGTGGTGGCCGTAGCGCTGGCGACCGGAGTGGTCGTCGGCATCTTCCTGCCCGGGATCCGGTCGAGGTGGAGCAGCCGCGACAAGTCGACGGGGGGCGGCAGTTCCCTCGTGAGCAGGGGGAGGCCCGCGATAGCCGACGATCCGCAGGCTGGGCTCGGCCGCCGTACGATCGACTCCCTCCGAGCCGGCGTCGTCGTGCTGGATCCGGACGACGTTCCCGTTCTGGTCAATCCCGCCGCGCGGGCGATGGGTCTGTTGCGCACTGGCGCCAGCCCGGGCTCGATAGCGGCGCACCCACTGATTCGTACCCTCGCCGGTCAGGTGCGGCGGACGGGCATCCGGCGCGAGATCGAGCTGGACCTGCCCCGAGGCCGCGACAACGCGGGGGAGAACCCGCTCGGCGTGCACCTGAGAGCGATGGGGGTCGGCGGCGGCTACATCGCCGTCGAGGCCGCCGACGTGACCGAGTCGCACCGGCTGGCCCGGGTGCGGCGCGACTTCGTGGCCAACGTCAGCCATGAGCTGAAGACGCCGATCGGCGCGCTGCAGCTGCTGGCCGAGGCGCTGCTCGACGCCACGGAGCCGGCCACCGACGTCGCGCCGGACCTCTCCGAGGACCTGGTCGCCGCCCGTCGCTTCGCCGAGCGCATCCAGCACGAATCCACCCGGCTCGGCCGGTTGGTGCAGGAACTGCTCGAACTGACCCGCCTGCAGGGGGCCGAGCCACAGCCGGCGCCCGAGCCGGTCTCGGTGGACTGGGTGATCGCCGAGGTCGCCGACCGTACGCGCACCACGGCCTCCGCCCGCGAGATCGAGGTGCTGGCGGACGGCGAACGCGGTCTCACCGTCTACGGCAGCGACAGCCAGCTCGCCACCGCCGTGGCGAACCTGGTGGAGAACGCGATCAACTACTCGGCCGACGGCACGAAGGTGCGGATCGAGACGCGTCGTGGCGAGGAACACGTCGAGATCGCCGTCACCGACCAGGGCATCGGCATCGCCCCCACGGACGTCGACCGGATCTTCGAGCGCTTCTACCGAGCCGACCAGGCGCGTTCCCGCTCCACCGGCGGGACGGGGCTGGGGCTGGCCATCGTGAAACACATCGCGAGCAACCATGGCGGACGGGTCGATGTGTCGAGCACTCTTGGTGGTGGGTCGACGTTCACCCTCCGGCTGCCCGCTCGTCCCCCGGAAGACCTTCTGACGACACTACCGGGGGCTGGGATCGAGTCCGGTTCACCCGAACTTCGGCAGGTCTGACAGCAATGGAAAGGAACACCCGTTGAGCCGCGTACTGGTGGTCGAGGACGAGGAGTCGTTCTCCGACGCCCTGTCCTACATGCTCCGCAAGGAGGGTTTCGAGGTCTCGGTCGCCGCGACGGGCCCGTCGGCCCTGACCGAGTTCGACCGGACCGGAGCCGACATCGTGCTGCTCGACCTGATGCTGCCCGAAATGTCGGGTACTGAGGTCTGCCGGCAGCTCCGGCAGCGCTCGCACGTGCCGATCATCATGGTCACCGCGCGGGACAGCGAGATCGACAAGGTCGTCGGCCTGGAGATCGGGGCGGACGACTACGTCACCAAGCCCTACTCGCCGCGCGAACTGGTGGCCCGGATCCGTGCCGTCCTGCGCCGGCAGACGCCCGAGGCGGCCGAGTCGGGCACCCCGACGCTGGCGGCCGGCCCGGTCCGGATGGACATCGAGCGGCACGTGGTGACCGTGGACGGCGGCGGGGTGCAGCTCCCGCTCAAGGAGTTCGAGCTCCTGGAGCTGCTGCTGCGCAACGCCGGCCGGGTGCTCACCCGGGGGCAGCTCATCGACCGGGTCTGGGGTGCCGACTACGTCGGCGACACCAAGACCCTGGACGTGCACGTCAAGCGACTCCGCTCCAAGATCGAGCCGGAGCCGTCCGCGCCGCGCTACATCGTCACGGTGCGGGGCCTGGGCTACAAGTTCGAGCCCTGATCGGCGGAGGCGAACGGGGGGCGCCCCAGGTTGCGCGGGCCGCAAACCGGACACGGTTCGTCACCCCAGTCGCGACCGGTGATCGACTCCGGTTCCTTGAAGTCGGGGCATCACGCGGCCGGGACACCCCGACATCAAGGAAACCGAGTCGATTAACCGGCGCGCGCCGTGCCGGGCTGAGCAGGTACACCCTAGCGACGAAGGCCCGACCTGGCGGTGCCCCTCGCGACGAGGGCCCGACCCGGCGGCGCGCCCCTGCGACGCGGGCGCGACTCTGCGGCGCGGCGCGGCGCCAACTTGCGGTGCGTGCGAGCCACCCCGTATGGCGTTCGGTGACGACGTGGGTTCGGCGGGCAGCCCGCCCGCCACTGGCAGGGCGATCAGGGCCGGTGCGGGGTGATCAGGACCCGTCGGCCGGGTGCGGGGCGACCAGACCCTGGCGGGACCGGGCCGCGCAGAGTTCCGCGAGCCTCCCGTAGGCCGGCGCGCCGATGAGCGCGGTGAGCTCCGGGCCGTAGGAGATGTACATCGGCTCGGTGCCGACGTGCGCGTCGGTCGAGGAGGTGCACCACCAGTCGAGGTCGTGCCCGCCGGCGCCCCAGCCCCGCCGGTCGAACTCCGACAGGGTGGACACCAGCACCTTCGTGTTGTCCGGCCGCTTGACCCAGTCCTGGTCCCGACGGATCGGCAGTTGCCAGCAGACGTCCGGCTTGTACTCCAGCGGGTGCACCCCGTCGCGCAGCGCCTGGGCGTGCAACGCGCAGCCGCCGCCGCCCGCGAAGTCCGGCTCGTTGAGGAACACGCAGGGGGCGTCCGCCGCGCGGGTGGCCGTCCGGCGGGCCGGGGTCTTGCCGTCGACCGTGTCGTTCTCGGTCCAGTTCTTGAAGCCCCGGCGGAAGTGCTGCCAGGTCTCCGGGGTGAGCCGCTTCACGGCGGTGCGTACCCGCTTCTCGTCGTCCGCGTCGGTGAAGAAGGCGCCGTGCGAGCAGCAGCCGTCGGCGGCCCGGCCGGCGATGATGCCGTGACAACCCTGGCCGAAGATGCAGGTCCAGCGGGAGAGCAGCCAGGTGAGGTCGGCCCGGATCAGGTGAGTCTCGTCGGCCGGATCGGTGAACTCGAGCCACTCCCGGGGGAAATCCAGCGGCACCTCGCGGCTGCGCGGGTCACCCGGGTCGTCCACCAGCACGCGGAGCTCCATCGTCACCCGGCCCAGCGTACGCGTGGTAGGCCGTCCGGGCCGGTGAGCCGAGGAAACCTGTTGCCCTAGGGTCGAACCATGCGACTGGGGGTCCTCGACGTCGGTTCCAACACGGTGCATCTGCTGGTGGTGGATGCGCACCATGGCGCGCACCCCTGGCCGGCGCACTCGGAGAAGGTGGTGCTCCGGCTCGCCGAGCAGATCGGCCCCGACGGCGCGCTCACCGAGGTCGGCGCCGACATGCTGGTCAAGGCGGTGAGCATGGCGAAGGCGGCGGCCGCCGGCCTGAACACCGACGACCTGATCGCGTTCGCCACCTCGGCCGTGCGGGACGCCACCAACGCCGCCGAGGTGTTGGCCCGGGTCCGCGACGAGACCGGCGTACGCCTGGAGGTGCTTCCCGGCGCCGACGAGGCGCGGATGACGTTCCTCGCGGTGCGGCGTTGGTTCGGCTGGTCGGCAGGGCGCCTGCTGCTGCTGGACATCGGCGGCGGGTCCCTGGAGATCGCCGCCGGGATCGACGAGGACCCGACGTCCGCCGTCTCGCTGCCGCTCGGCGCGGGCCGGCTGACCCGGGAGCGGCTGCGGTTGTCGCCGGAGGACGACGCGCCACCGTCCGCCCGCGCCGTGGAGGAGCTGCGGGAGTACGTCGACGCGCAGCTCGACCCGGTCGTCGAGGAGATCGTCGAGGTGGGCTGGGAGCGGCCGGTCGGTACGTCCAAGACGTTCCGGACCCTGGCCCGGCTGGCCGGAGCGGCCCCCTCCGGCGCGGGGGTCTGGGCCAAGCGCAGCCTCACCCGTACCGGGCTGCGCCAGGTGATGGGCTTCATCCGGCTCATCCCGCCCCGGCAGCTCACCGAACTGGAGGGGGTGAGCATGGGGCGGGCGCACCAGCTGCTCGCCGGCGCGGTCGTCGCCGAGGCGGTCATGCGCAAGCTGGACCTCGAGAAGCTGACCATCTGCCCCTGGGCGCTGCGCGAAGGCGTCATCCTGCGCCGGCTCGACCAGTTCGGTCCACGTTGAGGACCCCGGCGCGGTACGGCCGCTTTGTGGTCGCTCGTCACCATGTGCGGTGGGCCCGGCGGAGCTACCCTGGCTGATGTGACGTCCCGAGTCCCGGTGCTTCTCTCCAGCTCCTCGGTCTTCCCGGAGCGGACCGCGGCAGCCTTCCAGCTGGCCGCGGCCCTCGGTTACGACGGGCTCGAGGTGATGGTCTGGACCGACGCGGTCAGCCAGGACGGCGGCGCGCTGCGCGGCCTGGCCCAGCACTACGGGGTGCCGGTGCGCTCCGTGCACGCGCCCTGCCTGCTCGTCACCCAGCGGGTGTGGAGCCCTGATCCGTGGGAGCGGCTGCGCCGGTCCGCCGAGCTCGCCGAGACGCTGGAGGCGCCCACGGTGGTGGTGCACCCGCCGTTCAGCTGGCAGCGCGACTACGCCCGCAACTTCGGCGAGGGGCTCGCCGAGATCGCCGACCGCCACCCGGACCTGCGGTTCGCCGTGGAGAACATGTACCCGGTGCGTATGGCCGGCCGGCAGTTCGTTCCGTACGTCCCGGGTTGGGATCCGACGGAGGCCGGCTACCCGGCGTACACGCTCGACCTGTCGCACTGCGCCGCGTCGCACACCGACTCGATGGAGATGGCCGACCGGATGGGCGACGCGTTGGCGCACGTCCACCTCGGCGACGGCACCGGCGAGGGGCGCGACGAGCACCTCGTCCCGGGACGCGGCACCCAGCCCTGCGCCGAGGTGCTGCGGTCACTGGCGGGGCGGGGCTTCACCGGTTCGGTGGCGGTGGAGGTGTCGACGCGGGGTGCGCGCAGCCGTGCGGTACGCGAGGCCGACCTGCGCGACGCGCTGGACTTCGCCCGTCAGCACCTGGGCACGCCGTCCCCGGTCGACGCCTGACCTTCGCCGAGGCCGCGGTGACCGGCCCCGGTACGCGCTGATCCGCCCGCCGGGGCGCTGCCGGCGACGGCAGCCCCGGCGCGTGGTGAGCTCAGCTGACGGGCGTGAGCGAGTCGGCCGGCACCGGCTGGGCGGCGACGGCGGCGGCCTGCTGCTCGCCGATCGCGGCCCGCTTGCGTGCCCGGTGCGCGGCCACGTGGGACCGGGTGGCGCAGCGCTCGGAGCAGAACCGCCGGCAGCAGTTCGACGAGGTGTCCAGGTAGACGTTGCCGCAGCGCTCGTCGGCGCAGACGCCGAAGCGGGCACTGCCGTACTCGCAGAGCCAGACCGATAGGCCCCAGACGGCACCGGCGAGGTATTCCGCGCTCACCGAGGCACCCCGGCTGGTCACGTGCATGTGCCAGTCGCTGGAGTCGTGGCCGGAGATGCGCGGCTGCACGGGGAACGCCTCGAGCAGCGCGTTGAGTTCGGCCACCGCGTCCGCGTCCCGCCCGGAGGTGCCGTAGTCGAAGACGTCACGTAGGCGCTTCTGCGCCCGCCGGAAGATCGCCAGGTCCCGCTCGGCGACCTCCTCGCGCATCCAGGCGCTGGTCTCGGGGAAGCTGGCCCGCAGGTCGTCGAGGTCGTCCAGGCGGGCGTTGACGAGGTCAACGCCGGTCCGGGCGTACGCGTCGAAGTTCACGCCCACAACGGTAGACGACTCGGACGCCACGTGGCGCGTCGATGTAGTGCGGCGGAGGGTGGGCGTGACCGTCCGTGCCGGCCGATGCTCCCGCACCTGCCCCTGCTGAGCTGCGGGCCGCCCCTCGGCGACGGGCTCCAGGCGGGCGTTACCCTCGGCTCATGCTCCGTTCCGTCATCCTCGCCGCTTCTCGGTCATCCCAGGTCGAGCGGCTCGTCGCGACGGCCCCGTTCACCCGGGACGTCGTACGCCGGTTCGTGGCCGGCGCCAAGACCGACGACGCGCTGCACGCGACCCGTGCGCTCGTCGACGACGGTCTCGCGGTCACCCTCGACAACCTCGGCGAGGACACCGTCACCCCCGATCAGGCAAACGCCACCCGGGACGAGTACCTGTCGCTGCTGCGGCTGCTCGGCGAGGCCGGGCTCACCCCGGCGGCCGAGGTCAGCGTGAAGCTCTCCGCGCTCGGGCAGATGTTCGACGAGCAGCTCGCCGCCGACAACGCGCGGGCGATCTGCGCGGCGGCGGACGCGGTCGGCACCACTGTCACGCTGGACATGGAGGACCACACCACCACCGATTCGACGCTGGAGATCCTCGCCAAGCTGCGCAAGGACTATCCGTCGACCGGGGCGGTGCTCCAGGCGTACCTGCGGCGGACCGAGTCGGACTGCCGGGAGCTGGCCACGGCGGGCTCCCGCGTACGCCTCTGCAAGGGGGCCTACAAGGAGCCGGAGTCGGTGGCCTACCAGTCCGCCCAGGAGGTGGACAAGTCCTACGTCCGCTGCATGAACATTCTGATGTCGGGCGAGGGCTACCCGATGCTGGCCACCCACGACCCGCGGCTGATCGCGATCGGCGAGGACCGGGCCCGGTGGTTCGACCGTGGGCCGGAGCGGTTCGAGTTCCAGATGCTCTACGGCATCCGGCCGGAGGAGCAGGCCCGGCTCGTCGGTGAGGGCTACACCCTGCGCACGTACGTTCCGTACGGCGACCAGTGGTACGGCTACCTGATGCGCCGGCTCGCCGAGCGCCCGGCCAACCTGGCCTTCTTCGCCCGCGCTCTGGTCTCGAAGAAGTAGCTCGGCCCGTTCACCGGTTCGACCAGCCCCGGGTGCTGAGCACCAGGCGGTAGCCGTCCGGATCGGCCAGCGCCACCCCCCAGCGGTCCCAGTACGGGCCGGCGGAGACTCTCGTCCCGCCGGCCCGTTCCAGTTCCCGCACCAGATCCTCGTCGACCGGCCCGTCCAGGTAGAGGACCAGCAGGTCCTCCTCGGTCGGGGTCGGGGTGGGCGCGTCTGCGGCGACCAGTTCCAGGTGCCAGTGGGCGTCCGGCCAGCCCAGCATCAGCAGGTCGTGCTCGTCCGGCCCATCGGCCGTGGAGCGCCAGAGCACGTCGAGGGTGAGGCCGTCGACCCAGAAGCGTTCGGCCGCGGCCAGGTCCCGGCTCGGGCGGGCGATGCGCAGGTGCGGTACGGCGGAGCGAAGGTTCGGCATGCCGGTGATCGTGCGAGTTGAAGTCGAGGTGAGGTCAACCCCTTGACGAATTTAGCTAATGAGGTTAGCTTTTGGGTTATGAGTGTTAGCTACGTTGAGCGATCCGCTGGACGGATCGCGTACGAGGTCCACGGGGCGGGTCCGCTCGTCGTGCTCGCGCACGGCATGGGGGAGAACTGGGCCTCCTACCGGCACCTGGTCCCACTGCTCGTCGCGGCCGGGCACCGGGTGGCCGCAGTCGACGTACGGGGGCACGGCGCGTCGAGCGTCGGCTGGCCGACGTACGCCCCGGCGGAGGTCGGTGGCGACCTGCTGGCCGTCGTCGACGAGTTGGGCGGCGGCCCGGCCGTCCTGGTCGGCAGCTCGTCCAGCGCCGCCGCCGTCGTCTTCGCCGCCGCCGAGGCGCCCGAGCGGGTCGCCGGGATCGTGCTGGTCGGCGCGTTCGTCGAGCCGCCCGAGGCGAACCCGCTGATGCGGCTCGCCCAGGCGGTGGTGCTGCGCAGTCCACGACTCTTCGGGATGTTCCACAAGACGCTCTTCCCGGTGACCCGTCCCGCCGACGACGCCGACTACCGGCGGGCGATGGTGGCCAACCTCCGCGAGCACGGCCGGATGGCGGCGGTACGCGGGGTGGTCGCCCTCGTCGAGCCGCACTGGACCGCCCGGGCCCGCGACGTCCGGCAGCCGGTCCTGGTCCTCATGGGCGCCCGTGACCCGGACTTCCGCGACCCGGGCGCCGAGGCGCGGGCCGCTCGGAGACTCTTCGGCACCGCCGAGGCGCGCATGATCGAAGGCTCCGGCCACTACCCGCACGCGGACCAGCCGGCGGCCACGGCGGAGCAGCTCATCGCGTTCCTGAAGGTGACCACCGGTGCCTAGGGTCGGGCTGAACCAGCAGATAGTCGTACGCGAGGCGGCCCGGCTGGTCGACGAGGTCGGCCGGGAGCAACTCACTCTCGCCGCGCTGGCCGGCCGGCTCGGCGTCGCCCTGCCCAGTCTCTACAAGCACGTCCGAGGTGCGGACGCGCTCGCCCAGAAGCTCTCCGCGTACGCCACGGCGGAGCTGGCCGACGAGTTGACGGCGGCCGCCGTCGGACGGGCCGGTGTCGACGCGCTGCACGCCGTCGCCGCCGCCTACCGGGCGTATGCGCGCCGGCACCCCGGCCGCTACCCGGCCACCCAGCAGGTGCCGGAGCCGGCCGACCCGGACCACGTGGCCGCCGGGGAGCGCGCCGTCGGTGTCATCTACGCGGTGCTGCACGGCTACGGGATCACCGGCGACGCGGCCGTCGACGCCGCCCGGACGCTGCGCAGCGCGCTGCACGGGTTCGTCTCGTTGGAGGCGGCCGGCGGCTTCGGCCTGCCCCGCGACCTCGACCGCTCGTACGACGAGATGGTCGCCTCGCTCGACACCGCGCTGCAGGGCTGGCGCAGGGCATGAGAACCCCGATCCGGGCGCTCGCGCTCCTCCTGCTGTTCCTGCTGGAGCTGGCCGTGCTGGTGATCGGCGCCCGGTGGGGCTGGGCGCTGGAGGCCGGCCTGCCGCTCCGGCTGCTCTCCGCCGTCGCGGTGCCGCTGCTGCTCGCCGCGCTCTGGGGCGTCTACGGCTCGCCGAAGGCGCGGATCACGCTGCCGCTGCCGGCCAGGTACGGCTTCCAGGCCGCCTGGTTCGTGGCCGGCGGCGCGATGCTCGCGGCACTGGCCGGGCCGCTGCTCGGGGGCGCACTGGTGGCCGCCTGGGCGGCGACCGCCGCGCTGGTCCGCGCCACCAACCGCCCGACCTGACCGACAGAGAATGCCCGAACGGCAGTCGTTGCGGGGGAGCGCCGGTGACGCCGGCCTCGCCGGATCGGGCGAAAGGTCGTTACCCTTCGCCGGGTGACGGACGGTCTGGACGAAGCCGCCCCGCGTCGGATCCGACCCCTGTGGACGGTGCTCACGCTGGTCGTACTGCTGCTGATCACCTGCGGTGTACCGGCGGCGGTCCTGACAGCGGCGATTCGGGAGCCCGGCGGGCGGGCGGTGGTGCAACGCGCCGATCCCACGGCCGGCGACCCGGCCCGGGACGCGCGTGACTTCGCCGCTCGGATCGCGGCCGTGCTGAACCGACAGTCCGCCGCGCTGCTCGCGGGCGACCTGGCCGGCTTCCTCGCCGTGGCCGAGCCGAGCGCGCACACCGACCTTCGCCGCCGGTTCAACGCGTTGCGGGCGCTGGGGGTGACCACCTGGCGGGCCGAGGTGACCGGCCTGCCCACCGCCATCGGCGACCGGCCCGGCGAGTGGCGGATGCTGGTGCGCTTCCAGTACTGCTTCGCGGTGCCCGGCTGCCGCCCCAGCCCGGTGCTCGCCGGCACCCGCTGGCGCGACGACGCGCGGCAGCCCCGGCTCGTCGCCGTCGAGGAGTCCAAGTCGGCGGAGACCGGCACCCGCCCGTGGGAGGTCAGCGAACTGGCCGTGGCGACCGGCGCGCGAACCAGCGTCGCCACGACGCCGGCGCTGCGCGGCAAGTTGCCCGCCCTGCTCACCCAGGCCGAGGCGGCGGCGAAGGTCGCCGACCGGTACGCGGTGGCCGGCTCGCCGCCGGACCGCTACCGGATCTACTACGCCGGCCCCGCCGAGTGGGAACGCTGGTACGGCGGTGGCCGCCCGAAGTGGACCGGCGGGTACGCGGTCACCGTCGGCGGTGGCCACCACGAGATGGTGATCAACGCGGACGGGGCGACCGCCGCGGGCCTCGACGACCTGCTCCGGCACGAGTTGACCCACGCCGCCTCCCTGCCCGAACAGGGCTACCCGGGCAGGAGCATCTGGTGGCTGGTGGAGGGGCTGGCCGAGTACGCGGGCGCGGGCGGCCAGCCGGTGAGCCGCTACCAGGGCATGGCCCAGGTGCGTGAGCTGGTCCGGGGCGGCTGGAACAGTCGACTCGACGATCTCGCACCGGCCGACGACGCGCCCGCCGCCCGGGTCGCGGGCAGCTACGGCCTCGGCTACCTGGCCGTCCGGCACCTCGTCGACCGGTTCGGTGAGCAGCGGCTGCTCGCGTTCGTGGCGGCCGTGCTGCACGACCGTACGCCGCCCGAGCAGGCGGCCGAGGAGGCCTTCGGCGAGCCGTGGTCGGCCCTGCACGGCCAGTGCGTCGCGTACATCCGCACGCTGGCCGCCTGACGGTCTCCGCCGAGCCGGCGACCGGGCCTCCATGATCCACCGGTGTCGGGCGGTCGCGGCGTACCTGCGACACTGGTCCCGCTCCCAGCGCGGAGCCCCGGTGCCGCGTCCGGAAGTGGCCCGGGGCACCCGCCCGGTGGCTCCGGTGGCGCCGCCGGAGCCACCGGGCGCCTTCCGCCCGCAACCGACGGCGCACGACCGACGGGGGCGGCGCACACAAGCCCGGGTCGAGCGGACCCCCGGCTGCTCTCCGTGGTGGAGCGACTCCGGGGCGTTCCGGTCCCGGCAATGGGACACGCGCCGCGACAGGGCGCAAATCGGCAGGTCGGAACGGGTGAACCCGAGGCCGGAAGCATGATCAGTTGTACGAAGGGATCGCGCCGGTCACAGCCGCCCCGCTACCGTACTGGTAACACGCGCGTCGCCGGTCCGGGCGGGAGCACTCCGCCGGCACGGGTGCGCGCTGGGCATGGGATGGGGACGGGTGAGCCATGACCGGGTCGCAGTCCGACGGTCGACTGTCGGAGGTCAAGTTCCTGACCGTCGCCGAGGTGGCGACGGTCATGCGGGTGTCGAAGATGACGGTCTACCGCCTGGTGCACAGCGGTGAACTCACCGCCGTGCGGGTCGGCCGGTCCTTCCGGGTGCCCGAGCACGCGGTGCACGAGTACCTTCGCGGTGCCTTTCAGGAGACCGCCTGAGCCGCCGGACCAGCAGGGGCGTCGAGGCCCGACCGACCACGGCGGGCCCGAGCGATGAGCTTCTCGGATGCCCGGCGCGAGCGGTCCGGTCCGGGCCGGCGGCCGGTCCGCGAGCATCGCGGTGGTGGCCCTGACGCAGCCGGCGAGGGCGCATCGACGGGGCCGCGTTGGTCCTGCTGATAGTCTCCCGCTACCCTGGACTCCGACCGTGACCGCACCCCGGTGCGCCCTGATGCCCGACCTGGTCCGGTCCGTTGTCCGCAAGCGGTCGCCGACGCCCACCCGCGTGGTGGTGGCAGCCGGTCCGCCCCGCACGTTGCATCGAAAGGCTTTCGTATGGGCTCGGTGGTCAAGAAGCGCCGCAAGCGCATGGCTAAGAAGAAGCACCGCAAGCTGCTGCGCAAGACCCGCGTCCAGCGTCGCCGTCTCGGCAAGTGATCGCCGCCGGGCCGACGGCCCGGTAACGGCGTCACTTGCCACCTGTCGACCCTCGGAGGCTCAGGTGATCAGGCCGTGGTTGTCCCGGCACGATCCCGCCTGTCGAGGGAGGTGCGGTAGATGACCCCCGGTAGCACCCCAGGTGCTCCGGGGGTCGTCGTCGTCACCGGAGTGGGTCGGTACCTCGGTGCGCACGTGGCCGCGCGGCTCGCCGCCGACCCGCGCATCGAACGGGTCATCGGCATCGACCCGCCCGACTCCGGTGGCGAGTTCGCCGACCTGCTCGACGGGGTGGAACGGCTCCGCGTCGACGCGGGCTCGCTCGGCAACCTCCTGGCGGATCTGGACGTCGACGCGGTGGTGCACCTCGCGCTCGCCACCGCTCCCGATCCACAGCACGGCGGTCGTGCGGCGATGAAGGAGCAGAACGTCATCGGCACGATGCAGCTCCTCGCCGCCTGCCAGCGGGCGCCCCGGCTGCGCAAGGTCGTGGTGCGCTCCTCGACGGCGGCCTACGGGGCGTCGTTCCGGGACCCGGCGGTCTTCACGGAGGAGACCGAGCCCCGCGAGGTGCCGCGCGGCGGTTTCGGCCGCGACATCCTCGACATCGAGGGGTACGTTCGCGGCTTCCGCCGCCGTCGTCCCGACGTCACCGGGACGGTCCTGCGGTTCGCGCCCTTCATCGGCTCCACCGCCGACACGACGCTGACCCGTTACTTCTCCCAGCCGCTGGTGCCGACCGTCTTCGGCCGGGACCCCAGGCTGCAGTTCCTGCACTTCGACGACGCCCTCGAGGTGCTGCACCGGTCCGTCGTCGAGGACCATCCGGGCACCTACAACGTCGCCGGGCCGGGCGTGCTCTCCCTGACCCAGGCGATCCGGCGGGCCGGCCGGGTGGCCGTACCGGTGCTGGAACCCGGGCTCTCCAACGCCGCCGCGCTGGCGCGTGGGCTCGGGTTCGGCCGGATCGGTCTGGACCAGGTCGACCTCTTCGTGCACGGCCGGGTGGTGGACACCGGCCGGTTGGAGCGCGAGTACGGCTTCACCCCCCGCTCGACCGCCGCCGCCTTCGACGACTTCATCCGCGCCCACCACGGTCGGGCCGTGCTGACCCGGGAACAGTTGGCCGCCGCCGAGCAGGCCGTGCTCGACGGGATCCGGCAGGTGCGGACCGCCGTCCGGGAGCGGTCGTGAGCGGGGTCGGGCGGGAACACACGGGTGCCGAGGGTGGCCGGTTCGACGTACCGATGGACGCGCCGGACCCGGCCGCGGAGCCGGCGCGGCGCAACGGACGCCGACCGGCCGACCCGACGACGCCCGGCGTGACGACCGCGCGCGACGAGCCGCCGCGGCCGCCCGAGGCGGCGGTGACCGACCTGCCCGGAGACCCCTGGGACCGGAGGGTGGCCGGCGGCCTGGCGTACCTGCGCCGGCGGCTCTCCGGCGACTACGAGGTCGACGAGTTCGGCTTCGACCCGGACCTGACCGAGCGGGTCCTGCATCCGCTGGTGCGGGTGCTCTACCGGGACTGGTTCCGCACCGAGGTGACCGGGATCGAGAACGTCCCCGCCGACGGCGCGGGCCTGGTGGTGGGGAACCACTCCGGGACGGTCGCGCTGGACGCGTTGATCCTCGCGACCGCCCTGCACGACCGGCATCCCGGGCACCGGTTCCTCCGCCTGCTCGGCGCCGACCTGGTGTTCCGGATGCCCGTCGTCTCCGAGCTGGCGCGCAAATCGGGCGGCACGGTGGCCTGCAACCCGGATGCCGAACGGCTGCTCGCCAGGGGTGAGCTCGTCGGCGTCTTCCCCGAGGGCTTCAAGGGCATCGGCAAGCTCTACGCCGACCGGTACAAGCTGCAACGCTTCGGCCGGGGCGGCTTCGTCTCGGCCGCGCTGCGGACCGGAACGCCGATCGTGCCGGTGGCGATCGTCGGCGGCGAGGAGATCTATCCGATGCTCGCCGACATCAAGCCGCTGGCCCGGCTGCTGAAGCTGCCCTACTTCCCGGTCACGCCGACCTTCCCCTGGCTCGGCCCGCTGGGCATGATCCCGTTGCCGAGCAAGTGGCTGATCGAGTTCTGCCCGCCGATCCCGACGGCGCACCTGACGGATTCCGCCGACGACCCGCTGGTGGTCTTCAACCTCGCCGACCAGGTGCGGGAGACCATTCAGCAGACCCTGCACAAGCTGCTCGAACGCCGTCCGGACCCGTTCGGTCCGTGAGCGCCCGTCGCCCCGGGACGGCGACCTCCGTCAGCCCGGGCGGCGGCGACGGTGCAGGGCCAGCCCGGCGCTGACGGCACCGACCAGGGCGCCGGCCACGGCGGTGGACGGTACGGCGATCTTGACGGCTCGGCGGCCGGTACGGAAGTCGCACACCTCCCAGCCGTGCTCCCGGGCGCGGCGCAGCAGCGCACCGTCCGGGTTCACCGCGACCGGCCGGCCGACGGTGGAGAGCAGCGGCAGGTCGTTGGCGGAGTCGCTGTAGGCGGCGCAGCGGGTGAGGTCGAGCCCCTCCACGGCGGCGAGCTGCGTCACCGCCTCGGCCTTCGCCGGCCCGTGCATCAGGTCGCCGGCCAGGCGGCCGGTGTAGGCGCCGTCGACCACCTCGGCGACCGTGCCGATCGCGCCGGTCAACCCCAGCCGGGACGCGATGACCCGCCCGATCTCCACCGGCGCGGCGCTCACCAGCCAGACCCGCTCCCCGGCGTCGAGGTGCCGCTGGGCGAGCTGCCGGGTGCCCACCCAGATGCGCGGGGCCATCATCTCGTCGAAGATCTCCTGGGCGAGCCGCTCCATGTCGTCCACCCGCCAGCCCTCGATGAAGGCGAGCGCGGCGTCCCTGGCCTGCGACATGTCGCCGGCGTGCTCCCGGGCGAGGAGCCGGAACCGGAGCTGCTGCCAGGCGAAGCGGGCCAGGTCGGTGGTGGTGAAGTAGTTGCGGGCGGCGAGCCCACGGGCGAACCAGTAGATCGAGGCGCCCTGCATCATCGTGTTGTCGACGTCGAAGAAGGCCGCTGCGGTCGGATCCGGTGCGGACGGCGGCGGGGCCGGCTCGGCCTCCGCCCAGCCGGCGGTGTGACCGTGGACGTCGGTGCTGACCGTCACCCTGCGGGTGCGCGCCACACGACCTCCCTCCCTGGACCGGTGAGCCTCCAGCGAGCGTAGCCGGACCGGGGACGGCGGGTGGAGTTCTGGCGTTGCCCGCCGCTCAGCGGTCGGCGGGGCAGGTGTCGGGCGCCGGGCCGAGGCTGTCGCTGGCCACCGGTGCGGGCAGGCCGCAGCCGAGCGCCGCACGCAGTGCGTCGGAGCGTTCCCGAACCGTGTCGAGCAGCTCCAGCGACTCGCGGGTGCGCTCCCGGTCGGTCCGGCCGGCGCCGTCGAGCAGGTCGCCGACCGCGCGCCGCTGCCCGGTCACGAACGTGTTGACCGCGTCCAGGCTCGCCGTGTCGGCGCGCTGCACGGCGGCGGCGGTCAGCAGGCGTACGCCCTGGCGGGTGTCGGCGTCCATGTCGTCGAGCACGCTGCTGAAGCCGACGTGGTCGCCGCGCAGCTCGGCGGACTCGCCGAGCCGGGTGCGGGCGAAGTCGAGGAAGAGCTGGCCCCGACTGATGTCGGAGCTGGCCAGGGCGAGCTGGGCCCGCTCGGTCCCGCGCTTCATGCCGTACAGCGCGTCGCCCGGCATCGCGTTCTCGCTGGCGGCCGAGATGCCGGAGACGGCGATCGCGCCGGCCGCCACGCCGATCAGGATGGCGCCGCGGGCGCGCGCCCGGCGGGCCGTGACCGCCGGCAGCAAGGAGTTCCGGGTGCCGACCGTGGCGCGCTCGCTGCCCGGCTGGGCCTTTGCGGCGGCCGGTGTGCCGAGCCCCTCGCGCTCGGCGGTGGCCAGCAGCATGGCGCGCAGGCCGGTACGGAACTCCGGATCCACCTCGACCTTGGGCCGCTCGGCGACGATGCGCTGCCCGACCGCCACGAGTGGGGCGAGCTCGTCGTCGACCCGGGACCGGACATGATGCCTGCGGGCGCCGTTCGCCTCGTCGAGAAGCTGGGCGAAGCGCTCGGCGCGCCGGCGGGAGGAGAGGATGTTGTCCACCGCGGGCACCTCCTCTCGCTGGTCACGGCCGGTCGGCCGCCGTATGGCCGACGACCGGCGGCGACGTGACACCGCGAGATGAGGTCGTGGGCAGGATGTGCCCGCCGACCTCCGGGGCCCGGGGGGATACCGGGGCAACCACCGGTCGCACCCGGAGAAACGGAGCGCGCCGGGCACGGGTTACGGGCCCGGCGGGGCGGAAATCACGGAAAGTGATGGGGATCACCTCGTGAAAAAGCCTCTGAGCTGCACGATCGAAGATCGTGCAGCAATGCCCCGGTAACGACTACGGCTGGAAGCCGTCGGGCAGCAGGCGGGCCAGGGCGCGTACGGCGCGGTACTGCAACGCCTTGATCGCACCCTCGTTCTTGCCCATCGCGCGAGCCGTCTCCGCCACCGAGAAGCCCTGGAGGAAGCGGAGCACGATGCACTCCTGCTGCTCCGGGTTGAGCTGCTTGACCGCGCTGAGCAGGGCGACGTTCGTGATGTGTTCCACCACCGCCGCCTCCGGGCTCCCCTCCGGGCCGCGGTCCTCGCGGTCGGCGTCGAGCACGTCGCCGGTGGTGACCTCCAGCCGGTAACGACCGGACTTGAAGTGGTCGGCGACCAGGTTGCGCGCGATGGTGACGAGCCAGGCGCCCAGGTCGCGGCCCTGCCAGGTGAAGCTGCCGATCCGCTTGAGGGCGCGCAGGAAGGTGTCGGAGGTCAGGTCCTCGGCGAGCTGCCGGTTGCCGACCCGGAAGTAGACGAAGCGGAAGACCGTGTCGACGTACCTGTCGTAGATCAGGCCGAACGCCTCGGACTCGCCGGCCTGCGCCCGCTCGACCAGCCCCCACACCTCGGTCGCCGGATCGGACGGGTCGGGGCGGCTCGGAAAGCCGGTGGTGCTGCCGGTGCCGGAGGGCGCGGCCGCGACCGGCACGGCGGGCAGCACGGCCGTCTCGCCCGCGGACGGGTCGGCCACCGCGGGGGCGTCCTCGACGCGGCGGCTCGGCATGGCGCGCTGGGGTGGCGCCACGACCCGGCCGCCGGGCTGCTTGGCGTTCCCGCCGGGCACGGTCGGGCGGGCCGGCGGCTCGTTGTGCGGCCGGTTACGCAGCCGTTTGGCGGTGCCCTCGCCCTGGACGGCGAGCGCGGCGCCGTCGTCGTGGCCGCCCGTTCTCGCGGCGGTGCGCTCGTTGACGGCGCTCCGGGGGGTCGGGCCGGTCAGGCCGACCGGGCGTTCCGTGTAGCCGAAGGTGCTCATCGTCCGGCCCCCGTCCCGCCGGCCAGCGGCCGTGCCGGTCGCACCGCTCGGCCACCGGTGGTCAAGCCACCGGAGGGCACGGCGGTTCCGGGGTGTGCCGGCGGGCGGCAGTTCCCCTTGAGGTGCTGGTCCAATGCGCTGACGGGCACGGGGGCCTCCTCGGGCTGAGGGGTGTCGACTCACGGCAAATGGGGTGAGCCGACCCGAGTGATGATAGGGGCCAACGTCACCCGCGCGTGGCAAGTCCGTTACACAGGGCCGAAGTATTTCCCGCCGTGTCGCACCGATGGCGGACCGGTTGTCCGTCGTGTGCGGTTGACTTTGGCCGGTCCCGGTGGTCCGGAGTGGATGCCCTGGTCAGCGGGGTCGTGCCGGGCGTCGGTCGGGCGTGTCGGTCGGCTGGCTGACAGGCCGCGGACGGAATCGTGGCGCCATGTCGCACTGTCCCATCGATGAGACACGATTGGATCACCCTCGGCACAACAATCTGTCCCGTGAACGGGACCGCCACTGCCGACGATGGAATCCGGGCGCGCGCGTGCGGGGCATGGCCGCCCGTCGGCCGCTGTGCGAGACTCAGCCACCGTGCAGGACGCAGGAATCGGAACGGCCCCGAACCTCGCCGACCGGGTACGCCGGGCGGCCCTCGCCCACGGCGACCGGCCCGCGTTGCACTGGCGGGACCGGACGCTCAGCTGGTCCGAACTGGACGCCTCGGTGACCGCGGTGGCCCGCGCGCTCGCCACCACGACCACACCGGACCCGGACGGGCGGCCGGCGCGGGTCGCCGTCGCCCTGCCCAACACGCCGGACTTCGCGACCAGCTACCTGGGCGTCCTGCGCGCCGGGCTCGTCGCGGTACCCGTCAACGCCGACTTCACCGCGCGGGAGCTGCGGCACGTGCTCGCCGACTCCGGCGCAGCGGTGCTCATCGCCACCGAGCGGGTCCGTGACCTCGTCGCCCCGTACGCCGCGGAGCTGCCGGCGCTCACCGCGGTGCACACCCGCCCGCCGGCCGACAGCGGCGAGCAGACCGTCGACCTTCCGGTCCGCGGCGCAGACGATCTCGCCGTACTGCTCTACACCTCCGGCACCGAGGGACGCCCCAAGGGCGCGATGCTGTCGCACGGCGCGCTCGCGGCCAACCTCGAACAGGTGAGCCGCATCGAGCCACCGGTGGTCGGGCCGGAGGACACCATGCTGCTGGCGCTGCCGCTCTTCCACGCGTACGGGCTCAACTCGGGGCTCGGCGCGGTGATCCGGCGCGGCGCGACAGGTGTGCTCGTCGACGACCTCGGCTCCGACATGGCGCTCGCCGCGGTCGCCCGGCACCGGGTCACCGTGCTGGTCGGCGTACCGTCGATGGTGCTGGCCTGGTCCATGGCGGACAGCGACGCGCTCACTGCGGCGATGGCCTCGGTCCGGCTGGTGGTCTGCGGCGCGGCGCCGCTGGAGCCGGCCGTGGCGGCCCGGTTCACCGCCGTCGCCGGCCGCCCGGTGCACGTCGGGTACGGCCTCACCGAGACCGCCCCGGTGCTCACCTCCACCCTGGTCGGTCGGGACCCCAAGGCCCGCTCGATCGGCCGGCCGCTGCCCGGCGTCGAGCTGCGCCTGGTCGGCGCCGACGGCACCGATCTGTGGCACGACGGGACGGCCGCGCCGGACGACGACCCCGACGGGCCGGACCTCTCCGACGCGGCACCGGGCACCGACCCCGGCCAGATCGTCGTCCGGGGCCCGAACCTCTTCTCCGGCTACTGGCCGGACGGGCGGGGCGGCCCGGATACGGCGGGCTGGTGGCCCACCGGCGACATCGCGTACGCCGACGAGGACGGTGACCTCTTCCTGGTCGACCGGCTCGGCGAGCTGATCCTGGTGAACGGCTTCAACGTGTACCCGCACGAGGTGGAGTCGGTGCTCGACGGGCACCCGGGGGTGGCCGAGTCGGCGGTACTGGGTGTGCCGCACCCGCGGACGGGCGAGACTGTCCGGGCGTACGTGGTGCGGGCACCCGGTGACCCGGTGACCGCGGTGGAGCTGCAGGGCCACTGCGCCCGGAACCTGGCCCGGTTCAAGTGCCCGACCGGCATCGAGTTCGTCGACGCCCTGCCGCACTCGGTGATCGGTAAGGTCCGTAAGACGCAGCTTCGCTCGGCGGCCACCACGCCCGCCCCGGTGCCGTCCCCGGCGGCGCCGGCCGACGACCTGTCGGTTCCGGCCGACCCGCGCACGGAGGTGCCCGATGTCCAGTGACGCCCGGCTCACCCTGATCACCCGGCCCGACTGCCACCTCTGCGAGGAGGCGCGCGCCGCGCTGGGGCGGGTGGTCGCGGTCACCGGGGACCGGTGGATCGAGTGGGACGTGACGACCGACGTGGAGCTGGAGCGCGACTACGGCGACCGGCTGCCGGTGGTGCTGCTCGACGGCAAGGAGCACGGCTACTGGCGGGTGGAGGAGGAGCGGCTGCTCCGGGATCTCACCACCCCCCAGCTCTGACCGCCGCCGGGTAGCCTTCGGCGACATGACCCCTGCACGTCCCCACCTGGTCTGGGACTGGAACGGCACCCTCCTCAACGACCTCAGCCTGGTGATCGACGCCACCAACGTCGTGTTCGCCAGCGTCGGAGGCCCGTCCGTGACCACCGACCAGCACCGGGTGCGGTTCCGCCGGCCGGTCGCCGAGTACTACGCCGACGTGCTCGGCCAGGCCGTCGACGAGGAGGAGTTCGGCCGGCTGGACCGGATCTTCCACGAGGCGTACCGCAGCGGCCTCACCACCTGCGAGCTGGCCGCCGACGCGCGGACCGCGATGCAGGCGTGGCCCGGCGGCCAGTCGCTGCTCTCCATGTGGTTCCACGAGGAGCTGGTGCCGACGGTGCACCGCTTCGGGCTGACCGGGAACTTCCTGCGGGTGGACGGGCTGCGCGGCGGGACCGGCGGCGACCGGAAGGCGAAGTCGCTCCAGAAGCACCTCGCCGAGCTGGGCGTCGACGGGCCCTCGGCGGTGCTGATCGGTGACTCGATCGACGACGCGGACGCCGCCTCGGCGGTGGGCGGCCGCGCCGTGCTCTACACCGGCGGTTTCACCGACCCGGCCCGGCTGCGCGCCTCCGGCCACCCGGTGGCCGACACGCTGACCGAGGCCGTGCGGCTTGCCCGGTCCCTGTTCTGACGGTCAGTTGCGCAGGTAGGCCAGCACCGCCAGGACGCGGCGGTGCTGCTCGGTGTCGGGTGGGAGGTTGAGCTTGGTGAAGATGTTGCGCACGTGCTTCTCCACCGCTCCGTCGCTCACCACCAGGGCGCGCGCGATCGCCGTGTTGGAACGCCCCTCGGCCATCAGCGCGAGCACCTCCCGCTCGCGCGGGGTCAGCTCGCTCAGCGGGTCGTCGCGGCGGCGCCGGGCGAAGAGCTGACCGACGACCTCCGGGTCGAGCACCGTGCCGCCGGCGGCGACCCGCCGCAGCCCGTCCAGGAACTCGTCGATCGCGGCGACCCGGTCCTTCAGCAGGTAGCCGATCCCGCCGCCGCCGGCACCGCCGGTGGTGGCGAGCAGATCGTCGGCGTACGACACCTCGACGTACTGGGAGAGGACCAGGACGGGGCTGCGCGGCACCAGTTGGCGGGCCTGCACCGCCGCCCGCAGCCCCTCGTCGGTGTGCGTCGGCGGCATCCGCACGTCGACGATCGACACGTCCGGCCGGTGCGCCACCACCGCCTCGACCAGGGCGTCGCCGTCACCGACGACGGCCACCACCTCGTGCCCGCTCTCGGTCAGCAGCCGCACCAGCCCCTCGCGGAGCAGTACGGCATCGTCGGCGATCACCACGCGCATGGTGGTGTTGTCTATCACGTCGGCGCTCACAGCGGCAGTTCGGCGCGGATCTCGGTGGGGCCGCCGGACGGGCTGATCACGGTCAGTTCGCCGCCCGCGGCCCGGACCCGGTCGGCGATGCCGGCCAACCCGTGCCCCTTCGCCGCGTGCGCCCCGCCCTGGCCGTCGTCGCCCACGCTCACCGTGAGCCGACGGTCCGCCCGCTCGACGCTCACCTGGCACTCGGTCGCCCGGCTGTGCTTCGCCACGTTGGTGAGCGCCTCGGCCACCACGAAGTACGCCGTGTTCTCCAGCGCCGGGTCGAGCCGGCCGCCCTGGGTGCCGAGCTCCGGGTCGACCCGCAGCTCGATGGGGATCAGCCCGCGCCCGGCGAGCGCGGCCAGCGCGCTCGGCAGGCCGCGGTCGACCAGGATCGGCGGTGCGATGCCCCGGGAGAGGGCACGCAGCTCGGCCAGCGTGTCCCGGGTCTGCGCGACGGCCTCGTCCAGGGTCCGCCCGGCCGCCTCCGGGTCGGAGGCGAGCTGCTGCCGGGCCCGGCTGAGGTCCATCGCCAACCGGACCAGCCGCTGCTGAGGGCCGTCGTGGATGTCCCGCTCGAGCCGGCGCAGGGCGGTCGCCTCGGCGGAGGCCGCGGCCCGCTTCTGCTCCTCCAGCACGATGATCCGGTCCCGCATCTCGGCCACCCCGGTGAGCATCGCCCGGGAGAAGCTGGCCTGCAGCAGGGCGCAGCCACGGACCACGATCGGCAGGGTGATCAGGAAGAAGACGCCGATCGCGGTGTAGAGGCCGACCCGGGTGGCGGTGGTGCCGCCCAGCCCGAGCAGGTCGGCCAGGTCGGTCTCGTCCGGCGGGTGGGGCAGCGCCCAGTCGTACGCCCAGTAGAGCGTTCCCCCGACGGCCCCGGCCCACCAGACCACGGTCACCACGAAGGTGCCCACCGCGACGATCAGCTTGAAGATGCCGTGCGACAGGTCGAGCCAGGACTGGGCGTCGGCGATCGGCACGAAGATCCGTCGCCAGGCGCTCGCGCCCGGCTCGGCCGCCCGGTAGTGGGGGCGTATCCGGGGCTGGTGCAGCACGGACGGCAACCGGAGCCGTTCGATGTCGGCCAGGCCCCGGGCGGCGTAGAGGGTTCCCGCCAGGACGGGCAGGCCGATCACCGTCACCATCAGGCCGATGCCGAGCGCCGTGCCGGCCAGCAGCACGACGAAGCTGGCCAGCGCCAACGGGAAGCCGAGCAGCACGTAGCCGGAGTCGTGCAGCAGTTGGCGGGTGACGGTCGGCGCCAGCTTCGACTGGTTGGCGGTGACAGTGACGGTGGTCATGTCAAAAGGCTAGGCAGTCCGGGGTCCGGGGCCCATCCCGCAGCCCGTCCTCTGCGCCGTAGGGCTGGCCCTACCTCCGGTTTCTCCACCGGTTGTGGTCGCGCTTTCGGCCGGAAAATAGCGGATCGCACCGATCGAAAAGGCGATTGGAGGCCGCCCACGGCGCGGGATTGGTCAGAGAAGTCGGGATTGAGCAATAATCTCCGTGCGGTGCCGGCGGATACCGCCGGATCGATCTTGCGGAATGGAGGGCCAGGTGGAGCCGCGTCGCGAGCTGACAAGATCGCGATTTGTGCACCTCTTCACAAGCGCCTACTCTGTGATTTCGACGCGCCCCGCTAGCACAGCCGGCACCCTCGGTCGCCAGCGGGAGTCCCGAAGCGGCCGACCGCCGGAGTTGGCCGAGGATCGCACCGCACGGAGTCTCATGAGTCAGCACCGTCACCCTGGCGCGCCCGGTAGCGCCGGTGCCGTACCGGCGCTCCCCGACCTGCCCGAGGCGACCGTCGCGCGGCTCCCGGAGTACCTCCGCGCCCTGCACAACCTCGCCGACGCCGGCCACGAGACCGTCTCCAGCGAGGGCCTCGCCGCCGCTGCCGGCGTCAACTCCGCCAAGCTCCGCAAGGACCTCTCCCACCTCGGCTCGTACGGCACCCGCGGGGTGGGCTACGACGTGGCGCTGCTCATCGAGCAGATCGAGTCCGTGCTCGGGCTCACCCAACGTCGGGCGGTCGCCCTCGTCGGCGTGGGTAATCTCGGTCACGCCCTGGCGGGCTACGACGGGTTCGCCAGCCGTGGCTTCCGGATCGCCGCGCTCTTCGACGCGGACCCGGCACGAGTGGGCGAGGAGATAAACGGCCTGGTAGTGCAGCATGTCGACGAGCTGCCCCGGGTCGCCGCCGAGGAGTCCATAGCGATAGGCGTGATCGCCACACCGGCCGCCGCCGCCCAGCCGGTGGCCGACCAACTGGTCGCGGTCGGCGTGACCAGCATTCTCAACTTCGCGCCCTGCGTACTCTCGGTTCCGGAGGGCGTCGACGTACGCAAGGTCGACCTCGCCATCGAGCTGCAGATCCTGTCGTTCCACGAGCACCGCAAGGCGTCGTTGACCGCGCTGCCCGCCACCGGTGGGTCCGCCCTCACCGCTCTGCCGGGTGGGCTCGCGGCCAACGACTCCCAGGAGGCGATCGGTACGTGAAACTCCTCGTCGTCGGCGCGTCCTACCGGACCGCCCCGGTCGCCACCCTGGAGCGGCTCGCCGTGCCGCCCGCCGAGTTCACCCGCATCCTGGACCGGCTGGTCGCCCAGCCGTACGTGAGCGAGGCGGTGCTGGTCTCCACCTGTAACCGGGTGGAGGTCTACGCCGCCGTGTCCGGTTTCCACGGCGGTCTCGGTGACATCTGCGCCGTCCTCGCCGAGCAGGCCGACTGCTCGCCGACGGCGCTCGCCAACCACCTCTACGTGCACTACGACGCCGCCGCCGTGAACCACGTCTTCCGGGTCGCCACCGGGCTGGACTCGATGGTCGTCGGCGAGGCGCAGATCCTGGGTCAGCTCCGGGACGCGTACCACTGGGGCACCGACGCCGACTCGGCCGGCCGCCTCCTGCACGAGCTGATGCAGCAGGCGCTGCGGGTGGGCAAGCGCGCGCACGCCGAGACCGGGATCGACCGCGCCGGGCAGAGCGTGGTGACCGCCGCGCTGGAGCTGGCCGCCACTCATCTCGACGGCGACCTCGCCGGCCGTCCCGCCCTGGTGGTCGGGGCCGGCGCGATGGGCTCGCTGGGGGTGGCGACCCTCGCCCGGCTCGGCGCCGGGCCGCTGAGCGTCACCAACCGGGGGGCCGACCGCGCCGTCCGGCTGGCCGAGTCGTACGGCGCGACGGCCGTCCCGATGGCCGAGCTGACCGCCGCACTCTCCACAGTGGATATCGTAGTGGCCGCCACCGCGGCCATCGAACCGGTCCTCACCCGGTCGGTGGTGGCCCGGGCGCTGGCCGACCGGGACCCCGCCCGAGGGCCGCTGGTCCTGCTCGACCTGGCTGTGCCGCGCGACGTGGCGGCCGGGGTGGCCGAACTCCCCGGCGTCGAGGTGATCGACATCGAGCGGATGGCCGCCCTGCTCGCCGAGGGGCCGGCGGCCGGTGACGCCGCCGCCGTGGAGCAGATCGTCACCACCGAGGTCGAGAGCTTCCTCAACTGGCTGCGCGGCGCGGACGTCGCGCCCACCGTCGCCGCCCTGCGCGGGCGGGCCGACGACGTGGTCGGCGCGGAGCTGCGCCGGCTGGCCCAGCGGCGACCGGACTTCACCGACGACCAGCGCGCCGAGGTGGCCCGGACGGTGCACCGGGTGGTGCAGCGGCTGCTGCACCAGCCGACCGTGCGCGTCCGCCAGCTGGCCGCGGAGCCCGGTGGCGACCAGTACGCCGCCCTGCTCCGTGAGCTGTTCGACCTCGAGGTGCCGCAGACCTCTCCGGTCGACACCGTTCCCGAGGTCATGGAGACCGACCCCGCCCCGTCCTCCGGAGGTGAAGGATGAGCACCCCCCTGCGCCTCGGCACCCGGGGCAGCGCCCTGGCGATGGCCCAGTCCGGCCACGTCGCCGAGGCGATCACCGCGGCCACCGGCCGTCCGGTCGAGCTGGTCGAGGTGGTCACCGCCGGCGACCGCTCGCAGGCGCCGGTGCACCGACTCGGTGTCGGCGTCTTCGTCTCCGCGCTGCGGGACGCGCTCGTCGCGCGCACCATCGACTTCGCGGTGCACTCGTACAAGGACCTGCCCACCGCGCCCGCCCCCGGGCTGCACATCGCGGCGGTGCCGCCCCGGGAGGACCCGCGCGACGCGCTGGTCGCCCGGGACGGCCGCACGCTCGCCGAGCTGCCGCCGGGAGCCACGGTCGGCACCGGTGCGCTGCGTCGCATCGCCCAGCTGCACGCGCTGGGGATGCAGCTGGACGTCACCCCGATCCGGGGCAACGTCGACACCCGACTGGGACGCGTACTCGGCCCGGACGCCGACCTCGACGCGGTCGTCCTGGCCCGGGCCGGGCTCAGCCGGATCGGACGGGCCGGCGAGATCACCGAGTCGCTCGACCCGATGCTGATGCTGCCCGCGCCCGCCCAGGGCGCGCTGGCGGTGGAGTGCCGGGCCGACGACCTCGACCTGATCGAGCTGCTCGCCGTACTGGACCACGCGCCGTCCCGCGCCGCGATCACCGCGGAGCGGGCGCTGCTGGCCACCCTGGAGGCCGGGTGCAGCGCACCCGTCGCCGCCTACGCCGAACTCGCCGAGGGCGACGTCGGTGAGGAGATCTACCTGCGCGGGGCGGTGATCAGCCCGGACGGCACCCGCGAGATCCGGCTGTCCCGCACCGGAACGCCCGCCGATGCGGCGGAGATCGGCAAAGCGCTCGCTGCCGAACTCCTCGACCTCGGCGCCGACACGATCCTCGGCCAAGAAGGACACACCGGCCCGGGGACCCAGCAAATTGGGAGCACAGAATGACCCGCACCCGTAAGCCCGTGGGCCGCATCGCGTTCGTCGGGGCCGGCCCCGGCGACCCGGGCCTGCTGACCCGCCGGGCGCACGATGCCCTGGTCGACGCCGACCAGGTGGTGTACGACCGGGGAGTACCCGAGTCGCTGCTCGCCTCCGTACGCGCCGAGGCGCGGGCGGACGCGGAGTTCACCCCGGCGGAAGGCGCGCCGGGAGACGTGGCGAAGGTACTCATCTCCGCGGCCCGCGCCGGGCAGAACGCGGTCCACCTGGTCGCCGGTGACCCGTTCGGGCACGACTCGGTGGTCAAGGAGGTGCAGGCCGTCGCCCGTACCGCCGCCCACTTCGAGGTGGTGCCCGGTGTGGGGCAGGCCGAGGGCGTCGCCGCCTACGCGGGCGTGCCGCTGCCGGGCGTACGCACGGCGGCCGACGTCGAGGACGTCAGCGCGCTGGACTTCGAGGCGCTGGCCGCCGCGGTGACCCGCGGCTCGCTCGCGCTCGCCGTGGACGCGGGCGACCTCTCCGCCGTCCGGGACGGTCTGCTCTCCGTGGGGGTGGACGGCACCACGGCGGTCGGCGTGACCGGGGACGGCACCGGCGAGACGCAGTACACGACCACCTCGACGGTGGACAGCTTCGTCGCCGCCGCGCTCGGCTTCACCGGCCGGGTGGTGCTCACCCTCGGTGAGGGCGTCGGCGAGCGGGACAAGCTCAGCTGGTGGGAGAACCGGCCGCTGTACGGCTGGAAGGTGCTCGTGCCGCGTACCAAGGAGCAGGCCGGTGTGATGAGCGCCCGGCTGCGCGCGTACGGGGCCATCCCGTGCGAGGTGCCGACCATCGCGGTCGAGCCTCCGCGTACCCCGGCGCAGATGGAGCGGGCGGTCAAGGGCCTGGTCGACGGCCGGTACGCCTGGGTGATCTTCACTTCGGTGAACGCCGTCCGCGCGGTCTGGGAGAAGTTCGCCGAGCACGGCCTCGACGCCCGCCACTTCGGCGGCGTGAAGATCGCCTGTATCGGCGAGGCGACCGCGGAGGCCGTGCGCGCGTTCGGTATCCAGCCGGAGCTGATCCCCTCCGAGGAGCAGTCCTCCGAGGGCCTGCTGGCCGAGTTCTCGCCGCACGACGAGGTGCTCGACCCGGTCGGCCGGGTGCTGCTGCCGCGCGCCGACATCGCCACCGAGACGCTCGCCGCCGGGCTCACCGAGCGCGGCTGGGAGGTCGACGACGTGACCGCGTACCGGACGGTCCGGGCGGCGCCGCCGCCGGCCGAGATCCGCGACGCGATCAAGTCGGGCGGCTTCGACGCGGTGCTCTTCACCTCGTCCTCGACCGTGCGGAACCTGGTCGGTATCGCCGGAAAGCCGCACGCGCGTACCGTGGTGGCCGTCATCGGCCCGAAGACGGCGGAGACCGCGACGGAGTTCGGCCTGCGGGTCGACGTCCAGCCGCAGCACGCCTCGGTGCCCGATCTGGTGGAGGCGCTCGCCGCCTACGCCGTCGAGCTGCGGGAGAAGCTCGCCGCCATGCCGGCCAAGCAGCGCCGCGGCTCGAAGGTGCAGGGCCCGACCGCGCTGAGGTTCCGGTAACCGTCAGGAGTTGATCGTGTCGTACCCCGAGATCCGGCCCCGCCGCCTCCGCCGCACCGCCGCGATGCGGCGGCTGGTCGCCGAGACCCGCGTCGACCCGGCCGAGCTGGTCCTGCCGATGTTCGTGAAGGAGGGGCTGACCGCCCCCCGCGAGATCAGCTCGCTTCCGGGAGTGCTCCAGCACTCCCGGGACTCGCTGCGGAAGGCCGCGGTCGAGGCGGTTCAGGCCGGGGTCGGCGGGATCATGCTCTTCGGGGTGCCGGAGCAGCGCGACCCGTCCGGCTCCGGTGGTCTCGACCCGAACGGCATCCTCAACGTGGCGATCCGGGACGTGATCGCCGAGGTCGGCGACGCCACCGTGGTGATGGGCGACCTCTGCCTGGACGAGTTCACCTCGCACGGGCACTGCGGCCTGCTCGGCCCCGACGGCGAGGTGGACAACGACGCCACGCTGACGGCGTACGCCGAGATGGCGCTCGCCCAGGCGGACGCCGGGGTCCATGTGGTGGGGCCGTCCGGGATGATGGACGGCCAGGTCGGGGTGATCCGGCGGGCGCTCGACGCCGCCGGTCACCAGGAGGTGACGGTGCTGGCGTACGCCGCCAAGTACGCGTCGGCCTTCTACGGCCCGTTCCGCGAGGCCGTCGAGTCGGCGCTGGAGGGCGACCGCCGTACCTACCAGCAGGATCCGGCGAACCTCCGGGAGTCGCTGCGCGAGGTGGCGCTCGACGTCGCGGAGGGCGCCGACATGGTGATGGTGAAGCCGGCGCTGCCGTACCTCGACGTCGTCTCGGCGGTACGCGCGGCGGTCGACGTGCCGGTCGCCGCCTACCAGGTCTCCGGCGAGTACGCGATGGTCGAAGCGGCCGCCGCGAACGGCTGGATCAACCGGGAGGGCGTGATGCTGGAGACGCTCACGTCGATCCGTCGGGCCGGCGCCCAGATCATCCTCACCTACTGGGCCGTCGAGGCCGCCCGGCTGCTCCGCGAACGTTACTGACGCGCGGGCGCTTGCGTCGCTTTCCCGCCGGCGCGTGGCTCCAGCGCCACCTGCCGAGCCGGGACGCGCCGGGCCCAGGCGTGTCCCTGGACATGACGGAGCGTAATGCCCTGCCCCTCCGCCCCGTACCTTCAGCGGATCCTTTGCTCTGCACCCCTATATGCACCAGTTGCTCTGCGTGAGTGGCGCGTATAGGGGTGCAGAGCAAAGGCGGCGAAGTGGTGTACCTCCGGGTCCCCGGCTTCGGCGAGAAAGCCCTGGTCAAGGCGGCGAATCCTCAGGTTTGGGAGTTGGGCGCGACTCGCCGGCCCACCAGGGATGTAACTGTCGGTGATATTCGCCCCGCCCGCTTGTTCGCTACACAGCGTTAGCGTGCCGTGTCGAGCCGCTACCGGGGACGGGCCCGGAGAGGAGACAGCACCAGTGCGGGGAGTTGTCCACAGGACCCGGCGTTGTCCACAGGCGTCGCTGGCGGGATTGCGGGATACGGCGCCGACCGGGACGGTTGGGGGATGAGCGATGCCGCGACGGAACCCACGGGGGAGACGGGCGACGCCGCCGCGCCCTGGCCGGTGGTCGGCATCGTGCGGGCGGCCCGCCGTCGCGCCGACCTGAGCCAGCGCGAGCTGGCGCGCCGGGCGGGCGTGCACCACGCGACCGTGGGGCGGATCGAGGCCGAACGGCTCGTGCCGAGCATCGAACTGCTCTGCCGCATCATCGACGTCGCGGGTCACCGGCTCGTCGTCGTCGACGAGTCCGGCCGGGTGCTGAGGCCGATGCGGGACTGGGCGGACACCCGCGACGGGGCGGAACGGCGCTACCCCTCGCACCTGGACGCGATCCTCGACCCGGAGCCGGGGGAGTGGTGGGCGGACATCTACGGGCTGGCGCGACCGCCCGAGACGTTCTACCGCGACCGGGACGTCCGGGACGCCATGCGGCGGCGGAGCGAGTGGGAGGTGCGGGTGGCGAAGTACCGCAACGTTCCACCACCGCCACGCCTCATCAGGTACGGGTGAAGGCAGCCCCGTCGGCTCAGCGCGACGCGTCGAGGCGGTGCACCAGCTCGCCCACGTCGACGCTGTATTCGCACCAGTCCCGGTCGGGCCGGTAGCCCAGCTCGGCGTTGACCTTCAACATCGCCTCGTTGGCCTGGGCGTTCCAGGTCTGCACCTCGGTCAGCTCCGGCGCGGCCGAACGCAGCTCCAAGAGCATCCGCGCCTTGATCGCCCGGTCGATCCCGTAGCCCCGGTGATCCTGCGCGACGATGGTGTCGTACTGGTCGGCGCGGGTCGGATGCTGCGCCGGCACCACCACCTCGGTGAGGCCGGCCACCTCGCCGGTCTGCTCGTGCAGGGCCAGCACGATGTACGGCCGCATGCCCCGCCGGTGCAGGCAGTCCAGGCTGTCGCGGAGCCGCTGCGCATCGTACGAGCTGGGACGCAACTCCCCGTCCTCGATGTCGCGCACCTCGGCCTTCGCCCGCGCGTACGCCTCGATCAGCTCGTCCGGCGGCCCGTCCGGATGGAACTCGAGGTGGTAACCGGCGCCCACCCCACCGGCCATCCCGGTCAGGTCCGCCCAGTCCACCGTGGAGAGGTCAAGCACGCTGCGGGTCTCGACGTACTCCCGGACGAAGCCGAGGGACTCGTAGAAGCCGACGGCGGGGGTGTCACCGACCACCTCGACACCGATCGAGGAGAAGCCCTCCTGGTAGACCCGGTGTCCGGCGACGCGGACCAGTTCCCGGCCGAGGCCGGTGCGCCGCACGGACGGGTGCACCAGCACCTCCAGCACCCCGATGTCGCCGAGCAGCAGCACGTGCACCTGGCCCAGGATGTCGCCGGGCGACCCGTCGCCCCTCGGCTCCGCGTGCGCGACCCAGGAGATCCGCCGCTGACCCGGCATCACCTCGGTGAGGTATTCCCGCAGGGAACTCCGCTGCCACGGTGGATCCTGCGGCAGGTCGGCTGCGAGGACCGCGTTCAGCGTGTCCAGCAGCGACGAGATCTCGGCAGACGACGCGGTCCGGGCGTCCCACTCGCGCACCATCACCCGTCTAGCTTGCCGCTAACGACAGCTCGGGGGAAGTGTCCAGTTCTCCAAATGTATGCAGACGATCACTTCACGTACGGCTGGCCTGTCCGTACTGATTTGCGGTGTCGAAGACCTTCTGTACGTACGGGCGCACATCGTTGTACGAAAGGATCGCGTTCCACCAGTCGGTCGGGATGCTCAGATTCCGGCCGGCGCGGCACAGGTAGTTGCCGGCGGCGAGGGCGGCGTCGTCGAGGTCGTGCGGGTCCTTCACGCCGTTGTTGTCCGCGTCGACGCCCACGTCGTTCCAGGTCGTCGGGATGAACTGCATCGGCCCGATCGCGCGGTCGTAGGTGGTGTCCTTGTCCAGCTGCCCCCGGTCGGTGTCGACGATGCGCATCCGGCCCCCCTGCCCGTCCAACGGCAGGCCGACGATCTCCGGCATGGCCCGCCCGTCCGGGCCGAGGCTGGCGCCGTTGGCCTTCCCGTGCGAGGACTCGACGAACCCGATGGCGGCCAGCGTGGTCCAGTTCAGCGCGCAGCTGCGGTTGGTCTGGGCGAGCACCAGCTCGGCGTAGCCGTACGCCTCCATGGCGACCTGCGGGATCCCGACCTTCGGACCGACCTGCTTGGCCCAGTCGGCCAGCGCGTCCGCCGGGCGTCCCCCGACCGCCGGGGCGGTCGGCGCGCCGGAAGTGGCGGTGGTGGGCGGCGGGCTGCCGGGCAGGCCGGGCTGCCCGGACGGCGACATCCCGGGGATCGGGGCGTCGGCCTCGGCGGTGGCGTCGGCCGCGACCGGACGCGGCGCGCGTACCGTCGCCGGCACGATCAGCGCCCCGGCGGTGGCCGTCACCGCCACCAGCAGGAGCAGGAACAACCCCGGCAGGGTGAGCCGGCCGCTCGGCCGCCGGGACCAGGCCCGGGTCGCCCGGGCGGCGGCGGTCGCGGCCCGGCGGGGACGCAGGCGTACGGCGTGCGCGAACGGCACCCGGTGCCGGCTGGAGCGCGCGGCGACCGGAGCCCCCACCTTCGTGGCCGCGTCGACCGTCCCGGCCGCGCCCTCCGGCTTCGGTTCGGTACCCGGCCGATCGTCGGCCGTCGCGTCGCCCGCGGCCTTCGGCCCAGAGCCGGTCTTCGGCGTGGCGTCCGGCTTCGGCTCGGCGTCGGTTGTCGCCGGGGCGCCCGCTGCCGTCAGCTCGGGCCCGGTCTTCGTCGTGGCGTCCGGCTTCGGGCCGGCGTCGGCTGTCGCCGGGGCGCCCGCGGCCGTCGGCTCGGGCTCGGTCCCCGATGTGCCGTCCGGCTTCGGGTCGGCGTCGGCCTTCGGGAGGGCGTCCGGTGCCGGTTGGGCGGTCTCCGGCGTGCCCTCCGGCTTCGGGTCGGCGTCGGCCGCCGGCTCGTCGGCCTTCGCGGCGGAGCTCGCCGGCTGGGCGGAGCTGCCCGTCGTGGGCGCGTCGGAGGCGGCCGCCGGCTGGGATTCTGCGTCGCCGGTCGGCGCGGGTTCGGCCGGAGTGTCGGATCTCAGCCAGGGACGCCGGGGGCGAGGCACCTGCCGGGGTGTCTGGTCGGGTGCCGCGCCGGACTCGGCGATCGCCCCGTCGAGCGGCGCGGCCGGTCGCAGGGGCCGAAGGGTCGAACTGTCCTCGCCGTCCACCCGTCGAGTATCACCCATCCCTCGCGACACGTCAGGCCCCCACGTACGCTGAATGCATGCCACGGTACGACTTCCGCTGCCGCGCGTGCGGCGCGACCTTCGAGGTCAACCGCCCGATGGTGCAGGCCAGCGAGCCGGCCGCGTGCCCCCAGGGCCATCTGGACACTGTGAAGCTGCTCTCCACCGTCGCGGTCACCGGCCGTGGCGGCGCCTCCGGTGGCGCCCCGGCGCCCGCCGGTGGCGGCTGCTGCGGTGGCGCCTGCGGTTGCTGAGCGAGCACGACCCGCTCCTACGGCTGCTGTTCCTGCTGCTCCCGGCGGGCGGCCTGCACCCCGGCCTGGAACCGGGTACGGGCGCCGAGTGAGGCCATCAGCGCCGCGATGTGTCGCTGTGCGGTGCGGTAGCCGACGCCGAGCTGGCGCGCGATCGCCTCGTCGGTGAGGCCCGAGAGCAGAAGCGCGACGAGCCTTCGGTGCTCGACCGTGCGTCGGGGGCTCGGCGGTGCGGCCGGAGACGGCCGCAGGGGCAGGGCGGAGCGCCACAGCCCCTCGAAGAGGTGCACCAGGGCGTCGAGGAGCGCACAGGGCCGCAGCAGCACGGCGCTCTCCCGCTCGTCGAGCGGGCGGCGGATGAGCAGGCCGTACCGGCCGTCGGCCAGGTAGAGCTTGACCGGCAGGGTCGGCAACACCCGGGCCTGCTGGCCGGCGGTGATGAGTTGTTCGAGCCCGCGCAGGGCGCCCGGCTGCTCGAGCGACGAGCGCTCGTAGATGGTGCGGGAGCGTACCCCCCGGCGGAGCAGCTCGACCCCGCCGCTCGTCGTGCCGGACCCGTCGAGGTACGGGGGCTTGTCCAGGCAGAGGATCTCCGTTTCGGCGGTACGCCGGAGGCGGACGAGGCGCTCCAGCACCGCCTCGCGCCCGCTCACCACTTCGAGCACGGCGGTCGAGTCGGTCAGGTCGGAGTGCGCGCGGTGGACCGCGGCCAGCCCGTGCAGGTGCTCACGGGCGGCCCGCAGCTGCGCCTCGTACGCCCGGATCGGCGCGTCGAGGGCGACCTCGGGGTCGACGGCGGTGTAGGTCGGCGGATCGCTCTCCGTGGCCCGGACGAGCCCGGCGGCGGTGAGTGCCTCGAGCGCGTCGCGCAGCGGCTCGCGGCGGATCCAGGACCGGTCGAGCTCGGCCGCCGTGGCGCCGGGCTCCGCGACGACCAGCTCGTACGCCGCCGACTCGACAGCGTTCAGGCCGGCCGCGGCGAGGTCGCCCTCCGGAAGCGCCGGCACCGTCACGTCAGGTCGACCGAGGTGGTGATCCATTCGCGACGGATCGCCTGGTAGCCGGCCTGGAACCGGCTGGCCGCCCCGAGCCGCCGCAGCATCGCGCTGATCCGGCGGCGCACGGTGCGTTCGGTGCAGCCCTGCGCGGCGGCGATCGCGGCGTCGGTCAGCCCGGCGGCGAGCAGCGGAAGCAGCTCCCCCTCGGCCGGCGACGGCGCGTCCCCGACCTCCACGAGCTGGGGGTGACCGTCGCGTACCCGCAGCGGGACGCCCTGGTCCCAGGCCAGCTCGAAGAGCGCGCCGAGCACCTCGATGAGCGCCGGGTCACGGACGAGCATGGCCGACTCGACGTTCCCGGTCCGGACCGGGAGCAGCGCCAGCGGATGGTCACTGAGCACCAGTTTGGTCGGTACGGTGGAGACGCGGATCTCCTCGCCCACGGAGAGCCCGCGCGCGAAGTCGGCGAGCCGGTCGGGGTCGTCGAGGCCCCGCCGGTCGTAGATCACGCGGTAGCGGATGCCCTGGCGGAGCAGCCCCGGCTCGACGGGGTCGGTCAGCGGCGGGCCGTCCACGTAGGGCGGTGCGTCGAAGACGCACACCTCGTGCCGGGCGCTGAGCTGGACGTCGGCGAACGCCTGCTTGATCGCCTGCTTGCCGTGCAGGAGTTCGGCGAGGTTCCCCGCGTCCTGCGGGCGCCGGCCGGCGCGGAACACGGCCGCCAGCCGGGCGCGGCGGGCCCGGGCGCGGGTGAGGGCGCGCTCGCCCGCGAGCGCCAGCGGGTCGGCCAGCTCGTCCGGCGCGACCGCCTGGAACCGCGCCGGGGCGCCGGGCAGTCGCAGCGCCAGCCCCAGCTCCTCGAGCCGGGCGAGCAGCGACCTCGCCTGCCCTCGCCACGGTTGGTCCGCGGCGAACCGGTCGAGTGCGTCGAGGGGGACGGCGGGGCGTTCGAGCAACCACTCGTAGAGCGCCTGCTCGGCCGCCGTGACCCCCAAGATCCGCAGCACCCGTTCATCGTGCGGCAACCCCGGGTTGATGTCCATCCTGTTCCCGCCGGTGGCGTGAACCGGACGGCGCAACGACCTTCTGTCGCATCGGCAGTGGTGGCATCGTCGGCAGGCGCGCTCGCCAGGAAATCTGTGCCGGTGCCGGACGCGCTCGCGACCATGGTCGATCGGCTCAGCCGGCGGGCGCGGTCGTGAGTCGACTCACCGGAGGAGAGTGCGGAGCGTGCCACCCGAAGCAACACCCCTGAACCTCACGAGGCGGCGCGCGTTGCCGCCCGAACCGGTGCCTCCGTGCGCCGGCCCGGTGACCGCCGGGCTGCGGCCGGGCGGTGCCCGATGAGCGCCGCGCGGGCCGCCCGGCGGGCGCGATGGTCCCAGCTCGTCGGCCTGGTCGCGGCGCTCGGCCTGGTGGCCGGCGTGATGACCGTGGCCGACGGTGCGGGCCGGCCCGCCGTGGCGGCGCCGGAGAAGATCCAGCCGGAGCTGCGGGCCAGCATGAAGACGCTGCCGGCGCAGCCCTTCTGGGTACGCCTGGACGCCCGCGCCGACCTCTCCGCGGCGTCGGCGGTGAAGGACTGGAACGAGCGCGGTACGGCGGTCGTCGACGCGCTGCGGAAGACCGCCGAGAAGAGCCAGGTGGACGTCGTCCGCCGGCTGAAGGCGGAGGGCGTGGAATACCACACCTTCTACGCCTCGAACACCGTCTACGTCGCCCAGGGAACCCTGGACCTGGCCGAGGCCCTCGCCGAGGAGACCGAGGTCAGCGCGATCCAGGTGCACCGCACGTACGAGCTGCCGGAGCCGTTGCAGGCCCAGCAGGTCGCCGACGTCGACTCGGTGGAGTGGGGCGTGCACGCGATCGGCGCCGACCGGGTGTGGGCGGACGGCACGCGCGGCGAGGGCATCGTCGTGGGCAGCATCGACAGTGGCGTGCAGTTCGACCACCCCGCCCTGGTGAAGTCGTACCGGGGCAACCTGGGCGAGGCGGGCTTCTCGCACGACCACAACTGGTACGACCCGGCCCAGGTCTGCGGGTCGCCGTCGCTCGCGCCGTGCGACAACAACGACCACGGCACGCACACGATGGGCACGATGGTCGGCGACGGCGGGCCCGGCAACCACATCGGGGTCGCGCCCGGCGCCCGGTGGATCGCGGCGAAGGGCTGCGAGGAGCGGAGCTGCTCCGACTTCGCGCTGCTCGCCTCGGCGGAGTGGATGCTGGCGCCGACGGACCTGACCGGCCAGAACCCGCGGGCGGACCTGCGGCCGCACATCGTGAACAACTCGTGGGGCACCGACAACGGCGCCGCGAGCGACCCGTGGTTCGCCGACGTCGTCGCCGACTGGCGGGCCGCCGGCATCTTCCCGATGTTCTCCAACGGCAACGCGGGCGAGAACGGCTGCGACACCTCGGGCACCCCCGGGGACTACGCGTCCACGTACAGCGCCGGCGCGTTCGACGTCAACGGCAAGATCGGCTACTTCTCCAGCCGGGGACCGGGCGCGAACGGCATCACCAAGCCGAACATCGCCGCCCCCGGGGTCGACGTCCGCTCCAGCGTTCCGGGCGGCGGCTACGGCGTGCTCAGCGGCACGTCGATGGCGAGCCCGCACGTGGCCGGCGCGATCGCCCTGCTCTGGTCGGCCGCGCCGAACCTCATCGGTGACATCGACGAGACCACGACCGTGTTCGACCAGGTCGCCGTCGACGTCAACGACACCACCTGCGGCGGCACACCGAGCAACAACAACGTCTGGGGCCAGGGCAAGCTGGACGCGTACGCCGCGATCGCGGAGGCCCCGCGCGGCGAGACGGGCCGGTTGACCGGCACGGTCACCGACGCGGAGACCGGCGAGCCGATCAGCGGCGCCGAGGTCCGGATCAGCGGCCCGATCCACCGTACGGTCACCACCGGCGCCGACGGCGGCTACGCCGCGACGCTCTCGGCCGGCGAGTACGACGTCACCGCCGGCGCGTACGGCTACGGCGACGGCACCGCGTCGGTGACCGTCTCCGCCGACGCCACCGCCACCCGGGACGTCCGGCTCCAGCGCAGCGCCGAGGTCAAGGTCAGCGGAACGGTCACCGACGACTCCGGGCACGGCTGGCCGCTGTACGCCCGGATCAGCGCGCCCGGCCTGCCGGTCGGACCGTGGTTCACGAACCCGAGGACCGGCCGTTACGACCTGACCCTGCCGGCCGACTCGACGTACCACCTGAGCGTGACGCCGCTCTATCCGGGCTACCGGACCAGCGCGATCGACGTGCCGGTCGGCGAGGGTGCCGTGGTCCAGGACGTCCGGGCGGAGATCGACGAGACGGCGTGTCTGGCACCCGGCTACGCGTACCCACTGCGGGCGGAGTTCGAGGGCTGGACCGACCCGGCGAAGCGGGCGGGCTGGACGGTCGAGAACAACCTCGGCTCCGGGCCCGCCTGGCAGTTCGACACCCCCGGTGGTCTGGACAACGTCACCGGCGGCACCGCTGGCTTCGCCTCCGCCAACTCCTGGCACAACGACCTCGCGGCGGAGGACACCTACCTCGTCTCGCCGGTGGTCGACCTCTCGGAGCAGAGCGCGCCGCAACTCGCGTTCAAGACGCTCTACCTGGGTGAGGCCGGGACCGCGCGGGTGGGCATCGAGCTGAGCGTCGACGGCGGCTCGACCTGGACCAGCGTCTGGGAGAAGGGCATCGAGAACGCCGCTGGGCTGTTGAGCGTCCCGCTGCCGCAGGCCGCCGGCCAGGCACGGACCCGGCTGCGGTTCCACTACGCCGGTAGCGGCATCGCCCTCTGGCAGGTGGACGACGTCAGCGTCGGCACCTGCGTCCCGACCTCCGGCGGCCTGGTCACCGGGGTGGTGCGCGACGACAACACCGGTGCCCCGGTGAACGGTGCGAAGCTGGTCGACAAGGCGAGCCGGAGCGAACTCGCGGCCAGCGCCGCGACGCCGCTCGACCCGAACCTGCCGGACGGCTTCTACTGGCTCTTCGCCTCGCAGCCGAAGCCGACCTTCACGGTCAGCTACCCCCGGTACGCCACCGGCGAGGCGCGCGTCGCCGTGTCGCCGGATCGGGTCACCACGAAGGACTGGCGCCTGCGCGCCGGACACCTGAAGGTCGGTGGGACGAAGCTCGACGTCACCACGCGGCTCGGGAAGTCGGCCACCCGTACCCTCACCCTCACCAACGACGGCACCACTCCGGTGCACGTCAAGCTGGGCGAGCAGGTCGTCACCCCCACCGGCCCGGCCGGTCAACGGGTCGCCGAGCAGCCCGGCGCGCCGCTGCGGCGGGTGAAGGTGGATCCGCCGAGGACCGGTCCGCTGCCGAAGACGCCGGCCGGCCAGCCGGTCCAGCCGGCCGAGCCGGCCACCCCGGAGGAGGCGACGCCGGCCGTCGGGCCGTGGACCCGGATCGCCAACTACCCGACCCGGATCCTCTACAACGCCGCGGGCTACCACGCGGGCAAGCTCTACTCCGTTGGTGGCAGCACCACCGCGTTCCTGGAGGGGATGACCCGCGCCGGGTACGTCTACGACCCGGTGGCCCTCACCTGGAGCCCGATCGCCGACTCCCCGGAAGCGGTCGCGAACGGCGCCGGCGTCTTCCTCGACGACCGGATGTACCTCGTCGGGGGCACCAGCATGCAGGGCACGGTGCTCAAGACGGTCTACGTCTACGATCCCGCCGACGACTCCTGGGGACGGGCGGCGGACCTGCCGCAACCCATCAGCGACGCCGCGATCGCGACGCTCGACGGGCGGCTCTACGTCGTCGGGGGCTGCGGTGAGTCCTGCCCGGCGCACGCCGCGACGGTCTACCGCTACGACCCGAGCCGGGACTCGTGGACCCGTCTCGCCGACTACCCGATCGGGGTGAACGCTCCCGGCTGCGCCGGGGTCGCCGGCCGGGTCGTCTGCGCCGGCGGGTACGACGGTGACAACGTGGTCGCGTCCACCTTCCTCTTCGACCCGGCCACCGGGGCCTGGAAGCGGGGCGCGGACGCGCCGTACGCCGTCTTCACCATGGGCGCCAGCGGCGCGTACGACAAGCTGCAGCTCTTCAGCGGCCTGCAGAACGGGTCCGTGATGACCAACGAGGCGATCGAGTACGACCCGGTCTCGGACTCCTGGGGTCACCTGCCCAACGTGAACCTTCCGACCTCCGACGCCGCCACGGCCTGCGGCGTCTACCGGGTCGGTGGCTCGGTGGGCCTGTGGAACCCGCAGCTCAGCGCCGAGATGCTGCCCGGGTACGACTACTGCGGCGGTACGGCGGACGTGCCGTGGCTCTCGGTGGACAGGCGGGAGTTCGACGTGGCGCCGGGCCGGTCGGTCCGGGTGACCGTCCGGGTCGACGGCGACGAGGTCACTCAGCCGGGGAAGCAGGCCGCGCGGCTGGTCGTGCTCACCGACTCGCCGTACCCGGCGGGCGACGTCGCGGTCACCGGGCACTTCGAGGCGCCGCCGAACTGGGCGACGCTGCGGGGCACGGTGACCGACGCCGGCACCGGTCACCCGGTGGCCGGTGCGACGGTGACGGTCTGCGGCGAGCACCGGGCCGCTCCGGCGGACCGTCCGGGGCAGCCGGGCTGCGGGCCGGTCAGCTACACGGCCGTGACCGACGCCGACGGCCGCTACGAGCTGCGGCTGGCGAAGAACCAGCAGGTCCAGGTCACCGTGGTCGCCCCGGGATACCAGCCGGCGACGACGGTGACGACGATCCGGGGGGCGAAGAACACCGTGAACGTCGCCCTGCGTACCGGCTGAGGACCGCCGCCCTTTCCCGGGCCAGCTTCGTCGGAACCGGTGACCCGGTCTCCGGCGGGGCTGGCCCGGCCCGTTCGTGGGCCGTCCCCCCGCGACCGGAACTCCATCGGAGCTGCGCCGAGCGGAGGGCGGCCTTGCCCTGGGCGAGGCCGAGTGGCACCTTGAGTCCGAGCCCGGCCGGGCCGTTCTCACGATGCGTGATCGCTCGGCTTCGGGCAGCATGAAGCCGACGTCACGGGCGGAGGTTCGACGCATGGCGGAACGGATCCAGCTCCCGACCGGGTGGGTGACCTTCGTGTTCACCGACATCGAGGGCTCGACCCGGCTCGCCCAGCTGCTCGGCCCGGAGTACCGCCCGGTGCTGCGCGAACACCGGCGGCTGCTGCGCCGGACCCTGGCCGGGACCGGCGGCGCGGAGCTGCTGACCGAGGGCGACTCGTTCTTCCTGGCGTTCGCGGACGCGACCGCCGCGTTGACCGCCTGCCTCACCGCCCAGCGCGCCCTGACCAGCCACGACTGGCCCACTCCGGAGGCCGCGCCGCGGGTGCGGATGGGCCTGCACACCGGCTACGCCGAGCCACGCGACGGCGAGTACGCCAGTCCCGAGGTGCACCGGGCGGCCCGGATCGCCGCTGCCGCGCACGGCGGACAGGTGCTCTGCTCGGCTTCAACCGCCCGCCGGGCCGACCCGCTGCCCGCCGGCGCCTCCCTGCTCGACCTCGGCCTGCACCGGCTACGCGGCTTCGACGACCGGGAACGCCTCTTCCAGCTGGTCGCCCCGGGTCTGGAGCGGCAGTTCCCGCGCCCGCGGACCGCCGACGCGGTGGCGCACAACCTGCCGACCCAGGTCACCTCGTTCGTGGGCCGCGAGACGGAGCGGGCCGAGCTTCGCGGGCTGGTGCAGGGGCACCGCCTCGTCACCGTGCTCGGCGCGGGGGGTGCCGGGAAGACCCGGCTCGCGGTCGAGCTGGCCGCCGGTGTCGTCGAGGCGTACCCGGACGGCGTCTGGTTCGTCGACATCGCCGCGGTGACCGATCCGGGGCTGGTGGCGTTCGAGATCGCCGCCGTGCTCGGGCTGCGCCCGGAGCCGGGCCGCCCGATGGTGGACACCCTGGTGGAGTACGCCGCCGCCCGGCGGATGCTGGTGCTGCTGGACACCTGCGACGCGCAGCCCGCCGCCTCCGCCGAGGTGATCTCGCGGCTGCTCGCCGGTGGGCGTGGAGTGCGGGTGCTGGCCACCAGCCGCGAGTCGTTCGGCCTGCCCGGCGAGGTGGTGTGGCGGATCCCGCCGCTCTCGGTGGAGCCCCGCACGGACGGGGCGGAGAGCGACGCCGTGGCTCTGCTGCTGGACCGGACGGCCGCGGCGCGCGGCGGCCGGTCGCCGGAGCAGGCGGAGTCGGCCGACCTGCGCCGGGTGGTGCAGCGGCTGGACGGGTTGCCGCTCGCCATCGAACTCGCCGCCGCCCGGCTGCGGGTGCTCTCGGTCGGCCAGCTCGCCGAACGCCTCGACGACGTGCTCGGCACCCTGGACGCCGGCCGGGAGAACCCGGAGCCGCCACCGGTGGACCGCAGTTGGATGGGGAACCAGCAGGACACCGTCGACCTGGTGGCCGCCGCGGCCGGGGCCTCCCCGCCGACTCCGGCGACGCGGGCCGTGCAGCGCTCGGCGACCGAGCGGCACCTAACCATGCAGGCCACCGTCACGTGGTCGTACCGGACGCTCGGCCCGCGCGCCGCCCGGCTGCTGCGGTGGTTGGCCGTCTTCACCGGCCCGGTGGACCTGGCGACCGTGGAGTGGCTGCTCGGCGACGATCCACTCGACCCGCTCTCCGTGCTGGTGGACAAGTCGATGGTGCTGGCCGAGCCGCACGCCTCCGGGTGCACCTACCGGATGCTCGACCCGATCCGGGCGTACGCGGCACGTCGGCTCGCCGAGGCCGGTGAGGAGCAGGCCGCCCGGGACCGGCACGTGGCCTGGTCGGCGCACGCGCTGGAGCAGGCGCACCTGGGCCCGGACACCCGCCCGGTCACCCTCTCCCTGTACGCGCTCGACCCGCTCGCCGGTGAGCTGCGGGCCGCGCTGCGCTGGTGCGCCACGGGCGGCAGCGCGGCGGCCGGGCTGCGGCTCGCGGGGGGCCTCGACCAGTGGTGGCGAGAGCGGGGGCTGGCCCGGGAGGGGCGGCTCTGGCTGTTCCGGCTCTACGGGCGGATTGCCGAGACCGGTGAGCGGATCGCCGAGGCCGAGCTGGCCGCCGCGTACCACATGCATTCGCTGCACGCGGGCGCGGACGGTGAGTTCGCCGAGGAGCTGCGTTACTCCCAGCGGGCCGAAGCGGCGGCCCGGCAGGCCGGCGACGCCGGGCTGCTGGCCCGGGTGCTGGCCGGTCGAGCCGCCCCGCTCGTCGACATGGGACAGCTCGCCGAGGCGGAGCGGGTCTGCCGGGAGGTCATCGACTGGGCGCAGAGCCAGGAGGTGCTCGGTGACGCGCTGCTCGCGGTCTACAGCCTGGCCGAGCTGCTCTGGCGGCGCGGTGCCCTCGACGAGGCGGCGGAGCTGCTCGGCGCGGCCCGACCGGTGGAGGCGGCCCGCCCGCTGGAGCGTGGCCGGCGGTCGGTGGACATGCTGCTCGGCATGGTCGCGCTGGCGCGCGGCGACCTCATCGCGGCGCACGAGCACCTGCTGGTCGCGCTCCGGTCGCGGATGAGCCACGGCTTCCACGGCCGGGCCTGCGACACGTTGAACGCGGTGGCGGTGCGCTGCGCGGCCGGCGGTGACCTGGTCGTCGCCGCGCGGCTCTTCGGCGCCGCCCAGGCGACCGGGGCCGACCTGCGCTGCGCGTCCGGCATCTACGCCGGCTACTGGGCGGAGCAGCAGGCGGGGCTGCGTGAGCGGTTGGGCGACGCGGCCTTCGACGACGCCTACGGCGAGGGGGCCGAGCTGAGCCTGGAGGAGGCGGCGGCGCTCGCGCTCGACGTGGAGCACCCCGACCTGGCGGCCGACTCGACCCGGTTCAGCGCGACGCCGGTACGTCCCGCGCCGCGCCAGGCGGCCGCCCCGGAGCCGGACCGCCGCCCGGCCGGCCGGAGCGAACGGGCCTGAACGAACGGGCCTGACCGCCCGTCGGGCCGCGCGCTGAGGTGTTGCGCCGAGGAGCGCCCTGAAGGGCGCGCACTGAGGTGGCCTGCCGACGTTCGCGCGCTGAGGGGGCGCGCTGAGGGGCGCGCGCTGAGGGGCGCGCGCTGAGGCCGCGCGCTGAGGTGGCGACCATCGGAGCTCCGCGCGTGCCGGGCATGCCCGGCCATCCGGCGTCCGGTGGCTCACGCCGAGGCGGCAACTTCGGGGAAGCTGCGGCCTCGGCCGTTCCGGAGGCAGCAGTTTCGGGGAAATTGCGGCGTCCCGCACGGGGGTTGCGCGGCGTCCCGCACGGGGGTTGCGCGGCGTCCCGCGCGGCGGTTGCGCGGCGTCCCGCGCGCGGCGCGCCGGCGGTGGTTCCGGGGCGTGCCGGGGCGTGCCGGGGCGGGCCCGTGCCGCCGGTCTTCCGGTGGCACGGACCCTGGCCTGCGGCACCGGTGATCCCGGCGGGTCGGATCGGGTCAGGCGCGCAGCCCGGCGCGGCGCTCGGCGTCGGCCTTCATCTTGGCGGCCCGGTCGATGTCGGCCGGGTTCACGGCGGCGGGGGAGCCGAAGATGCTGACCGCCTGGTAGTAGGTCCAGGCCAGGCTGAGGCAGGCCGGGCGGACGACCGCGTTGTAGGTGGCGCACACCCGCTTCAGGTCGGAGTAGAAGGCGTTGTCCAGGCGGGACTTGTTCGCCGGGAACTGGCCCATCGCCTTGTAGTTGCGATAACCGAAGTCGTGCCGGTAGCAGGAGAGCTCGAAGCTGAACCCGAGCGGGTTGTCCGGGCTGGACGAGCAGTAGTCGGTGGACCAGTCGAAGGCGTACTCGGCCCAGGGGGCCTTGTTCAGCCGGGCCGAGTTCCACGAGCTGTAGCTGCCGGCGCTGGTCTGCGTCCAGCTGGAGAGGACGGAGAGCTTCTGCGCCGGGGTGACGGCGGCGCTGGCGGGGGCGGCGACTCCCAGCGCGACGAGCAGCGCGAGCGCGCCCGAGGCGAGGAGGGTGGTGAGTCGTCTGGGCACTGGTACCTCCGCGGGGGTGTGCGGGTGCGACGGATGTTACCGGCGAGTTACCGGGTGCCGATCAGTCTCGATCAATAGATGGGCGCGGATATTGCATCGCCCCCGACTATTGGTGACATTCGTTGAAACAGACCAATGCCCCGGGCGCGCGGGGCGCCCGGGGCGGTCGACTGCCGGTCAGCGCAGGACGAAGGCCGGTGGGCTGGCCGGGCTCTCGTTCGCCAGCCGGTCGAGGGCGGTCAGGTAGTAGGTGTACCGCTTGCCGGGCAGGGCGGTGCTGTCCACCCAGGACTGCGTTCCGCCGCCGGTGGCCCGGACGGTCTGCACCAGGTGCGCGGCGTCGGCGCGGTCGCAGGCACCCGCCACCTTGACCCCGTCGAACCGGTAGATCGCGTACGAGGTCGCCGTACCGAACGGGCCGACTCCGTCGGCGGGCTGCCGCCAGGTCAGCCGGACCCCGTCGTCCTGCCGGGCCGACCGGGTGACCACCGGCATCAGCAACGGCTTCGACGGCAGGTGCGACATGGTGGGGATCAACGCCGGGCGGGAGTAGTGCTCGGACGCGTAGATGTCGGTGGCGCCGAGCCGGTTCGCCCGCACCTGCACGGCCGAGAAGTGCACGTTGCCCTGCACCTCCGGGTACGACCGGTTGAGCGTCAGGTGGTCCGAGAGTTCGCGGGGGTTCATCCAGAACGCCCCGTACGCCGGGTCGCCGCTCTTGTAGTCGGCCTGCCCGATGTAGAGCTGCACCCGGGTGCCCCGGACGGTCTCCGCCCACCACGGCACCAGTCGCGCGTAGTCGGCGGCCGGGTACTGGCCGATGTACCAGTAGAGCTGCGGCACGACGTAGTCGATCCACTCCTGCTTGACCCACTTACGGGTGTCGGCGGAGATGATGTCGTACGACTGGCTGCCGGTGGTGTCCGAGCCGAGCGGGTCGGCGGAGGCGTTGCGCCAGATGCCGAACGGGCTGACCCCGAACTTGACCCAGGGCTTGACCGCCTTGATCTTGGCGTTCATCTCCTGGATCAGCAGGTTGATGTTGTCCCGCCGCCAGTCCGCCTTGTCGGTGAAGCCCCGGTTGTACGCCGCGAACGTGTCGTCGTCGGGCACCTGGTGGGTGCCGCTCGGGTACGGGTAGAAGTAGTCGTCGAAGTGCACGCCGTCGATGTCGTACCGCTTGACGGCGTCCATCATCGCGGTCTGGACGAACTCGCGGACCTCGGGGACACCCGGGTCGTAGTAGAGCCGGCTGCCGGCCACCCCGGCGGGCGGGTAGGCGAACGTCCAGTCCGGGTGCTGGCGCGCGGGATGACCGGGGGCGAGCTGGTCGAGGTCGGCACCGGCGCCGCCGGGAGCCGGCATGGAGACCCGGTACGGGTTGAACCAGGCGTGGAACTCGAGGTTGCGCTTGTGCGACTCGCTGACCAGGAAGGCGAGCGGGTCCCAGCCCGGGTCCTGCCCCCGGACCCCGGTCAGGTACTCCGACCAGGGCTCGTACGGCGACGGCCAGAACGCGTCCGCGGTGGGCCGGACCTGGACGACGACGGCGTTGTGGTGGAGCCGCTCGGCCAGGTCGAGCCACTCCAGGTACTCGGCCTGCTGCCGGGCGACCTGCTCCGGCGCGGTCTGGGAGGCCTTGCTGGGCCAGTCGATGTTGGTGACGGAGGCGATCCACAGGGCCCGGAACTGCCGCTTGGGCGTGGCCGGATCGGTGTCGCAGTTGACGGTGGTGGTGCTCGCCGCGTCGGGCGCGGCGGTCGCGGGGGTGCCGGCGACGAGCGCGCCGAGCAGGACCGCGGCCAGCCCGGCGGCGCCGAGCCGAGTTGCCTTCATGGGTGTGTCCCTTCGTTGGGGCTCCCGTGCCGGATTCGTCGCGGCGACCTCGGCAACATCCGCCGTCGGCTATATGCCGCTGGTAGGAAATTTTCATATCGACGTACGTCCGCGCAAGAGCCTGCCCTGGATCTGCCCGTACGTCCGATCCGCCGTCTCTGCGGTGATCGCCACGTTCCCGCGCGCCGCCGGCCCTGGAGACGCGCGCGCCGTCCAGGAGGTGTTGCGGCGTCCGAAGCGCGGTGATTGACGGTGATGCGTGCTGGGTAGCAACGGCGGTCACCGGCCGCCACGCGGGTGGTCGGACGGTGGGAGGGGTGAGCGCGGTGTCCGTGCTGCGTACGAAACCGATCAAGGACGTGCTCGCGCAGGGCGACGCCGACGGCACCGACGGCCGACCCGGGCTGAAGCGACGCCTCGGCGCGCTCGACCTCACCGGCTTCGGCATCGGCATCGTGATCGGCACCGGCATCTTCACGCTCACCGGTATCGAGGCGCGGGACAGCGCCGGTCCCGGCGTGGTGGTCTCCTTCGGCATCGCCGGCGTGGTCGCCCTGCTCGCCGCCTTCTGCTACGCCGAGCTCGCCTCCAGCGTCCCGACCGCCGGCAGCGCCTACACCTACGCGTACGCGACCATGGGCGAGATCGTCGCCTGGATCATCGGCTGGGACCTGCTGCTGGAGTTCGCCCTCGGCGCGGCAGTGGTGGCCCGCGGCTGGTCCGGCTACCTCGCCGAACTCTTCGACCTTCCCACCACCTGGTTCGGTGAGGAGGGGAGCGTCGTCAACATCGGCGCCCTCGCCGTCGTGCTGGTCCTCGGCGCGATCGGCATCGTCGGCATCCGGGAGTCCGCGCGGATTACCAACCTGCTGGTCGTCGTCAAGGTGGCGATCTGCGTCTTCGTGGTCGTCGCCGGCCTCTTCTTCGTCAAAGCCGCGAACCTGACCCCGTTCATTCCGCCCGCCGAACCGGCCGCCGACGGGGAGGGCGGCCTGAAGCAGCCCGTCACCCAGGCCATCTTCGGCCTGGAGCCGTCGGTCTTCGGCTTCGTCGGGGTGCTCAGCGCGGCAGCGGTGGTCTTCTTCGCCTACACCGGCTTCGAGGCGGTGGCGAACCTCGGCGAGGAGACCCGCAAGCCGCGCCGGGACCTGCCGCTGGGGCTGCTCGGCACGCTGCTGATCTCGACCGTGCTCTACATCGGCGTCTCGCTGGTGGTCGTCGGCATGGTGCCGTACACCGAGATCGACCGGGGCGCCCCGATCGCCTCGGCCTTCGAGTCGGTCGGGGCCGGCTGGGCGGCGATCCTCGTCTCGATCGCCGCGGTCGCCGGCCTGACCAGCGTGATCCTGGTCGACCTGGTGGCCATGGGCCGGATCGGCTTCGCCATCTCCCGGGACGGGCTGATCCCGCCGTCGATCGCCAAGGTGCACCCGCGCTGGGGCACCCCGTACCGGATCTCGGCGATCATGACGGTCGGGGTGGCTGTGCTGGCCGGCTTCCTGCCGCTCTCCGCGCTGGCCGACCTGGTGAGCATCGGCGCGCTCTGCGCGTTCGTGCTGGTGTCGCTGGCGGTGCCCATCCTGCGGCGGACCCGCCCGGAGCTGGAGCGGCCGTTCCGGGTGCCCTTCTCACCGGTGCTCCCGATCGTCTCCGCGCTCGCCTGCGTCTACCTGATGCTCAACCTCTCGGTCGAGACCTGGCTGCGCTTCCTGGCCTGGATGCTCCTCGGCGCGCTGATCTACTTCGGCTACGGCTACCGGAAGAACCGCCTGGCCCGCCGCGAGGCGAGCCCCGTCCCCGCACCCCGCTCCTCCACCCCCTGACCCGCCCCCCCACCCGCCCGCGCCCGCCCCGCCCCGCGCCACCCCGCCCGCGGTGCGGCGCGGCCTCGTTCACGGAAAGAGTGGCCATCCGACGCTGGATGGCCACTCTTTCCGTGAAAGTGCGGGACGCTGCGGGTGCGCGGGTGCGCGGGTGCGCGGGTACGGGGGTGCGGGGGTGCGGGGGTTCGGGACGGTGGGGGCGTGCGCGGTGCGGGTGGCGGGGGTTAGGGGCGGGGTTGGGGGGTTTTGGTGGGGCCCTTCACGACGGGTTTGCCGTCTTCCCAGACGACCTCGTCCAGCCAGGTCTGCCGCCCCGGGTCGACGCTGCCCTCCTGGCCGGGCGGCCAGGCGTGGTAGAGCAGCCAGGTACGCCCGTCCTTGACGACCATCGACGCGTGCCCCGGCCCGGACGCCACCTCGTTGCTCCTCAGGATCGGGTTCTCCGGAGCCTTCACGCACGGGCCGCTCGGCGACTCGCAGATCGCGTACCCCTCGGCGTACTCGGCCCGGTCGTACGCGTTCGCCGCGAAGAAGAGGTAGAGCCGGCCCTCCTGGCGGTGCAGGAACGGCCCCTCGATCAGGGTTCCCTCCCACGGCTCGGTCTGCTTCAGCAGCTTCGTCGGCTCACCGACGAGGCTCAGACCGTCGTCGGAGAGGCGCTGGGAGAAGATCCAGGTGTCCACTCCGATGGCGTTGCCGTCGTTCTTCCACAGCAGCCACAGGCTGCCGTCGGTGTCCCGGAACGGGCTCGCGTCGATCGACCCGCCCAGCTCGGGCTGGCAGATCAGCGGGCCGGCGGAGTCGTCCCGGTACGGACCCTGCGGCGAGGTCGCCACCGCCCGCCCCACGCACTGCCGTCCCGCCTCCCTGCCGGCCACGGTGTAGTAGAGCACGAACGACTCCGGCCCGAGCTGGATCGCCTCCGGGGCCCAGGTCTTCCCCGCGTCCGCCCACGCCGGCAGCTCCGGCAGGGCATCCCCGACCGGCGTCCAGTCGGTCAGGTTCGCGGAGGTGTGCACCGGCACGTTCCGGCCGTCGGCGTTGGTGTGGAACAGGTACCAGGTGTCGCCGACCCGGATGGCCTGCGGATCGGGGGCGTCGGTCCGGATGACCGGGTTGGTGAACATGCTCGGGTCACTCCCCGTACTCGTGGGTGTGGGTCGGTCGGTGTCGTCGCCGCAGCCGGAGACGAGCAGTGCGGCGGCGAGCAGTGCGGCGGCGAGAACCGCCGCCGCACCGCGTCGCCGGAGCCTTCCGGCCGTCATCCCTTCAGGCCGCTGCGCGACACGCCCTGGATGATGTGCCGCTGGGCGAGCACGAAGAGGATCAGCACCGGCACGCTGGCCAGCACCGCACCCGCCATGATCACCGGATAGTCGGTCACGTACGAGCCCTGGAGCAGGCCCAGGCCGGGCGGCAGGGTCAGCTTCTCCGGGCTGAAGAGCACGAAGATCGGCCAGAGGAAGTCGTTCCAGTTGGTCAGGAAGGAGAGCACCGCCAGGGTGGCCAGGGCGGGCTTCGACAGCGGCAGCACCACCCGGTAGAAGATCTGCCACTGGTTCGCGCCGTCGAGCACGGCCGCCTCCTCCAACTCCTTCGGCAGGGAGAGGAAGAACTGCCGCAGGAAGAAGACGCCGAAGGCGCTCGCCGCGCCCGGCACGATCACCACGGCGAGGGTGTCGATCCAGTTCAGCGAGTCGACGATCAGGAAATTCGGGATGATCAGCGAGGTCGGCGGGATGAAGAGCGTCCCGATGATCAGCGCGAAGGAGACCCCGCGACCGCGGAACCGCATCCGGGCCAGGGCGTACGCGGCCATCGAGGCGGTCGCCAGCACCAGCAGCGAGTGCAGCGTGGCCGCCAGCATGCTGTTGAGGAACCAACGCAGCACCGGGTTGGCGGAGTTGGTGAGGATCTGCTGGTAGCCGTACCCGGAGAGCGGGTCGGGCAGCCAGTCCGGCGGGATTCGCTGGGCGCCGTCGTAGGTCTTCAGCGAGGTGATGACCATCCACGCCAGCGGGATCAGGAAGACCAGGGCCAGCGCTACGAGGATGGCGTAGAGCCCGACCCGGCGCAGCGTGTGCGCGGGTGCGGTGCGCGTGGGCGTCGTCATGGCGGTTCCCTCAGTCTTCCCGGTAGCGGAAGAGGCGGAAGTTGGCGAGGCTCACCACGGCCAGCATCAGCGCGAAGACGATGCTCATCGCGGCGGCGCGGCCGGCGTCGTTGTTGCGGAGCCCCTGCTCGACGATGTACCAGACCACGGTGCGGGTCTCCGTGCCCGGCGCGCCCTGGGTGATCAGGAACGACTGACCGAAGACGTTCGCCGAGGCGAGCACGGTGGTGGTCATGACGAAGAGCAGCACCGGGCGCAGCCCGGGGAGCGTGACGTGGCGGAACCGTTCCCAGGCGCTCGCGCCGTCCACCTTCGCCGCCTCGTACAGCTCGGGCGCGATGTCCTGCAGCCCGGCCAGGTAGATCACCGCGTTGAAGCCCGAGGTCCACCAGACGGTCACACCGACCAGCGAGATCCACGCCCACGGCACGTCGGTCACCCAGGGGGTGTCCGACGGCAGGCCGACGGCGCCGAGCACCCGGTTGACCAGGCCCAGGTTCGCGTCGAGCAGGAAGCGCCAGAGCAGGCCGATGACCGCCACGCCGAGCACGTACGGCGCGAAGTAGACCGCCCGGAAGAAGGTGCGGCCGGGGAACGAGCGGTTCAGCAGCAGCGCCAGCCCGAGCGGGACGACCACCAGCAGCGGCACCGAGACGACCGTGAAGATCGCGGTCGCCCGGACGCTCTGCCACCAGTCCCCGAAGACCGCCGAGTCGCTGGAGAAGAGCTCCTGGTAGTTGTCCAACCCGACGAAGGGTCGGTTGGGCAGTTGGAAGTCCCACTGGTGCAGGCTGAGATAGAGGCCGAGCACGATCGGCAGCAGGCCGAAGACCGTGAACAGCACCAGATACGGCGCGAGGAACAGATACGGCGTCGCCCGACCGACCCGGTTCGCCGACTTGGCGCCCCGGCGGGCAGCACTGGCCGCCGGGGGCGGCGCGTCACCGCGCGCCGCCCCGACCTCGATCACGTCCGCCACGGAGAATCAGCTCCCGTACTTCTTGCGGTTGTCCTCGAGCTGCCGGTTCGCCTTCGCCACGCCCTCGTCGAGCGCCTGCTTGGGCGTCTTCTTGCCCAGCGCGGCCACGTTGAACGAGTCGTAGAAGGTCTTGATGACCTCACCCAGACCCGGGGTGGCCGGCGGGAAGGCCGCGTAGTCCAGCTCGGGGGCGAGCGCGCTCACCTCGGTCAGCGCCTTGAACTCGGCGCTCTCCCGGACGCTCTTGCGGGCCGGCACCTGGCCGCCCTTGCCCCAGTCGAGGGAGTGCTGGCTGAGCCAGTTGATGAAGACCTTCGACGCCTGGACCTTGTTGGCGTTGTTGGCGCGCTGCTTGACGATGGTGAAGTTGTGCGAGTTGGCCCAGGCCGCGGGCTTGCTGCCGATCTGCGGCAGGGGCGCCACCCCCCACTGGACATCGGGGCTCTTCTTCAGATCGTTGATCTGCCAGATGCCGTTGAAGGTGAAGGCGTTCTTGCCGCTCTTCAGGGCCAGGTACTCGGCGTCCTGGCCGACGTTCGCCGGTGAGTGCCCCTGCTTGATCATGTCGACCATCCAGGTGCACGCCTCGACCGCCGGGTCGGCGTTGAAGGTGGCCTTGTTGACCTCGGCGTCGAAGAGGCTGCCGCCGAACTGGTAGATCAGCGAGTAGAAGGACATCCCGCCGGTGAACTGGAACGGGCTGATCCAGAAGCCCTGGACGCCCGACTTCTTCAGCTCGGTGAGGGCGGCGGTGAAGTCGTCCCGGGTGGTCGGCGGCTTGTTCGGGTCCAGCCCGGCCTTCTCCATGACCGACTTGTTGTAGTAGAAGCCGAGCGGGTGCATGTCCAGCGGGATGCCGTACCGCTTGTTGTTGTAGAGCCCGCCCTGCCAGACCGTCGGCGCGAAGTCCGCCTCGGTCAGCTCCAGCGTCTTGGCCACGTCGTCCAGCTCGCTGATGACGCCGCGGGCGGCGAAGGTGGCGAGCTGGTCCATGTGCATGACCGCGATGTCGGGTCCGTTCCCGCTGGAGGCCGCGCTGGGGAGCTTGTTGTAGTAGTCCTCCCACTGGTACGTGGCGACCGAGACCGCGATGTTCTGGTGCTCGGAGTTGAACTGGTTCACCAGCGTCTTGAAGATCTCACCGTCGCCGCCGGTGAAACCGTTCCACAGCTTCAGGTCCACCTTCGGCCCGGTGTAGTCCTTCCCACCGTCGCCGCCGGCGGCCGGCCCGGAAGAGTCGCCGCCGCCGCAGCCCGCCAGCGTGAGCGTGGCCGCGGCGCCGAGCCCGACGCCGAGCCCGAGGAGCCGCCGCCGGCTCATTTCGTTGTGGATCATGCCGTATCTCTCCTTGGGGGGACGGTATGAAGTGTGCCCTGGTCAGCGCGGGTTACCGAAGCGCAGCACGTTCCAGGAGACGGCGGGCAGGCGCACCGAGCACCGGCCGCCGTCGATGGTGGGGGTGGTCAACTCCCGGGGCGTCACCTTCTCCGGTTCGGCCTCGGTGTTCGTCGCCTCCGGGTCGTCGCCGGCGGCGAGGGTCAGGTGTGACGTGGCGGACAGCCCGGGCACGCCGCGCAGGTCGAGCTGCAGCTCGAGGTCGGCCTCGCCCCGGTTGACGGCGAAGACGGTCACCTCGCCGGTCTCCTCGTCGTGCACGGCGACGGTGTCCAGCACCGGAACCTCGCCGTGCTTCTTCGTCTCGTACGTCGGCGAGACCGGCTCGGTGCGCAGCACGGTGCCGCGCGCGTACCGGGCGGTCAGGGCGAACGGGTGGAAGATGCTCTGCCGCCAGGCCGGCCCGCCGTTGCGGGTGCGGATCGGGGCGATCACGTTCGCCAGCTGCGCCTGGGCGGCCACGCCGACCCGGTCCGCGTGCCGGAGCAGGGTGATCAGCAGATCGCCGACCACCACCGCGTCGACCGCCGTGAAGTCGTCCTCGATCAGCGCCGGCGCCTCGACCCAGCCCCGCCGGTCCAGGTCGGCCTGGAGGCGGGACTCGTACCAGACGTTCCACTCGTCGAAGGAGATCTTTAGCTTCCGCTTCTGGCGCTGCTTGGCGGCCACGTGGTCGGCAGTGGCGACGACCTCGGAGATGAAGTTGTCCATGTCGACGGCGGAGGCCAGGATGCTGGCGCGGTCCCCGTCGGAGGGGTCGTAGTAGGTGTGCGCGGAGATGTAGTCGACGTGCTCGTAGGTGTGCTCGAGCACCGTCGCCTCCCAGGAGGCGAAGGTGGGCATCCGCCGGTTGGAGCTGCCGCACGCGACGAGGCTGATCGACGGGTCGACCATCTTCATGGCGCGGGCGGCCTCGGCGGCGAGCCGGCCGTACTCGTCGGCGGTCTTGTGCCCAACCTGCCAGGGGCCGTCCAGCTCGTTGCCGAGGCACCAGAGGCGTACGCCGAACGGCTCCTCGGCGCCGTTCTTGCGCCGCTGGTCGGAGAGGCGCGTGCCACCCGGGTGGTTCGTGTACTCCAGCAGGTCCAGCGCCTCTTGCACGCCCCGGGTGCCGAGGTTGACCGCCATCATCGGCTCGACCCCGGCTTCGTCGGCCCAGGTCATGAACTCGTGCAGGCCGAAGGCGTTGGTCTCGATGGTCTTCCAGGCCAGGTCGAGCCGGCGCGGCCGGTCGCCGACCGGGCCGACGCCGTCCTCCCAGCGGTAGCCGGAGACGAAGTTGCCGCCGGGGTAGCGGACCACCGAGACGCCCAGCTCCCGGGTCAGTTCCAGCACGTCACGTCGCAGCCCGCGCTCGTCCGCGTCGGGGTGGCCGGGCTCGTAGATCCCGCCGTAGACGCAGCGCCCCATGTGCTCGACGAAGGAGCCGAAGAGTCGTCGGTCGGCCGGGCCGATCGCGAACGCGGGGTCGATCGTGAGCTTCGCGGTCCGCACGAATGTCACCTTTCGTCATTTCTGATGCCGGGTGACCGCAGTCACCGCCCACCCGGTGTCCCTGGTTTCTACAACGTTGTAGGCAACGTTGTAAAGAGCTGACTACGAGGTAAAGTGCCGGTTGTTACGTCGGGAGGGGGGCGAATGCGGCACAGGCTCAAGGACGTCGCCGAACGGGCCGGGGTGTCGGTGAAGACCGTCTCCAACGTGGTGAACGGCTACGCGCACGTCCGACCCGACACCCGGGCCCGGGTCGAGGAGGCCATCGCCGTACTCAACTACCGGCCGAACCTCTCCGCCCGCAACCTCCGCAAGGGGCGCACGGGCGTGATCGCGCTCGCCGTACCCGAACTCGACATCCCGTACTTCGCCGAACTCGCCCGGCACGTGGTGACCGCCGCCGCCGATCTCGGCTGGACGGTGCTGATCGACCAGACCGGTGGCGGCCGCGAGCAGGAACGGGTCGTCGCCTCCGGCATCACCGACCACCTCATCGACGGGCTGATCTTCAGCCCGCTCGCGCTCACCGCCGACGACCTGATCAACCTGGACGGCACCCCGATGGTGCTGCTCGGCGAACGCGTCGCACACGGCCCGGCCGACCACGTCGTGATCGACAACGTGGCCGCCGCCCGGGAGATCACCAACCATCTGGTCGGGCTCGGCCGCCGCCGGATCGCCGCCATCGGCTCCCAGCGCACCCCCGAAGGCGCCAGCGCCCGGCTCCGCCTCGACGGCTACCGGAGCGCGCTGGAGGAGGCCGGCCTCGGCTACGACGAGGCCCTGGTCGCGCCCGCGCCGGTCTGGCACCGCGCGGACGGTGCGGCCGCCATGCGCAACCTGCTCTCCTCGGGCGTGCGCCCCGACGCCGTCTTCTGCTTCAACGACACCCTCGCCCTCGGTGCGCTGCGGGCCCTGCACGAGGCGGGGCTACGCGTACCCGAGGACGTCGCGGTGGCCGGCTTCGACGGCATCGAGGACGGACGCTTCTCCGTGCCGACGCTGACCACCATCGCCCCGGACAAGGAACGGATCGCGCGGCTCGCGGTCGAACTGCTGGCCAACCGGATCGACGGCGACCGCACCGCCGAACCCCGCGAACTCGCCGCCCCCTACCGCCTGGAATCCCGCGAATCCACCCAAGGCCGCTAACCCAGCCGCGCTGATCAAGAGGTTTGCGTCAGAAGGCGCCTTCAAAATGACGCCAACCTCTTGATCGCCGGGGTGAAGGGGTGGGTGGGCTGGGGTGGGGGCGGGGGGTTAGTCGAAGAAGCGGGCCAGGTGGGATTTGGTGGGCGGGTCGCTGTCGGGGGGTACGGGAGTGAGGTCGGCGAAGATCGAGGCACCGTCACAGCCCGCGTGCAGCGGGTACCAGCGCGGGGTGCCCGGCGGACGCTGAAGGCAGATCCCCTTGAAGGTCTGCACGTCGAGCAGCCGTACGTGGGTCGGGTCGGCCACCGCGTTCACGTGCCCCCACCACGGGCTCATCACGTGCAGCACGCCTCCCGGCCGGAGCACCCGGTGACACTCGTCGAGCAGCGGCAGGAAATCGATCAGGTGCTCCAGGATGTGCACGGTGAAGAAGACGTCGACCGAGTCGTCGGCCAGCGGCAGGGAGCCCGACAGGTCCGCCACCGCGTCCACCCCGCTGGCCGGGAAGATGTCCAGCCCCAGGTTGCCCGGCCACTGCTTGTTCGGCCCGCATCCGAGGTCCACCACCACCGGATCGTGCCCGGCCACCCGTACCCGGCACCAGACGCCGAGCACCCCGGCGAGCCGGCCGATCCGGTCCCGGGCCAGCCGTAGCTGCCCCGGATCGGCGACCTCGCCGGTCACGTGGGCGACCCCCCGGTCGAAGCGCACCTCCACGGTGAGATCGCGCAGCCGGTCGTCGTGCGCCTTCTGATCGGTCCACGCCTCCGCGAGGAAGCCGTCGATCGCCCGCAGCCGATCGCCCGACGGCGGGGTCTGTGCCAACGCGACCATGTCCACCTCCGGCCGCCCGTTACCCGCATCGCCGTCCGGTATGCCTGCCGCCACCGCCGCCGCGTGGATTCGCCCTCCGGCGACCGCCGCGGCCGGGCGCTGCCACGCCCCTCCGACCGGCCGCCGCCGCTCGCGCATCCGGCCCCCGACCGGCACCGCTGCGCGCCGCGCATCCGGCCCCCGACCGGCACCGCTGCGCGCCGCGCATCCGGCCCCCGACCGGCACCGCTGCGCGCCGCGCATCCGGCCCCCGACCGGCACCGCTGCGCGCCGCGCATCCGGCCCTGCGGCCAGCGCCGTGCGGATCCGGCCCGGCGGCCGAGGAGGATCACGGCGGACCGGGTCGCCGCGCACCGCCGCCGACAGCGGCGTCCCGAAACGGTCAGCCGGTCGTGCTGCGGCGGGGGCGGCTGCCGATCCGCATCCGCTGCCGGGGCGGCGGAGCAGCCGACTTCGGCCGTTTGAGGTGGTAGCGGTGCAGCTCGTTGTTGCCGGGCAGGGAGGGGTCCTCGCTCATCGCGACCAACTCCCACCCCTGGTCGCCGGCCCGGTTCAGATGGGCCAGCGCGGTGTCCCCGTACGGGGTGACGTCGACCATCGAGCCGTCCGGGCCGTACCAGACGAAGGTGACCTCCCAGCCGAGGTCGTTCGTGGCCGCCTGGCGCCGGCGGACCAGCAGCGCGTACTCCCACTTGAGCATGGGGTCATTCTCACCCCGGGTGACGCCGTCGGCACGGCATCAATCTTCGGCGATCCGCCCCGCGTCCACCCGCAGCCGCCGGTTCGTCGCCACCGCGGCGAGCATCCGCCGGTCGTGGGTGACCAGCAGCAGTGTTCCCGGGTAGTTGGCCAGCGCCGCTTCGAGCTGTTCGATCGCGGGCAGGTCCAGATGGTTCGTGGGCTCGTCGAGCACCAGCAGGTTCACCCCGCGCCCCTGCAGCAGCGCCAACGCGGCCCGCGTCCGCTCGCCGGGGGAGAGCGTCGCGGCCGGGCGCAGCACGTGCCCGGCGCGCAGGCCGAACTTGGCGAGCAGCGTCCGCGCGTCCGCCGGCGACATCTCCGGTACGGCGGCGCGGAACGCGTCGATGAGCGGGGCGTCGCCGAGGAAGAACCCTCGGGCCTGGTCCACCTCGCCGACCACCACTCCCGGGCCGAGCGCGGCGTGACCGGTGTCGAGTGGCAGCCGCCCGAGCAGGGCGGCGAGGAGGGTGGACTTGCCGGCCCCGTTCGCGCCGGTCACCGCCACCCGGTCGGCCCAGTCGACCTGGAGGTTCACCGGCCCGAGGGTGAAGCCGCCCCGGCGTACCACGGCGTCGCGGAGCGAGGCCACCACGGCCCCCGCGCGGGGCGCGGCGGCGATCTCCATCCGCAGCTCCCACTCCTTGCGCGGCTCCTCGACCACCTCCAGCCGCTCGATCAGCCGGTCGGTCTGGCGAGCCTTCGCGGCCTGCTTCTCCGTCGCCTCGGTGCGGAACTTCCGGCCGATCTTGTCGTTGTCGGTGGCCTTGCGCCGGGCGTTCTTGACGCCCTTCTCCATCCACGCGCGCTGGGCCCGCGCCCGGTTCTCCAGCGTCGCGCGGGTGTCGGCGTACTCCTCGTAGTCGGCCCGGGCGTGCCGGCGCGCCACCTCGCGCTCCTCCAGGTAGGCCGCGTAGCCGCCGCCGTAGTGGTTGACCTGCTGCTGCGGCAGGTCCAGCTCCAGCACCCGGGTCACCGTCCGGGTCAGGAACTCCCGGTCGTGGCTGACCAGCACCGTGCCGGCGCGCAGCCCCGTCACGAACTCCTCCAGCCGCTCCAGCCCGGCCAGGTCCAGGTCGTTGGTGGGCTCGTCGAGCAGGAAGACGTCGTACCGGCTGAGCAGCAGCGAGGCCAGCCCGGCGCGCGCCGCCTGGCCGCCGGAGAGCCCCGTCATCAACTGCTCCAGGTCCACCGCGAGGCCCAGCTCGGCGGCGACCTGCTCGGCCCGATCGTCGAGGTCCGCGCCGCCGAGCGCCAGCCACCGCTCCAGCGCCTCGGCGTACGCGTCGTCGGCGCCGGCCCGGCCGGCGGTGAGCCCCTCGGTGGCGGCGTCCAGGGCGAGCTGCGCCGCGGTCACCCCGGTGCGGCGGGCCAGGAAGGCGCGCACCGTCTCGCCCGGCCGCCGCTCCGGCTCCTGCGGCAGGTGCCCGACGCTCGCCGTGGGCGGGTTGAGCGTGACGCTGCCGGCCTCCACCGGCAGCAGACCGGCGAGCGTACGCAGCAGCGTCGACTTCCCGGCCCCGTTCGGCCCCACCAGCCCGACGACGTCGCCGGGCGCGACGACCAGGTCCAGACCGGTGAAGAGCGGAGTGTCGCCGTGCCCGGCGGAGAGGTTCTTGACGATCAACGTGGCGCTCATGAGGAGGCGAGCCTATCCGGCTGAGTGCACGCGACCCGCCCGGAAGGTGCAGACTCGGCGGAGTGGTGACCACACTGGCGATCGACTGCGGTGGCGGAGGCATCAAGGCCTCCGTCCTCGACGAGGCCGGCACGATGCGGACCCGCCCGCTGCGCGTGCCCACGCCGTACCCGCTGTCGACCTCGCTCTTCGTCAAGACGTTGCTTGACCTGGGGGCTCAGCTGCCCCCGGCGGACCGGGTGACCGTCGGGATGCCCGGCATGCTGCGGCACGGCGTGGTGGTGGCCACTCCGCACTACGTCACCCGGGCCGGGCCGCGCACCAGGATCGATCCCGACCTGCTCGCCGAGTGGTCCGGCTGGGATGTCCGCTCGGCGCTCTCCGACGCGTTCGGCACGCCGGCGCTGGTGCTCAACGACGCCGAGGTGCACGGCGCCGGGGTGGTGGCGGGCACCGGGCTGGAGCTGGTGCTCACCCTCGGCACCGGGCTGGGCAGCGCCCTCTTCGACGGGGGTGTGCTCGCGCCGCACCTGGAGCTCTCGCACGCGCCGGTGCGCTGGGGCATGACGTACGACACGTACATCGGCGAGCCGGAACGGCGACGGCTCGGCGACGCGTTCTGGTCACGACGGGTCCGAGGGGTGGTCGACGGGCTGCGGCCGGTGTTCCGCTGGGACCGGCTCTACCTGGGTGGCGGGAACTCCCGGTTGATCAGGCCGGAGCAGTTGGCCCGGATGGGCGACGACGTGGTGGTTGTCCCGAACACGGCCGGAATCGTCGGTGGTGTCCGGGCCTGGGACCTGGCCGCCGCCCGACCCGCCCGACCCGCCTGAGGGGCGCGGGCGGGGGAGCTGCGCCCCGATCGCCCCGGGAACAGTCGACGCCGGCGCGGTGTTGTGCCAGCGTCAGGAGTGTGACCGGCGCGAGACGAGGGAGTGGGCAATGGATCTTCTGGCCGACTACCGGCGGGCGACCATGTTCTTCGAGACGGGTGACCCGACCGAGGCCGTCCGGCTGCTCGAGCCGATCGTCGAGGCGGAGCCGAGCAACGCCTCGGTGCGGCAGCTGCTCGCCCGGGCGTACTTCCAGTCCGCCCAGCTCAACCGGGCCGAGGAGCACCTGCGGGAGCTGGTCGACCGGGACCCGAGCGACCACTACGCGCACCACGTGCTGGGCCGTACGCTCGAGCGGCTGAACCGGTACCCGGACGCGCTGCGGCACCTGCGGATCGCCGCCGCCATGCACAGCGGCAACGACGACTACCGCACCGCGCTGCGCCGGGTCGAGACCCGGGTCAGCGGTCGCTGACGTCGGAACAGACAGAACGGCGAAGGGCAGCCCGGGTGGCTGCCCTTCGCCGTTCCCGGACCCCGTCCCGGCGGACCTAGGATGAACTGGTGAAGCTCAAGCTCGATCTCCACGACATCTACAACAAGGGCCACGACATCGACCGTGCGCTCCGAGGGATCATGGACGAGGCGGTCGCGAAGAAGGCCACCCTCGTGGAGATCATTCCGGGTAAGGGCTCCGGCCAGCTCAAGAAGAAGGTGCTGCGCTTCCTCGACCAGAAGGACGTCAAGCAGCTCTACCACCGGGTGGAGAAGGACTCCAAGAACTTCGGCCGGCTCTTCGTGCACTTCCGCTGGAAGTAGTGACGGAATGCCCCTGAGGCCTGCATCGCAAGCCTCACGGACCCACCGCTTGAAGGTGTTTCCAGCGACGAGGGAGGGCGTCGGCGACAAGACGCCTGGCAATCTGCGCGGCGACGTCAGGATGGGGAACCACCTGCTGATCCTAGGAGCCCTCATCCAGATACCGCCAGCCGCTCATGGTCGCGATACGCTGCGCAGATGCCGCGCACGTACAAGCAGACCGTCATCAAGCTGCTTTTTGGTACGGCCACGCATTGCGCCTACCCAGGGTGCGATGCGAAATTGATCTTCAAGGACCGCGGGCTATATACGCCAACTGTCGAGATTGCACACATCCGATCCGAAAAGCCGGATGGTCCCCGCTATGACTCCAGCTATCCGTCGGAGAAGATCAACGACTTCGAGAATCTCCTACTGCTGTGCGGGCAGCACCACCCGCCGGTAGATCAGCATGAGTCGGCCTACGGAGTCGTCGAGCTCGTGGAGTGGAAGCGGCGTCAGGCCCAGCAAATCGAGCGGCCCATCCCACGCGCTGAACTAGCGGCGATCGAACGTGTTCTGAATGACGCGCGCCCAATTGCCTCGGACGCAGTCCTCCGAGGACCGGTTGCGCATCTTGGCGAAGCCGAGCGCCTTCAGCAGGCGGAAGAGCGGGTCTCAGAGGCGCCAGGCGAAGCCGCCGGCCTGTTCGACCAAGTGGCAGCCGCGCTGGAGGCCTCCCCATTCGCCCAACACGCCTCCATAGTTCGAGCCAGGCAGGCCAAGGCCTTGGAGGCGGCCGAGGACTTTGAGGCGGCAGCAAAGCTGCGGGTGGAATTGGGCTGGCGCAGCTATCGATCGGGAGACCCTTTCTCCGTGGGGCAGCACGTAAACGCGATCGTTCGGTATCAGAACCACGTGCAGCAAACCACCGTTCGAAGCGCGTCAGGTCTTTCGGCGGCGGGTGCCTTCGGGTACGACCGGCATGTAACTCTCGAACACCTTGCATCTGCGTTCGATTCAATGCAGGGGGGAGACATAGGGCGGATCGAGTGTGGACTCACGCTAGCCGAGCAGGCGATTACATGGCGTCGGATGGACCTGCTAACGGCACGCATCGGCGGCCTCACGGCTATGGCGAACGACACGCCCACCGACGATGCGGGGTTGGCGCTGAGGGCTCGGATCCTGATGTGCGTGGCCGAAGCATCTGACGATTGGAGCGAGCTGGTCAGCTCGGCCCGTCACCTATACCCGCCTAGGGTCACGGCATGGATTGCGGCACGCCATGCCAGGTATCTGACTCTAGGGAAACAGTCAGATCAGGCAATTCAACGCTGGTTGGATGCAATTGATGGCGCAATTCAGGCAGGGGTGAACGAGTCCGCTGCAGCATGGCTCTATAGCCAGCGGGGAACCCGTATGCGGTTCGGAAAGGTTGAGGGCGATCCAAACGATCTTCACCGCCTTGCTCAAGCCTTGAAAGCATCTGGGGGCGGCTCTGTCCTGTCGGAGCCAGCTCCACTGGCTGAACGGGCGGCTTTGCGAATGCTCGACCAGAAGTGGCCCGACGCTCTTCAGTTCCTGCACCAATACCTCTACCATTCTGTAATATCGGCCAGCTGGGAGGCCGAGCAAGCTGCCCATGTTAGGTTCGGAGACCTATTTGCGGCGACAGGAGTAGCAGAAGAGGCAATACGCCACTATGTCCGCGGTGGGGATTCGAAAAAGCTAGAGCAATTCGCGAAGAAGTTGCCTGACCGCCCCGTTCACTTTCATCCGCCAGCCGGCGATGCGCCGCACTGGGAACGGATTGCCTCGTTCAGGTTCGCGAAGGCTGCCGCAAGTCTGTTCCCTGCAGTGGTTGCCAGCGAATGGTCGGAAGTCGCTATTAACGAGCTAACTTCTACCGCGCCAGGAAGCTGGCCCACCGATACCTGGTACCCGGCGTTCGATGCCTTCGCGGCCGTAGCGGATGAAGCTTCCTGGTCTGAGGCGGAGAAATTTCTTGACCTTACTTCCGGCTATCTCTCAAGGGAGCCTGGAACGCATCACCGCACAGACGATGCTCACATATCGGCTCTTGCGAAAATCGGGGAGAGCCACCCGGACCTACAGGGGCGAATTCTTCTAATGCTCTGCGATGCCATTAAGTTGGGTAACGAGGTTGCTCAACAGGCGGTATCGGAGGGTCAGGAGATACTGGCGAGAGATTCGGCAACGACAGGAGTGCAGCTGGCGGATGCGGCCGGTGAGGGCAACGTGCAGGCTGCTATAGCACTAATCCTCGCCGACGCCGATCGAACGTCGGCTATTGAGGTTGCAAAAATGCATGTTGCGCGGGACTCCGCACCACGGGTGCATATTCCTGGTCAGATGACCTTAGGGACATCGCTTAGACAGTCGGCAGTTCTGGCCACTGTGTTGGAAGAGTCGGCTAGGTCGAGTTTTGTAACCGCGATGATGGTTCGACTTCGAGACAGGCGTGATGATGCGTACAACAGGGCAGACGCCCTAGCTGCTGTCTCCACCGTCGCACCCTCGCTCTCAGACGAGATGCGGGACAAGGTCTTCCGAGAGCTGATGGATTTTGCACAGGGCCCGACCGAAAGTGAACTGAGCTTTGGGTTTGGGGACGATGATCCCTTCAGCCGCTTTAAAGTCTCATTGGGGGCTCCTCCGCTCGCCGCCAGAGCGGCGCAAGTTGCAGCGAAGGTCGGTCATAGAGTCGAACAGTATGACGATGTGCAGCGGCTGACGCTTAGCCTTCTTCCATCTGCCGATGACGGAGCTAGCTTCGCCCTCGCAAGTGGTCTCCGCGAGATCCCGGCCGAGTTCCTGAGGGTGTCCGTGCCGCCACTTGCTGGTCATTCCAATCGATGGATCCGTTGCTTTGCAGCGATAAGTTGGGCTCGTGATCCCCAGCGGTGGCCGGACCTAGGCGTTCGGCTTGCACGGGACCCTGAGCCTAGTGTGAGATACGCTCTAGCCGACGCGTTGAGGCCCGTTCCCGAACACAGCGAGGTGCGAAACATCCTCGGCACGGACCATCGCCGGGAAGTAAGACGAAGGATCGAGCGAGGGCACAACTAGCGGACCTCGGGTCCTTCCGGTTCGCCGGGGCTTACGGAAGCGTCGCCATGTGGCCCATATCAGCGTGACTGGTGGATGTCGCGACAATCGTTATGCAATGCTGCGGAATTCCCAGGGGTTGGCGCGATTTGCGGGTCTGGCGAAGCCGAACCCAAAGATGTTCGCGCTAATCTCCTGTGTCACTCGCTGCTCGATTCTGGGCTCCAGTCGATCAGGAATGATGCTGGTTGGGTAGTTCGGCAATTCAGAGTCACTTGACTCCCGTATCTGCATTCCCCGGTCGCTGAGCTCGATTAGGGTGCCGCGATAATGCAGGAAGGGACGCCCCTCGCATTCAACTGGCTGGCCATAGCCTTGAACTCGGCTCACATGGTCGATTGTGAGGCGGTTCAACTCGGCCACGTCGCGCAGATCTCCGCTACTTTGCTTGTCGATACTGTGCCCCGCCGCGTAGAAGCGCTCCATGGCTAGCAGCTGTTGGAGGGGGACGATCCGAGCATCAGGTCGTGCTACCTGGTCAAAGTCATCATTTGTATCTCGTGCGGTGTTATGGAGGACGAGGAGAACCTCCCGGAATGGGCATTCTCTCAGCGCTTCGCGTACCTCATCGTCGAAGAACCGATCCGTCCTATAGTCGGTCGCGTTGAAGCTGAGATCAAACCAATCGAGGATGACGAGGTTTACATGGCTGAACTCTCCGAGGTCGTACCCTCTCCCAGTCTTCGTTAGAATCACGTCACGTAGAGCCGTGCGGTATTCGGCGATACTCGGAGTTTCCATCATGACAGCAGGGAGATCCGGGTAACGAACGTCGCCCTCCGCGTCCGAGATCTTGACCCTGACTGACTTAAGCGTCTTGACGTCGTTCTTGTGAAGGTGGGAACCGCCGGACCAGAGACGGTGAGCATAGCCGGCGATCAGGTTGAAGCGTGCATGGGATTCGTGAAAGAAGAGCTGCGTGACTTCAACTCCAAGCGGCTTGCTTCCGATTGAGCGCGACAGAGCGAAGTCTGGACGTTCGCGGGAGATTACACTTCGGAAGTTCGAGAGGTCATAGACCGCCTCAAGGATTGCCAACTCTTGAGCGCGCTTCCGCTCGGCTGGCGTCATTCCTGTGAGTGGATCAGGAGCAGGCTCGCCGATGTCCATGCCTCATCATAAGCGGCCATGCAACCTGATAATCCTGTCCCGTCCCGGTGGCAAGGTGCGTTACCAGGAGAGCGTGCGTGGCAACCGAATCTGGAACTGGAACTTGCGGAGGGATCGGCACGGCAAAGGGGAGCGGCAATCCATGTGAGAACTTTCTGTACGAGATCAAGGCGGCCCGCGTCGCGGGCCGCTCGCGCCGCCGAACCTGGGCCGGGCCGATGGCCCGCCGCCGCGCCTCTGGCCTTCGGCCGCCAGCGCGTCGGTGTTAGCCCGCCGGCGGCGCGACATACGACGAAGCCCCGGGCCGCCATGAGTATTGGCAGTTCCGGGGCTTCGATGTTGAGCGACACAGGGGCAGTGCCTCCGGCGGGGGTCCTCGGGCACTCCGGGATGGTGGCGCCATCCCGACAATCTTCGTCCGGGGCGAAGCCGCGCGGGTAGAGCCTGCCCGGTCAAGGTCGTTCAGCCTCTGGGTGCTCCACCTTGACCGGGCAGGCCCCACCCACTCCCCAGTGTGCGGACGAAGGCCGACGGGATGGCTTGGGCAGCGGTAGGCGGAGACCGTCGTAGCCATGGCGAGCAACGTCGAAGAGACATAATCACAGACGTGAATTTTGTGGCTGAGGCTTCCCCGGCAGCTCCCTGGTGGGCGGTTCCAGTGGTGGCAGGCGTCTTTGCCGTAGGTGGCGTGGTGGTGTCGCAGGTGGTGACGATGCTCCTGGACGCAAGACGGGCGCGTCGGGAAGCCGCGACCCGATGGCACGCAGAGAGGCGTCATGTATACGCCTCGTTCGCCGCAAAGATCGAAAAGCAAATCGTGGAGATCACGCTCAAGTGGGAAGGCGGCGCCCTGCCCATGTCGTTCTTATCCGACCTTCTGGAAGAGGCTAAAGCTGCTCACATCGAGGTGGAGCTGATCGGCACCAAGCCGGTACGCGACGCCGCAGACGCGCTCTGGGACGGTTTGGCGAGGGGCGGGGACCAAGCCATGTCGGGCGGCAAGGCAAACGACCTGACCGTAGACGACTTTCTGCGCGACACGCGTTCTCTACTGAGGGCTTTCGTCGGAGCGGGTCGCGAGGAACTCGGGGTGCAGTGAGGCTAACGGCGTGCCCGGCGGAGGGATGGGCGGGTGAGGAGAGCCGCCGAGTTGGCTGCTGCCGGCTGTCCATGCAGATTGACGCTGCGTCAAGATCAGGCCGTTTCCATGCCGTCGAGCGGCGGCCAGCAGTAACCATCGATGACCCTCCATGCCAAGCATGGCGGCAGCTCGCAGGTGTGGTCGCCCGGTTTAATCGACTATGCCGCTGGCCTTCACCAATACCGCTGGAAATGAGCTGATCTGTGAACGAGGAGCGTGCCCGGATGGTGGACAAAAGTGACGTCGAGGCAGCCGCCGCTCTCATCGCCGGCCGGGTACGGCAGACGCCGGTGCTCACCGTCGACGGTGGCGAGTTCGGTGTGCCGGGGCGGCTCAGCCTGAAGCTGGAGCTGCTCCAGCACGCGGGCTCGTTCAAGCCGCGCGGCGCGTTCAACCGGATGCTCCAGGGCCCACTGCCGGAGGCGGGGGTGCTCGCGGCGTCCGGCGGCAATCACGGGCTCGCGGTCGCGTACGCGGCGCGGGCCCTCGGCGTACCGGCCGAGGTCTTCGTGCCCGTCACCGCCTCGCCGGTGAAGGTGGAGCGGCTCGCCTCGCTCGGCGCCCAGGTGCGACAGGTCGGCCGGCACTACGCGGAGGCGCTGGCGGCGAGCAGCCGGCGGGCCGAGGAGACGGGCGCGCTGGTCGTGCACGCGTACGACCAGCCGGAGGTGGTGGCCGGCCAGGGCACGGTCGGTCGGGAACTCGAACGGCAACTGGACGGGATCGACACCGTACTGGTCGCGGTCGGCGGTGGCGGCCTGGTGTCCGGGATCGCGACCTGGTTCGACGGCGGGGTGCGGGTGGTCGCTGTCGAGCCGGAGCCGATTCCCACCCTGCACAGCGCGCTCAAGGCCGGCCGCCCGGTCGACGTCGAGGTGGGCGGGATCGCCACCGACTCGCTGGGCGCCCGACGGATCGGCGAGATCGCGTTCGACACCGCCCGGCGTACCGGTCTGCTCTCCGTGCTGGTCCGCGACGAGGATCTGGTCCGGGCCCGCCGGCTGCTCTGGTCGGAGCTGCGGGTCGCCGCGGAGCTGGGTGGGGCCGCCGCGCTGGCCGCGCTGATCGGCGGGGCGTACGTGCCGCGCCAGGGCGAGCGGGTGGCGGTCATCGTCTGCGGCGGCAACACCGACCCCGGCGACCTGGCCACCCGCCCGAACTGAACCCGTCGGCCGCACGTCCGGCCGACGGGTCCAGGGCCCGGTCGGCCGTCAGACCGGGTAGGTGCGGGCCACCGCGAGCATCTCCGAGCTGTGCGAGCCGACGATCCCGACGTCCGGCGGGCGGGGCTGGAAGGCGGGCAGACCGTCGAGGCCGTCGCTGGCGTCCATCGCCCGCAGACCCAGCCGGTCGGCCTTCGGCGTGACGGTGAGCGTCACCTCGAAGCCCTCCGCCGGCGGGGCGTGGAAGACCACCCCGAAGCCCCAGCGGCCGGAACGGGGCTCGACGGGCACCGGCCGGCCGGCGACCTCGGCGCGCAGCACGGTGGCCGTGGTCGTGTCGACGTGCAGGCTGGCCAGGCGCGCCGGACGCTGCGGGGTGAGCCGCAGCCGCACGGTGCGCTCGCCGCCCGTGGTGCTGTCGGCCAGCACCTCGAGCTTCGGGGCGGGCAGGTTCGTCGGCTCTGCCGGGCCGCCGCGCAGGGTCTGGTCGCCCAGCGCGGGGAAGTCGTCCAGGGACGCCGGACCCTTGACGTACCGGCTGGTCCACGGCTGCGGATCGGTCTCGTCGGTGAGCCACCGGGCCGAGCCGGTGCCCGCGTCCAGCGCGTACATCAGGTGGGTCGGTGCGGGATGCGCGGCGTCGAACCGGTCGACGCGGAGCCCGACCCCGGCGCAGACCACCGCCGCCACCGCGGCGGCGAGCGCCGGCACCGCGCCGAGCCGCCGGGCCCGGAGCGCCACCAGTCCGCGCTGCCCGCCGGCCCGGGGGTGCAGCAGATCCAGCACCGGCAGTACGGCCAACCCGAGCAGCACCGTGACCAGGGCGGCCACCCCGCCCATCGCCATGCCGAGCGCCGGGAAGAGGAGCACCACAGTGGGCAGGAGGACGACGACGCCCACCGCGGCGCCCACGGTGACCGCGACCACCGGCCAGGGCCCGTCGATCCGGGTGCCGAGCGCGGCCAGGCCGGCGAGCGCGCCCGCCAGCGCCGGCAGGGAGGCGAGGTACGCCCCACCCGGCACCAGCAGCGCGAGCACCACCCCGAGCACCGCCAGCCAGCCCAGCCCGCCGACGGCCAGCGCGGCGGGGCCGATCCGGCGGCGGGTCAGCGCGTACCAGGCGAGGACGACCGTCGCGGCGAGCGCGAGCACGGCGAGCCGATACCAGATCGGCCGGTACGGGTCGAGCAGTGCGGCGTAGCCCGGCCGGATCGCGGTCATCAGCGCCCAGAGCCCCTGCGCGGCGAGCGGGGCGGCCACGATCGGGACGAGCGCCAGACCGAAGCCCGCCGCCAACCGGCCTCCGCTCGCGCGACCGCGCCGCCGGGTCAGCCAGCCCAGCGCGACGACCGCGACCAGCGCGAGCAGCGCGAGCGGGAGGGTCAGCTGGCCCGGGTAGCGGGCGAGCCCGCCCGGCACCGAGAAGTAGGTGTCGTCGCCGGCGGCGGTCAGCTCGGTCAGGTCGATCCGGCCGAACTCCCGGGCCATTCCGAGCGCGTTCTCACCGTGCTGCTGGAGGCTGGCCCGGTCCAGCGCGGCGGCGGTGTCCAGCGGGGTGTGGTAGATCGCCGCACCGTCGATGTACGCCGAGTTCAGGCCGACGAAGTTCTCCGCGAGGAACGCGGTGAAGTCGGTGTCGTTGGGTAGCGCACGGTAGATCTCCACGGCGAACGAGGTGCCGACCGGGTGCGGCGCGGCCCGCCCGAAGACCTCCACCAGTTTCGCGTTCCGTCGCGAGGTCTCGAACATGATCACCGGGCCGGTGGAGCCACGCGCCTCCAGGTTGAGCACCACCCCGCCGTCGGCGGCGAGCGGGTGGCCGGAGGCGAATCCGGACGCGCCGCAGAGACACGCCTCCTCGGCGTCGGTGAGCACGAAGACGATGTCGTTGCGGGGGCGTGGTCCGGCGGCCAGCGCCCGGGCCACCTCCAGGATGGCGGAGGTGCCGGCGGCGTCGTCGTTGCCGCCCGGGCCGGACTGCACCGAGTCGTAGTGGGCGACCAGGAAGAGCCGCCCGGTCGGATCGGTGCCGGGCAGCCGGGCCACCACGTTGCGGACCCGGGCCAGCGTGACGCCACCGGCCGCCCCGCTCAACTGACCCGCCTCCGGCGCCACGGCGTCCTGCACCTGGGTCTCCAGGCCCAGCTCCCGCAGGACCCGTTCGACGTGCGCGCGGACCTCGTCGTTCGCGGCGCTGCCGGCCGGGTGCGGACGCGCCGCGATGACCTGGACGTCGCGGTACGCCCGGTCGGCGCTGAACTCGGTCGGTGGCGCGTCGGCCGGCAGCGGGGTCGGGGGCCGCAGGTCGAGGAGGCTCACGGCGCCGACGGCGACCAGCGCGACGGCGGCCGCCAGCGCGGCGACGAACCGCCGCCGGGGCCGGGCCAGCGCCCGGTCGGCGGGCGGGCTCGGAATCGGGTGGGCGGGTGCGCGGTCCGGGGCCGGGGTGGGGGGTGCGCCCACGGGAACTCCTCGGGGACGGGGCCAGAGCTGGCACCATCCTGCCCCGCGCGGGCCTGGAGCGGGACCCCCGGACGTCCCGGCTGCCGCGCACCGCCGGTGCCCGGTCGAGGCGTTCCGGGGCGGGTCGGCGAGGGTCCGATCCACGGGACCGACGGTGTCCGCTTTGCCCCTCGGTGGGTAGTGATTCGGCCCATGTCCGGCCGCACCGAGTCCGTCGTGTTGTGTGCGACCGTTGTCTAATACAGGATCAGCAGGGCACTCGGAAGGAGCCCGACATCACCAGCGAACTTCCGCGTCTGGCGGCGGTGACCCGGCCGAACCGGGGGACCGGTCTGGCCGGTTCCCCTGTGGTGCCGTATCCGCACGGCGGCCTGGGACGGCACCCCCACCTGCCACCGGGCGAGCGGCTGCGGGTGCTGCTGGTCGAGGACGACGAGGGCGACGCCTTCCTGGTCGGTGAGCTGCTGGCCGAGACCAACTCGATGATCGACCTGCTGGTCGCGACCAGCCTCAGCGAGGCGCGCCAGCGGGTGACCGGCGTGGACTGCGTCCTGCTCGACCTCGGTCTTCCGGACGCCCAGGGCCTCGACGGGTTGCGCCAGGTGCTGGAGATGGCGAGCGGCGCGGCGGTCTGCGTACTGACCGGGCGCAGCGACGAGCACCTGGGCATCGTGGCGGTGGCCGAGGGAGCCCAGGACTACCTGGTCAAGGGGCAGGTCGACGGTGTCCTGCTGACCCGGGCGCTGCGCTACGCGGTGGAGCGCAAGCGCGCCGACGAGAACGCCCGCCGGCTGCGCGAGGTCGAGCTGCGCCAGGCCGAGTCGGCCCGCCTCGAACGAGGCCTCCTGCCGCAGCCGCTGATGTCGACCGACCAGGTCGCGGTGCACACGTTCTACCGGCCCGGCCGGCACGCCGCGCTGATCGGCGGCGACTTCTACGACGTGGTGCAGACCCGCCCCGACCGGGTGGACCTGATCGTGGGCGACGTCTGCGGGCACGGGGTCGACGAGGCGGCGCTCGGCGTCGAGCTCCGGGTCGCCTGGCGCGCCCTGGTGCTCGCCGGGGTGCCCGACGACGAGGTGCTGCCCGCGCTGGAGCAGGTGCTGATGAGCGAGCGCCGACTCCAGGAGATCTTCGCGACCGTGGCGACGGCGCGGCTCGACCTGGACGCCAACCGGGCGGTCGTACGGTTGGCCGGGCACCCGCCGCCGCTGCTGCTCAGCCGCGGTGGGGTGGCCCCGGTGCCGGCCCCCGGCGGTCTGCTGCTCGGCGTCCGGCCCCGCCCGCCGATCGCCTACGACCTGAAGTTCGACACGGAGGACTGGTCCCTGTTGATGTACACCGACGGCCTGATCGAGGGGCGCGTGGGCGACAGCGACGATCGGCTCGACGTGCCCGGCCTCGGCGAGCTGCTGGCGGAACCGGCCAGCCGGGAGGTGCCCCTGCCCGAGCTGCCGGCCTGGCTCGTCGGACGGGCCGAGCAGATCAACGGCGGGCCGCTCGCCGACGACGTCGCCATGCTGCTGGTCACCCGGGGAGGTGGCCGATGAGCGCCGGCCTGCGTGCCTGGAGCCTGCGCCGGCGAGTGGTCGCGCTGCTCGCGATCGTGGGCGTGCTGCTCGTCGGGCTGGCCGTGGCGGAGGCGTCCCTGGCGGAGCGGAGCCGTAACCAGGTCGACGCGCTGCTCAACCAGACCGGCCCGCTGCGGGTGCAGTCGCAGGAGCTGCTGAACGCCCTGCTCGACCAGGAGACCGCGGTACGCGGCTTCGCGGTGAGCGGCGACCGGGCCGACCTCGGCCCGTACGAGGCCGGGGTGCGGCAGGAGCAGGACGTCATCGCCTCGATGCGGCGACTGCTGAACGACTACCCGCAGATCGGCGGGGATCTGCGCCAGGTCGAGACCCGGGCCGACGAGTGGCGACGGGCGGTCGCCGTACCGGTGATCACCGTGACCGAGCAGGAGGGCACGGCGGCCGGCCAGGCGCTCGTCACCCAGGTGGCCCGGCAGCAGTTCGACGAGGTACGGGCCGCCGTGGACGACCTCCAGGCCGAGATCTTCGACGCCCGGGAGAGCAACGCGCGGGAGGCGCGTCGCAGCGGGAACCTGCTCGCCGTGCTGCTGATCGTCGCCGCCCTGGTGGTCGTGGTCACCGGTGTGCTGCTGCTGCTCTCGCTGGACCGGACGGTCGTACGGCCGCTCACCGAGCTCGCCCAGCACGTACGGAGGGTCGCCGAGGGCGACTTCCAGCACGCCATCCCCGGTTCCGGGCCGCCCGAGTTCGTGCAGCTCGCCGACGACGTGGACGCGATGCGCCGCAGGATCGCGGCGGACCTCGCCGAGGTGCGGGAGGCCCGGCAGCGGATCGAGTGGGTCAACAGCCAGCTCCAGAAGCAGGCCGAGGAGTTGACCCGGTCCAACCGTGACCTGGAGCAGTTCGCGTACGTCGCCTCGCACGACCTCCAGGAGCCGCTGCGCAAGGTCGCCAGCTTCTGCCAGCTGCTCCAGCGCCGCTACGCCGGGCAGCTCGACGAGCGGGCCGACCAGTACATCGCGTTCGCGGTGGACGGCGCGCAGCGGATGCAGCGCCTCATCAACGACCTGCTGGCGTTCTCCCGGATCGGCCGGCTGACCGTCGGCTTCAGCGAGGTCGACCTCAACAAGGTCATGGGAGAGGTGGCCGGTCAGACCGAGGCGGCCCGGCAGTACGCGGACGCCGAGCTGACCTGGTCGGAGCTGCCGGTGATCCAGGGCGAGGAACCGCTGCTGACGAACCTGCTCGCCAACCTGGTCAGCAACTCGATCAAGTTCCGCCGGTCGGACGTGCCGTCGAAGGTGCACGTCTCCGCCCGGCAGGTGGGCGACGAGTGGGAGATCAGCTGCCAGGACAACGGCATCGGCATCGAGCCCGAGTTCGCCGACAAGATCTTCGTCATCTTCCAGCGGCTGCACTCGAAGGACGCCTACCCGGGCACCGGTATCGGGCTGGCCATCGTCAAGAAGATCGTGGAATACCACGGCGGTCGGGTCTGGGTGGACACCGACGTCTCCGAGGGCGCCGCGATCCGGTTCACCCTGCCCGCGCTGCCCGAGGATCGTGCGGCGGCCGGCGAGAGCCCGGACGAGGAGGCGACCGGCGCGCAGGCGACGGAGACGCCCGACGGCGTCCCGGACGGCTCGCCGGAGCGGGAGCGGGAGCGGGAGCGGGCGGAGCGTACGGAGGAAGCGCCGGAAGGCGGTAGGACGGGTGGCATGAGGGAGACAGTGGGATGACCGCGCCGGCGGACGGGAAGAGTCCGATCGAAGTCTTGCTCGTCGAGGACGATCCGGGCGACGTGTTGATGACCCAGGAGGCGTTCGAGGAGCACAAGCTGCGCAACCGGCTGACCGTCGTCTCCGACGGGGCGGAGGCGTTGGCGTACCTGCGCCGTGAGGGTCGGTACGCGGAGGCGGTGACCCCGGACCTGATCCTGCTCGACCTCAACCTGCCCCGCCGGGACGGCCGTGAGGTGCTCGCGGAGATAAAGAAGGACGAGGAGCTCCGCCGGATCCCGGTGGTGGTGCTCACCACCTCGCAGGCCGACGAGGACATCCTGCGCAGCTACCAGCTGCACGCCAACGCCTACGTGACGAAGCCGGTGGACTTCGAACGGTTCATCGCCGTGGTGCGCCAGATCGACGAGTTCTTCGTCAGCGTGGTGAAGCTGCCGCCGCGTGGCTGACAACCTGCTCGACGACGTCGGTGTCCTGCTCCGTGAGACCGCCGACCAGGTCGTGCTACCCCTGTTCCAGAAGCTGGACGACTCCGACGTCGCGGAGAAGGCGCCCGGTGACATCGTCACCGTCGCCGACCGCCGGGCCGAGGAGATGATCTCGGCTGGGCTGCGCCGGCTCCTTCCCGGCTCGGTGGTGGTCGGCGAGGAGGCGGTCGCCGAGGATCAGGGGCTGCTGCGGCACCTGCGCGGTTCCGGGGACGTGTGGCTCGTCGACCCGGTCGACGGCACCGCGAACTTCGCCGCCGGCCGCCGACCGTTCGCGTTGATGGTGGCGCTGCTGACCGACGGGCGGCCCGTCGCGTCCTGGGTGTTCGACCCGCTCGCCGACACGCTCGCCACGGGCCGGGCCGGCGAGGGGACGTACGTCGACGGGCGTCCGATCCGTACGGACGACGCCTCCGCGGAGCTCGCCCAGCTGCGTGGCATGGCGATCGCCCGGTTCCTCCCGTCGGCGAACCGCGACCGGGTGCGGGCCGGCGGCGACCGGATCGGTGAGCTGCTCCCCGGGCAGCACTGCGCGGGCCGGGAATACCTGGACATCCTCGTCGGGCGGCAGCAGTTCGCGGTCTTCTGGCGCACCCTGCCCTGGGACCACGCCCCCGGGGCGCTGCTGGTCCGCTGCGCCGGCGGGGTCGCCCGCCGCTTCGACGGCACCGAGTACCACGCCGCCGACGAGGGGTACGGCCTGCTGGTCGCCGCGAGCGATCGGATCTGGGAAGAGGTCCGGGCGGCTCTGCTCGACAGCTGATCCACGCGTACGGCGACCGGCTCGACACGCTGCGTCGACGCGACGCGCCCCTGGGCATTTCCGGGACTGGCCGGCGTCGCCCGGTCCGGTATCGTGACCGGCGGTCACCGCCAGCAGGCCGCCGAACGGGGCCGGCGGGACCGCCGCCGCGCAGGACGCACCGGGGGGCCGGCGGTCGACGGAAGGACGCTGTCGTGCCCAGGATCATGCCCAGCAGGCGTCGCGCCCGCGGCCCACTGATCGCCTTGCTCGCCGCCGTCGTCGTGCTGCTCGGCAGTGGCTCGTTGCCCGCGTACGCGGAGCCCAACGAGGGCGGCACCAAGAAGCTGCGGGACGCGCTGACGGCCACCGCCCGGGCGCACATCGAGGCGAAGCAGAAGCTGGACAACTCCAAGCGCCGGCAGACGCAGTTGACCGGCCAGCTGACCGGGCTCCAGGTGCGGGTGAACGACCTGAGCACGCAGGTCGGCGAGGTGGCGGCGCGCTCCTACCGGGTGGGCCGGCTCACCCCGGCGTCGATGCTGCTGGGCAGCGCCTCGCCCGACGCGTTCCTGGAGCGGGCGGCGAACCTCGACCTGATGGCACAGCGGGACGGCAAGCGACTGCGCGAGCTGACGGAGGCGCGCGAGCAGGCGCAGCGGGCCAAGCTCGCCATCGACGCCGAGGTGCGGCAACAGGCGAAGCAGCTCGCCGTGATGGCGAAGAAGAAGAAGGAGGCCGAGGCGGCGCTGGCGGCGGTCAGCTCCGGTGGCAGCGGCGGCTTCGCCGGCGCGAACTCGAGCTCGGCGAAGCCCGCCCCACGCAACTCGGACGGCTCCTGGCCGTCGGAGTCCTGCTCGGTGAACGACCCGACCACCTCCGGCTGCATCACGCCGCGCACCCTCAACGCCCTCCAGCAGACCAAGGCGGCCGACTACACCCGCCACGTCTCCTGCTACCGCAGCGGCGGCGACGGCGAGCATCCCAAGGGGCGGGCCTGCGACTTCTCGGCCGCCGCAGGCGGCTTCAAGGACGAGAACGCCACCGGCGGCGACAAGGCGTACGGCGACAGCCTCGCCGCGTGGCACGTGCGCAACGCCGATCGGCTCGGCGTGCTCTACGTGATCTGGTACCGGCAGATCTGGCATCCGGGCACCGGCTGGCGCTCCTACAGCGGCAGCGGCAGCCCGGCGGCGAGCCACACGAACCATGTTCATCTATCGATGTACTGACCCACCGGGGCGGCTCGGCTGCGTACCATCGCGACGATGAATCTCTCACCGTCCGACGTCGCCGACCCGCCCGTGCCCGCCGCGCCGGTCACCGGGCGCGCCCTGCCCAACGGGCTCGCCGCCTTCCTCGTCTTCTTCTCCAGCGGCGCCGTCCTGGTGCTGGAGACGGTCGCCCTGCGCCTGGTCGGCCCCTACGTCGGGGTGACCCTCCAGGTGACCAGCTCGGTGATCGGCATCGCGCTGGCCGCGATCGCCTACGGGGCGTGGGCCGGCGGTCGGCTGGCCGACCGGCGCGACCCGCGTCCGCTGCTGGCCCCCGCGCTCGTGCTCGCCGGCATCGCCACCGCCGTCACCCTGCCGGTCGTCCGGTACGCGGGCGAGGTGCTGCGCGGCGGGGCGGCCAGCGCCATCCTGCTCCTCGTCGCCCTCGCCGTCTTCGTTCCGGCGCTGCTGCTCTCCGCGGTCACTCCGCTGGTCGTCAAGCTCCAGCTCGCCGACCTGCGCCGCACCGGCCAGGTGGTCGGCCGGCTCTCCAGCATCGGCACGCTCGGCGGCATCACGGCCACCCTCTCCACCGGGTTCGTGCTGGTCGCCGCGCTGCGCAGCACGGTGATCCTGCTGGCGCTGGCCATCGCGCTCGGCGTCACCGGCCTGGTCCTCGGCTGGTACCTGCACCGGCAGGGCGTCGTGGAGCTGCCGGGTCGGGGCCGGACCAAGGCGGCGTTGGCGGTGCTCGGCCTGCTCGGCGCGGGTCTCAGCACGGTCGCACCGAACCCGTGCGACATCGAGACGGCGTACCACTGCGCGAAGGTCGAGGTGGATTCGTCCCGGTCGACCGGGCGGACGCTGCTGCTCAACTCGGCGCAGCACTCGTACGTGGACCTCGCCGACCCCCGCCACCTGGAGTACGCGTACACGAAGTGGTTCGGTGCGGTGGCGGACGTGGCCGCACCGGCCGGCCGGCGGCTCGACGCGCTGCACCTGGGCGGGGGCGGTTTCACCGTGCCCCGCTATCTGACCGCCACCCGTCCCGGCAGCGACAACCTGGTTTTCGAGATCGACGGTGGGCTCATCGAGCTGGGTGAGCGGGAACTCGGCGTACGCCAGGGACCGGACCTGCGGGCGGTGGCCGGCGATGCGCGGCTGCTGGTCGCCGCCGAGGCCGACGAGAGCCGCGACCTGGTGGTCGGCGACGCGTTCGGGCACCTGGTGGTGCCGTGGCACCTGGCCACCCGGGAGATGATGGCCGAGGTACGCCGAGTGGTGCGCCCGAGCGGCGTCTACGTGCAGAACGTCATCGACTACCCGCCGCTGCGCTTCATCCGCAGCGAACTGGCCACCGTCGCCGCCGAGTTCCGGCACGTCGCGCTGATCGCGCCCCCGGAGGCGATCATCGGCGAGCAGGGTTCCAACTTCGTCCTCGTCGCCTCCGACGCGCCGCTGCCGCTGGAAGCGATCCGCAAGCGACTGGCCGAGGTGGACGTCCGCGCGGTCCTGATCGCCGAGGCCGAGCTGGACGAGTTCGTCGGCGAGGCGCTGGTGCTCACCGACGACTACGCGCCGGTGGACCAGCTGCTCGCCACCGCCTGATCGAGTGACTTCCTGCCCGATTTCGGTCCGAGAGGTGTAGCCGGGACGGGTCCGGGCAAGAACCTCGACCATGGGCGGAGGGGACCGGTTCGCGGTGCGGCCGCTCGGTGGGCGGTACCGGCTCATCGAGCAGCTCGGCGCGGGTGGCATGTCGGTGGTGTGGCGCGGCTACGACGAGGTGCTCGGACGGCAGGTCGCGGTCAAGGTGCTGGCGTCCCGGCTGGCGAGCGAGCGCGCCCTCCGGCACCGGCTCCGGGTCGAGGCGCAGGCCGCCGCGCGGCTCTACCACCCCAACATCACCAACGTCTACGACTACGGCGAGTCCGAGCAGGACGGCGTCACCGTCCCGTACGTCGTGATGGAGCTGATCGACGGCGGCTCGCTGAGCAGCTGGCTCGGCCGCGAGCGGCGGCTGCCCTGGCGGGAGGCGGTGACGATCGCCGCCGAAGTCGCCTCGGCGCTGGCCACCGCGCACGCCCGAGGGGTGGTGCACCGGGACGTCACCCCGGGCAATGTGATGCTGACGCCGACCGGGGTGAAGGTCGTCGACTTCGGCATCTCCGCCCTGGTCGGGGAGAGTGAGCGGGGCACGGACGGCGCCCTGCTCGGCACCCCCGCGTACCTTGCGCCGGAGCGCCTCGACGGCGGCCAGGTGTCGCCCGCCACCGACGTGTACGCCGTGGGCCTGCTGCTCTACCGGATGCTCACCGGCCGGCTGCCGTGGCAGGCCAGCACCACCACGGAGATGCTGCGCGCGCACCTGTACAACGACCCGGAGCCGATGCCCGCCGTGCCGACGCTCCCCGACGAGGTGGCCGACCTGGTGCGTCGCTGCCTGGCGAAACGCCCCGAGGAGCGACCGTCCACCACTGAGCTCGCCGGCATTCTGGCCGATGCGGCCGGGGTGCTCACCGCGATACCCGTCTCGCCCGCCGCCGGCCCGCTGGGCCCGGCCACCCTGGCGGACGCGGGTACGACGATCCTGCCCTGGTCGGGGGCGGAGACGGGCGCGCCGCCCACCCGGCGCCGGCGAGTCGTCTCCCGGCGGCGGCGCGTCGAGGCGGGGGTGGCAGCCGCGGGCCTGGTGGCGGTCACCGCGGCGCTCTGGGGAGTGACCGGGCGGAGCCCGGCGAGCGGGGGCGTGGAGCCGCCGACCGAGGCCCGGTTGGGGTTGGCGGGTACGCCGGTCTGTCAGGTGGCGTACGCGCTGCGCAGCGACTCCGGCAAGGACTTCGCCGCCGAGCTGACGCTCACCAACACCGGGGCCCAGGAACTGCGCGACTGGGCGGTGAACTTCACCTTCCCGGGCGGGCAGACGGTGACCCGGGCGACCCCGGCGTCCGCGAGCCAGCAGGGGCGGGCGGTGGTGGTACGTCCACCGGCGGGGCGGCCCGCGCTGGCGCCGGGCGCCGCCGAGAAGGTCAGCCTCACGGGGCGCTACACCGGGGGGAATCCGCTGCCGGTCACGTTCACCCTCGGCGGCGAGAGCTGTGGGGTGCAGGTCTCCGGGGTGGCGGGCCGCCCCCCGGCCCCGGCGACCACGAAGTCACCGGCCAAGGCCACCACCACGAAGACCAGCGCCACGTCGCGCGGCACCGGCTCGGGCGGCCCCGGCGGCCCCGGTGCTGGAAAGGGCCCCGCCGGGCATCCGAAGCCCGACAAGCCCGACAAGCCCCCCAAGGGCAAGCCCCCCAAGAAGTAACCCCACCCCACCCCACCCCACCCCCACCCCCACCCCGCCCCCGCCCCCGCCCCCCGCCCAAGATCCACGCACTTTCTCGGAAAGAGTGGCCATCCGGGCGCGAATGACCACTCTTTCCGAGAAAGTGCGCACGCCGGAGCAGGGGCGGGGGTGGGGGTGGGGGGCGGGGCGGGGGGGCTAGGGGAGGTCTGCGAAGCGTTGGAGTTGGTCCAGGTTGCCCTCGACCACCAGGACGCTCTCCGGCCTGAGCACGGTGGAGTCTGAGGCGTACTCGAAGGGCTTGCCGGGGTGCTTGGCGCCGAGCACGCGTACGCCGTGGTGCTCGATCGGTCGTACCTGCGAGAGGGGTTTTCCCGCCAGGGCCTGCGGCACGCGCACCTTCGCGATGGCGAAGTCGTGGCCGAACTCGATGAAGTCGAGCATCCGGGTGACGATCAGGTGCGCCACCCGCTCACCGGTCTCCGCCTCGGGAAAGATCACGTGGTGCGCCCCGACCGAGTTGAGGATCTTCGCGTGCTTACCGGAGGTGGCGCGCGCCCAGACCTGTGACACGCCCAGCTCCACCAGGGCCAGCACGGTGAGCACGCTCGCCTCGAGCGACGCGCCGATCGCCACCACGACGCGGTCGAAGTCGGTGATGCCCACCTGGCGCAGCGCGTCCTCGTCGGTGGCGTCGGCCTGTACGACCCGGTCGAGCTGGTCCGACCAGCGTTGCACGAGGTCGGGGTTGCGGTCGATGGCGAGGACCTCGTGGCCGAGCCGGATCAGCGAGCCGGCCAGTTGACCACCGAACCGTCCCAACCCGACCACCGCGACGCCGCCGATCTCGCTGTCCCTATCCGACAATGGGTTGCTCCTCTGGATAGCGGTAGAGCCGTCGCCGGGTGTTCAGGGCGATCGCCGACCCGAGGGTGAGCGGTCCGACCCGGCCGATGTACATCAGGACGACGAGGGCGAGCTGACCGCTCTCGGGCAGCGTCGGGGCGATTCCGACGGAGAGCCCGGTGGTGGTGAACGCGGAGGTCACCTCGAAGAGTGTCCGGAGGGCCCGGTTGTCCTCGGTCATCAGGATCAGCGTGACCGTGCCGATGGCGAGCAGCACGACGCTGATCAGGACCAGCGTGATCGCCTGCCGCTGGCTGGCGTTCGCCACCCGGCGGCGGCCGATGGTCACGTCCGGCTCGCCCCGGATCTCCGCCCAGATGACGAAGGCGAGCAGGAAGAAGGTCGCCACCTTGATGCCGCCGGCGGTGCTGGCGCTGCCGCCGCCGATGAACATGAGCGCGATCATCAACGGGTAGGTCTCCTCGTCGAGCGCGTCGGTGGGGACGACGTTGAATCCGCCCGTACGGATGAAGGCGTCCTGGGTGAACGCGGCGAGCAGCTTGTCGGGCCAGCCGAAGGGGCCGAGGGTGCGCGGGTTGGCCCACTCGGCGAGCAGCAGGCCGAGGAAGCCGACCAGGAGCAGCGCGGCGCTGCCCCAGACGGTGAGTTTGGTGGCGACCGCCCAGCGGGAGGGTTGCCGCCACTCGCGTACCGCTTCGAAGAGCGCCGGGAAGCCGAGGCCGCCGATGATCGCGCCGAGGGCGAGCGGCAGTGTGATCCACCCGTCCCTGGCGAAGCCGGCCAGGTTGTCCGAGTAGAGCGCGAACCCGCCGTTGTTGAAGCCCTGGACGGCGTGGAAGACGCCGTGCCAGAGCGCCCGCCCGAACGGATACTCGTAGCTGAGTTGGAAGCGGAGGGTGAGGATCACGGTGATCACCGCCTCGCAGACCAGCGCTGTCGCGGCGATACGCAGCAGCAGCCGCCGTACGTCTCCGAAGCCGAACTCCTGGGTCTCGGCCTGCACCAGCAGCCGGTTCCGAAGCCCGAGCTGCCGCGCCACGAGGAGGATGACCAGGGTCGCGCCGGTGACGATGCCGATCCCGCCGATCTGGGTGAGCACGGTGATCATGGCCAGCCCGAACGGGTTCCAGTAGTCGGGCGTGTCGACCACCGCCATGCCGGTCACGGAGACCGCGGAGGTGGCGGTGAAGAGCGCGGTCACGAAGGGGGTGTACCGGTGCTCGTTGGTCGCCCAGGGCAGCATCAGCAGGCCGGTGCCGAGCAGGATCGTCGCCAGGAAGCCGAACGGCACCAGCCGCACGGGGTGACGGAGAAACCGGCGCACCAGACAATCTTCCTTTTCCGCCGGAACCGGGGAGGCCGAACCGGCGATCCGGAGATTCACCCGCCGGTCAGGCGTCGACCAACTGCCGGACAATCGCAGGCGGTCTGCTGAGCAGGTTCCCTCGACGGCAGGAGGCCGCGATGCGACGTACCGTTCCCACCGGCGGCCTGGCGGGCGCGCTGGTCACCGCCGCCGTGGCCGGGCCGACCGTCGCCGCGCCGGCCGAGTCGACCGAGTCGATCGAGGAGGGTACGTCGGCCCGGGCGAGCGATCGTCCGATCGTGATCGCCCACCGGGGCGCGAGCGGCTACCGGCCCGAGCACACCCTGGAGTCGTACCGTCTCGCCATCCGAATGGGCACCGACTTCATCGAGCCCGACCTGGTCACCACCCGGGACGGCGTGCTCGTCGCTCGACACGAGAACGAGATCTCGGGTACCACCGACGTTGCCGCCCACCCGGAGTTCGCCGGCCGGCGCACGACGAAGACCATCGACGGCGTGTCGGTGACCGGCTGGTTCACCGAGGACTTCACCCTGGCCGAGCTGAAGACGCTGCGCGCCGAGGAGCGGCTGCCGCAGGTCCGGGTCACCAACACCGCGTACGACGGCCGGTTCGAGGTGCCGACCCTCCAGGAGATCATCGACCTCGCCCGAGCCGAGGGGCAGGCCCGGGGCCGCACCATCGGCATCTACCCGGAGACGAAGCACCCCAGCTACTTCGCCTCGATCGGGCTGCCCCTGGAGAAGCCGCTGGTCGCGGTGCTCCAGGAGAACGGGCTGACCCGGAAGAGCTCGCCGGTCGTCGTCCAGTCCTTCGAGACCGCGAACCTGCGCGAACTCAGCCGCCTGATCGACGTACGGCTCATCCAGCTGCTCGACGCCGCGGGCCGCCCGTACGACTTCACCGCCGCCGGGGACGCGCGCACCTACCAGGACCTGGCGAGCCCGGCCGGGCTGAAGTGGATCGCCCGCTACGCCGACGGAATCGGCCCGAACAAGAACCTCGTCGTGCCCCGCGACGCGGCCGGTAACCTGCTCGCCCCGACCGACCTCGTACGGGACGCGCACCGGGCGGGGCTCGTCGTGCACGCCTGGACGTTCCGGGTCGAGAACCAGTTCCTGCCGGCGGACTTCCGCATCGGCGCCGACCCGAACGCGCGCGGCGACATCACCAGCGAGTACGAGCTCTTCTTCCGCCTCGGCCTGGACGGGGTCTTCGCCGACCAGCCGGACACCGCCGTCGCCGCCCGCGCCGGCCTCGCCTGACCTTCGCCGACGCGCGACTTCAAGGAAGTCGGGGCATCAAGGGGTACTCGACACCCCGACTTCCCAGAAGGCGAGTCGATCTTGCGCGCGTGGGCCGGGGCGGCCGGACCGTGACGGGGGTGGTGGTCGATGGCCGGTACCGACACATGCGGTACGGCGGAGCCAGCGGCGACCGCCATCGCGGTGCGGTGTCCGGGTGGGTGGAAACGGCCCGTTGTAAGGCCCGGCCACCCCGCTCCGGTTACTTGTGTGTATCGACCACATAGCTCGTGGGTGACGTCACTTCTAGCGTGAGCCGACAATGAGTTCCCTCCCTCCGAGTCCTCACGTGGAGTCGTAATGACGGTCCGGACGACGCGGCGGGTGTTCCTCTCCGCCGCCACGATGGTGGCCGCGGCCCTGGCCGCCACGGCCTGTGGCAGCCCGCAGGACACCGCCTCCGGCGGCGGCGACAGCGCCGCCCCGGTCAAGGTTGGCCTGGTGTACTCCCAGTCGGGTGCCCTGGCCAGCTACGGGAAGCAGTACATCGAGGGTTTCAAGGCCGGTCTCGACTTCGCCACCAAGGGCACCAACAAGGTCGGCGACCGGGCCATCGAGATCACCGAGGCCGACGACGCCGGTGACCCGGCGAAGGCGGTCTCCGCGGCGAAGGACCTGATCGGCAAGGGCACCAAGATCATTGCCGGCTCCACCGCCTCCGGCGTGGCGCTCCAGGTCGCCCCGATCGCGGCCCAGAACAAGGTCCTCTTCATCTCCGGGCCGGCCGCGACCGACGCGGTGACCGGCGCGAACAAGTACACGTTCCGCTCCGGGCGGCAGTCGTACCAGGACGTGGTGACCGCGAAGTCGTTCATCGGCGACCCGACCGGCAAGAAGGTCGTGGTGTTCGCCCAGGACGGCGCCTTCGGCGACGCCAACGAGGCGGCCGTGAAGACCGTCATCGGCGGTGCCGGCGCGACCGTCAGCAGCGTCCGCGCCCCCGCCAGCGCCACCGAGTTCACCCCGTTCGCCAGCCAGATCAAGGCCGCCAAGCCGGACCTGCTCTTCGTCGCGTGGGCCGGCACCACCGCCCCCGCGATGTGGCAGACCCTCGACCAGCAGGGCGTCCTGTCGTCCACCACCGTCGTCACCGGTCTGGACATCCGCGCCTCCTGGCCCACCTTCGGCGCGGCCGGCAGCAAGATCTCCTTCCTGTCGCACTACTTCGACGGAGCCAGCGACACCGAGGCCGCCAAGGCGCTCAAGGCCAAGGTCGGCACCGTCGACCTGTTCCACCCCGACGGCTTCGCCGCCGCCCAGATGGTGGTCCGGGCCGTGCAGGAGGGCGGGGACGACGTCGACAAGATGGTGACCGCCCTGGAGGGCTGGAGCTTCGACGGGATCAAGGGCAAGATGACGATCCGCGCCGAGGACCACGCCCTGCTCCAGCCGATGTACCAGGCGAAGCTGACGGGCAGCGGCACCGAGTTCACGGCGTCCGCCCAGAAGAGCCTCACCGGTGACGAGACCGCGCCACCGGCCGTGGCCATGAAGGGCTGACCTGATGCTCGCCACCCGCGGTCTGACCTGGCGGATCGGCGAGGTCGCCATCGTCGACGGCGTCTACCTCGACCTGGCGCCCGGGGAGTTCCTCGGCGTCATCGGGCCCAACGGCGCCGGCAAGACCTCGCTCTTCAACCTGATCACCGGCCTGCGCCGGGCCACGGACGGTCGGGTCCTCCTCGACGGGAAGGACATCACCGACCTTCCGCCGCACCGGCGCGCCTGGCTCGGGCTCGGCCGTACCTTTCAGGCGTCGTCGGTCTTCGGCTCGCTCAGCGTCCGGGAGAACGTCCGGCTCGCCGTGCAGGCGCACCGCGGGGGCTCGATGAAGCTGTGGCGGCGGGCGGCGGCCGACCGGGAGGTGGCCGCCGCCGCCGACGCGGCGCTCGACCGGGTCGGCCTCGCCCACCGGGGTACGGCGCTCGCCGGCACCCTGGCCCACGGCGAGAAGCGGAAGCTGGAGATCGCCCTGCTGCTTGCCGGTGAGCCCCGGGTGATGCTGCTCGACGAGCCGATGGCCGGGGTCAGCGCCGAGGACGTCCCGGAGTTGGTCGCGGTGATCCGCTCGCTGACCGGGGAGAGCGGCCGGTCGGTGCTCATGGTGGAGCACCACATGGACGTGATCCTGGAGCTGGCCGACCGGATCGCCGTGATGCACCACGGGGCGCTGCTCGCCTGCGACACCCCGGAGACGGTGATGGCCAACGCCACCGTCCAGGAGGCGTACCTGGGGGAGTCGCTCTGATGGAACCCGTGCTGACCGTGGAGAACCTGTCGGTCCGGATCGCCGGGCTGCACATCCTCCAGGGGGTGTCCTTCCCGGTCGCCCCGACGGGCGTGACCGTGCTGCTCGGCCGCAACGGCGTCGGCAAGACCACCACGCTGCGCGCCATCGTCGGGCTGACGCCGCGCAACGGTGAGGTGCGCGGCACGATCCGGATGGGGGCGCAGAGCCTGCTCGCCCGCCCCACCTACCGGCTGGTCCGTAACGGGCTCGGCTACGTGCCGGAGGACCGCTGCGTCTTCGCCGGCCTGACCGTGGCGGAGAATCTGCGGCTCGCCGAACGGCGGGGCGCCGAGGCCGCGTACGACCGGGTCTTCGCGCTCTTCCCCGAGCTGGAGCGGCGCGCGCGGCAGCGGGCCGGTTCGCTCTCCGGCGGGCAGCAGCAGATGCTCGCGATCGGTCGGGTGCTGCTCAACGAGAACCGCCTGCTGCTGATCGACGAGCCGACCAAGGGGCTGGCGCCGAAGGTGGTGACCGAGGTGACCGAGGTGCTGGAACGGGTCGCCGAGTCGATGCCGGTGCTGCTCGTCGAACAGAACCTCGCCGTGGTGCGACGGCTCGCCAAGGACGCCGTGGTGCTCGCCGCCGGCCAGGTCGCCTGGGCCGGCGACGCGCAGGAGCTGCTGCTGGAGACGGCGCTGACCAAGTCGCTGCTCGGCGTCGGCACCGGCGAGCCGCACCGCGGACCGGAGCAGGCCGCCGCGACGGGGAAGGACGCGAACTGATGGGCACCGTGATCCTGCTGACGCTGACCGGCCTCGGCCTGGCGGCGCTCTACTTCCTGGTCGCCTCCGGGCTCTCCCTGGTCTTCGGCCTCGCCGACGTGCTCAACTTCGCGCACGGGCTCTTCCTCGGCGTCGGCGCGTACGCCACCTGGTGGGCGGCGGGGAACCTGCCCGGCGCCGGGCCGGACGGCTTCGGCTTCGTGCTCGCGGTCGCCTTCGGGGTGGCCGCCGGCACGCTGGTGGCGGTCCTCGTCGAGCTGGTGCTGATCCGTCCGCTCTACTCACGCACCATCGAACAGGTGCTCGTCACGGTCGGCCTCTCGCTGGCCGGGGTGGCGCTGCTCCAGGCCACCTGGGGCGCGGACGCGCGTCCGTTCCCGCGTCCCGAGTGGACGCGCGGGGTGACCGGGATCCTCGGCGCGCAGGTGCCCAACGGCGGCCTGCTGCTGATCATCGCCGCGGTGCTGGTGCTCGGCGCGCTGCTCGCCTTCCTCCAGTGGACCCGCTACGGCCTGGTGATCCGCGCCGGGGTGGAGAACCGGGAGATGGTCACCGCGCTCGGCATCGACGTACGCAAGGCGTTCACCCTCGTCTTCGCGATCGGTGGCGCGGCCGCCGCGCTGGCCGGCGCGCTCGGCGGGGTCTACTTCGGCACCGTCTCGCCCGGGCAGGGCAGCTCACTGCTGATCTTCGCGTTCATCGTGGTGGTCATCGGCGGCATGGGTTCGGTGCTCGGCTCCGCGTACGCGGCGGTCGCGGTCGGCCTGCTGCAACAGTTCGTCAACTACTACGGCACGTCCGGCCTCGGCGACATCTGCGTGGTCGGCCTGCTCGCCGCGGTGCTGCTGCTGCGCCCGCAGGGCATCGCCGGAAAGGTGGCAACGGCATGACCGAGGTGAAGAGCCCCGAGGTACCGGCGCCGCCCGCCGCGGTGCCCGCCGAGTTGACCCCGCAGCCGGGCCGGTGGCACCGGGTACGCCCGTACCTGCCGCTGGTCGCGCTGCTGGTCGCGGCGATCCTGCCGTACTCGACGCTGCAACTGCCCGGCATCTTCGAAGGGCCGTTGAACTCGCCCGGCACCCTGCAACTGCTCGCCATCTGCCTGATCTTCGGCGGGCTGGCCGCCGGGTACGACCTGCTCTTCGGGCGGACCGGCATGCTCTCCTTCGGGCACGCGCTCTACTTCGCGGCCGGGGTCTACGGCACCGACATCCTGGTCACCCGGGCCGGGCTGCCGCTCTGGCAGGCCGCGCTGCTCACCATCACCGGAGGGGCCATCCTCGCCGCGCTGCTCGGTGCGGTGGCGCTGCGTACGGTCGGCATCGCTTTCGCCATGGTGACGCTGGCTTTCGCACAGGTCGGGGCGATCCTGGTGGCGCGGGACTTCGGCGGGCTGACCGGCGGCGAGGAGGGGTTGCCGCTGGACGTCTCCGGCCTGCCCGACGCGCTGGTCGGGGTGACCAACACGGTGAACCTCTACTGGCTGGCACTGGCGTACCTGGCCGTGGTGGTGTTCGTGGTGCACCGGGTGAGCGGGTCGCCGACCGGTCGGGTGCTCGCCGGGCTGCGCGACGACGAGCGGCGCATCGGCGTGCTCGGCCTCGACCCGTACCGCTACAAGCTGGTGGCGTTCACGCTTGCCGGCGGTCTCGCGGCGGCCGGGGGCGTGGTCTACTGCCTGATCGTCGGCGGCGCGTCGCCGCACATCACGTCCTCGGAGCTGACCCTGTCGCTGCTGGTCATGGTGGTGCTCGGCGGGCCGGGCACCCGCTGGGGACCGGTGCTCGGCGGCATTCTCTACATGTACCTGGATCACCGGCTCACCGCGTTCGGCACCTCCGACGCGGTGGACTCGTTGCCCGCGGTGCTGAGCCGGCCGCTCTCCCAGCCGCTCTTCGTGCTGGGCACCATCTTCATCCTGGCCGTCTACTTCTTCCCCGGCGGCCTCGCCGGCCTGACCTCCCGGTTGACCCTGCTGCGCCGATCCCTCCGCCTCCCCACCCCCCGTTCGCCGCGTTGATCATGGGGTTATCGGCACGACACGCAGTACCGCCCACCGATAACTTCATGATCGACGGCGCACTGCCGGGGACGCGGACGCGGGGAGGGCACATGGACGCACGGTTGGCTGTGGTCAGTGGAGGCGGGACCGGGATCGGCGCGGCGGTCGCCCGGGCGTTCGCCCTGGACGGGTACGACGTGGTGATCGCCGGTCGGCGTGCGGAGGTGCTCGACGACACGGCCACGCGGCTCGACACCGAGTGCGGTCGAGCGGGCGCGGTCCGGGCGGTGACCGCCGACCTCATCGACCCCGACCAGGTCGCCCGCCTCGTCGAGACCCTCGACGGCCGTACGGTCGACGTGCTCGTCAACAACGCGGGGGGCTACCTGGCCCGGCGGGCCGACACGCTCGCCGGTGCCGCCGCGTTCTGGCGGTCCAACCTCGACGCGAACGTGCTGACCGCCGTGCTGCTCACCGAGGCGCTGCTCCCCACGCTCCGCCGCCCGGGCGGGCGGGTCATCCTGCTCGGCTCGATCGCCGCCCAGCGCGGTGGCGGCGGGCCGTACTCGGCGGCGAAGGCGGCGCTGCACGGCTGGGCGTACGACCTCGCCGCGCAGCTCGGCCCGGAGCAGATCACGGTCAACGTGGTCAGCCCCGGCTACGTCGCGGAGACCGAGTTCTTCGGCGACACGATGACGCCGGAAGGCCACGCGCGGCGGGTCGCCGCCACCCTGGTCGGGCGGGCCGGCGAACCGGCCGAGGTGGCCGAGGCGGTGCGCTACCTCGCGAGCCCCGCGGCCGGCTACGTCACCGGTCAGGTGCTCGGGGTCAACGGCGGGTCCGTGCTCGGCCGCTGACCGGGGAACCGACGGCCGCTCGGGGCGGCGGAGCGGTCGTAAACCGCCAGCGGCTCGGCGCGACCGGCGCAACAGTCCGGCTCGTGACCATCACCTCCGGCGACGGCGCGTGGCGCTGTCGGGCTTCGCTGGTAGAAATGCCGGATGAGCCAGGATCGGGCGGCGATGCGGGAGCGGGCCGAGGCGGTGCTGCGGCGGTTGGCCGGCGAGCACGCCCGGCTCCGCGAGGACCAGTGGCGGGCCATCGAGGCGCTGGTGGTCGAGAGGCGTCGGGTGCTCTGCGTCCAGCGCACCGGCTGGGGCAAGTCGGCGGTCTACTTCGTGGCGACCGCCCTGCTGCGCGAGCGTGACCGGGCGGCGACCGCCGACGGCGCGCCGGCGGGTGGGGAGCGCCCGAGCGACGCCGTCGGCCCGACGGTGATCGTGTCGCCGCTGCTGGCGCTGATGCGCAACCAGGTGGAGTCCGCGGCGCGGGCCGGAATCCGGGCCCGGACGATCAACTCCGCCAACCTCGACGAGTGGGACGAGATCACCGGCGAGATCCACGCGGGCGCGGTGGACGTGCTGCTGATCAGCCCCGAGCGGCTCAACAATCCGGACTTCCGGGACGGTGTGCTGCCGAAGCTGGCCGCCACCACGGGTCTGCTCGTGGTGGACGAGGCGCACTGCGTCTCCGACTGGGGGCACGACTTCCGGCCGGACTACCGCCGGCTGCGGACCTTCCTCGGCAACCTGCCGCCGGGCACGCCGGTGCTGGCCACCACGGCGACCGCCAACGCGCGGGTCACGACCGACGTCGCCGAGCAGCTCAGCACGGGTGACGGCAGCGACGCCCTGGTGCTGCGCGGCACGCTCGACCGGGAGTCGCTGCGCCTGGGCGTCCTCGACCTGCCCAGCCCGGCACACCGGCTGGCCTGGCTCGCCGACCACCTCGACCGGCTGCCCGGTTCGGGCATCGTCTACACACTGACCGTGGCGGCAGCGGGGGAGGCCGCCGAGTTCCTGCGCAGCCGGGGCTACCCGGTCGCCGCGTACACGGGACAGTCCGACGACGCCGACCGCCGCGCCGCCGAGCAGGACCTGCTCGACAACAAGATCAAGGCGTTGATCGCCACGAGCGCGCTGGGCATGGGCTTCGACAAACCCGACCTCGGCTTCGTGGTGCACCTCGGCGCGCCCCCTTCGCCGATCGCGTACTACCAGCAGGTCGGCCGGGCCGGCCGGGCCGTGGAGCACGCCGAGGTGCTGCTCCTGCCGGGCGTGGAGGACGCCGCGATCTGGCGTTACTTCGCCTCGCTCGCCTTCCCGCCCGAGGAGCAGGTGCGGTCCGTGCTGGCCGCCCTGCACACCGACCGGCCGCTCTCCACCCAGGCCCTGGAGCCCCTGGTCGACCTGCGCCGGGCACGGCTGGAGCTGATGCTCAAGGTGCTCGACGTCGACGGCGCGGTCCGCCGGGTCCGCGGCGGCTGGCTGGCCACCGGCGAACCCTGGGTCTACGACGAGGCCCGGTTGCGGCGCGTCGCCGCCGCCCGCACCGCCGAGCAGCAGGCCATGCGGGAGTACGCGGCCACGTCCGGCTGCCGGATGCGCTACCTGCGGGAGTGCCTGGACGACGCCGGGGCGACCGACTGCGGCCGATGCGACCGCTGCGCCGAGCCGCTCTTCGGCGCGGAGGTCTCGCCGGCCGCGTTGAGCGCCGCGCAGACCTTCCTCGGCCGGCCCGGCGTGGAGCTTCCGCCGAAGAAGCTCTGGCCGACCGGGCTGGCGGCGGTCGGCGTACCGCTCAAGGGACGGATCGCCCCCGGGGAGCAGGCGTTGCCGGGGCGGGCCGTGGGCCGCCTCTCCGACCTCGGCTGGGGTGGCCGGCTGCGTGAGCTGGTCGGCCCGGAGGCGGCCGACGTTCCGGTTCCGGACGACGTGGCCGCCGCCGTGGTCGAGGTGCTCAAGGCGTGGGCGCACGGCGACGATCCCTGGCCGTGCCGCCCGGTCGGGGTGGTCGCCGCGGGTTCCCGGAGCCGCGCCCGGCTGGTCGGCTCGCTCGCCGAGCGGGTCGCCACGGTCGGCCGGCTGCCGCTGCTCGGCCAGCTGCCACCGGCCGCGTCGCCGGCCGGCGCGGCCCGGGGCAACAGCGCCCAGCGGGTACGCGCGCTGCACGACGCCTTCACGGTGCCCGACGAACTGGCCGCCGCGCTCGCCGGCCTGGACGGGCCGGTGCTCCTCATCGACGATCTGGTCGACTCGGGCTGGACCGTCACGCTGCTCGCGCGGGCGTTGCGGCGCGCCGGTGCCCCGGACGTGCTGCCGCTCGCGCTGGCGGTCGCCGGTTGACCCAGTCGGGAGTGACGCGGGAGAAGTTCCCGGGGGCGCGGAGGTGCGACGGTCACCACGCCACCGGTACACCGACCGGTCGCGGACCCGCTCGGCGGTACCGTGGGCGCCATGGATGAGCAGGCTGTCACGCGTACGTACGCCGTCACCGGCATGACCTGCGAGCACTGCGTACGGGCGGTCACCGACGAGCTCGCGGCGTTGTCCGGCGTCCGTGAGGTCCGGGTCGACCTGGCCGCCGGCACCGCCACCGTCACCAGCGCCGACCCGCTCTCCGACGAGTCGGTGCGCGCGGCCCTCGACGAGGCCGGCTACGAGCTTGGCTCCGGTGCCTGACCGGGTCTCCGCGGCACCCGACCGCGGCACGCTCCGGCTGGCGCTGTCGGTCGGCGGGCTGGTGCTCGCCGTCCTGCTCGGCTTCGGTCTGGGCCGGCTCAACTCCGCCGACACCCCCACGGCGGTGGGCCTGGAGACCACCGACCACACGCACCCGCCCGGCACCGCGCCGCACGACCACGGCACCGTCGCCGGGGCGGGCCAGGCGGCGGACGCCGAGGCCGGCGGCCTGGCGGTCAGCGCGGCCGGTTACACGCTCGCCCCGCTCACCACCGGGTTCACCCCCGGTCGGGAGGGGCAGCTCCGCTTCCAGATCCACAACGCGCAGCGCAAACCGGTCACCCGCTTCGCGATCGTGCACGACAAGCCGATGCACCTCATCGTGGTACGCCGTGACCTCAGCGGTTTCCAGCACCTGCATCCGACGATGGCCCCGGACGGCACCTGGTCCGTACCCCTCACCCTGCCGGAGGCGGGCACCTGGCGGGCGTACGCCGACTTCACCGTCGTGGCCGACGACGGTACGCAGGCGGCGCTGACCCTCGGCGTCGACCTGGCCGTGCCCGGCGATTACCAGCCGCACCCGCTGCCGGCCGCCGCCACCTCGACGACGGTCGGCGGGTTCACCGTCGACTACCAGGGCACGCCGCAGGCGGGCGCCACCGTGCCGTTGACATTCCGGATCGCCGCCGAAGGCGCCCCCGCCGCACTGGAGCGCTACCTCGCGGCGTACGGCCACCTGGTGGCGCTGCGCGAGGGGGACCTCGGGTACCTGCACGTGCATCCCGAGCCGCAGCTGGTCGACGGGGCGGTGCGCTTCTGGCTGACCGCGCCCGGCCCGGGCCGCTACCGGCTCTATCTGGACTTCCAGGTCGCCGGCGTGGTGCGTACTGCGGAGTTCACCGTCGTCGTGCCGTGACGCGGGCCGTGCGGCTACGGCGTGCGCCGCGCCCGTGCAGCTACAGCGCGGGCCGTGCGGCTACGGCGTGGCGCCTCGCGGGTGCAGCTGCGACGCGGGCCGTGCGGGCGCGGGTGTAGCGCCAACACGGGGCCCGGTGCGGCTCGGCGGGCCGGCGGTGCAGATGAAGCGCGGCGGGCCCGCGATGCGGATGTGGCACGGCGAGCCGGCGGTGCCCATGTGACGTCGCCGGCCGGGTGGTGCCGATGTGGCTCGGCGGGCCGGCGGCGCAGATGGGGCGCGGGCGAGCCGCCGGTGCCGATGTGGCGCGGCGGGCGGCGGTGCGGGTGTGGCGGGCCGGGCGAGTCTCAGGCCGGCCCTCCGGCGAACCGTCGGGGCCGGCGTCGTTCGTCAGCGCGGCGTCGTCAGCCGGCTCGGCGGATCGGGCGGCGCGCCAGGTAGCGCAGCAGGTCGCGGATGTGGTGCTTCTCCTCGAGCGGCACGGCCGGGTCGGCGAGCCGGTCCAGGATCACGCGGACGTCCGCCTCGACCGGGCCCTCCTCGCCGCGGCGACGTGGGGCCGGGCCGGCGTCCGGCAGGCCGAGGGCGCGGAACGCCGCGGCGACCGGTAGCTCCAGCGCGGAACAGAAGCCCCGGACCTTGGCCAGCTCGGGGTAGTCCTGCCAGTCGCCGGCGAGCCAGCGGAAGACGGTGGACCGGCCGACGCCGGTGTGGGCGGCGAGTTCCGTGACCGTCCACCCCCGCTCGTCGCGAGCGTCATCGATGGCTCGGCGCACGAACCGTGCGAAGGCCATCTGCGGTGAAACCTCTGCGGAACGCATCCTTGCGGTTCTTCCCTCTCGAGGTGGAACACCGGATGTCGCGTCCGAGCGTAGTACCGGACGGCCCCGAAACAATTGACTGACCGCACAAAAGGTCCCGTCGACGGGACCTTTTGTGCCGGGCTTCCGGACGAAAGCGGACAGAGGTGCCGATCGTTGTGGTCGGCGGGGCCGAGGTGGACCGCCGTCGCCGACCGCGCCGGCTAGCGGGCGGCGGCCGGAGCGGACGCGGACGGGGTGCCCGAACCGTCCTCAGTGGCCAGAAGGGCCTCCAGCCGCGGGGTGACCCGCCACTGATCGACCAGTTCCCGGTAGTCGCGCCGCTGCTCGTCGGTCGGCGCGGCACCGCTGCGTCGGGCCCGGATGAGCAGGTTGCGTGGCGTGTGCCGGGAGTCGACGAACTCCACCACCTCCGTGCGGTAGCCGTGCAGCCGGAGCAGCCCGGCCCGCAGCGCGTCGGTGAGCACGTCCGCGAACCGTTCGCGCAGGATGCCCTGCCGGGTCAGCAGCTCGTACGGGGTCGGAGCCGGTCGCGCCCGCAGCTGCGCGGCGACGTCGTGGTGGCAGCACGGCGCGGCGAGCACCCAGCGGGCATCCCAACGCACCGCCCGGGCCAGCGCCTCGTCGGTGGCGGTGTCGCAGGCGTGCAGCGCCAACACCAGGTCCGGTGCCGGATCGACCACCGCCTCGGCGATCGTGCCGGCCACGAAACGGACCCGGTCGCCCCACCCCATCCGCTCGGCCAGCTCGGTGTTGCGCAGCCGCTGGTCCTCCCGGACGTCGACGCCGACCAGCTCCACGTCGAGCCCACGAGCCGAGAGATACCGGTACGCCGCGAAGGTCAGGTATGCGTTGCCGCAGCCGAGATCCACCACGCGCAGGGGACCGGCCAGCTCGTCGGGCAGGGTCGCCGCGAGCGCCCGGAGGAAGGCGTCGACCTGGCGGCGCTTCGCCGCCGAGCCGCCGATCTCCGCGAAGATCGGGTCGCCCGGGTCCAGCAGGTACTCCTTCGCGCGGTCGTTGCCGGTGGGCTCGGCGGTCGGCCGGGTCGCTCTCGCCCGGTGCACCTGGGCGTCGCCGGACTTGGTGACCCGCAGCTGGAGCGTCGTGTCGGCGGTCTCCACGTGCCAGTTGCCGAACGGCTCGGCGAGCAGCGCGTCGACCGCCTCGGCCGCCTCCCGGCCCGGTGCGACGTTACGGGTGTAGGGGCGGGCGCCGTCGGAGGTGGCGATCTGCAGCCGAGGCCCCGCCTTGAGGGTCACCGGGCGCAGCTCCGCCCGTACGACAGTGGGGCGCAGCCCCCGGCGGCGTCCGGCGGCGACGGCGCGGGTCAGCGCGGGGTCGAGCAGCAGTGCCCGCACCTCGCCCAGCGCGGCATCCAGCGATTCAGCCATCCCTCAATCCTCTCCCCACCCCATCCCACCCGCCCAACCGCGCCGCCCCGTAGGGACCTCGTTCACGGAAAGAGTGGCTGTTCCGCGTCGGATGCCCACTCTTTCCGTGAAAGCGTGCCCGGGGGCCCGCGGCGCGGGGAGGTGGGGGTGGGGTGGGTGGAGATGGGGACGTCCCCCGGCCCGGGTGGGCGGGGGACGTCCTGGCGTTCTGCGTCAGTCGGCGGTGGTCGCCTCGGCGGTGGCGGCCCCGGCGGCGTTGCCACCGGAGCGGCGACGCCGACGGCGGCGCGGCTTCGGCGCCGTTGCCGCCTCACCCTCGGTGCCGGACGATGCCGGCTCGGCGGTGCCGCCGTCCGTGATCACCGCAGTCGTCTCGCCCTCCGCGACCACCTCGCCGGCCCGGCGGCGACGCCGGCGGCGCGGGGTCTTGCCGCCCTCGGCGGTGTCAGTCTCGACCGGCGTGGCCGAGTCCGGCCCCGACTCGCCACGGCCGCGGCCACGACCCCCGCTACGACGACCACGCGCGCCGTCTCCGCGGCGGGACCGGCCACCGCCGAGGTCCTCCTCGACCTCGGCCGAGAGCCCGGCCCGGGTCCGCTCGGCGGTCGGCAGCGTGCCGCTCACGTCGGGGGAGATGTGCAGGTCGGTGTAGAGGTGCGGCGAGGTGTGGTACGTCTCCGGCGGTTCCGGCATGTCGAGCCCGAGGGTCTTGTCGATGATCCGCCAGCGCGGCACGTCGTCCCAGTCGACGAAGGTCACCGCGACACCGCTCGCCCCGGCCCGGCCGGTACGACCGATCCGGTGGGTGTACGTGTCCTGGTCCTCGGGGCAGTCGTAGTTGATGACGTGGGTGACCCCGCTGACGTCGATGCCCCGGGCGGCCACGTCGGTGGCGACCAGAGTGTCGATCTTGCCGGCGCGGAACGCCCGCAGTGCCCGCTCGCGCGCCCCCTGCCCGAGGTCACCGTGCACGGCGGCCACCGCGAAGCCGCGGAAGTCGAGGTCCTCGGCGACCCGGTCGGCGGCCCGCTTCGTACGCGTGAAGATCATCGTGAGCCCGCGCGACTCCGCCTGGAGGATCCGCGCCACGATCTCGACCTTGTTGAGGGAGTGGGTGCGGTAGACCAGCTGCTCGGTCTGCGGCGACGGCCCGGTCTCGGCGGTGTGCCCGGCGTGGATGGTCACGGGGTGGCGCAGGAAGCGCCGGGAGAGCGTGACGATCGGATCCGGCATGGTGGCCGAGAAGAGCATGGTCTGCCGGTCGTCGGGGAGCATCGCCAGGATCTTCTCGACGTCGTCGAGGAAGCCGAGGTCGAGCATCCGGTCGGCCTCGTCGAGCACGAGCGCGCGTACCCGGTCCAGCCGGAGGTGCTTCTGCTTGGCCAGGTCGAGCAGGCGGCCCGGCGTGCCGACGAGGATCTCGACGCCCTTGCGCAGCGTCTCGATCTGCGGCTCGTACGCCACGCCGCCGTAGATCGGCAGGACCCGGACGCCCCGGGTGCTGCCCGCCATGGCGAGATCCTTCGCGACCTGGAGGCCCAGCTCACGGGTGGGGACGACGACCAGCGCCTGCGGCGTGCCGTCGCCACCCTCGCCCGGGGCGAAGACCCGCTCGAGCAGCGGGACGCCGAAGCCGAGGGTCTTGCCGGTGCCGGTGGGCGCCTGGCCGATCAGGTCGGTGCCGCGCATCGCGATCGGCAGCGCGTACTGCTGGATGGCGAAGGCGTTGGTGATGCCGCCCGCGGCCAGCGCGTCGACGGTCTCCTGGCGCGCGCCCAGCTCGGCGAAGGTCGGTGCTACCGGTGTGGTGGGGGTCGGAACGCGACTCCCCGTGCTGTCCTGCGTGAATTCGCTCATCTGGATGTGGGGGTGCCCTCTCGTGGGTGCGCCCCGTCATCTCCGCAGGGCGCGTTCGGTCTGGCGCGGGCCACACGGTCGGGGGCACATCGCCGAGCCGGACCGGGCCGCACGCGCGCCGGGGGCCTGAGTTAGATCAGATCGGCGCCCACGGCAACTGTTCCATACTACCTGAACCGACAGGGTGACGTCCTGATTCCGGGTCTCGGCCGATCCACCGGGTGGACGATCTGTGGCCGAGTTCACACGTGCGGGGCTCGGGTCGCCGCGCCCGGACGGCCGGGTCGCGGGGCCACGCCGCGGCCCTTCCGGGCGGTAACCTGCGCTCGTGTCCGCCCCGACCGCCCCCGCGTTCGCCGTCGCCGACCTGCTCGGCCTGGTGGCCCTCGGCGAGCTGCTCGCCTTCGAGCGGATGGCCGCCGACGCCCGGCTCGCCCCCGACCTGCGTCGCCGGGCCGCGCTGGGCGAGATGGCCGCGGCGGAGGTCGCCAACTACCGACGCCTCGCCGACCGGCTCACCGCACTCGGGGTGGTGCCGCAGGACGCCATGGCGCCGTACGTGGAGGCGGTGCAGGCGTACCACGACTCGACCGAACCGCGCGACTGGGCGGAGGCGGTGACCAAGGCGTACGTCGGCGACGCGATCACCGACGACTTCCTCCGCGAGGCCGCGGCCGCGCTGGACGAGCCGGACCGGCAACTCGTACTCGACGTGCTGCACGAGTCCCGGTACGCCGACTTCGCCGCCGCGGAGATCCGGATCGCGATCGACGCCGACCCGCGGGTGGCGCACCGGCTCTCGATGTGGGCGCGGCGGCTGGTCGGCGAGGCGCTCTCCCAGGCCAGCCGGGTCGCCGCCGCCGACCGGGGCGCGCTCACCGCGCTGATCGCGCAGGGGGAGCGGGTGAACGTCGAGGCGCTGCTCCGGCAGCTGACCGCCGCGCACACCGCGCGGATGACCGCCGCCGGCCTGAACAACTGAGCCCCGGGCCGAGGTGGCCCGGGGCTACGGTCCGGTGTCCGCGGCGGGCGAGCCGTCGCGGACACCGTCTGCGCCTAGCGGACGGTGAACCCGACCGCTCGCGGGGACGCCTCGGCGATCTCGACGTAGGCGACCTTGTCGACCGGCACGATCACGCGCCGGCCCTTCTCGTCGGTCAGGGACAGCGTGCCGCTGTTATTGGCGATGGCGTCGGTCACGATCTGCTCGATCTCGGCCGGCGCCTGCGCGCTCTCCAGAACCAGCTCGCGCGGCGCGTACTGCACGCCGATCTTGACCTCCACGGTGCCTCCTCAACTGGGGCGAAAGAGCCGCCGTGGGGAAGGCTATCCGATCTCGGCCGTGGCGGTCAGGCTGACTCACCCTGCCGCCGGTCAGCGAGTGGATCCGGATCCGCCCGGGCCGGTCAGGCCGACTCGTCCTTGAGCGGGAAGCTGGCGATGCCCCGCCAGGAGAGGGCGGCCACCAGCGCCTCGGCCTCCGCTTTCGGCACCTGCCGCCCGCCCGCCAGCCAGAACTGCGCCGCGGTCTCGGCCGCGCCGACCAGACCGGACGCGAGCAGCTCGGCGTGCGCGCGGCTCACCCCGGTGTCCGAGATGATCGTGTCGGTGATCGCCGCGATGCAGCCCTGCTCGACCCGCTCGACGCGCTGCCGCACGGCCGGGTCGTTACGCAGGTCCGACTCGAAGACCAGCCGGAACGCCTCGCTCTCGTGGTCGACGAAGTCGAAGTACGCCCGCACCGAGGCGCCGACCCGCTCCTTGTTGTCGTCGGTGCTGCGCATCGCCTCCTGCACCTTGGCCACGATCGCGTCGCAGTGCGTGTCCAGCAGCGCCAGGTACAGCTCCATCTTGCCGGGGAAGTGCTGGTAGAGCACCGGCTTGGAGACCCCTGCCCGCTCGGCGATGTCGTCCATCGCGGCCGCGTGGTAGCCCTGGGCGACGAACACCTCCTGGGCCGCGGCGAGCAGCTGCTTACGACGCGCGGAGCGCGGCAGCCGGGTGGGCCGGCCGGCGGTCTGCGCACCGTTCCCCACAGCGGTCATGGGAACCTCCGAGTTTCTCCGTACGGGCCGACATGTTTACCCCGAACCAATCGGGCTCGATCACCCGTCGCGGAATTGGCCCGCCGCTGTAACTTATCGCCACTGTCACCACACGGTAGCCTCAGCGGGGGCGACCAAGGAGCGCGCGGTGAGTGAAGCAGGTCAACCCGGTGCCGCCACCCCGGGAGAGCACGGTGACGGGACGGGTCAGCAGGATCCTTCCCGCTCCACCAGCGGATGGGCGCCCCCGGCGACCGCTTGGCACGCCTCCGGCGAACCGGGCGCGTCCGGCGAGCCGGCGCGCTGGGTACCCGATCCGGCCTCCGGCTGGGCCGCCTCCTCGCCCCGCCACGGCGACCTCCCGGCGCCGGTCACCGGCCTCCCCGACGACCCCGAGCCCCCGGCGCGGGTGAACGGGCACCACGCCAACGGGGTCTCCTACTCGCCGGACGAGGCGTCCGCGAGCCGCCGGGCGCCGGTGAGCGCCCCACCCGTCGACGAGGACCGACGCGATCACGGCAGTGAGCGCCTGGTGGTGCCCGCCCAGCGTCCCGCGCCCGCGGCGGAGCAGGCGTACGGCCCGACCGAGCCGGAGCCGGGCCCCGCGCGGCACGGCTCCGAGGAGGCGCCGAGAACCCGGCCCCACTGGGCCGAGCCGGGACGGCCGACCTCGGCGCCGCCGGCCGTCCAGGTCCCGCCGGTCGGCACCGCGCCGTCCGGCTTCGAGGTGCCCCCGGGCTTCCAGGCACCCACCGTCGACGGCCCCGCAGCCGAGGAGCAGCAGCCCGAGCAGCACGGCTGGGCCGACGGGTATCCTCCCGCCGCCGAGCCGGGCCCGGCGCAGTCGTGGGCACCCGCCGAGCCGTCGGCCGGCGAGCCCGACTGGTCCGGTCCCAGCTGGAACCGGCCGAGCTGGGGATCCGCCTGGGCCCCGTCGTGGTCGCGGCAGGACGAGGAACCGGCCCACCGGCGCTCCCGGGAGGGCGACGAGGCCAGCGCAGACCGGGTCGGCGAGTCCGACGTTTCGTCGGGCCAGCCGGCCGAGGCCGGCGAGCCGGTCGGGCGTCGCGGCCGGGAGGACGACGAGTCGGTCGGCCGCCGCCAGCACGCGCCCGCCGGGCAGCTGGATCGCGGGGCCGGCGAGCCGGTGCCGCGCCAGGACGCCGACGCGTCGACCGCGCGGGCGGGCCACGACGCCGACGAGTCGGCCGGGCGGCGAGCGTGGGAGCAGAGCGCACCGGCCTGGGCGGAGCAGCATCGGCCGTACGAGCCGGTCCGGGCGGAGCCGGGCCGCCCCTACGAGCCGGTCCGCGCCGAGCCGTCCCAGCCCTACGACGTCACCCGTGCCGGGTCCGAGCCCGGCCGCGCCGCCGAGGCGGCACGCCCGGCCTGGGCCGCGGAGCGTACGCCGCCCGCACCGGCCGACGCGCCGCCGGAGCCCACCTCGCCGCCGGTGGAGCGGCCCGCGTGGGCCGGCGAGCGGCGAGTGCCCGGGTCCGGGCAGTCCGGCTCTCCGGTGGCAGCCGAGCGGCCCGCGTGGGCCGGCGAGCGGCGAGTGCCCGGGTCCGAGCAGTCCGGCTCTCCGGCGGTGGAGCGGCCCGCCTGGGCCGCCGGGTCCGAGGCGAACAGCACGCAATCCGGGCCGCCGGCCGGCGCGCCACCGGTGGCACCCGCCGCCGCGCCGTCCGCTCCGGCCGTTCCCGGGCGGCCCGCCTGGGCGGGCGGGTCCGGGGAGTCCCCGTCCGACCGGCCGTCCTGGGCCGCCGCCCGCCCCACGAGCGTCCCGCCGGTGGTACGCGAGGCGAGCCCGACCGATCGCCCCGAGCCGACGCCGCGCCGTGCCGCCGAGGCCTTCCGCCGCCGCCCGCTCGACGCGGACGCGGCGAACCGGACGCCGCCGGAGACCCCGGCCGCCGGCCGCCACCTGCCTGACCCGGCGCCGGGCGTGACCCGGGAGGCATCCACCCCGCCCGGTCCCGCCGCCTCCGCCACGAGCGGAGCCGGTCGCCACGACCACGCCCCCGCCACGCCCGCCGCGATGGGCGGGCCTGGATACGCGGCCCGCCGATCCGCACCCGACCCGGCGCCCACGGCCGACCAGCCCGTCGGCCGGCCGCCGGACCCGACGTCGGCGGTGCTGCCGCAGCGCGTCCCCGCCGAGCCGGACGTGCCCGTCGTGCCGGAGCCGCCAGCCGTGGAGCCACCCGCCGAGACTCCGCAACTCGCCCGCATCGCCACCCACCTGCGTCGTGACGACGAGCCCGCGACGCCCCAGGAACGCCCCGAGGGGTTCGACGTCAACGCGATCCTCGGCGCGGTACGGGAGGTGGCGGGCGTCCGCGACGCGTCGCTGCGGCGTACCCCGGCGGGGGCGCACAGCCTCCGCCTCGATCTCTCCGACGGGGCGGATCCGGCCGAGGTGAGCCGGCAGGTCGCCCGCCTGCTCCAGGAGCGGATGGGGCTCGCCGCCGCTCCGCAGAACCTGCCGGGTCTGCCGGCCGCGCCGAGCGTGCCCACCGTGCCGGTCCGCCGCCGCACGGCGGTACGTGACCCGGAGCCTGCCCAGTCCGCAGGTGCCGTTCGGGAGGTCCGCGCGGATCGACCCGCCTTGACCGAGGCGGCGACCGGTGCGGAGGCCCCCGCCCGGCCCGCGCGTCCCGAGCCGGAGCCGCTGCGCCGGCGCCGTCCCTCCGGACCGCCCCGGGGTCGGGCCTCGGTGGACGAGACGCCGGTCGGCGGGGCCACCGGGAGCCCGGTGAACCTCGGGGCGTCGTACTCCGGCGCGCAGTTGACGACCACGGAGAGCGGGCCGTCGCGTCCACTGGACACCGGTGGGGTCCCCGGCCCGCGCGTGGTGATCGATCACGTCCAGGTGAGCACGTTCGGCCTCGACGCCAATGTGGAGGTACGGCTCATCGCCGCCGGTGAGACCGCCGCCGGCTACGCCACGGGCCCGGCCGTCGACGGCTACGTCCTGCGGCTCTGCGGGGTGGCCGCCGCGGCGGCCGTCGACGAACTGCTGCGCCGCCCGGCCGGCTCCGAGGGCGGGCGGTGCTTCGTCGAGCACGCCGCCGTCGTGCCGTTCGGCAACTGCGAGGTGGCCACCGTGGTGGTGCTGCTGGTCTGCGACGGCTGGGTCGAGCAACTGGCCGGGTCGGCGCTCGTCGCGGGCGATCCGCGGCAGGCGGTCGTCCGGGCCACCCTGGCTGCCGTGAACCGTCGACTCGAGGCGCTGCTGGCCGACCGGCCGTAGGCCCGGCCCGCGATCCGCCGGGGGCCGCCGGCTCTCGGCGACGCGCTGCCGGCCGGGCCGTTCCCGGGCAGACTGAGGCGATGAAGCGCGCCACCCTCTGCCCGGAGCGGCTGCTCCCGCAGCACGGGGTTCCGCCGCCGTGGCCGGGCCGGGAGGTCCGGCTCGACGGCATGGTCAGCTACGTCCGGGAGACCCCGGCCACCGTCCCGGGCGCGGAGCCGGCCCTGTACGTGCACGGACTCGGCGGCTCGTCGCAGAACTGGACCGACCTGGCCGGGCTGCTCTCCGGCAGGCTGGACGGCCAGGCGATCGACCTGCCCGGCTTCGGGCGCAGTGAGCCGGGCCTCCGTTACACCGTGCCGGCGTTCGCCGCGCGGCTGGTCCGCTACCTCGAACACTCCGACCGGGGACCGGTGCACCTCTTCGGCAACTCGCTCGGCGGGGCGATCACCGTGCAGCTCGCCGCGCTCCGCCCCGACCTGGTACGCACCCTGACGCTGATCTCCCCGGCCCTGCCCTTCCTCAACTTCGGGCGTTCGTTGCAGGGCCGGATGCTGCCGCTGCTCGCCCTGCCCGGGGCGGAGCGGATGGCCGCCCGGCGCCTGACCGAGCTGGCGCCCGAGGCGATGGTCGAGAAGTTGCTGGAGGCGTGCGTCGCCGACCTGAGCCGGATCTGCGAGCAGCGCCGGCGGGAGGCGTTGGAGGAGATCCGGGTGCGCTATGAGGCCGAGCACTACGCGGCCGCGTACGTCCGCACGTTTCGTGGGCTCGTCTCCAGCTTCCTGCGGTCGTACCTGCCCGGGTCGGGGTCGCTCTGGCGGCTGGCCCGGTCGGTGCGGGCACCCACCCTGGTGGTGGGCGGTGGGCGGGACCGTCTCGTGGACGTCCGGGTCGCTCCGCAGGCGGCTCGGGTGATTCCGGACAGTCGGCTGCTGATGCTGGGCGGGGTGGGTCACGTGGCGCAGCTCGAGGAGCCGCGGCTGGTGGCCCGGGCGGTGCTGGGACTACTCACCGAAACGGGGGAGGGTGCGCAGCGTCACGATCTGGCAGGCTGAGCCGGATGCCCAGCTCCGCGCCGCGCTCCGCCGGCGACCCGACCGTCGGCCGGCAGCCGGTCGATCCGCCGGTGCTCCCGCCGCGCAGGTCCGTCCGCGGCGCGGCACCCGGCTGGCCGGGCGGCGGTGACCGCCGCAGCGGCGCGGTCGCGGGGCCGTGGAGTCCGCACGGCCGCCGGTTCCAGTTGATCGCGCAGCTCTCGGTGGTGCTGCTCGCGATCGGGGCGGCGCTCGTCGTGATCATGCGGCATCAGGACGTCGCGGCCCGGCCGGTGCCGGTCGGCGCGGCGGAGCTGCCGTCCCCCGAGGGGCCGCTGCCGTTGCTCGGGTCGTCGCCGGTCACCGCCTCGCCCTCCGCCTCGCCGTCGCCGGTGTTCCAACTGCCGGGGCCGGTGCCCTCGGCCGGCTCGGGCCGTTTCGGCTACGACGATCGCACCGGGCCGGTGCTGGGCCGGGCCGGCGGGATCCAGCAGTACCGGGTCGCCGTCGAGGCGGGGAGCCGCGAGGAGGCGGGCGAGTTCGGCCGGGCCGTGCAGGTCGCGCTCACCGGTCCGGGTAGCTGGGTGGACAGTGGCCGGCTGCGGCTGCGACAGGTGCCCGGTGGAACGGATTCCGAATTCACCGTCTACCTGGCGACGGCCCGCACGGCGGGGCGGATGTGCGCGCAGGGCGGGGTGGACATCCGGGTCGACGGGCGTCCGTACACGTCCTGCCGGGCGCCGGGGAAGGTCATCATCAACCTCGACCGGTGGCGGCTCTCCGTGCCGCACTTCGTGCGGGCGAAGGTTCCGCTCTCGGTCTACCGGCTCTACGTGGTCAATCACGAGGTGGGTCACCAGCTGGGGCATCGCCACGAGCGCTGTCCGGGCAAGGGCCGGGTGGCGCCGGTGATGATGCAGCAGACGCTCTTCCTCAACGGGTGCGTGGCCAATCCCTGGCCGTACCGGGACGGCCGCCGGTACGCCGGCCCGCCGCTCTGACGCGCTGTTTCGTACTGTCTGCGTGCCTTAAGATGTATTCATCCTAATCACATCTTTCGTCGCCATTAATTGGCCTGACGAATCAGCGGGGCATTAGCCTTGAACATCCGGAAATAAGCGGTTGATCTGGCAGTCTGAAGGGCATGACGTCGTCGTCCCCCTACGGCCCGCCGGCTTCCCGTGGCGAGCGGCCCCCCGCACTGCTGCGGACCCGCTCGCGGCGCCGCGGCGCCGTTCTGCTCGGGCTGGCGCTGCTGCTCGCGACCGCCGCCGGAACCGTTGTCACCTGGGGCGACGAACCCTCCACGCCCGCTACCGTGGCGGACCGGCTGCCCGAGGGCGGTGGGTTGGGGGCGCATGCCGAGCCGCAGGAGGCGCCGCCCGTCGTCGTCCCCTCGTACGGTCCGGGCCGATTCGTCGTCGCCACCGGTGGCACGCCCGTCGTCGGCGAGGACGGCCCGCTGCACCGCTACCGCGTCGTCGTGGAGGAGGGGGCCGGTCAGGACGTCGACGCCTTCGCGGCCAGCGTGGACGAGACCCTCGCCGACCCACGTAGCTGGATCGCCTCGGGCGAGCTACGGGTGCAGCGGGTGGCGGAGGCGGCGGAGGCCGACTTCACCGTCTACCTCGCCACCCCGGTCACCTCGGAGCGCATGTGCGCCGAGGGCGGCCTCAGCACCGAGGGCTACACCTCCTGCCGGCTGCCCGGGCAGGTCATCATCAACCTGGCCCGGTGGATGGAGGCGGTGCCGGACTACGGTGCCCCGCTCTCGGTCTACCGGACGTACGTGATCAACCACGAGATCGGGCACGAGTTCGGCGAGGGGCACGAGGCCTGCCCGGCGCCGGGCAGCCCGGCGCCGGTCATGCAGCAGCAGACGTACGGGCTGGAGGGCTGCCTCGCCAACGCCTGGCCCTACCTCGACGGCCGCCGCTACGCGGGCGAGATCATCCCCTAGCGTCGAGCCGCGATCCAGCTCCGGTGGCGGCGGTATCGACGACGGGGTGCGGCGATCGGCGGTGCTATTCCCCTCCCGAATTACGGGCGTCGTGTCCTCCCTCATGGCCGACGCGTCCGGTGCCGAGTGACAATGGCCGGGTTCGCACCGCCGATCCCGGGGAGTCCACCGTGTCGTTGCCCCCGCTCGTCGAGCCCGCCGCCGAGCTGACCGTTGACGAGATCCGTCGCTACTCGCGCCACCTGATCATCCCCGACGTCGGAGTCGAGGGACAGAAGCGGCTGAAGAACGCCCGGGTGCTCTGCGTGGGCGCCGGCGGTCTCGGCTCGCCGGCCCTGCTCTACCTCGCCGCCGCCGGCGTCGGCACGCTGGGGATCATCGACTTCGACACCGTCGACGAGTCGAACCTCCAGCGCCAGATCATCCACGGCGTCTCCGACGTCGGCCGGTCCAAGGCCGAGTCGGCCGCCGCGAGCATCCGCGAGATCAACCCCCTGGTCCAGGTGGAGATCCACAACACCGCGCTCGACCGGGAGAACGTCCGCGACATCTTCGCCCAGTACGACCTGATCGTCGACGGCACCGACAACTTCGCCACCCGCTACATGGTCAACGACGCGGCGGTGCTGCTCGGCAAGCCGTACGTCTGGGGGTCGATCTACCGCTTCGACGGCCAGGCCTCGGTCTTCTGGTCCGAGCACGGCCCCTGCTACCGCTGCCTCTACCCGGAGCCCCCGCCGCCCGGCATGGTCCCCTCCTGCGCGGAGGGCGGCGTGCTCGGTGTGCTCTGCGCCTCGATCGGCTCGATCCAGGTCAACGAGGCGATCAAGCTGATCACCGGCATCGGCGAGCCGCTGGTCGGCGGGCTGATGGTCTACGACGCCCTGGAGATGTCGTACCGGAAGATCAAGGTGCGCAAGGACCCGAACTGCGCGCTCTGCGGCGAGAACCCGACCGTGACCGACCTGCTGGAGGACTACGAGGACTTCTGCGGCGCGGTGTCGGAGGAGGCGCAGGAGGCGGTCGTCGACTCGACCATCACCGCGCTGGAGCTCAAGGAGTGGCAGGACGCCGGCAAGGACGTCTTCCTGGTGGACGTCCGGGAGCCGGCCGAGTACGAGATCGTCCGCATCCCCGGCGCGACGTTGATCCCGAAGGGCGAGATCCTCTCCGGTGAGGCGCTCTCCCGCCTCCCGCAGGACCGGCAGATCGTGCTGCACTGCAAGTCCGGGGTCCGCTCGGCCGAGGCGCTCGCCGCGCTCAAGGCCGCCGGGTTCCGGGACGCGGTGCACGTCCAGGGCGGCGTGCTCTCCTGGATCAAGCAGATCGATCCGTCGCTGCCCGCGTACTGACCGACCGGGCGGGGTCGGGGCGGGCTGGAACCGCTCCGACCTCGGCCGATCCTCCGAGGCGGAATCGCGTTTACGCAGGTAGCGTCTCCGCCGTGGTCGACTTGGACGCCGCCATCGGCTTCGTGGTGGCTCGTGGGGATGCGGTGGAACGCGCCCGCCTCTCCCGGCTGCGCACCGGAGCCCCGGCGCCGGTCGAGCTGATCGAGCGGGCCGAGTTCGGGCAGGCGCCCGACGGCGGCTGGCCGGCGACCCTCGACGGTCCGATCGGCTCGGTCGACGCCACCTGCTTCCGCCTCGCCGAGCTGGACGATCTGGGCGCGCTCGGCCGACCGGCGGCCCGGCACGCCCTGGACTGGCTCGCCACCCGGCAGTCGGCCGACGGCGGCTGGGAGGAGGACCCGGCGCTCGCCGAGGTCGCACCCGACTGGGCCCGCCCCGGCGATCCGGAGGCAGGCTTCTACCTCACCGCCAACGCCGGCTTCTGGCTGACCGTCGCCGGGCTCGACGCCCGATCCGCCGGCCCGCTCGACCACCGGGTCGGCGGGGCGTACGCCGGGGTGGTGCAGGCGGCGGCCCAGGCCGTCGTCGAGCGGCTCGGGCCCGACGGGAGCTGGCCGTCGTTCCTGCCGGCCGGTTGGCTGAGCGCGGCCGTGCTGCACCGGCAGGGCAGGTACGACGAGTCGGCGCGGATCCAGGCGGTGCTCGCCGAGCGGATCCCCGAGCTCTCCCCGGCGGACGCGGCCTGGCTCGCCGCGAGCCTGCGCCGCGTCGGGGTGGGCGAGCAGCAGTGGCTCCTCGTCTCCGCCCGCCGCCGGCTCACCGAGACCCAGCGCAGCGACGGCGGCTGGGACAGCGACGACGGCCACCAGTTCGACGTGCACACCACGCTCCGCGCGGTCCGCGCCTGCCTCACCCCGAGCACCGGGCCCGACTGACGGGGCGCGGCCGCCGGTCAGCCGCGCAGGTGGCCGTCGCCGGTTACCACGTACTTGGTGCTGGTGAGCTCGGGCAGGCCCATCGGGCCGCGAGCGTGCAGCTTCTGCGTGGAGATGCCGATCTCGGCGCCGAAACCGAACTCGCCCCCGTCGGTGAACCGGGTCGAGGCGTTCACCATCACCGCCGCCGCGTCCACCCGGGCCACGAACTCGCGGGCCGCCCCGGTCGAGTCGGTGACGATCGCCTCGGTGTGCCCCGTGCCGTAGCGCCGGATGTGCGCGACCGCCGCGTCGAGGGAGTCCACCACGGCGACCGAGATCTCCGCGGCGAGGTACTCGGTGGCGAAGTCCTCCTCGGTCACCGGCAGCACGGCGGCGGAGTGCGCGACGACCCGCTCGTCACCGTGCACCGTGACGCCCGCCTCGGCGAACGCGGCAAGCATCGGCGGCAGGAAGGTCTCCGCGACGGCCGCGTGCACGAGCAGCGACTCGGCGGTGTTGCAGGTGGAGAGGCGCTGCGTCTTCGCGTTCAACGTGATCGCCACGGCCATCGACACGTCGGCGGCGGCATCGACGTAGACGTGGCAGTTGCCGACCCCGGTCTCGATCACCGGGACGGTCGACTCCTCGACCACGGTGCGGATCAGCGACGCGCCACCGCGCGGGATCAGCACGTCGACCAGCCCGCGGGCGCGCATCAGCTCCTTGACCGAGTCGCGGGAGGTGGCGTCGAGCAACTGGACCGCGTCGGGCGGCAACCCCGCCCCGGCGACCGCGTCGCGCAGCACCGCGACCAGCGCGGAGTTCGAGTTGGCGGCGGAGGAGGAGCCGCGCAGCAGCGCCGCGTTGCCGGACTTCAGACAGATCCCGGCGGCGTCGACCGTCACGTTCGGGCGGGCCTCGTAGATGATCCCGACCACGCCGAACGGCACCCGGATCTGCCGCAGCTCGAGCCCGTTGGGCAGGGTCGAGCCGCGTACCACCTCGCCGACCGGGTCGGGCAGCGCGGCCATCTGCCGCAGCGCGTCGGCGATGCCGGCCACCCGCTCCGCGTCGAGGGCGAGCCGGTCCAGCACGGCCGCGCTCAGCCCGGCTTCCCGCCCGGCCGCCAGGTCGGTCGCGTTCGCGGCGAGGATCTCGGGGGTACGCGCCACCAGCGCGTCGGCCATCGCGTGCAGCGCGGCGTCCTTGGTCGTACGCGTCGCGAGGGCCAGCGCCTCCGCCGCCACCCGCGCCCGCCGTGCCTGCTCCACCACGCTCATGCCGCCACTCCGCTGCGCTCCGTGCCGTCATGAGGCTCTACCGCGCTGCGTTGATGATTCGCTCGCTGTCGCTCGCTCACGTCAACCCTCCGCCCTGAGCTGATCTGCTCATTCGTCACTCCTCACAGCAGCACCAGGTCGTCGCGGTGGACGACCTCACGTTCGTACGCCGGGCCGAGCGCCGCGGCGAGCTCCGGAGTGGAGCGACCGAGCAGTCCGGGCAGCTCCACCGCGTCGTAGTTGACCAGCCCCCGGGCGACCGCCGCCCCCTGGGAGTCCACCAGGTCCACCGGGTCGCCGGCGGTGAACGCCCCGTCGACCGCCGTGATGCCGGCCGGTAGCAGCGACTTGCGTCGCCCGACCACCGCGGCGACCGCCCCCTCGTCCAGGTGCAGCCGGCCCCGGGGCGAGGTCGCGTGCGCGAGCCAGAAGAGCCGCGCGGCCGGGCGCTGACGCTGCGGATGGAAGAAGGTGCCGACCGCCTCGCCGGCCAACGCCGGGGCGGCCAGCGGTGCGGCGGTGAGCACGACCGGGATGCCGAACCCGGTGGCGATCCGGGCCGCCTCGACCTTCGTCACCATGCCGCCGGTGCCGACCCCGGCGCGCCCGGCGCCGCCGATCGTGACGCCCGTGAGGTCCTCCTCGCTGCGTACCTCGGTGATCCGGGTGGAGTCGGGTCGGCGGGGGTCGCCCGTCCAGAGCGCGTCGACGTCGGAGAGGAGCACGAGCAGGTCGGCCTGGACGAGCGCGGCCACCAGCGCGGCCAGCCGGTCGTTGTCGCCGAACCGGATCTCCTCGGTGGCCACCGTGTCGTTCTCGTTGACGATCGGCACCGCCCGCAGGTCGAGCAGCTTGCGCAGGGTCCGGTACGCGTTGCGGTAGTGCGCCCGCCGGGTCACGTCGTCGACGGTGAGCAGCACCTGCCCCACCGTCCGCTGGTGCCGGGCGAAACTGGCCGCGTACCGGCCGATCAGTTGGCCCTGCCCGACGCTCGCCGCGGCCTGCTGGGTGGCCAGGTCGCGTGGGCGGCGGGACAGCCCCAGCGGCGCCAGGCCGGCCGCGATCGCGCCGGAGGAGACCAGCACGACTTCCCGGCCGTCGTCGGCGAGCGCCCCGAGGGTGTCGACCAGCGCGTCGACCCGTTCCCCGGCCAGACCGCCGGTCGCGGTGGTCAGCGAGGAAGATCCGATCTTGACGACGACGCGTCGGGCTGCCGTTACCGCTTCACGCACAACGACCATTCTGCGTGGTCACGGCGGCGCAGCCCCGCGACGTTCCCATAGTGTGGCGCGCTGTGACACCTGACGAGTACGTCGAGGCGGTGCTGGACCTGGTCGAGCGGATCCCACCGGGCCGGGTGATGTCGTACGGGGCGGTCGCCGATGCGCTCGCCGATCGCTCGGGTCGCAGCTCGGCCCGGCTGGTGGGCAACATCATGGCCCGGCACGGCGGGGCGGTGCCCTGGCACCGGGTGGTCAACTCGACCGGGCGGCTGCCGCCGGGGCACGAGCGGGAGGCCCGGGCCCGGTTGCTCGCCGAGGGGACGCCGCTGCGCGCGTCCGGGGTGGACCTGGCGGCGGCCGGCTGGTCACCGGAGGGCGAGGGCACGTGGCCGCCGGAAGGGAGGATGTGACCGGCGCCATAACGTGAGTAGCATTCGGCGCCATGAACGCCCCGCCGGCCGGCCCGCTCCCCGCCCCGGGCCGTCTGCCGCGTCGGGTGCACCTCGGCTACGCGCTCGGCTCGCTCGCCACCGGCGCCTTCGGCACCGTGCCCGGCCTGCTGCTGCTGCCGTACCTCACCGACACGCTGGGGGTGGCCGCCGGGGTGGCCGCGCTGCTGGTGCTCGTACCGAAGGCGTGGGACGTGCTGGTCAACCCGGTGGCCGGCCGCATCTCCGACCGCACCGCGTCGCGCTGGGGTCCGCGCCGCCCCTACCTGCTCTTCGCCGGGCTGGCGCTCGCGCTGCTCTTCGCCGCCATCTTCGCCGCCCCGTTCGGATCGGGGAGCCCGGCCGCGGGGTACGTCGCGGTCGCCTTCCTCGCCACGGCCACCGCGTTCGCCTTCTTCCAGGTGCCGTACGTGGCGATGCCGGCCGAGCTGACCGAGGAGTACGCCGAGCGCACCCGGCTGATGACCTGGCGGATCGCCGTGCTGGCCCTCGCCATCCTGGTCTCCGGGGCGGTCGCCCCGATGGTGGTGAGCGCGGGCGGCGAAGGGCTCGCCGGGCACCGCTGGATGGGCCTCTTCGTGGCGGCACTGATCGCGTTCGGCGCGGTCGGCGCGTTCGCCGGCACCAGGGCCGCGCCCACCGGGCGGGTACGCGAGAGCGAGCCCACGCTTCGCGCCCAGCTCGCGGTCGCCGCCCGGAACCGCCCGTTCCGGGCGCTGCTGCTCTGCTTCGTGGTGCAGTCCGCCGGCGTGGCCACCATCCTGGCCGGGGTCAACTACTTCGCCGACCAGATCCTGCGGGACCCGCGGACCGGAGCGACGCTGCTCTTCGCCTGCTTCGTCGGGCCGGCGCTGCTGGTGATGCCGCTCTGGACCCGGATCGGTGCCCGGGTCGGCAAGCTCCGCGCCCTGGTCGCCGCGTCGCTGCTGCTCGCGGTGGGCGTGGCGGCGCTGGTGTCCGCCCCGCTCCTGCCGGCGGCCGCCATCTACCCGGTGGTCGCACTGGTCGGCGCCGGGTACGCGGGCCAGCAGGTCTTCGCGCTCGCCATGCTGCCCGACTGCATCAGCTGGGACGAGGCGCGCACCGGCCGGCGGCAGGCCGGTGTCTTCACCGGGGTGTGGACGGCGGGGGAGACCCTCGGGCTGGCGCTCGGGCCGGGCATCTACGGGCTGGTGCTCCAGCTCTCGGGCTACGTCTCCTCCGACACCGGAACGGCCGCGGCGCAGTCCGACCCGGCCCGGTTCGGCATCCTGCTCGGCTTCACCGTGCTCCCCGCCCTCCTGGTGGCCGCGCCGCTCGCCCTGCTGCGCCGCTACAACCTGCCCACCGCGAACGACGACGCCGACCGACCGGTCGTGGTGGGCAACGACAGCCGCTGAGCCGCACGGAGAGGGCCGAAGACCCATGAACGAGGAGCCGACCGGCGGCTGTGCGCTGCCGCAACAGGGGCTGCCCGCCGAGCGGGTGCTCGACGAGATCCACCTGCTGCGGGCCCAGGACCGGCCGACGCACGGCGGGCAGCTCTTCGCGTACGTCTACGACCCGGCCGTACCCGGCCTGGACGAGCTGGCCGCCACGGCGTACGCGGCGAGCGCGCACGTGAACGGGCTGGACCCGACCGCCTTCCCGTCCCTGCTGGCCATGGAGAACGCCCTGGTCGGGGCGGCCGCCGAGCTGCTCGGCGGCGGACCCGGCAGCACCGCGCCGGAGGTGGTCGGCAGCGTCACCAGCGGCGGCACCGAGTCGCTGATCCTGGCGGTCAAGGCGGCCCGGGACGCCCACCCGGAGATCAGCACGCCCCGGCTCGTGGTGCCGGCGAGCGGGCACGCGGCCTTCGCCAAGGCGGCCCACTACCTGCGGGTGGGGCTCGACGTGGTGCCGGTCGACCCGGGCACGCTGCGCCCCGACCCGGCCGCGACGGCCGCCGCCATCGGGCCGGAGACGGTGCTCGTGGCCTGCTCCGCCCCGTCGTACGCGCACGGCGTGATCGACCCGGTCGGCGAGATCGCCGCCGCGGCCGCCGCAGCGGGGGTGCGCTGCCACGTGGACGCCTGCTTCGGCGGCTGGACGCTGCCCTACCTGCGTCGGCTCGGCGTGCCGGTACCTCCGTTCGACTTCGCGGTGCCCGGGGTCACCTCGATCTCGGTCGACCTGCACAAGTACGCGTACGCCCCGAAGGGCGTCTCGGTGCTGCTGCACCGTGATCCGGCGCTGCGCGCCCCGCAGTACTTCGCGTACGCCGACTGGCCCGGCTACACGATGATCAATCCGACGATCGCCTCGACGCGCTCGGGCGGCCCGATTGCCGCCGCGTACGCCACCCTGCGGCACCTCGGCGACGACGGCTACCTGCGCCTGGCGGCGGCCACCCGGGACGCCGTGGCCGGGCTGGCCGACGCCGTGCGCCGCGTACCCGGGCTGCGGCTGATGGCCGAGCCGGAGTCGACAGTCGTCTGCTTCACCGCCACCGACCCGGAGCTCGACCTGTTCGTGCTGGTCGACGAGCTGACCGCCCGGGGCTGGCACACCCAGCCCCAGCTCTCGTACGCCGGCCTGCCGGCCAGCGTGCACCTCACGGTGACCGCCGCGGTGGCGACCCGGGTGGGCGAGTTCGGTCCGGCGCTGGCCGAGGCGGCGAAGGCCGTTCGGGCGGCCGGCCCGGTCGTGCTGCCCGAGCAGTTGCGCACCCTCGCCGGCACGCTCACCCCGGACGCGCTCACCCCCGAACTGGTCGGCGGGCTCGCCGCCGGCTTGGGGCTGGGCGGGTCCGCCGCCGCCCCGCCCGACCGGATGGCGGTGGTGAACACGCTGCTCGACGCCGCCGCGCCCGCGCTGCGGGAGCGGCTGCTGGTGGAGTTCGTGGGCCTGCTGCAACGCCCCCACTGGTGAGCCGCCCGACGCGGCAGCCCGGGTTCTCCGGGCCGCCGCGCCGTGCGGGGGTTGTCGTGCTGCTAGCCGGCCGTGCGGAGCTCGACGCGGTTGTCGCTCCGCTTCAGGTCGTCCCAGTACCGGTCCTGCGCGTCGAAGTGGACCACCTGCACGACCGGTCGCAGGTCGTCGTCGCCGGGCGGGTCGACCAGGAACCGGAACGTGTACGTCTTCCGCCCGCCCGCCGGCAGCGGATCCAGCAGACAAGCGGCGACCGGTCCCGCGTCGGCCGTCCGGCACCTGTCGAGGTCCGCCCCGTCGGGTTCGCCGATGCTGGTCAGCGTGTCGAAGCCCAGCCGGGGAACGTCCACAGGTCCCCGGTTGACGACAGTGACCGTCACCGTGCCGGTGCGTCGGCCCTGCCCGTCCGGCGGCCCGAGGGCCAGCTCACCGGCGGTCAGGGTGAGGTCGGTCAGCCGGGGATCTACTCCGAACTTCGTCGGCCCGGCCGTCTGGTCGAACCGGTCACCGGTCCACGCGTACGTCCGCCACTGCCCCTGCGGCCACCACGACGGCAGGCCGCAGCAGGGCTGTACGTCGGCGACGTGGACCCGGACCTTCCCGTCGTCCTGCACGGAGAAGTCGGCGATGTCGTCCATCCCCTCGGCGGCGCCGACCACCCGGCCCATGGTGACGATCCGGCCGGCGGCGTCGCGATCGAAGGCCACCACCTGTTTCCCGAGGGTCTCACCGTTGGCCCGGCAGCCGAGCAGGGCCACCGTCTCGACCGCACCGTCGCCGTCCAGGTCGCCGTGGCCCGGATCGCCGAGGAGGGCCGGCACCGAATCCACGTTCGGCCCCGGGCGGAGCCGCACGTCCTCGGTGCCGCAGCTCGGCGGGGAGTGCAGGTACTCCGGCCAGGCGGGCAGGTCGACGCGGGCGGCGAGGAGCTGGGACCGGCTGATCCGACCGTCCGGCGCCGCGGCGGTGGGGCTCACCGAGCTCGGGGTCGGCGTCGGCGGCACGGTCGACGACGGGCTCGGCTCGCCGGTCTGCGCCGGGCCGGGCGGCGGGGCGGAGCCCCGGTCCCGGGTCGTGTTCGCCGCCACCGGGATCGTGACCGCGAGCACCGCGACGGCGGCAGTCAGCACCGCTACCCGCTGGCGACGTCGCCGTACCGTCCGTCGCACCTCGGTGGGGCCGGCCGGCTGCACCGCCGGGGCGTACGCCTCGCGGAAAGCGGAGAACTCGCCGCTCACCAGAATGTCATCGAACTCAGGCATGACCGTTCCCCCCGTTCTCGCCGGCGAGCTGAACCGCCAGCGCCGTCCGGCCCCGGTGCAACCAGGACTTGACCGTGCCCTCCGGCACCCCCTCCTGCTCCGCGATCTGACCGACGGACAGATCCGCGAGGTAGTGCAGCACCACCGCGCGACGCTGGTTGGCCGGCAGCTGCGCCAGGGCGGCGGTCAGCGCCACCCGCTCCGGGCCGGGACCCGGCATGTGCTCCTCACGCTGCCGGCGCAGCCAGGACTGCGCGGTACGCAGCCGCCGCCAGCGGCTGGTGGCGAGGTTCCAGGCGACCCGCCGTACCCATGCCACCGGATCGTCGTAGCGCGACACCCGGGACCACCGGGCGAAGGCCCGGCAGAACGCCTCCTGCACCAGGTCCTGCGCCTGCGGCAGATCCCCGCAGTACGCCGCGAGCTGGAGCGTCAGCGACCGGAAGTGCGCATGGTAGAGGCCGTCGAAGTCGATTCCCTCGGCCTGCTCACGTGGCTGCGGGCGCTCCGCTGCCACCCCGGGTGGCGGCTCGCCCCGCCGTGGCTCCCTCGTCACCGTCATCTGGTCCTCCCCGTGCGTGCCGCGTCCGTGCGGCCGATGCCGATCACACGCCTCGATGCCGGCCCCGGTTGCACGGGTCTCCGCCGCCGCCGCTGTGGTTGACTGTCAGATCGGAGACAGGGGAGGGAGGCCCGAGGTGCAGGTACCGGCAGTGCTCGGCGAGCCGATCCGGTTCGTGCTGAACTGGGGTCGCCGCTACTCGCTCTGGGTCTTCAACTTCGGCCTGGCCTGCTGCGCGATCGAGTTCATCGCGACGAGCATGAGCCGGCACGACTTCATGCGGCTCGGGGTGATCCCGTTCGCGCACGGCCCCCGCCAGGCCGACCTCATGGTGGTCTCCGGCACGGTGACCGACAAGATGGCCCCGGCCATCAAGCGGCTCTACGACCAGATGCCCGAGCCGAAGTACGTCATCTCGTTCGGCGCCTGCTCCAACTGCGGCGGCCCCTACTGGGACTCGTACTCGGTGACCAAGGGGGTCGACCAGCTCATCCCGGTCGACGTCTACGTGCCCGGCTGCCCGCCCCGGCCGGAGGCGCTGCTGCACGGCATCCTCCGCCTCCAGGAGAAGATCGCCGCCGAGCAGTCCGGCCCCGGCGGGGTGTCCCGTCCCGACCTGCTCGCCCCGCCCGTCGACGCCCCGCCGAGCGACGGTGTTCTTCCGCGGTCGGTCGCGTCGCTCACCGCCCCGCCGGTACGCCCGCCCTCGGCCGGCTGACCCCCGACCGCCCGCGCACCTCTCGTCCGGCCGGCGAGCCCGTCCCCGGTCCCGGCCCGCCCGTGCCGGTGTCTGTACCGCCACCAGCGTCAAAAGGTCCGCCCCGGCGGCGAGCAGCAGTTGGCGGACGGGGGCTAGCCTGCGCACATGAGCAGCTCAGGGCCGCGCCGCGCCGCCCACATCGTCGACGTGTTGATCGCGGAGTTCGGGGAGTCGATGACGCTCGACCCCGCCGCCTTCCGCCGCAAGTTCCGCAAGATGGCCGCCTCCCCGTTCGCCTTCTACCGGGGCAGCGCCGCGCTCTTCTACGCCGACCAGCGCGGCGACTTCGCCGACGACCGGTTCCTCGACGAGCGCACCAGCCGGGTGTGGATCCACGGTGACCTGCACGCCGAGAACTTCGGCACCTACATGAACGCCTCGGGACAGCTGGTGTTCAACGTCAACGACTTCGACGAGGCGTACGTCGGGCCGTTCACCTGGGACCTGAAGCGCTTCGGGGCGAGCGTGGCGCTGCTCGGCTACGCCAAGGCGCTCTCCGATCAGGTGATCACCGAGCTGGTCACCAGCTTCGCCCACTCGTACCTGACCGAGCTGCGGGCGATCGCCGCGGGCGGCGACGACGCCATCGGCTCGATCACGCTCGACAACGCCGACGGGGTGCTGCGCCGGGTGCTCCAGCAGGCCCGGCTCTCCACCCGCGTCGACCTGCTCGCCGCGCAGACCACCATCGACAACTACGAGCGGCGCTTCTCCCTCGGCGACGGTGTGTACGAGGTCGACGACGAGACGCGCGGGCTGGTCACCGCCGCCTTCACGGCGTACCTCGGCACGCTGCCCGTCTCCTCGTCCCGGCTGCGTCCGGTCGAGACCCGGATCAAGGACGTGGTGCTGCGCAAGGGGGTGGGCATCGGCTCGGCCGGACTGCCGTCGTACAACCTCCTGCTGGAGGGGCACACGCAGGCGCTGGAGAACGACGTCGTCATCTACATGAAGCAGGCCCAGGTGCCCGCGGTGGCGCGGCACATCCCCGACGAGTCGATCCGCGCCTACTTCCAGCACCAGGGGCACCGGACGGCCGAGTCGCAGCGGGCGTTGCAGGCGCACGCCGACCCGTGGCTGGGCTTCACCGAGCTGGGCGGGGTCGGCCAACTGGTCGCCGAGGTCTCGCCGTACGCCGCCGACCTGGACTGGGCGGACGTCAACGAGCCGGAGGAGCTGGCCGGGGTGCTGGCCGACCTGGGTCGGGCGGTGGCCCGGATGCACTCGGTGGCCGACGACGAGTCCAGCCACGACCTGGTCGACTACTCCACCGAGGAGGCGATCACCGCGACGGTGGGGTGGGACGAGCCGGGCTTCGTGCGCCACCTGGTGGAGTTCGCCCACGAGTACGGGCTGCGCGCCCGGGAGGACCACCAGCTCTTCGTTGACGTGTTCCGCAACGGCCGGCTGCCCGGCATCTGAGCCGCCGGGCGGGGACCGCCGGGGCGTGCGGTCAGACGGCGAACTCCAGCACCACCTTGATGTCGTCCGGCCCGCTCGTGTACGCGTCGGCGTAATCCGACACCGCCACCCGCCGGCTGATCAGCGAGCTGAGCCAGAGCGGGTCGGCCCGGTGCAGCGCCTCCGCGGCCAGCTCCCAGTGCCGCCGGTTGGCGTTCACCGAGCCGAAGACCACGTTGTTCTCCAGCACCAGCTCGCGGTTGAGCGCGCCCGCGTCGAAGTCGATGGTCCGCCCGCCGCTGGAAACCCCGGCCAGGCAGACGATGCCGTTCGGCGCCGCCTTGCACATCACGTCGAGCACCACCCGGGGCGCTCCGGTGCACTCCAGCACGACGTCCGGCTCGAAGTCCAGCTCGTTGACGTGCACCGAGTGGTAGGTCGCGCCCAACGCGTTCACCAGTTCCGGCTTCGGGCCGCTGGTGGCGAGGTCGAGCACGTGCACGGAGAACCCGCGCTGGGCGGCGAGCAGGGCGGCGAGCAGGCCGATCGGGCCGGCCCCGGTGACCAGCACGACCCGCGGCTGCCACACCGCCCGCTGCCCGATGCGTTCGATGTGGTCCCACGCCTTCGCGACGATGCTTGTCGGTTCGAGCAGCATGCCGACCTGGCCGAGCGACCGGTCCAGCGGGACGGCGTACGGGGGCTGGATCCGCCAGCGTTCCCGGGCGAACCCGGGCAGCGCCTTGATGCCGTGCTCGGTGTAGCGGCCGTTGCGGCACATGTCCCACTCGCCGACCGCGCAGTTCGGGCAGGGCACCGGATCCGGGTGCCGGACGACCCCCGCCACCAGGTCGCCGGGTTGGAGGGTGCCGGTCGGGTCCTCGAGGACCCGACCCAGCGACTCGTGCCCGAGCACCAGGTGCCGCTCGCCCGGCGGCGCCTCGCCGTACTCCCCGGCGACGATCTCGTGATCGGTGCCGCAGACCCCGATGGCCAGGGACTCGACCAGGATCGGGCCCTCCTCGGTGGCCGGTTCCGGGTAGTCCTCGACCAGCTTCAGGGAGTCGGCGGTCCCGGGGGTCACAGTCACTGCGCGCACGACTCCCATCCTCGCCTCTCCGCCGGCCTCCCGACGGGCAAAGCGCAAGATGAGTCCCGTGCCGACCGGTCCCGGCGGTCCGGTCCGACCACGGTCAACGCGAGCCGCTCGGCCGGGCGAGCCCGCCGAGACAGGCCCTAGGTGTTCTGCCCGGAGAGGTTGGGGACGCGGCTGGCGGGTGGGCCGCCGAGGGCGGTGTGGTGGCGGTGATTGTTGTAGGCATGGAGCCAGGCGGGCAAGGCCGCTCGTCGGGCGGCTTCGGACC